>NZ_CABVHK010000010.1:0-190877 GCF_902497785.1 Pseudomonas fluorescens
CAGGGCGCTCTGTCGGCGACGCTGGAAGAAGGCTCGTGGATTTCCACGTCGTACCTGGTCGCGGAAATCATCATGATTCCGCTGACCGCGTGGCTGGTGCAGCTGCTGTCTGCCCGGCGTCTGGCGGTGTGGGTGTCGCTCGGGTTTCTGGCCGCATCACTGCTGTGCTCGATGGCGTGGAGCCTGGAAAGCATGATCGTGTTCCGCGCCTTGCAAGGTTTCACCGGTGGCGCGCTGATTCCGCTGGCGTTCACCCTCACGCTGATCAAACTTCCCGAACACCACCGCGCCAAAGGCATGGCCATGTTCGCGATGACGGCGACGTTTGCGCCCTCCATCGGCCCGACGCTTGGCGGCTGGCTGACCGAAAACTGGGGCTGGGAATACATCTTCTACATCAACATCCCACCGGGCCTGATCATGATCGCCGGCCTGATGTATGGGCTGGAAAAGAAAGAAGCGCACTGGGAATTGCTGAAAAGCACCGACTACACCGGGATTCTCACCCTCGGTATCGGCCTTGGTTGTTTGCAGGTTTTTCTCGAGGAAGGTCATCGCAAGGACTGGCTGGAATCGAACCTGATCGTGTCCCTGGGCAGTATCGCGCTGGTCAGCCTGATCACGTTTGTCATCGTGCAGTTTTCCAAGCCCAACCCCCTGATCAACCTCGGCATCCTCGGCAATCGCAACTTCGGTTTATCGAGTATTTCCAGCCTCGGCATGGGCGTCGGGTTGTACGGCTCGATCTTTCTGTTGCCGCTGTACCTGGCGCAGATCCAGAACTACAACGCCTTGCAGATCGGCGAAGTGATCATGTGGATGGGCGTGCCGCAGCTGTTTCTGATTCCGCTGGTGCCGAAGCTGATGAAATACGTCTCGCCAAAATGGCTGTGCACCCTGGGTTTCGGGTTGTTCGGGCTGGCGAGTTTTTCCTCGGGGGTGCTGAACCCGGATTTCGCCGGGCCGCAGTTCAATCAGATCCAGATCATCCGCGCGCTGGGCCAGCCGCTGATCATGGTGACGATTTCGCTGATCGCGACCGCCTATATTCTGCCGCAGGATGCGGGCTCGGCGTCGAGCCTGTTCAACATCCTGCGCAACCTCGGCGGCGCCATCGGCATCGCCCTCCTCGCCACATTGCTGGACGCGCGCACAAAGACCTACTTTGATTATTTGCGTGAGGCGATAGTGCCGAGCAACCCGCAGGTTGCCGAACGGATTACGTCCCTGACGGAGCGCTTCGGCAGTGAAACAGCGGCGCTGGGCAAGCTCAGCGAGATTGCCCATCAGCAGGCGTCGATCATGGCGTATAACGATGCGTTTCACTTTGTCGGGATTGCGCTGGGGATCAGCATGCTGGCGGTGTTGTTGACCAAGCAGTTGCCGGCGGGGCTTAAGGCTGGCGAGGCGCATTAATTGAAAGCACCCCTGTAGGAACTGCCGAAGGCTGCGATCTTTTGATCTTGAAAATCAACCTCAAAAGATCGCAGCCTTCGGCAGCTCCTACAGGTCGCGGTAATTTCAAACCGCGATCAACCGCTCCCGCAACTTGCTGATCTCATCACGCATCTGCGCCGCCGCTTCGAACTCCAGGTCCCGCGCCAGCTGGTACATCTTCTCTTCCAGCGCCTTGATGCGCTTGGCGATCTCGCCCGGCGAACGCAACTCGGCTTCGTACCTGGCGCTTTCCTCGGCGGCCTTGGCCATGCCTTTGCGCTTTTTGCTGCGCGAGCCCGGCACGGTGGCGCCTTCCATGATGTCAGCCACGTCCTTGAACACGCCCTTGGGCGTGATGCCGTTGGCAAGGTTAAAGGCGATCTGCTTGTCCCGACGCCGCTCGGTTTCGCCGATCGCCCGCTCCATGGAACCGGTTATCCGGTCCGCGTACAGAATCGCCCGCCCGTTGAGGTTTCGCGCCGCGCGGCCGATGGTCTGGATCAGTGAGCGCTCGGAACGCAGGAAGCCTTCCTTGTCCGCATCGAGAATCGCCACCAGTGAGACTTCCGGCATGTCGAGTCCTTCACGCAGCAGGTTGATCCCCACCAGTACATCAAAGGTGCCGAGGCGCAAATCGCGGATGATTTCGACCCGCTCCACGGTGTCGATGTCCGAGTGCAGATAACGCACGCGCACGCCATGATCGGCCAGGTAATCGGTCAAGTCTTCGGACATGCGCTTGGTCAGCGTGGTGACCAGAACCCGCTCTTCCAACGCGACGCGTTTGCCGATCTCCGAGAGCAGGTCGTCGACCTGAGTCAGCGCCGGGCGGATTTCGATTTGCGGGTCCACCAGACCGGTCGGGCGCACCAGTTGCTCGACCACGCGACCGGCATGTTCGGCCTCGTAATTGCCCGGCGTGGCCGAGACAAAAATTGTCTGCGGGCTGATGTGTTCGAACTCATCGAAACGCATCGGCCGGTTATCCAGCGCTGACGGCAGGCGGAAACCGTATTCCACCAGCGTCTCTTTACGCGAGCGGTCACCTTTATACATCGCACCGACCTGCGGCACGCTGACGTGGGATTCGTCGATCACCAGCAAGGCATCGGCCGGCAGATAGTCAAACAAAGTCGGCGGCGCCTGGCCGGAATCGCGGCCCGAGAGATAGCGGGAATAGTTTTCGATGCCGTTGCAGTAGCCCAATTCGAGGATCATCTCCAGGTCGAAACGGGTGCGCTGTTCCAGACGCTGGGCCTCCACCAGTTTGTTGTTGGAGCGCAGGTATTCCAGACGCTCCTGCAATTCGACCTTGATGCCTTCGATGGCGCCGAGCAATGTTTCCCGGGGCGTCACGTAATGGCTCTTCGGGTAAAAGGTGAAACGCGGCAGCTTGCGGATGACTTCGCCGGTCAGCGGATCGAAGGCGGACAGGCTCTCGACTTCGTCATCGAACAGCTCGATGCGGATCGCCTCGAAATCGGATTCGGCCGGGTGAATGTCAATCACGTCGCCGCGCACACGGAAGGTCGCGCGGGCGAATTCCATGTCATTGCGGGTGTATTGCAGGTCGGCCAGACGACGCAGCAACGCGCGCTGATCGAGCTTGTCGCCGCGATCCACGTGCAGCACCATTTTCAAGTAGGTTTCCGGGCTGCCCAAGCCGTAGATGCACGACACCGTGGTCACGATGATCGCGTCTTTGCGCTCCAGCAACGCTTTGGTCGCGGAGAGCCGCATCTGCTCAATGTGGTCGTTGATCGACGCATCCTTCTCGATGAAGGTGTCCGAGGACGGCACGTAAGCTTCGGGCTGGTAGTAGTCATAGTAAGAAACGAAGTACTCGACCGCGTTGTTCGGGAAGAATGCCTTGAATTCACCGTACAACTGCGCTGCCAGGGTCTTGTTCGGTGCCAGCACCAACGTCGGGCGCTGCACTTGCGCGATGACATTAGCGATACTGAACGTCTTGCCCGAACCGGTCACACCCAGCAATGTCTGGTGCGCCAGGCCGGCTTCGATGCCCTCGACCATCAGGCGAATGGCTTCCGGCTGGTCGCCGGCGGGCTCGAAGCGGGTCACTAGCTGGAATTCAGACATTCAATACCCCTGATTCGCGCCCGCCCGATGAAACGGGCAGGAACGGGAAAGACCACAAACGACCGAGGTCGCCCGAGGAAAAAACTGGATTGTGCTCAATGTGGTGCCGATTGCCCTCGCTTTCAAGGCAAACGTCCTACATCCCTTGAAGTCTTTGATGCGGCCAATTGCCTAACGGTCAAAAAATAATCGGAAAAACTTACGTCAGAAGCGGAAATGCCTGTCGCCTTCAATCGCGGATGGCCTCTATACTAGCTCCCCGTTTGTGCACCGCTCTAGTGCATTCGGCTGGAGCGCGACACGTCCCTCCACACTCCATTCAGAGCCGCCGCAAAAATGAGCCTGTTCTCCGCTGTCGAAATGGCACCACGCGATCCAATCCTGGGCCTCAACGAAGCATTCAACGCCGATACCCGTACCAACAAGGTCAATCTGGGGGTCGGTGTTTACTGCAACGAGGAGGGGCGAATTCCACTCCTGCGCGCCGTTGTCGAAGCCGAGACGATTCGCGTCGCTCAACACGTTTCCCGTGGCTACTTGCCGATCGACGGCATCGCCGCCTACGACCAGGCCGTGCAGAAACTGCTGTTTGGCAATGATTCGCCACTGATCAGCGCTGGCCGCGTCATCACCACCCAGGCCGTTGGCGGTACCGGCGCACTGAAAATCGGTGCCGACTTCCTCAAGCAATTGCTGCCGAACGCCGTCGTGGCGATCAGCGACCCGAGCTGGGAAAACCATCGCGCGCTGTTCGAAACCGCCGGTTTCCCGGTGCAGAACTACCGCTACTACGACGCCGCGACCCATGACGTTAACCGCGCGGGCTTGCTGGAAGACCTGAACGCCCTGCCGTCCGGCTCGATCGTTGTACTGCACGCCTGCTGCCACAACCCGACCGGTGTGGACCTGAGCCCGGCGGACTGGAAAAACGTTCTGGACGTGGTGAAAGCCAAAGGTCACGTGTCTTTCCTCGACATGGCTTACCAAGGCTTCGGCGATGGCATCGACGAAGACGCCGCTGCCGTGCGCCTGTTTGCGGAATCGGGCCTGACCTTCTTCGTTTCCAGCTCGTTCTCCAAATCCTTCTCGCTGTACGGGGAGCGCGTTGGCGCCCTGTCGATCGTCAGCGAATCGAAAGAAGAAAGCGCGCGCGTGCTGTCGCAAGTCAAGCGCGTGATCCGCACCAACTACTCCAACCCGCCAACCCACGGTGCGAGCATCGTTGCCGCGGTGTTGAACAGCCCGCAACTGCGCGCCCAGTGGGAAGAAGAACTGGCTGAAATGCGTCTGCGGATTCGCGGCATGCGCGACCAGATGGTCGATCTGCTGGCGAAAAACGCGCCACAGCGCGACTTCAGCTTCGTCGGTCGCCAGCGCGGCATGTTTTCTTACTCCGGCCTGACGGTTGAGCAAGTGACCCGTCTGCGCAGCGAATACGGCATTTACGCCCTGGACACCGGCCGAATCTGCGTGGCCGCGTTGAACCAGAGCAACATTGACGCGGTAACCAAAGCAATTGTTGCGGTGATCTGAGTCCTGCCGTGATACGAAAAACGGGAAGCCTTTGGGCTTCCCGTTTTTTATTTGGCGCAGATAATTCTCAAAGCGGCGGCCGACGGCTCTAAACTGCACACCTATCAAATGTGGGAGCGAGCCTGCTCGCGAAAGCGATCCATCTGTCACATTGATGCTGAATGTGCCGCCTTCGCGAGCAGGCTCGCTCCCACAGGGTTTTGTGTACACCCCGAATTATGATGAGAGCTCACATGAAAAACGATGACCTGCGCGCAGAGCGCGATGACCTGGATGACCTGGATGAAATGGACACCTTCACCCCTCGCACCCCGGCCAAACGCGGCAAGAACCTGGTGATGCAAGTGGCCGCAGGCGTGTTTCTCGGCGGCCTGGCGTTGTGGCTGGTACAACTGGGCGCGACGCTGCTTTACGCCAAGCTGATGCTCGGCACTGTGACCTTCGGCGGTTAAGCCAGTTCGCTTGCGCGCTGACTGGCTGCATCGTCGTAAGCGACATACAGCGATTCGGCGACCTGGCTTTTGATCGCCTTGGTGCTTTCCAGGCCCAGGACAAAACCTTCAGCCTTGCCGCCCGCGCGGTTCAATTCGTCAGCAGTGCTGGCCTGAGTGATTGCATCGAACAGTTTTTCCGCGTGCGGGCCAACCCCTTTGGGCAGGCTGATCTGAGCGATGCTCATGCGAACACCTCGCGAGTGTGAAATGTGAGGGCTGGGTGATTCATGGCGCGTACCTTTTCGGCGAATGGCCGGCAGCGCGTGTTACCACTTCCGGGCCGCCATGGTAGACCTCTGGCGCGATTCTGGTAACCGCCAATCGCCGCTAAACCACCGTCCGTCACGATGAATCCCTCAATCTGCCAACAGGTGCTTGACTTCTCTTTTTGAATCAGTAACATACACGCCATTCCGCGATAGCTCAGTTGGTAGAGCAAGTGACTGTTAATCACTGGGTCCCTGGTTCGAGTCCAGGTCGTGGAGCCAGACAGCAATATCAAAAAGCCCCTGAATCGAAAGGTTCAGGGGCTTTTTTGTGCCTGCCGGATTGTCAGAAGATCACAGCCTTAGGCAGTTCCTACAGGAGATCGCATTCCAGGGTAGGAGCTGCCGCAGGCTGCGATCTTTCGATCTACCGCAGCGTCATTCAAATGTCGCCGTTACACATGCTCACCACTTTTGACCTGTACCACCCGCGGCTCTCCATGCCCATGGTCAACCTCCACGACCGGGATCTCTTTCCCGTCGCAATCATGCAATTTGCCTTCGCTGAAGTAATCGCCTTCGCGCAATGCGGCCAGGTCCTGGTATCGCAGGACACGTTCCGTACCTGCGGCAAAAACCGACTGCTGATCCGAGTTGCCGGCGGTGAGGTGGTTGAATGCCAGGTTGAGTACGATGGCCATGATTGCCGACGAGCTGATGCCCGAGTGGAAGATCGTGGCGAACCAGCTTGGGAAGTGGTCGTAGAAGTTCGGTGCGGCAATGGGGATCATGCCGAAACCGATGGAGGTGGCGACGATGATCAGATTCACGTTGTTGCGATAGTCGACTTTGGACAACGTGCGAATGCCGCTGGCCGCCACCGTGCCGAACAACACGATCCCGGCGCCGCCGAGCACCGAGGTGGGAACCGCGGCGATGACCCGGCCCATGAAAGGCAGCAGACCGAGGACCACCAGGAACAACCCGCCGGTGGCGACCACGAAACGGCTCTTGATCCCGGTCACCGCCACCAGCCCGACGTTCTGGGCGAACGCGCTTTGGGTGAACGAGCCGAAGATCGGCGCGATCATGCTCGACAGCATGTCGGCGCGCAGACCGTTGCCCAGTCGCTTGGAATCAACTTTGGTTTCAATGATTTCACCGACGGCGAGGATGTCGGCCGAGGTCTCCACCAGCGTCACCATGACCACGATGCACATCGACAGGATCGCGGCGAAGTGGAAGGTCGGCATGCCAAAGTGGAACGGCGTGGGGAAGCCGAACATCGGGCCCTCTGAAACGGACGAAAAATCCGCCATGCCGAGGAACACGGCGATGATCGTGCCGATGACCATGGCCAGCAGGATCGACAAGCGAGAGATGGTCGCGCTGCCGATCTTGCTCAGCAGCAGGACCAGCACCAGCGTCAACGCCGCCAGACCGATGTTCGCCATACTGCCGAAATCCGCGGCATGACTATTGCCGCCCATGGCCCAGCGTGCGGCCACCGGCATCAGCGTCAGGCCGATGGTGGTGATGACGATGCCCGTCACCAGCGGCGGGAAGAATTTAGTGATTCGCGAGAACACCGGCGTGATCAGTAATCCAATCAACGACGCAGCAATCACTGCCCCGAGAATCGATTGAAACCCGCCCTCCCCGCCACTGCTGACAATGGCCACCATGGTCGCGACGCCCGAAAACGACACGCCTTGCACCAGCGGCAACTGACAACCGAAAAACGGTAAACCAAGGGTCTGCAGCAATGTCGCCAGCCCCCCTGCAAACAATGAAGCAGCAATCAACAAACCGATGTCCGCTGGCGAGAGCCCGGCCGCCTGGCCGATGATCAAAGGCACCGCGACGATGCCGCCGTACATGGTCAGAACGTGTTGCAGGCCGTAAGCCATATTCGCGCCGACCCCGAGGTTTTCGTCCTCAGGCCGTTGGTGTGAAACATGGGGCGTTTTCATGATTGGGGGGTTCCCTGGTTTTTGTTATGCGCACACTGTATGCAAGACTCAGGACAAATGTCTATAGAGTTGTATACAACTCATCAGTCAGATTATCGACATGTGTCCATTACCTCCTTTACCTGCGCCGCTTCCTCCCTTCAAAAAGTTTTGAAATACATCCTTCCTCTGTCTTCTCCACTGCCCGCTAGTCTTTGGCATTCCAAGCGACCGTTGGCACGGACGCCCCTCGCTTATACATATAAAGTATGCATAATGAAGTCATTCGAGATTCAGTATCACAAGGCAAAAAACGCGGCTAACAAATTAAAGCACCAAGGCATCAGCCTCGCGGAAACGGAGGCCGTCTTTTATGACGAGAGGGCCCTCTCATTGCAGGACGACCATCACGAGGAGCAGCGGTGGATCACGCTGGGGCTGGATGCCAAAGGTCGTTTGCTGGTCGTTGCGTACACCTACCGCGATCCGAATTTCGTTCGAGTAATTTCCGCGCGCCTCGCCACCAAAAACGAGCGACGCCGATATCTGGAGCCTTGACCCATGAAAGACGAATACGATTTCAGCAATGCCAAACGCGCAGCGGTTGCCTCCAGCAAAGGCAAAACCCGAATCACCATCATGCTCGACGATGTCGTGATTGAAGCGGCACGCGCCGTCGCCGAGAGTGAGGGATTCGGTTATCAGACAGTCATCAACAACAGCCTGCGCAAAGTGTTGCTCGGCGACGCAGACAAGGGCTCTGCGGCCACTCCGCGGTCCGCGCTGGCGAATGCCGGGCATTTCAAAGAAGGCATAACCGCCTCCGAACTGAAAAACCTGGAGAAAAAATTATCCGAGGTGCTCAGCGAAATTCATCGCGTGATGAAGCCATGAATCAGGTGGCAACCATCAATCGCTCCAGCACGCGCTTCAACGGCTCGTGCTCGGGCATCCGAATCCCGAACTCGCTCTTCAGCAACCCAACCAGCTCATCCACCCCCGCCACCTGCCGGCGCTCGCTCTCGCTGCCGATCCGATGGATCGCAAAGCTGCCGTTGTTGAGCGTGCGCCGCCAGCCCTCGCCCGTTCGCGCCACCATCAGTTGCCTGGCAAAAGACGATTCGGGATGGGTCGAGACGTACCAGTTACCCACGGTGTAATCGATCTCCTCCTGACGCTGCAGGTCGAAGATGTACATCGCTCGCCATTCACCGCCGACGTTGGCGCGCAGGGTGTAGCCGTCTTCATGCTGTTCGATGCGATAAGGTTCGTGAGGGGTGAGTTGCTCGGCTGGCGTGTCGAGGAGCAGCGGTGCGGTAGGCACCATGCCACCGAAACCGACGTCGGTGATGTAGCGCACGTCGTCCAGGTTCACCAGACTCAAACGATGCGTACGCGCCGTCCATGCGCCTTCAGGTTGACCCATGACCACTCGGCCGCTGATACCGCGCGCATCGAAGCCCAATTCCTGAAGCAACGCCAGGTACAGCCTGTTGAGTTCGTAACAATAACCACCGCGGTCTTCGTGCAGGATTTTTTGCTCGATGGATGGCAGATCGATGCGCACCGGTTCGCCCGACAACGTACTGAGGTTTTCAAAGGCAAAGGCGCCGGTGTGACGAAACTGCAATTGATTCAGGGTTTCCAGGGTGGGTGCCGGTGGCGCGTCGAAGCCCAGACGTTGCAGGTACAACGCAAGATTGCTCAGGCGTGGCTCGCTCATTGCTCGATCCTTACGCAGTGGCCGCGGATCATTCCGCCGATGGCTGCCATGTATAAGGGATTAACCACATCGACCGACAATTGATTTAGCCAATCGTCGCCGATACAAAATCAACGCCGCTTACGCGAACCCAGTTGAATCCATGTCGGTGCATGGTCGCTGGCATGCGGCTCGTTGCGTACCCAGGCGTCAACACCGGCCTCTTGCAAATAAGGACTCAGCGCCGGGTTCAGCAACAGATGGTCGATGCGCAGCCCGGAATTTTTCTGCCAGTGTTGTCGGAAATAGTCCCAAAAGGTGTAAAGCCGATCCTCCGGGTACAGATGACGCAAAGAATCGGTCCAACCCTGATCCAGCAACCGCTGATAACACTCGCGAGTTTCAGGTTGCAGCAATGCATCCTTGAGCCACGAACGCGGGTTGTAGATGTCGAGGTCGGTCGGCACCACGTTGTAATCGCCGGCCAGCACCACCGGGTGTTCACTGCTCTGAAGATCCTTGGCGTAGGCGATCAGACGTTCAAACCACGCCAGTTTGTAATCGAACTTCGGCCCTGGCTGCGGATTGCCGTTGGGCAGGTACAGGCATCCCACCAGAATTCCATGCACGGCGGCCTCCAGATAACGACTGTGAGTATCGCTGTCGTCACCCGGCAGACCGCGCCGGCTCTCTAGCGGTTGCGCATCCCGCGCAAGAATCGCCACCCCGTTCCACGATGACTGCCCCTGCCAGATCGCGCCGTAGCCAGCGGCCTCAAGTTCCGCTGCAGGGAATGCACTGTCCACCGACTTGAGTTCCTGCAAGCAGGCAATGTCCGGCTTCTCGCGCTCCAGCCAGGCCAGCAGGTTCGGCAGCCGCGCGCGCATGCCGTTGACGTTGAACGTTGCGATGCGCAGTTTCTTCATGGCCGAGCGCTCCTGCGAAGGGGGATTCACTGTGTGACAGCCGCGCGTTCGGGTCGTTGCGTTGGCTATCCCACTCGACCGGGTTCTTTCAAAAGATTGCAGTTAATGTGGGAGCGAGCCTGCTCGCGAAGGCGAATGATCAGTCGACTAATCCGTTCGTCATGTAACTGGCACCAATTATCCAGCCCTTCACACCAACATCAGGTACCGACTCTTTTTTGGAGACGACCATGATGAACATCAAAATGACTACCCTGTTGTTGGCGAGTCTTTTGGCGGCAGCTTCCTCGGCCACTATCGCAGCCTCCGGCGACGGCGCTGACGCCACCGGCACCAAATCCGGATCGACCGGCGGCTCGACAATGGCTCCCAACAATAACCCGGGCGCACCGTCCGGCGGGCAAAGCGGTGACGGCGGCAGTGGCGGATCGAGCGGTTCCAGTGGTTCCAGCGGCACGTCCAGCGGCAATGGCGGTTCCGGGGCCGGTGGCGGCAGCGGTTCTGGCGCGGGCGGCGGAACGGGTGCACCGGGTGGTGGCACCGGCGGTGCAGGTGGGGGAACGGGCAGTTGAAAGCAAAAGAGCGACCCGTGACGTAAATCACCCATCGCTTCAGGCCTTTGCTTTCAGCGATCCGAGCGCATCAATTCCCCGATCGTGGTTTCCAACGGCAGCACTGCCGTGCGATTTCGTCCTGAATGCTTTGCCTGGTACAACGCAGCGTCGGCGCGCCTGATTAACACTTCGGTGCTGTCCAGGCGTGTCGGCACAAATGAATAGCAGCCCAGGCTGACTGTGACGAAACCGTAGGGCGAACCGCTGTGGCTGATGTTTTTGGCCATGACGCTGCTGCGGATCTGTTCTGCAACCAGCAGCGCGCCGTGGATATCGGTATCGGGTAACAACACAGCAAACTCTTCACCACCGTAACGCACCGCCAGATCTGCTTTGCGAAGACAGCAGTTCTTCACCACCTGCGCCACTTCCGCCAGACAATGGTCTCCGGCCACATGACCGTAAGCGTCGTTGTACCGTTTGAAGTAATCGATATCGAGCATGATCAGACTCAAGGAGTTGGGCTGTCGGATGCCACGACCAAACTCGATGTCCAGCGCCTGCTCGAACAGGCGTCGATTGCCAAGACCGGTCAGGCTGTCGTGCGTTGCGATCAGCTTCAAGTCTTCCTTGGCTTGGCGCAGATCCGTCTCGACCTGTTCACCGAGCCGTACCTGGCGCACAAACACCCAGCCGAACAGCCCCACGCCCAGCACGACCAGCGCCACTATGACGCTGGACTGAAACGCCCGGTCATACCAACCCTTGAGAATCGAGTCCCGGGACGATGCCGCCGACACCACCAGAGGGTAGGCATCGAGCTGACGGAAGCCATGCAGGCGGACAGTGCCATCGAGCACCGATCCGACCATTGCATTGCCGGACACGGCGCCGGTCAGGTATTTGCTGAAAATCTCACCTTTGGCCAGCGACTGGCCAATCTGTGACTCCACAAACGGTCTTCGGGCCAGTAACGTTCCGTCAGTCAACGCGAGGAAAATAGAACCGTCATCATCAAGATTGAAGCTTTCGAAAAACTGATCGAAGTAGGTCATTTTGATGCCGGCCAGCAAAACGCCCTGAAAAAGGCCATCTTTGTCGTTGACCCGCCTCGACACCGGGATGATCCACTCGCCATTCTGCCGACTGCGAATGGCCGGCCCGATGTGCGCCAAAGTCGATACGTTCTGCTGGTGATACAGGAAGTACTCACGGTCAGCGACACCGCCACCACGGGGCAGATCCTCAAACGAGGTCACGACCCACTGCCCTTCCCGGTCGAACAGGAAGATGCCATGCAACTGACTCAGCGCCTGCACTCGCCGGGCGAAGATTTTCTGTAATCGTGGCTTCTGCGCCGCGTTAAAACCATCGGCCTGAATCCAGTCAGCCAGACTGGTCAACACCAGGTCGGCTTGCATAAACGTGTCTTCGGCATGTTGTGCCATCGCGCGGGTCAGGTTTGCTGACGCCACTTGCGCCACCGCCAGATCTTGCCGTCGCGATTGCTCCAGTTGCAGATACAGCAAACCGCACAGGCACAGACACACCACCGCAATGAACAGCACCGCCGCCTTGCCCAGTGGCAAGCGTTTCAAAGTGACGCCACTGGCGTGACGCGGGTCGTCATGGGAGATAGGCAAAAGCTCGTCCTGCAAGGGTAAGGCAAGGGCGAAGGCCCTAAACCCCTATTTTTTGTGAGCTTAGTCTACGGGGTGATGTGGGGCAATCGCCGTTTGGACAGCCGCCTACTGCTGGCCAGCAGCGCCCGAGGCCCTCGCCGCATGCAGATTCAATACAGTCGACAGTGCGGGCCGATTCAACGCCCGCAACACGGGCGCATCGTAGCCATACACATCCGGCTTGAATGCCACGCGCCCATCACTGCCCAGGTCCACGGTCCAGTACGCCAACAACACCGGTACTTTTACTGGCAGTCGAATATTCGCGGTCTTGCCATTGGCCAGTTGTTTCTGAATTCCGGCGCTGTCCCATTTAACCGGGTCGTTGAACAACAGCTCCACCAGTTGCAGCGGGTTCTCCACGCGAATGCAGCCAGAACTGGTCGCACGCACCGTTTTGGCAAACAACTCGCGATGCGGCGTGTCGTGTAGATAAATCGCATAATCGTTGGGGAAACGGATCACCACCTGCCCCAGCGAACTGTCCGGCCCTGCGTCCTGACGCAAGCTGATGCCCCGCGGGCTCGTCCAGTCGACCGTCGCTGGATCGAGCTCGTTGCCTTCGCGATCAATCACGCGAATTCGGTTCGCGGCGAGGTAGCGGGGATTGCTCTGAATCTTCGGCAGCACGTCTTCCTTGAGGATCGTCGGCGGCACTGTCCAGGTCGGATTGAACGTGATGTAGGTAATCTGCGCCTGAAAAACCGGCGTATTGCGCGCTGTTTTACCGACCTGTACCCGCGAGCGCCAGATCGGCTGACCGTCGCGGTACATCGCGACTTTATAGCCGGCGATATCAACGATCACGAACGTGCCCTGAAGTTTATAAAGCAGCCAGCGCGCCCGCTCCATGTTGACCCGTACCTGATCGATGCGCGCATCAATGGAGACATTCAATGCGGCCAATGTGGTCGCCCCGGCCATGCCGTCCGCGCCAAGGTATTGCTCGTTCTGATATTTTTTGACCGCGGCAGTGACAGCGCCGTCGTACCGGGTGCCGCGGATCAAACGCGGATCGAGAAAACCTGCCGCGACCATTCTCGCGCGCAGTTGCGCGACAGCCGGATCGTCCATGCCCGGCTTTAGCGAATGATCAACGATCACTTTCGGCCAGCCACCCTGCTCGCGAATACCGCGAAGTTGCGCCAGCGCCTGACGCAACCCGACGTACACCGCTTCTTGCGGCGGAGCCTGAGCAAACGCTTTCGCCACATCGTGATCGTCGAGGGCGGCGAAAAAGGCATTGATGTCGTCGCGCGGATCGACGCCATTGGCGTCGAAGTTCCAGTGATTGTCGAGCCGCGAGGGGTCCACCTTGCCGCGCCGCAACTGCAGCAGTGCAGTCAAAAAAGTATGCGTCGTCGCCAGGTCAAAAGCCGCTCGCTGTTCGGGCGTGACAGAAGCGTCCTGCATCGCGGCCAAGGCCCGGACCAACTCGTCAATATGAAAATCCGCCGGGTTCAGACCATCGGCTTCAGTCGCATTAAGGCTGGCAATCAACTGGGTGACGTCGCTGTCGTTTGTCCACGCCGCGCGATAGGCGCGATGGGTATAGAAATCCATGACCAGACGGCTGACATCCACGCGGCGATTGCGGGACGAAGTGAGCAATGGCGGAAACGCGGATTTCATCGGCTCCAGCGACGCTTGAATCGCTCGGCCGACGTTGTCGTCCGCGGCAGCTTCGATTACGGAGTCCGGCGCAATTGTCGACTCGATCGGCGAAGTTTCTGCGAGCGCCGCGCCGCTGATCAGAAAGCCCATAAAAAATACGCGGCTTATGACGAATAACCTTGTTAAAAGCACCATGAATAATCCTTAATCTCCCGCATTCAACGCCTGGCTTTCAACACACTGCTAGACTCGAACTTAACATGATGAGACATCTATATGGCGCCACTACGTTTTGGCTTTCTATTGCCGGGCTTGCTATTGACTGCAATGTCCGTACCGTCAGCCTACGCCGATTCGCTCGCGGCCGCCCTCATCAAAGCGGCGCCGAAAGCTAACGCCAACGTCATCAACCTCGCCGTTCGCGCCTCGCAATGCAGCATCGCTCAAGGTGCCGCTCCTGTCCAAAGACTTGCGGTGATCGACTATTCCCTGCCTTCGACCGAACAGCGTCTGTGGGTGTTCGATTTAAAGAAGCGCAAGTTACTGTTTCATGAACTGGTCGCCCATGGCCGCAACAGCGGCGAGAACATGGCCGTCAATTTCTCCAATCAGAATGAAAGCTTCGCCACCAGCCTGGGTTTGTACCGCACCCAGTCCAGCTACGTCGGCCAGAATGGCTATTCGCTGCGCATGGAAGGTCTGGAGCCGGGGTTCAATGACAACGCCTTCGACCGCGCGATCGTGATTCATGGCGCCCCCTACGTCAGCCCGGTACTGGCGCGGGCAAATGGACGGATTGGTCGAAGCCTGGGTTGCCCGGCCGTGCGCCCGGCGATTGCGCACAAGCTGATTGATTCGATGAAAGACGGTCAGTTGCTGTTCTCGTACTACCCGGATCAGCGCTGGCTGAAGAAATCTTCGTACATCAATTGCGGTGGTGCGACGGTCGCGTCGGCGGCGAAGCCTACGATTAATCGATGACGTCGAGTTTCGCAGTGACAACGCGTGACCTGTTGCCTGCGACTATCTAAACTCCCGAGCACGCCAAAACACCTTCGGCACGCTCGGGAACCCACACATGGACCTTCAACATCGCAACAACGTCAAAGTGATGGGCGAAGGTCCGGCAACATTGGTCTTCTCCCACGGCTTTGGCTGCGATCAGACCATGTGGCGTTATCTGGTTGACCATTTCACCGCTCGCTTCAAGGTCGTGCTGTATGACCTGGTGGGTGCGGGCCAGTCGGATCTTGGCGCTTACGACCGGGAAAAATACAATTCCCTGAACGGTTATGCCCAGGACCTGGGTGAAATCATTGACCGGTTCGCCAGCGGCCCGGTGATTGTGGTCGGCCATTCCGTCAGCGCGATGATTGCTGCCCTGGCGGATCGTCAGTCTCCCGGAAAAATCGCCGGCCACGTGATGATCGGCCCTTCGCCCTGTTACATCGATTCCGACGACTATGTCGGCGGTTTCAAACTCGAAGACATTCATTCATTGCTCGACACCCTCGACAGCAACTACCTCGGCTGGTCCAGCACCATGGCCCCGGTCATCATGGGCGCGCCGGGGCAACCGGCGCTGGGCGAGGAACTGACTAACAGCTTCTGCCGCACAGAACCGGACATCGCCAAACAGTTCGCCCGCGTGACCTTCATGTCCGACAACCGCCAGGACATCGCGGGGCTGACCACGCCCACGCTCATCCTGCAATCCACTGACGACCTCATTGCCCCCATCGCGGTGGGTGAATATATGCGCGCGATACTACCCAACAGCACGCTGTGCCTGGTGGACAACGTCGGCCATTGCCCCCACATGAGCGTTCCGACCGCTTGCTCCGAAGCCATGGACAATTTCCTGTTGCCCTGGGTCAGCGCTGATGTCGCCTGATCAACCGTTACTGCCCGACCCGCAAACATTATTCGAAGAAGCACCCTGCGCATTGGTGGTGACGAAAGAGGACGGCACGATCCTGCGTGCCAATCTGACTTTCAGCAACTGGATTGGCTTCAGTCAAACGACGCTCTGTGGCAAGCGCTTTCAAGATTTGCTGACCATGGGCGGGCGCATTTTTCATCAGACCCACTGGGCGCCGCTGATGCGGATGCAAGGTTCGGTCGCGGAAGTAAAACTCGACCTGGTGCATCAGGACAAACGCACCGTCACCATGCTGCTCAATGGCGTCAGGCGCGAGCACACCAGTGGCGCGTTTTATGAACTGGCACTGTTCGGAACCACTGACCGCGACAAGTACGAACGGGAACTGCTTAATGCGCGAAAAACCGCCGAAGATCTCCTGCGCGAAAAAACCGCTGCCGAATCCGCCCTCCAGCAGGCACAAGATGAATTGAGCAACGCCTATGTAAAGGCCCAGCGCCGCGCGTTGTTCGCCGAGCAGATGGTCGCCATCGTCAGCCACGACCTCAAAAACCCGCTGACCGCGATCAAAATGGCCTCCGACATCCTTGCCCGAGACGAGCGTTCGACCAAGGAAGCGAAACTGCTCGGCCACATCAACCAATCGGCCGACCGAGCCGAGCGCATGATTGCCGACCTGCTGGACTTCGCGCTGGCTCGTGTGGGGAATGGCATAGCGATCTCTCTTACATTGCAGGATTTACATGCATTCGTCAGTCGCAGCGTCGAAGAACTGCGTGTTGCTTTTCCGAACGCGATGCTGTTGCATCAGTCCTTTGGGTATGGCTCTGCGCGTTTAGACGCTGATCGCGTGCAGCAAATCATTGGCAACCTGGTGGCGAACAGTGTGGCCTACGGAGATTTGGAGCTACCCATTACGATCACATCCCGACTGGAAGATGACCAAGCCGTTGTCTCGGTACACAACCATGGTCCCGTTATCCCGCAAGCATTGAGGGCAGCGTTGTTTGAGCCGATGACCCGAGGTACGGAAACAGCCAGCGATGTGCGAAGTGTGGGTCTCGGCCTGTTTATCGTCCGGGAAATCGCCAAGGCGCATGGTGGGAATGTTTCAGTAAGTTCAACTCCGCAGGATGGGACAGTGTTTAGTGTTCACTTCCCGTTGGGCCCGGACACTGCTCCAGGCGTTTAGCCAAGAGACTAATCAAATCCTTTATGGAAGCCGGATGACAATGAAAACAATAAAATTCAAGTTGATGCTCTGCGGCCTGCTCACCCTGCCCTTTGGCGTTCAGGCAGAGTCTTCCCATCTGGACAGCGTCATCCAGCAAGGCCAACTGCGCGTGTGCACGACGGGCGACTACAAACCCTACACCTTTAAGGCCGAGGACGGCGAATACACAGGGATCGACATCGCCATGGCCCGCTCGCTGGCCGAGAGTCTTGGCGTCAAGATCGAGTGGGTACAAACCTCCTGGAAAACCCTGATGCCCGACATGCTCGCGGGCAAGTGCGACATCGGTGTCGGCGGAATTTCAGTCACGCTGGAGCGGCAAAAGAAAGCTTTCTTCAGCACCACCCTGGATGTCGACGGCAAGATCCCGCTCGTGCGCTGCGAAAACCAGGCGCAGTACCAGACAATCGAACAGATCAACCAACCTTCTGTGCGCCTGGTTGAACCCGCCGGCGGCACCAATGAGGCCTTTGTGCATGCCTATCTGCCAAAGGCGCAACTGCGATTGCACGACAACGTCACTATTTTCCAGGAGCTGCTGGACAAGAAAGCTGACGTGATGATTACCGACGCATCGGAAGCGCTGTACCAACAGAAGCTAAAACCCGGTTTGTGCGCGGTGAATCCGGGCCAGTTCATGCAGTATGGGGAGAAAGCGTACTTGCTGCCGCGTGATGACATGACGTGGAAGTTGTACGTGGATCAGTGGTTGCATCTGGCCAAGGTGACGGGGAATTACCAGAAAGTTCTGGGGCAGTGGATCGCGACGCCCGAGCAGGACCAAACCGCCCAATAAGATTATTACAATTATATCGTCGGGAAACACCGCATGGACCAGGGAATGACACGTGGCAATTGATACCAGACCCACCCACAAACTATTTAAGCCCGAATCAATTGTACTGGGTGTATTAGTAATTATATTTTTGGCTTCGCGTCTCTTTCTATTAGATTCAGACATGCCATCATGGGTATCGTCTACTTACAGCCCGATCGATGAGTTTTACTACACGACCCAGGCTTTCGACATAGTGGAAGGTATGCACGAGCCCAATGGGAAATTGCTAAGCTCCCAGTACTCTGCCTACAACATTACGGAACAATTGACTACAGCTGCGTCAGTTTATACTTTTGGTGACAACTATTTCGGACTAAGAATCCCATCGGTTCTTGCCGGATTGATAGTGCTGGTGCTTTTCTATTTATTAGTCCTGAATCGATTCGGCCTCGCGTACGCTACGTCATTCTCATTGATATTGATGTCCGAAAAAAGTTTCGTACTGGCCACAAGAATCGCAGAACCCACTATTTTCCGAATGGCTGCCGCCGCCGCGATTATCTTTATTCTCGCAAAGCAAGACTACACCCAGAAAAATCAATTGCGCGTGATTGGATTCGTGACGTGTTTTGCTTGGCTTTTTATTTATCCAACCAATGCATTTTTAGGGCTGTTTGTACTCATCACACTCGCCACATCCAATCCAAAAAACCTGGCACCCAGCCTTGGCCACTACCTCACCGGCTGTCTCCTGTGTGTAGTTGTCTACCTCATCAGCTATTACTCACTTGGAAACACGTTCAGCGATGTCTTAACAACGAAAAGCATATTTTCCGCTAGAGTTTTATCAGAAACAGAGCCCAGCTTTATAGCGCAGATCAACTCCAAACTTATGGGCCTTACCCTGGCAAGTTATTTTATTTCGTACCCCTACGTGATGTGGATGTCCATATTCTCACTCATCGTAATGACAATCCTCGTGCCAATAAGAAATAAACTTGTCACCCGTACCGACAAGGTAATCTACATATTTTGCGTTTGCTTCCTATTGCAGTGCGCTTTTATCAACGACTACCCGGAAAGAAAACTTGTATTTCTTCTGCCCATCTGCCTGTACATGGGACTGTTTACCCTGTACATCATTTTAAGATTGCTGCCAGCAAAAATCGCGTTGATTCTGGGCGCCACAGTCGTTACCGCGGTCATTGCGACAATAACCCCCCTAACGTTCAACACTATTTACAAAAACCCACAATACACTTACAAAAACGCCATGAAAGAACTGAGCTATCTGGATAACCAACGGGTCATTGGTGGCTGGAGTTATGGCTTTCGACTGTATAACAACTACAAACCTTACTTAAACAGATACACGATTATCTATTCCGAACCTGAGCGCTACTACCAAATGCTCAACGATGCTGGGAAGCAGGGTAATGCCAGGTTTACGATTGAATACGGCAATGACAAAACAGAACAAAAAATGAACAGCATTGACTTTCATAAATACAAACCGGCATTTAAATCGAATGACCCTTCGTACCCGGACGTATACGTATACAAGTTTATCGAAAAGCAAAATTTCTCGACGACAAACTGACCAAGTTGAAAATATATGACCGCCAAACCGACGCCCGACATTTCAGTAGTCATACCCGTGTATCAGGCGGAGAACCTGATCCACGAACTGCTGCGCCAGCTAACAAATGAGCTAAAATCGATCACGAGTCAGTATGAAATAATATTGGTTGAGGACCGAAGCCCCGATAACAGTTGGGTAGAATTACAAAAATCGACTAAATTGTACCCGAACGTTAAAGCTGTTCGATTGAGCAGAAATTATGGCCAGCACTACGCCATTTCTGCAGGCCTAGCCCTTGCGAAAGGAGCGTGGATTGTCGTGATGGACTGCGACCTTCAAGATCAACCCAGCGAAATCCCGAAGCTCTATGAAGAATCAAAGAAAGGATTTGATATCGTCTTGGCCCGGCGAGTGGAACGTCAAGATAACTGGATGAAACGGCTTTCTTCGAAAATTTTCTACGGCGCGCTTGGGTATTTAACTGGCACAGAACAAGATTCTTCGGTCGCAAATTTCGGCATCTACAGCAGGAAGGTGATCTCCGCGATTAACAGGATGCCGGAATCGATCCGATACTTTCCAACGATGGTACGCTGGGTGGGCTTTAAATCAACAAAGCTGGATGTCGTCCACGCAGCCAGACCTGCAGGAAAAACCTCCTACAACTTCAAGAAATTGTTAAATCTGTCACTGGACATCTGCCTCGCCAACTCGGACAAACCGATAAGACTGACTATCAAGCTAGGGCTACTCGTAGCGTTCACAGGGTTCATATTCGCGACTTACGTAGCGATCAAGGCTCTCCTTGGCGAAATACAGGTTCTCGGGTATGCCAGCCTTCTTGTTTCGCTGTGGGTGTTAAGCGGTCTCATCATTTGCATAATAGGTGTGGTCGGGTTGTATGTAGGCAAATCGTTTGAAGGCATTAAAAACCGCCCTCTTTATGTGATAGATGAAGTGATAGAACATGAAGAATAACATAGCATTGGGACTGTACCTCATGTCCGCCAAAGGACTGGCGACACTTCAGTCTTTCAGCAATGAAAGCAAGAAACTGATTGCTTACGTTGTAGTGGCCAAGGACAACAATGTCACGAACGACTTCTTTACAGACATTATTGAATTAGCGGCCCGCTTGGGACTACCCATACTCGACCGATCTCAAACGCCGCCGCCAGCTTCACATGTAATAGCGGTTTCGTGGAGATGGCTAATCGAATTGTCCCCACAACAACAACTAATCGTTTTTCACGATTCGATCTTGCCCCGTTACAGAGGGTTTGCACCTCTGGCGAGCGCCCTGATCAATGGTGACAAACAGTTAGGCGTTACCGCTTTAGTGGCTTCCGACGAATACGATAAAGGCCCAATAATTGATCAGGAAGTCATTGAGATCGATTACCCGCTCAGGATGTCTCAGGCGATTGACCTTTTATTGCCGTGTTATAAATCACTGACAAAAAAAGTCGTTAATCGCATTATCGACGGCAGCATGTTCGGTTTACTGCAGAACGAGGCTGAAGCCACCTACAGTCTCTGGCGGGACGACGAAGATTATTTTATCGACTGGAGAGCTGACGCTCATTACATTCAACGATTTGTGGATGCCCTGGGGCCTCCGTATAAAGGTGCCGCAACCACAATTGGTGGTGAAGTCTATCGCATACGAAAATGTCAGCCTTTGCCGGACGTCGAAATAGAGAATAGAGACGTCGGCAAGGTGATTTTTGTGGTGAACGGTAACCCAATAGTCGTATGTGGTACAGGACTGTTAAAAATACTTGAACTCACAAAAACAGATTCTGAAACAAACGCACTGCCGTTAGCAAAGTTCCGATCCAGGTTTGTCTCATCAGTTAAAAACCCAGAATGAAAATGAAATAAACCATGAAAAACCGGCATACGATTCAATTCGTAAAATATCTGGTTGTTGGCGCAGCAAGCAATACTGCGGGCTACTGCACCTATTTATTACTGACGTACTTTGCGCTCCCACCCAAGACAGCGATGACGCTGCTTTATATTACAACTGCGGCGCTGAGCTTCTTCGGCAATAAAAGAACTACATTTGCTCATGAGGGGCGTCTATTCGGCGCTGGCGTTCGCTATATTATCGCTCAGGCTTTGGGATATTTAATAAACCTTGCTATCCTCATGGTATTTGTGGATCAGCTTGGATACAATCACCAAATAGTTCAAGCCACCGCTATTGTCACTGTCGCTTTTTATTTGTTTTTTTCCTTAAAGCTTTTTGTTTTCCGGAGCGCTAATTAAATGTCAGACAACCGCTCCCCTTTTCCACCGGCTTATTTCGCAAAGCTAGCGGAGGTCGAATCGGGTAATTGGTGGTTTCGCTCAAGAAACCGCACTTTATTATGGGTTCTAAAAAGAAAAGCAGGTCAATTTAATAATTTTTTAGAAGTCGGATGCGGTACGGGGTATGTATTGGAAGGCGTACGGAATGCATTCCCTGAAGTAGACATGTTCGGTGCAGAATACCATGAGGAAGGGCTGGACTTCGCAAGAGCACGAATCCCCTCTGCGAGCTTCAGACAACTGGACGTTACTAACATGACCGACACCGGTATTTTTGATGTGATCGGTGCGTTCGATGTCATTGAACATATAGAGGAAGATCAAAAGTCGTTGTCGAACCTTGCTCGCGCGCTCAAACCCAACGGCAAGTTAATTATTTCAGTCCCGCAGCACCAATGGTTGTGGTCATATACAGACGAGGCCGCCTGTCACGTCAGAAGATACTCCAGGAAAGACCTCGAGACCAAACTTCATCAGGCGGGTTTAAAACTGGACTATACGTCATCATTTGTCAGCCTGCTTGTCCCGCTGATGTTTATTTCCAGGCAACGTAAGAGCAAACTGGAAGCAGATCCAATGAGCGAGCTGAAAACTCCGAAAATCCTGAATGCGCTGCTGGAGATCATCATGAGATTCGAATTGCTCCTTATGAAATCCGGCGTTAGATTCCCTATCGGCGGATCGCTCCTGGTAGTTGCAAGCAAAGCAAACGACTAACAGCCGACCCATAACAATGGGCATGGACAAATCATGGACAATGGAAAAATAGATTTTAACCGCCCTTACATGACTGGCAAAGAACTGTATTATATTGCCGAAGCCAAATTTGGAAATATGCTTGCAGGGGATGGCACATTTACCAAACGTTGCCACGCATGGCTCGAAGAAAAAACTGGTTGTAGTAAAGCACTCCTTACTCACTCATGCACTGCTGCACTTGAAATGGCTGCACTGTTGCTAAACGTCGAGCCGGGTGATGAAATAATCATGCCGTCATATACGTTTGTTTCAACGGCGAATGCATTCGTTCTGCGTGGCGCCATTCCAGTGTTCATTGATATTCGTGAAGACACGCTTAACATCGACGAGCGTCTGATTGAAGCGGCTATCACCCCACGAACCAAAGCAATAGTTCCAGTTCACTATGCGGGTGTCGCCTGTGAAATGGACATTATTATGTCGCTCGCCCGAAAGTATAACCTTATGGTCGTTGAGGATGCGGCTCAAGGTGTAATGTCGACATATAAGGGCAAGGCGCTTGGTAGCATTGGTGATCTTGGCGCATTCAGTTTTCATGAAACGAAAAATGTGATTTCAGGCGAAGGTGGAGCACTATTAGTCAACACACCGAATCTCGCACTTAGAGCAGAAATTATTCGTGAAAAAGGCACAGATCGCAGTCGGTTCTTCAGAGGAGAAGTCGACAAGTATACATGGCAAGAAGTAGGTTCATCCTACCTGCCTGGCGAGCTTATCGCTGCATTTCTGTGGGCCCAGTTAGAGGAAGCGCAATCCATCACAAACGAAAGAATACGCAGCTGGAATTACTATAACGATGCTTTACAAGGTTTTGAAAATCAGGGGCTTCTGCGCAGACCTGTTATTCCGGAAAACTGCACACACAACGCGCACATGTATTATGTTCTACTTCCAGAATCAATGGATCGACAAAAAGTCATATCCGACCTGAAACGCAACAATATATATTCGGTCTTTCATTACGTCCCGCTGCATTCCTCACCTGCAGGACAGCGTTATGGCAAAGTCCATGACTCCATGAGCGTCACCGACATGCAATCCGAAAGACTCATTCGCCTGCCACTTTGGGTTGGGTTGAGCACCGACCAGCAAGAAAAAGTTGTGGAAACGTTGTACAGATCACTGCGATAGCAACGCATTGAATACCGTATTTAGGAAAACGAATACCCACTCGATATCAGCACCTGCTCAGACCATCCCCCTTGCTCGGCATCCGAATTGATTTCTTGTTCGATAGCCGATGGGGGGAGGCAAACTGCTTCTTACGGTGCGGCGCGAAAAGGTTGATTTTCACTTGGCCATATCCTGATAAACTGCCTTCCCGTCCACGATTCATCTCTGCGCTTTATAGGCTGTCCCCTGCGCGCATGCGTGATGTGATCGTGCCCATTTCCGCTTGCTACATTGCCGAATGTCCTCGCGACATCGTAGCAACCGTTTTAAAGAATGAATGGGCAACAACCGCTGTATAAAAGATCAGTACCAATGAATTTCGAAAATGCTGAAACGCCCGTAAACACTAGCCCTACCCGTTCTGAGCCGTCCCGCCGCTTCAGCGTCGCGCCGATGATGGATTGGACTGACCGCCACTGCCGGTTTTTCCTGCGCCTGCTCTCTAAACACGCCCTCCTCTACACCGAAATGGTCACCACCGGCGCGCTGCTCAACGGCGATCATGATCGCTTCCTCCGTCACAACGAAGCCGAACACCCACTTGCCCTGCAACTGGGCGGCAGTGTTCCGCTGGACTTGGCCGCGTGCGCGCGCATGGCTCAAGAGCACGGTTACGACGAAGTGAATCTGAATGTCGGCTGCCCGAGTGATCGGGTGCAGAACAATATGATCGGCGCGGTGTTGATGGGGCATCCGCAGCTGGTTGCGGATTGTGTGAAGGCGATGCGCGATGCGGTGTCGATTCCGGTGACGGTGAAGCATCGGATCGGGATTAATGGACGGGATAGTTACGAGCAGTTATGTGATTTCGTTGGCACGGTTCGCGACGCGGGTTGCGCGAGTTTTACCGTACATGCGCGGATTGCAGTTTTGGAGGGGTTGTCGCCGAAAGAGAATCGCGACATTCCACCGCTGCGATACGACGTGGCGGCGCAGTTGAAGAAGGATTTTCCGGAATTGGAGATTATTCTCAACGGCGGCATCAAGACACTGGAGGCCTGTCATGAGCATTTGCAGACATTTGATGGCGTGATGCTCGGCCGTGAGGCGTACCACAATCCTTATGTAATGGCTGAGGTGGATCAGCAATTGTTCGGCAGCACTGCGCCGGTGATCAGTCGAGCCGAAGCGCTCGCGCAGTTGCGGCCTTACATCGCAGCGCATATTGAGTCAGGTGGTTCGATGCACCACATCACTCGGCATGTGCTGGGGCTGGGCACCGGGTTTCCGGGCGCGCGGAAGTTTCGGCAGTTGTTGTCGGTGGATATTCACAAGGCCAAGGAGCCCCTGGCGTTGCTGGATCAGGCGGCGGAGCTGCTTGAAGGTCGCTAACGGTCACCCCGGTTGAACCTGTGCGCCTATTCGGCATCGTATTTACCGACACCGCGCCCCGCCATTCAAACATCCGTTTTTCAGATGTTGCCCACGGGGCCTTCGATACGTACATACGCCCTTGAGTGGCTGTCAGCGCTCGGGTAATGTCATTAGACCCACAGGACAGAGCACGCCCATGACTTCCAAGCTGGAACAACTCAAACAAATGACTACCGTGGTTGCCGATACCGGCGACTTCGAAGCAATCGCTCGCGTCAAACCGGTGGACGCTACCACCAACCCTTCCCTGCTGCTTAAAGCAGCGGCCATCACCGGTTATGCAGATTTACTGAATGCATGCGTCAGCGACTGCAAGGGTGATGTGGGCCTGGCCAGCGATCGATTTGGCGTCGCGGTAGGGCAAGAAATTCTGAAGGTGATTCCCGGCCGTATCTCCACCGAAGTGGATGCGCGCCTGTCGTTCGACACTGACGCCGTATTGAAGCGCGCGCACCGTCTGATCGAGCTGTACGATAAGGCCGGCATTGGCCGCGACCGCGTGCTGATCAAAATCGCTTCGACCTGGGAAGGTATCCGCGCTGCCGAAATCCTGGAAAAAGAAGGTATCCAGACCAACCTGACGCTGCTGTTCTCGTTTGCTCAGGCAGCGGCGTGTGCCGATGCGGGTGTGTTCCTGATTTCGCCTTTCGTGGGTCGGATCTACGATTGGTACAAGAAGGCCAACGGCAACGACTACACCGGTGCGGATGACCCGGGCGTGCAGTCGGTGACGCGCATTTACAATTACTACAAGGCCAATGACTACAAGACCGTGGTCATGGGTGCGAGTTTCCGCAATCTGAATCAAATCGAGCAATTGGCCGGTTGCGACCGTCTGACCATCAGTCCGGATTTGATTGATAAGCTGGCGGCGGACACTGGCAAACTCGAGCGCAAACTGGCGCCGGGGAATGCCGGTGAGGCGCGTCTGAGCTTGAATGAAGCGCAGTTCCGCTGGTTGTCCAACGAGGATGCAATGGCAACCGAGAAACTGGCAGAGGGCATTCGCCAGTTTGCCCGGGATCAGGAGAAGCTGGAGGCGCTGTTGCAGGCCAAGCTCTGATCTAGCTCAGCTTGATACGAAAAGGGCGAACCTTGGTGGGTTCGCCCTTTTTTTCGCTTTGAATTTGGGTGTTGTTATGCAGCCTTCGCGAGCAGGCTCGCTCCCATAGGTGATCTGGGTGAGGCATTCAACTCGGAACTACGGTGGGAGCGAGTCTGCTCGCGAAGGCGCCCGGACAGGCGCCGTCAGTTTCAGAGGATCAATGGCGCTCCAGCGCATTCACCAAATCATGAAACGCTTCACGATTGGAATCGTTGAGGCCCATCAGGATTTTGTGCGCTTCAAGCACCTTGATCCGCACCACTTCTTCGGACTGATCCTGGTCTGGCAGGTCAGTCAGGCATTCAGGGCACGGGATCGGGCGATCCACGATATTGAACACCTGTTCGAAGCCCATGGACTGCAACAGACGGGTAATGTCTTCGTGGGTGGTGACGACGGTTGGCAGCAGGCCGACCTTCTGCCGCGACAGGATCGACAGTTTGGCCAGCAGGCCAAGGGTGGTGCTGTCGATGCTGCGGGTTTCGGTCAGGTCAATCACGATCGCGTTGAAGTTCAACGCCGTGAAGATCCGCTCAATAGTCGCATCCAACGCCGAACACAGGGTCAGGCGAACTTCACCGACGAACTTCAGGACGAAGGTGCCGTCCTGCTCGGCGAACTGGATTCTACCGGTACTCATTAAAGATTCCTGCTCAACACCAACAGGGCGATATCATCCGGCATCTCCCCTAGCGTGGCCAATCCAAAAACCTGCCGCAACCCATCCAGGGTGCCGCCCGCTGCCTTGACCCGCTGGGGCAAAGCCGCTTCTTTTTCTTTGAGTGTAGGCTCTGGCAAAAGGTCCAGAATGCCATCGGACATCAGCGTCAGGCTGAATGTCGGCGGCAGCTCCATCACGTGGTCTTCGTAGGTGGCTTCATTGAAGAGGCCCACCGGCAGCCCACGCCCTTCCAGATAACGAACACTGTCTGGCGTGTACAACACAGGCAACGGCAAATGACCACCGATGCTATAGGTCAACAAACCTGTCTCCTCGTCGATGACTCCACCGACCATTGTGACGTGTTTACCCAGCTTACAACTGATCAGGCCCCGGTTGATATGACCAAGGACCTCTGATGGCTTGAATTCCGGCAGAGTGCCGTTGCGCTTGGATTCGAACAACAAGCGCGTGGTCATGAATTTCAGCAGCACGGTGACGAAGGCTGAAGAAGCGCCATGACCGGAAACGTCCGCCAGGTAAAACGCTACCCGACGCTCGTCGACCCGAAAGTAGTCGACGAAATCACCCGACAGGTACAGCGACGGGATGATCTGGTGAGCAAACTGGAACTCGTCGATGGTCCACGGACTGACCGGCAACATGTTCATCTGCACCTGGCGACCGGCATTCTGGTCTTCCTGGAGCAGGTTCAGGCTGGCTTCGAGCTCGCGGTTAGCCCTTTCCAGCTTCTCGCGGTAGCGCTGGTTCTCCAGCAGCAGACGCGCGCGATCCAGGGCCCGGCGCACAGAGTGCTCGAGCACGGCCAGATCTTCGAGAGGCTTGATCAGGTAATCCGCCGCGCCCAGGCGCAAGGCCTCGACCGCGTCGTTCATCACACCGGCGCCGGACACCACGATGACCGGGGTTTGTGGCGATAGCTCGGTGACCTGACGGATAAGTTCGAGTCCGCCCATCTGCGGCATGCGCAGATCGCAGATGACCAAGTCGGGCTTGTCTTGCTCGAATACCTGAAGACCCTGCTGGCCATTGCTGGCCTGCAAGACGCTGAAACCACTGTCGTCCAAATAGGCGGCGAGGCTCGCGCGCACTACTTCGTCATCATCGATTATCAGCAGCGTGGCACTGGTTTTTGGCATGTGGGCAAACGGCGCCAGAATTAGGTTGGCGTAGCAGGCTGGGCAATTGCCCCCGCGCTCACTACTGGATTCGCTTTCTAGCCTCTCTGTCGCACCGCTTTCGAGCATTAGCCCTACTGGCAGGCACATCAGAGGTGCCCTTCTAAGGCGCAGACGGTACTCCCATCCGCGGGGCGTTTCAAGCTCACGCCGATGGTCGCCTGACGTCTTTACTTGCTAAATCACCGGGAGTTATAAGAACAGGCAAAACCGTAACCCAATGGAAGGATGAAGCCCATGAGTCAAACCGATCGGGACTACAGCGAAAAGCGCGATTTCATCCGCATGCGGGTCGATGCCGATGTCGCGCTGATTCATCAGGGAGACGAGGTTGCAGCCGTCTGCATCGACCTTTCCAGCAGCGGCATGCAGGTCGAGGCACCGCGTTTGTTCAACGTCGGCGACCGTATAAGCGTGAGAATAGATTCCGAGCATGCCGCACTCAAGGGCCTTGAAGCCGATACCGAAGTGGTGTGGGTCAAACAGCAGGACGGCGCCAGTCAGAAACTCGGCCTTACAATCTTGAAAATCAAATAACCGCAATCCAACACCAAAGAAGGCGGCCAATGGGCCGCCTTCTTCGTTTTAACGGTGAAGATCAAAAATCGTCTTCGACCTGGCCGTCCTTGACTTTGAATTCGCGGTTTTGCAAGTACGCGTTGCGGATAAAGATGTACTTGTCGCCATTGATCAGCTTTTCGGCCGACAGCAGGCTGGCGCGAGTGTCGACAATGTTCAGGCCGAAAATCGAATTACGCACTGGCACGTCGTGGATGTAGCGGTAAGGGCCGGTGTAGCCATCGACATACTTGGCGGGTGCATCACGCAGCGTGCTTGGCCCCAGAAGTGGCAGCATTACGTACGGACCACTTCCTACACCCCAATAACCCAGCGTTTGACCGAAGTCTTCATCGCTACGATTCAGACCCATTTTCGTGCCCACGTCGAAGAAGCCCAGCACGCCAAACGTGGTGTTGAAGATCAGGCGTGCGGTGTCGACACCAGCCGCGGCCGGTTTGGCCTGCAAGACGTTGTTGGCAAGGTTGGTGACATCACCGACGTTGCGGAACATGTTGTGGATGCCGTCTTCAAGAAACTGCGGCGTCACGAACTGGTAGCCCTGCGCCAGAGGTTTCAGCGCATAGGTGTCGATCACATCGTTGAACTTGTAAATCGGGCGGTTGATGCTTTCCCAAGGGTCATCTTCCGTGGCTGCCTGGGCAACGAACGGAACCAGTAAGGCACTGGCGCACACACACAGCTGAGCTAGATGATTGCTCCAGCGCATAAAAAACTCCTTGGTTGGTACTGGCGCGGGCAGCTTGGCCCGGGCATCAAGCTCGCTAGTATAAGACGGAATCGCCGCTTTAGGCAGCATCGTGCGTGATGGCCTACGGATGATTCGCCATGACCGCGAGCGATTCAAGCCGCTGTCACTCAACTGTCACCGGTGACCCATAGCCTTGTCGCTATTTCAGGGATGTTCATATGCCGCACGCCGAAGCGTTGCCCCTCGCAGCACCGAACCTGACCGCCGTCCTGTTCGGCCTCAGCGGTTGCCTGGTGGATTTCGGCGCCCGCACGCGTCAGCATGGCGCGCCCTCTGCCGAGCACGCCGAGTTCACGCCGGGGGCCCTCGACAGTTTGCACAGCTTGCAGCGCCAACAGATCCCCTGTGCCTGGCTCGACGAACTCTCACCTGCCCTCAGCCATAACCTGGCCGCTGTCCTGCCGGAATGGATCAAACCCTCGCAACACTCCGCAACAAACAATCCCTGGCCGGCACCGAATGCTTGCTGGCAAGCCTTGATGGCCTTGAATGTTGGGCAGTTGGATGGCTGCGTACTGGTCAGCGGCGAACCGCGATTGCTGCAGTCAGGCTTGAACGCCGGCCTGTGGACGATTGGGCTGGCTTCCTGCGGCTCGCTCTGCGGCCTGGCCCCCAGCGCATGGCAAGCCTTGAGCCAAAAGGAACGCGAGCACTTGCGCGGCAAAGCCACCGTGCAACTGTTCGGCCTCGGCGTGCACTCGGTCATCGATCACCTCGGCGACCTCGATACTTGCCTGGCCGACATCAGCCTGCGTCGCCTCAAGGGCGAAAAGCCCTGACAGAGATCATGCAGGTTGCGCACGAGTGGATTAATCTAAAGGTCAGCCATAGACCTTTGGCGTGCCGCTGCGGTCTATGCCAGTGCCTATCGATAAAAGGAAGAACGCCATGCCTGCCCGCGAACTGCAACAACAGCTCAACACTCTGCGCGAGCAATTGGAACAGAATCCACCGTTGACCGAAGTGGAACGTGAAGATCTGCGCGTGCTGATGCAGCAGATCGAACTGGAGCTTGAGCTGGAAACCAAAACCCAGGACTCCAGCCTCTCCGACAATGTGAACCTGGCCGTCGAGCGCTTCGAGATTGAGCACCCGACCCTGGCCGGCACCTTGCGCAACATCGTGCAGGCGCTGGGCAATATGGGGATTTAAATCCTGCGGATGCAAAAAAGCCCTGCTAGCGATAGCGGGGCTTTTTCATAACGCAATCCCTGTGGGAGCGAGCCTGCTCGCGAAGGCGAATTGTCAGTCACCATTGATGTTGAATGTGATGACCCTTCGCGAGCAGGCTCGCTCCCACAATGGGTTTACTGGCGGACCAGGCGGTGGTTCGGCAGTTGCAATTCCTCAGTGCTGCGATACGGGTTGATATCCAATCCGCCACGACGCACATAGCGCGCATACACCGTCAGTTTCTCCGGCTTCAGCAACCGTTGCAGATCCAGGAAGATCCGCTCTACACACTGTTCATGGAAGTCCGAGTGCTGCCGGAAGCTGACGATGTATTCCAGCAGACTCGCGTGATCCAGCGCCGCACCACGGTACTCCACCGCCACGCTGCCCCAGTCTGGCTGACTGGTCACCGGGCAGTTGGATTTGAGCAGATGGCTGTGCACGCTCTCTTCGACAATGCGCGAATCATCGCAACGCAGCAGCTCCGGACGCGGATGCTCGTAATTGCTGACGCTGATGTCCAGCTCGTCGATGCACACCCCCGGCAGCGCCACAACGCCTTCAGCCTCGACATCTTTCAGGCTGCGGATGCGCACACCCACGGGTTTCCCGGCGGCGGCGGACAGGTCTTTCACCAGGGTCGCTTCAAGGCTCGCGGCGTCGGCAAATGGCGTCTGATTCAGCGAGTTCAGGTACAGCTTGAACGACTTGGATTCGATGATGTTCGGCGAATCCGCCGGGATGCTGAATTCGCCGATCGCCACCACCGGCTTGCCCGACGGCAACAGCCACGACAGTTCGAAGCAATTCCAGAAATCCACCCCCTTGTACGGCAGGGTGTCAGCCGTCAGGCCCAGCTCGGCCCATTTCGCCGTGCGCGGGATCGGGAACAGCAAGGATGGTGTGTAGGTGGCGATATATTCGCTGGATTTGCCCAGCGGCGAGTGTTCGGCTGCGGGATGCATGGCGGAAACCTGACTGAAGAATCAGCCGATTCTACCAGCCTTTGTTCCCGCCTTAGAGTGCTTACTGACTGACAGTCAACTTGCCGACCATGCCGGCCTGATAGTGACCGGGAATATTGCAGGCAAATTCCAGGTTGGTGGCCTTGGTGAAGGTCCAGGTCAGCTCGGCGGTTTTGCCCGGCTCAATCAGTACGCTATTGGGGTCGTCGTGCTTCATCACGTGATCCATGCCGGTCATTGAGCCGTGGTCCATTTCCTTCATCCCAGTAGGGGTGAGCATGCCGCTTTGCTGCATCTTCATCATTTCCTGCTGATGCCTGGCATGCATCGCCGCGTCACCGAGGTTGAATTCGTGCAGCAACTGGCCCTTATTCACCAGCACAAAACGAACCGTCTCACCGGCCTTGATATCGATGGCCTTCGGGGTAAACGTCATGTCGCCCATCACCACTTCCACGCTGCGAGTAGCCTTGGCAGCCGGGGCCGGTTGCCCGAAGTCGTAAGTGTGCGCCGGCGAAGCCCACACCGGAGCGCTCAGCGCCAGCAAGCACGCAGCCAGCATCAGGGGTTTGCGCAAAAACATAGTCGTACTCCAACAAGGTAAGGTTCAGCGTGTAAAAAACTTTAAACTGCTGCCACTGCCCGCAACCTGACGGCCAGATTACAACTTTGTCAGGTTGGCCTGTGCCGACGCCGCCCACGGTATAAAGCGTGGGTTCCACTTGACCAGAGTCGCCCATGAAACTGCTGATCGTTGAAGACCAACCGAAAACCGGCCATTACCTGCGCCAGGGGCTGGCCGAGGCCGGGTTCAACACCGAGCTGGTGGCCGACGGCAGCACCGGTCAGCAACTGGCGCTGAGTGGGGATTACGCGTTGCTGATCCTCGATGTGATGCTGCCCGGTCGCGATGGCTGGCAAATTCTGCAAGCCGTGCGTGGCGCCGGCCTCGACACACCGGTACTTTTTCTGACGGCGCGAGACGCAGTGGAAGACCGGGTTCATGGCCTGGAACTCGGCGCCGACGATTACCTGGTCAAACCGTTTGCCTTCTCCGAGTTGCTGGCCCGTGTCCGCAGCCTGTTGCGCCGGGGCAGCGTCGCACCGCAGGAAACCAGCCTGCAACTGGCGGACTTGCGCCTCGATCTGATCCGCCGACGGGTCGAGCGCAATGGTCAGCGCATCGACCTGACCGCCAAGGAGTTCGCCCTGCTGGAAATGCTCCTGCGCCGCCAGGGCGAAGTGCTACCCAAATCGCTGATCGCTTCCCAGGTCTGGGACATGAATTTCGACAGCGACACTAATGTCATCGAAGTCGCCATCCGTCGTTTACGCCTGAAAATCGACGATGAATTTCCTGACAAGTTGATCCATACCGTGCGCGGCATGGGTTACGTTCTCGAAGAGCGCCCGGCCTGATGCGTCGACTGTCCTTGAGCAGCCGTCTGGCGCTGCTGTTTGCCGCCTGCACGGCGGTGGTGTCGTTGTTCGCCGGGGTGTTGTTCAGTCGAGCCAGCGAGGCGCATTTTGTTGAACTGGATCAGCAATTGCTGGACGGCAAGCTGATTGGTTTGCGCCGGGCGCTTAGCGATATTCAATCAAGTGACAGTGAAATCAGATTGGCGGATGAACTGAGTCGACAGGCTGATCTATCGGTGCGAATTACCGGGAGCGACGGCAAGCGTTGGTACGACAGTTCTGCACGCTTGCCCGACGGTCTCCCGAAAACACCGGGCTTATCGACCATCAACGACAACGGCACCGACTACCGCGTCCTGACTGCGCCGCTGTTTGTCGATGCGCCGGATTCACCACAATTGACCCTGCTGCTAGACATCACCCATCACCAACATTTCCTGCAGCGCATGCAGCATTTGATCTGGCTGACCGTCGGTTTATCAGCCCTGGCCACAGCGTTGCTCGGCGCTTGGGCGGCGCGCAGCGGCTTGCGCCCATTGCGACGCATGAGTGCAGTCGCCCGCGGTGTATCGGCGCAATCGCTCAATGCTCGTCTGCCCGAAGAGCATATGCCGTCAGAACTTGCGGAAATGGCCCACCACTTCAACGCCATGCTCGGACGCCTCGACGACTCTTTTCAGCGGCTCTCGGCGTTTTCCGCCGACATTGCCCATGAACTGCGCACGCCACTGTCGAACCTGTTGACCCACACTCAGGTCACCCTCACCCGCCCACGCCCCATCGAGGATTACCGCGAAGCGCTGCACAGCAACCTCGAAGAACTGCAATGGATGGCGCAACTGGTCAACGACATGTTGTACCTGGCCAAGGCTGATCATGGCTTGTTGGTACCCAAGCGAGAACCGCTGGAACTGGCGCAGGAAGCGGATGTGTTGCTGGAGTTTTTTGCGCCACTGGCCGAGGACGCGCAGGTGACATTGAGCCGTGACGGTCATGCGCGCATGGAGGGTGACCGGAGCATGTTGCGCCGGGCGCTTTCCAATCTGCTGGATAACGCGTTGCGGTTCACTCCCGCGCAGGGCGAAGTTCGGGTACGAATTATCGATCTGGCAAAAGGTGTGAGTGTGATGGTCGAGAACAGCGGCCAGGGTATCGACAAAGCATTGCTGCCGAGATTGTTTGACCGGTTTTATCGGGCGGATCCGGCGCGGCAGGAAGGCAGCAGTGAGCATGCGGGGTTGGGATTGGCGATTACCCAGTCAATCATTCGCGCCCATGGCGGGCAGATTCGGTGTGAATCGGAGAATGGGTGGACGCGGTTTGTGATTGAGTTGCCCAAAGGGGATTGAGGTCAGCAGGACTGGCCTCATCGCGAGCAAGCTCGGCTCCCACAGTGACCGAGTTGAATCACATTGTTGTGAACGACTCGAAACCCTGTGGGAGCTGGCTTGCCAGCGATAGCGGTGTACCGGATTACGAATATCTAAGTGCGTGAGCCGGCTCGATCTTCGCCGCCCGCCACGCCGGGTAAACCGTGGCGAGGAAGCTCAATACAAACCCCGCCGAGCAGATCAGCAACACATCCGCACCCTGCAATTGCGAAGGCAGGTTGCTGACGAAATACACATCGGAACTGAAGATGTGCTGCCCACTCACCCGCTCGACCCAACCCACCAGCTCACTGACGTTCAGCGCGGCAATCACACCCAACACGCCACCGATCAAGGTGCCAACCACCCCGATCACAGTGCCCTGAACCATGAAGATCGCCATGATCTGGCGTGGCGTGGCGCCGATGGTGCGCAGGATGGCGATGTCCGCGCCCTTGTCGTTCACCACCATGATCAGGGTCGCGATGATGTTGAACGCCGCCACCGCAACGATCATCAGCAATAGCAGGCCAATCATGGTTTTTTCCATCTTCATTGCACTAAACAGACTGCCCTGGGTGTGAGTCCAGTCGTCAGCCTTGTAAGCCGCGCCCAAACCGCCAGCAATGGCGTTTGAAACCATCGGCGCCGCGTACAAATCCTTCACCGCCAGCCGCACACTCTGCACCTGATTCGGTTGCCAATGCTGCATCTGCGCGGCATCCGCGACGTGGATCAGCGCCATCGAACCGTCGAGCTCAGCGCCCACCTTGAACACACCCACCACGTTCAGCCGCTGCATGCGCGGGGTAATCCCGCCCGGCGCGGTGCTGACTTCCGGCACGATCAAGGTGATTTTATCGCCGACATTCAATCGGAAACGCCGCGCCGTGATTTCACCAATCACCACGCCGAACTCGCCCGGTTTCAAGGCATCGAGGCGTCCCTGAACAATGTGCTGGGCGACAATCGACACCTTGCCTTCCAACGCCGGGTCGACGCCGCTGACCTGAATCGGCTGCATCGTGCCTTTATAGGAGAGCATGCCTTCCATCTCGGTGAACGGCACCGCGGCAGTCACTTGCGGATTTTTCATCGCAGCGGCGGCCACAGGCTGCCAATCATCAATCGGATTGACGCCGACGATGGTCGCGTGCGGCACCATGCCGAGGATGCGCGAGCTCATTTCGCGCTGGAACCCGTTCATCACCGACAACACCACGATCATCGCCAGCACGCCCAGGGCGAGGCCGATCATCGAGGTCATCGAGATGAAGGAAACAAAGCGATTGCGGCGTTTGGCGCGGGTATAGCGCATGCCGATAAAGATCGATAACGGTCTGAACATTCGCTGGGGCACCGTATAAAAATAAAAGACCCGACGTACCGTTCAGTACATCGGGTTTCGAGCAATCAGATAGGCGTCAGGCAACCTTCCTGCAAATGCAGGACGCGATCCATCTGGCGAGCCAGGTTCATGTCGTGAGTCACCACTAGAAAAGCGGTGCGCATCGAGGTGCTGAGTTCCAGCATCAAATCCTGAATGCCTTGGGCGGTGTGAGAATCGAGGTTACCGGTCGGCTCATCGAGCATTACCAGCCCTGGCTTGTTCACCAACGCGCGGGCGATGGCCACGCGCTGGCGTTCGCCGCCGGACAATTCCGAAGGTTTATGTTCCAGGCGATGCCCCAACCCTACCCGCTCCAGCAACGCCGTCGCACGCTGACGCGCTTCCGGGATCGCGGTCCTGCCGATCAACAGCGGCATGCAGACGTTTTCCAGCGCGGTAAATTCCGGCAGCAAGTGGTGGAATTGGTACACGAAGCCGAGGGAACGGTTACGCAACAGTCCGCGATTCTTCTCACTCAGTGCCGACAATTCTTCGCCGTCGAGCCAGACGCTGCCCTTGGTCGGCGTATCGAGGCCGCCCAGCAGGTTGAGCAAAGTACTTTTTCCCGAACCCGAGGTGCCGACAATCGCCACGCGCTCACCCGGATGCAACTCCAGTTGCAGACCGGCCAGAACCTCTACCGATTCCGGGCCTTCCTCGTAGGATTTGCCCAGGTTGCGGCAGCTCAAGATTGCTTTATCACTCATGCCCGACTCACTCATAACGTAGCGCCTCCGCAGGCTGGGTGCGCGCGGCACGCCAGGCTGGATACAGGGTGGCGAGGAAACTCAGGACCAACGCGGCGGCGCAGACCATCAACACATCCTGGCTCTGCACTTGCGACGGCAGGTAATCGATGAAATACACGTCGGCATTGAGGAATTTATGCCCGATCAAGCCTTCCAGGGCCGAAATCGCGGCGCTGACGTTCAGCGCGGCAAAGATCCCGACCACTGCGCCGATCAACGTACCGACCACACCAATGACCGTGCCCTGCACCATGAAGATAGCCATGATCGTTCCCGGCGTGGCGCCAAGGGTGCGCAAAATCGCGATGTCGCCCTTTTTGTCGTTCACCACCATCACCAGGGTGGAAATGATATTGAACGCGGCGACCGCGACGATCAGCAGCAACAGCAAACCGATCATGGCTTTTTCCATGCGGATCGCCTGGTACAGATTGCCGTGGGTGCGGGTCCAGTCACGGGCGTAGAAATGGTCTTCGCCGAGCTGCTGGGCGATGTTCCACGCAACGCGCGGCGCCTGGAACAGGTCGTCGAATTTCAGGCGGATGCCCTGCACCTGATCGGGTTTCCAGCGGTGCAGCTTCGCCAGGTCCTGCAGGTTGGTCACGCCCAGGTAGCCGTCGATCTCACCGGCGCCGACATGGAAAATGCCGACCACGGTAAAGCGCTTCATGCGCGGGAACATCCCGGCCGGGGTCACGGTGACTTCCGGCGCGACAAACGTCAGCTTGTCGCCGATGGCCGCGCCGAGCTTGGCCGCCGCCTTGTCGCCAATGACGATGCCGAAACTGCCGGGCGCGAGGTCGTCGAGTCTGCCCTGCAGCATGAACTGGTCAATGATCGACACCTGCCGTTCCAGCGCCGGGTCGATGGCATTCAGCAGCACTTTGGAGACTTTGCCATTGTTGGTCAGCAAACCCTGCATCTGGGTAAACGGCGCCACTGCCGTGACCTGAGGGTTTTGCTTGACCTTGGCGGCCAGGCCTTGCCAGTCGCTGATCGGTTCACCGGATTCGATGGTTGCGTGGGGCACCATGCCCAGCACGCGGGTGCGCATCTCGTGATCAAAGCCGTTCATGACCGACAGCACCACGATCATCACGATCACGCCGAGGGCGAGACCGATCATTGAAGTCAGGGAAATGAACGACACAAAATGATTGCGACGCTTTGCACGGGTATAACGCGTGCCAATAAATACGAAGAGAGGTCTGAACATGTCGGGGCTTGTTCGGAGGGAAAAGGAACGTCCTTGTGGCGGGGGTCGGTAACCAGCTTTACACTCAGACCACCGCCGCTACCATGGGTTCGCCATGTCGACATTAGATGAAGAAGATCGCCGCGAATACTACCGTATCGAGGACACGATCGCACTGGAAATTCGGCCCCTGTCTGCTCCCGAAGCCGCAGGCCAGGAAGTGTTGCAGGATGCTTCCCCGCTCTTCAACCTGCTCAGCGAATTGCACCTGAGCGAATTCGAATCACAGCACTTGCTGCGACAGATCAGCGAGCGCGACCGCAACCTCGCCGCGTTCCTGAAATCCCAGAACAAACGCATCGACCTGCTCAGCCAGGTGATCGCCATCACCGTGCTCGGGCAGATCGGCGAGCCGCAACCGGTGATCATCTCCGAAGGTGGCATTGAGTTTCAGCATCCGGCTCCTGTCGCCGCAGGCACGCACCTGTCGGTGAAACTGGTGTTGATGCCGCAGGCCCTCGGCCTGTTGCTACGGGCGCGCGTCACGCATTGCGACCGCAAGGGCGACGGTTACGACGTCGGCACCGAGTTTGTACGCCCGACCGATGCCCAGCGCCAATTGCTGGCGCGCTACATTTTGCAGAAGCAGGCCCAGGAACGACGTCTGGCCCGCGAAAACGAATCAGGCATTTAATTTAAGGAAGAACCGTGACCCTCATCTACGGCCATCGCGGCGCCAAGGGCGAAGCACCGGAAAACACCCTGACCAGCTTTCAGGAATGCCTCAAGCACGGCGTGCGCCGTTGCGAACTGGACCTGCATCTGTCGAAGGACAACGAGTTGATGGTCATTCATGACCCGACGCTCAAGCGCACCACTGACCGGCGCGGCAAGGTGGTCGAGCACTCGGCGGCCGATCTGGTGACCTATGACGCACGCAAAGGTGGCCCGGGCTGGATCAAGCCGTGCCCGATTCCGACGCTGGAAGAGTTGTTCGAAAAATGTGAGTTCGAGCACTGGCAGCTTGAAGTCAAAAGCGCTTCGCGCACTCGCGCAGCGACCACGGTACTGGCGATTCGTGAAATGGCTCAGCGATTCGGCATGCTCGACAAGGTCACCATCACCTCGAGTTCGCGCGAAGTGTTGAAAGCCGCACTGGACCTGGTGCCGGACGTGTCCCGCGGACTGGTGGCCGAGTACGCCTGGCTCGACCCGCTAAAGGTCGCGCAAAGCTACGGCTGTGAAATGCTCGCGTTGAACTGGACCCTGTGTACCCCGGAACGCCTGCAAAAAGCTCAGCGTCAGGGGCTGCATGTGTCGGTGTGGACCGTCAACGAGCCCGCGCTAATGCGCAGACTCGCCGACTTCGGCGTTGACAGCCTGATTACAGACTTTCCCGGTTTGGCCACTGCCACGCTCGAGAATTGCTGAAATCGGTCTCCCCGGCCGGCTCAGGCCACCGGCCGGAGCCGCTCAAAAAAGCCGGTTGAGGCCGTCGTACGCGGCGACCCGATAGGCTTCGGCCATGGTCGGGTAGTTGAACGTGGTGTTGACGAAGTACTTCAGCGTGTTCAGTTCGCCCGGCTGGCTCATGATCGCCTGACCGATGTGGACGATCTCCGACGCCTGATAACCGAAACAGTGAACGCCTAGCACTTCCAGCGTCTCGCGGTGGAACAGGATCTTCAGCATGCCCTGAGGCTCGCCGGCGATCTGTGCACGCGCCATGCCCTTGAAGAACGCCTTGCCCACTTCGTAGGGCACCTTGGCCTGAGTCAACTCTTGCTCGTTCTTGCCGATCGAACTGATTTCCGGAATGGTGTAGATGCCGGTCGGCACGTCGTTGACGAAGCGCCAGCTGCCATTGTCGACAATGCTGCCCGCCGCCGAACGGCCCTGGTCGTGCGCGGCACTGGCCAGACTCGGCCAACCAATCACGTCGCCGGCACCGTAGATGTTCTGGATGCCGGTGCGGTAATTTTCGTCGACTTCGATCTGGCCACGGCTGTTGACCTTGACGCCAATGTTTTCCAGACCCAGCTGATCGGTGTTGCCGGTCCGGCCGTTGCACCAGAGCAAAGCGTCGGCCTTGATCTTCTTGCCGGACTTGAGGTGCAGGATCACGCCGTTGTCCACGCCTTCGACGCGGTCGTAGTCTTCGTTGTGACGCACCGTGATGTTGTTGTTGCTGAAGTGGTAGCTCAGGGCCTGGGAAATTTCCGAGTCGAGGAAGCTCAGCAACTGACCGCGGTTGTCCACCAGTTCAACCAGCACGCCCAGACCACTGAAGATCGACGCGTATTCGCAGCCGATCACGCCGGCGCCGTAAACGATCAGTTTGCGCGGGGTGTGGCCGAGGCTGAGGATGGTGTCGCTATCGTAGATGCGCGGGTGATGGAAATCGATGTCGGCCGGGCGATAAGGACGCGAGCCGGTGGCGATGATGATGTGCTTGGCCACCAGTTTTTCGACCACGCCGTTGGCGCAGACCACCTCGATGGTTTGCTCGTCGGCGAAGCTGCCGGTGCCGAAGAACACGTCGACGCGGTTACGGGCGTAGTAGCCGGTGCGCGAAGCCACTTGTTTGGAAATGACTTTCTCGGCGCTTTTCAGCACGTCCGGGAACGAGAACCAGCGTGGCTCACCAATGGCCCGGAACATCGGGTTGGTGTTGAACTGCATGATTTGCCGGACCGAGTGACGCAGTGCCTTGGACGGGATGGTACCCAGGTGGGTGCAGTTGCCGCCGACCTGGCGACGACTGTCGACCATCGCCACCTTGCGCCCTGCTTTGGCGGCGTTCATTGCCGCGCCTTCTCCCGCCGGGCCGGAACCCAGCACCACCACGTCGTAGTTGTAGACAGCCATGCGTACTCCTCAGAACAGGCCGCGGCACCCTCGGCACCTGCGGCTAAATCACGCCGATCTGCGGCGTGAAGGAACAATTTGGGGCCAGTGCAGAACCCGGACACAGTCTATAGAAGCGTCAACGCCGGGCACATTAACCCTTGGTCGCGTCGTAGGCTAGTTTTGCCTGCGCTACATCGCCAGCCTTCCATGCGCAAATCGCCGCAATCATTCGGTTTTGCCGCCACTGAGGCGTTCAAAAGCCTGATTGGTGCGTATGACGAAACCTGTATCGGCACGAATCACAAAGAATGCACCGATGCCGTGTGTTTCGGCATAGTCCCAACCCCGTTCAGGCCCGAGAATCAGCAACAGCGTCGATAGGCCATCGGCCATCAACGCCGAAGGATGAATCACCGTGACGGACGCCAGTGTGTGTAAGACCGGTGCACCGGTGCGGGCATCGAAGGTGTGGGAATAACGCCGACCGCCCTGTTGAAAATAGTTGCGGTAGTCGCCGGACGTGGACACGCCGTAGCCATCGACCGCGAGGATTCTTTGCGCCACCTGCTGATCGTCCCGAGGTTCTTCGAGGGCGACACGCCAAGGTGAACCGTCAAGCTTTCTGCCCGACGCCTTAAGTTCACCCGTGGCCTCGGCGAGGTAATTCTGAATGCCCATTGCCTCGAGTTTTGCGGCAATCCTGTCGACGGCATAACCCGCTGCGATGCTGTTGAAGTCAACTTCAACGGCGGCGTCCTTGCACAACCGATCGCCTTCGATGCGCAAATGCGCGTGCCCGACCCGCTGTCGCACTTCGGCCAACGCTTCAGGGTTCGGGACTTTTTCCTCGCGGGCCTGCGGGCCGAAGCCCCAGAGATTGAGCAACGGTTCTACCGTCAGGTCGAAGGAGCCTTCGCTTTGCACTGACAGCTGTTCGCCAACGCGGACCAATTCGAGAACCGGCTCGGGCATTTTCTGACAGCGATTGGCTGGAAGATCGTTGAAGCGTTCGATGTCGGAGTCGCTGCGGTAGGTCGACATTTGCTGATCGACTTCAGCGAGGATTTTCTCGACTTCGATGCGGACTTCGGTCGGGGCTGGAAGATCGGCGTGGCGCAGGTACTTGACCGACCAAGTGCTGCCCATGGTAGGGCCGCTGATGCTTTCCATGGAATCGCTGCTACCGCAGCCAGACAACGCGGTGATCAGGCCCAGGAACCAGAACTTCCACTCGTGCGACAAAACCTGCCTCCCCAGAACAATCCCATGGCACACCGCCAAAGGCTCGCCATTATGCATCACCCCTGTAGGAGCTGCCGAAGGCTGCGATCTTTTGATTTTCAACAACTGGATCAAAAGATCGCAGCCTTCGGCAGCTCCTACAGAAAAAACCACCGGTTGCGCATATAGTCAGAAGGCTCGAAAGATCACCTCACATTCAACGCTCAGCCACCTTCAACGCCCCACTCCACCCCCCACCCAGCGCCTTGTACAACGTCACCTGATTGATTTCTCGCGCCAACTCCAGTTGCGCCCATTTCTGCTGCGCATCGAACAACGAGCGCTGCGCATCCATCGTCGAAAAATAACTGTCCAGTCCCGCTTCGAAACGCAAGCGGGACTGGCGATACGCTTCCTGATAATCCCCCACCAGTTTTTTCTGGAACTGCACCTGCGTGAGCATTTCCTGCCGCGCATTCAGCGCATCGGCGGCTTCGCGAAAAGCGTTCTGCACCGTGGCTTCATACGCCGCCGCCTGACCGTCGAACCGCGCGTGGCTGGCATCCACTTGCGCCCGCCGCGCGCCGCCGTCGATCAAGGGCAATGTCCCCGCCAGCGCCACCGACCAGAATTCCGCCGGGCCGCTGAGCAACCGGGAAAAATCCCCGGTCAGGCTGCCCAGCGCACCGGTCAGGGAAAAGGTCGGGAAATACGCAGTCCGCGCCGCGCCGATATCGGCATTGGCCGCGCGCAGCGAAGCTTCCGCCGACATGATGTCCGGGCGTCGTTCGACCAGCGACGAAGGCAAACCGGCCGGCACATCCAGCGTCGCCAACTGTTCGCCCAGCGCACCGGTCGGCAGCAAGCTCACCGGCACCGGCTGCCCGACCAGCACCCGCAATGCGTTAATGTTCTGCGCCACTTCCATGCGATAGGTATTGACCTGCACCGCCGCCGTGTTGGTTTGCGCATCCGCCTGGTGCACGTCGATCCGCGCGCTGGAACCAAGGTTGAAACTCTTGCGCAGCAGTTGCCCGTAGCGGTCCTGGGACTGATAGGTGTTCTGCGCGAGGTCGAGCAAATGCTGATTGGCCTTAAGGCTCAACCAGGTGCTGGCCACCTCGCCGATCAGCGCCAGCCGCGCCGTTTGATAATCCGCCTCGGACGCTTCGAAACGCGCCCCGGCGGCATTGCGCTGGCTGCGGATACGACCGAACAGATCCAGCTCGTAGGACGTAAACCCGCCCGTCGCCTGAAAAGTGTTGGCAATGCTGCCAGAGCTGTCACCGCCATTCGGCGTTCGTACCAGTGGCGGTAACTTGCTGCGTCCGGCGTAGGTGTCGATGCCGATCGTAGGAAAAAGCCCTGACCGCGCACTGTCGTACCCGGCCCGCGCCTCTTCGACGCTGGCCGCGAATTGTCTAAGGCTGCGGTTATTGGCCAAGGAGAGGTCGATCAGCTGGCGCAGTCGGTCATCGACCACAAAACCACGCCAATCCTTGTCGAACGCCTGCTTGCCGACGCAACACTCCCCCGCCGTGTTGGCCGGCCACTGTTGATCAATCGGTGCGTCAGGTTTCTCGTAGGTCGGTTCCAGCGAGCATCCGCCGAGCAGCAGCAAAGACATGAAACACGAGGTCGATAAGCAACTGTTCATGGCGCGCACCTAAAAACGTTGGCCGAGCAAAGCTCGCAAGGGGGAAAGAAGCATTGCCCACAGGCCCGAGCGGCCGACACTGATGGGCGGCAGAACCTGTTTATGAGAACGAACACTGACCGGCCGCCAGCGTGGCAGCGGCAGGTAGGACGATGATCTGATGGGCGTGGGCAACCGCGGCGTACGACGTTTTTCTCCGAGCAACGCCCGACGCAGCAAAGTGCCGAACGCCAGCGCCGGTTCAGCCTTGCTGACGACATTGATCGTCGCGTCACTGAACAGCCGTGCGATCAGCTGTCGGCGCAGCGTTTCATCGAGCTCGACAAAGCGCAGGCCCAACTGGTCATCACCGTGATTGCGCATGACCTCAACGCCCAGCCACCCGAGCTTGTCGATCCACATTTCGCCACACAGCCCCGGCTTGATCGAAGACGCGAATGCGCAATGCAGCGACGCGCCGCTGAGGGAAATATCCACCAGCCGACCGGGGAGGACTTTGCCGCCAAAACGCAAACCGGTGGGTTTGTCGAACGGGAAGCGCTCTTCGCCATGCAACCGTGGGCGGTCGACACACGCCACCAGTGTCGCCAGGTTGTAGACCAGCGCCACCACTGTCCAGCAGAGGTTAAACAGCATGTTGCCGTCAAACGCAGCCGCCGTGCTGATGGCGATGTAGGCGCCTATCTGCGAGAACAGGGTCAGGGCAAAAAAGAACCCGAACAGCTTCCAATGCACCATCGTCTTCGTCCGGTCGAGCCCCTTGGCGGTAACTTTGAACGGTCGCCCAAACGGACGGATCATGGCGCTGGCAATAGTGGCCGTGACGGCGAGCGAAGCAACGATCTGCGTGACTTCGGTGAAAATCGGCAAGGTGCGCCGATCCGTGACCCAGGTTCCGTAACCCCAGAACGCAATCAACGCCGGCATGCCGAACGCGAGGAAGTCCACTGGATTGGCGTAGAACCCGGCAATGCCGAAGTACCAATACAGCACCGGCGACACCAGCATCATCAGAATGAATGGCTTGGAAAACCAGTGCATCAGCCCGTGGATATAGTGCAACCGGTCGTTGAGCGTGTAACCGCCACCGCGCAACGGTCCGTCCTTGAGCAGCGCGACCTGGATAGTACCCAGGCACCAGCGTCCGCGCTGGTTGATGTACTCGGTCAAGCCCTCCGCCGACAAACCAATCGACAGACGCTCATTCAGCCAGCGGGTGACGTAGCCTTTTTGCAGCAATCGATAAGTGGTGTAGATGTCTTCACAAACCGAGCCTGTAGGAAACCCGCCGATTTCGTTGATCAAATCACGACGCACCACGAAGGACGTGCCGACGCAGAACGCTGCATCCCAGCCATCCTTCGCCGGTTGAAACACGTCGAAAAATACCCGCTGCTCATCCACCCAACAGGCGGAGGTGCCGAGGTTGTGTTGAATCGGATCGGGGTTGTAGTAGAACTGCGGCGTCTGTACCAGGCCGACTTTCGGATCGTCGAACAGGCCCAGGGTGCGCATCAGGATCGGTTGCTGCGGCGCGAAGTCGGCGTCGAGCACCAGAATATACGGCGCGTTACTGAGGGTCGCCGACTGCCGCAAACCGTTGTTCAGGTTGCCGGCCTTGGCGTGTGAGTTGTCCGGGCGCCGCGCGTATTGCACGCCAACCTCGGCGCAATAATCGCGCAACCAGTCGCGCCGCGTATCGTCGAGCACCCAAATGGTGAAGTTGGGGTAATCGATGGCCTGCGCGGCAATGATGGTTTTTTCGAGGATCTCCAGGCCTTCGTTGTACGTGGCGATGAAGATATCCACCGACGGTGCGCTCACGCCTAGAGCGCGCAACCGACGCTCACCCGCGTCGGCGTCCTTGCTGTGATCCGAACGACAGAGCATGACGACGATGGAAAACAACGTGTACCCAATCGCCAGCATTTCGAAAAACAGGAAGGCGTAGGCCCAGACCGTGGCAAACCCGGAATGGTCGTCGGGCAACGTGTCGCGAATCCGCCACACCGCGTAGTTGACCAGCAACAACGCGGTGACGGCACCAAACCCGGCGCGCGCGGCCCATTGATCGCGGTGGGTCAGGCAGGTGAACAGAATCACCATCGCCAGCGTCCAGAAGTTGATTTGCAGCAGTTGCAACGAGTCGAGTGCCTGCATGTCAGTCAGCCTCTGTCGAACCGGTAAAGGGATTGACGCCAGTAGCCGCAATCGCCGCCCACGCCGTGGCGCCCAAGTGAGGCAGGTGGTAATAGAAGAAATCGTTGGTGACGGAATCCGGTCCGATCGCCAGCCCGGTACTGATGCGTGGTGACGGTGTCGCAAACAGCCAGCCATCGCCCGCCTCCTGAGCGAGCAACACGCTCCACAGTGGTCGCGCCTTGTCACTCAGGCCGTTTAACTGCGCGACGGCAGCCGCCTGCGCGGTGCCTTCGGTCCACAGGCCATCGGGATCGCGGTTGAAACCGTAGCCATCGCCCGCACGGTGAGCGTGATCGATGAAGGCGAACACTCGCCGCCAATCCTTGGGCGGGTCCTGCAGGGCAATCAGCGGCCAGATCTGTGCGTCCAGTCCCGAGCGCACGCGATCGGACGTCTGGCCATCGGCCCCGGTGCCGATCAGAAACCGCCCTTCCCCGGCATCCCATTGACTGGTAACGAATTGCCGGGCGATCCGGGCTTGCTGCACCGAGTCCTGATCCGGCGCTACCGCGTCGAGTGCCGACCACGCCGCGGCGAGGTCGACGTTATGCTCCGTGGACTTCCAGTTCTGCTGGACCTGCTGGGAAAAGTAGCCGTAATAGCCACCACTGAAGCCGGCCGGTGATTGGCCGTCGTAGGTATTTTTCTGCGACCAGTGAAGGACTTTTCTTGCCGCCTCAAGGTAAGACGCCTCACCGCTTTGACGAAAAGCCTCAAGCAAGGCCAATGCCGCCCACGCCTGATTGCCGGTGGCACTGCTGACCTGGTAGGCGTCCTGGTTCCAGGCATTGCGCTCAGTACTCCAGTAACCGGGCAGTTTTATCGACGGCGCACCGACCGGGCCCGCCGCGTAGGCATTGCGCAAGCGACCGTCCTGATATTCGGGATCGTGGCGCGTGGCAAACACCAAGGCGTCTGCGATGCGTCGCGCCGAATCGGCTTTGCCACAGGCGAACAGCGCAATGCTTGCCAGCGCGTTGTCATACGTAAACGCCACGCCGCGCAAGGCCAGAATCGGCGCAGGTTGACCGTGAAGCGGCGGATAACTGGCCACTAGCACCGGGCCGGCCGGCTGCGATGACACTGCCCGATCCAGGGCTGCGCAGGTCATTGCCGCGAGTTGCGGCCTCGCTTGAGCCGCAACCGCGGTCGCCCCACTGCTGATCAGCATCACTGCGATCATCCCTCGCAAAAATCCGTTCATGGTCGAGACACCTCGGCACTGGCCCACAGCCCCGGATTGCAGGTCATGGCGCGCTGGCTATCAGTCAGGTCTGCGGCAAAGGTGCCGACCACATACACGGAATTCTGCTCGGCATACGGAAACGGCACGCTGTAAGTGTTGGCGCGAATATCCGAAGCGCTGGACAACAGTTGCACCACGCTGGCCTTGAGCGGCTGATCGAGACCACGGATTTTCACCGTGAGCACGCTGTCGCGATCGATCTTGCTGGCCATGCGTTCTGGAAACACCGCGATCACGTAGCTCTGCCCGCAGTCGGTGGCGCGCAGCAAAGTCGATCCGGCCTGCACCAGCGTGCCCTGTGGCGCCAGCAGTTCCTGAACGGTGCCCGGCGAATAGGCAACGACGTCGTAACCGGCCATCAACTTCATGCGTCCCTGTTCGGTTTCGATCAGTTGGTTGAGGTTGTCGAGTTCCAGTTGATAGGTCGCCCGATTGCGCGCCTGATTCTCCAGGCTGAGTTTCAGTGTGGTCATTTGCGCACTGAGGTCGAACATGCGCAGTTGATCGGGGTCGAGGTAAACCTGTTTGTTGGCGGCACTGACGTCACCATCATTGATCCGCAATTGCGAGCGCACCGATTCCGCCGCGCCTTGCAAGGAAGCCAACTGAGCCTTGGAGGAAGCGACCACCGCGCCACTCACCGCGCCTTGCACGAACAACTCGAGGTTGCGTTCGACGGTTTCCTGGGCATCCAACAAGCGCGCACTGGCGGCGCTGCTTTCGGCTTTCAGGGCTTTTTGGGTGAACAGTTGGCGGGTATGAAACGCGGTTTGATACTGCTGACTGGTTTTCTCCAGCGCCTCGTAATACTGCTGATCATGCTCGGCCTGGCTGGCCGACGATGACAACTGTTGTTCAAGGGTGAGTCGCCGTGTTTGCAGCGTCAGCAACGTTTCCTGATTTGCACGCGGGTTCTCGACAACAGCGATTTTCTGACCCTGGATAAACGTCGCGCCCGGTTTGACTTCCAATGCACTCACGACACCGTCGATCGGTGTCGTCAGCAATATCACCGGCGCATTCAGAATCGCCCGCGTGGCAGACGCCGACACCAGCGGCATCAGTAACGTCGACAACAAGAGCCAGACAATAAACCCGAGCACGCCCAAACCGACCAGACGCGGCAACAATGACAATAACCGTGAACGTTCTTGCGCCATGTTCGACTCTCCCGATAAACCAACCGCGTAAAGTCAGGCAATAGCAGGCCGTGACTGCAAGACACTTTTGGCAGGGTGAGCGAGACACAAAGACTTCTATGGACGGCAACTAAGCCGACGCTGTTTATGTGGTTTTATTGTGATGTGAGCAGGAATGAGGTTCCTGTCTTTTTGGAGAGTTGCTATGTTGCGCAGTAAATATCAGGTAACGAGCCCAAGGCAGAGCGGGCGCTGTCATTGGCGACACTAGATACAGTGCCCGTAGGTGTCAAGCATCAGTCTTAAACATTTAAATGGCGTCAAATAGGTAACGCGCATTAAATGGGATGCGCTGTAGATTTTAAAATCCAAAACACCGACAACCCATTAATTTTATTAATAGTTTTTATTTTTTACCTACAAATGAACTTTGCACTGAGAACGAGATAATTCTGTAGACATAGTTGGTCAGATTAAAAAGATATAAGCGTTGCGCAAACAAAAACGCCCCGACAAAGTCGGGGCGTTTTCATGTGCCGCTGATGCTTAGCGCGGGAACGCTGGCGGGTTTACACCGGCCATGTCTTCCATTACGCGAACCACCTGGCAGCTGTAACCGAACTCGTTGTCGTACCAGACGTACAGCACAACGCGGTTATCCTGGGTGATGGTTGCTTCAGCATCGACAACACCGGCGTGGCGCGAGCCAACGAAGTCAGTGGACACCACTTCCTGCGAATTGACGTAGTCGATTTGCTTATGCAGATCGGAGTGCAGCGCCATGTAGCGCAGGTACTCGTTTATCTCTTCACGGGTAGCGGCTTTCTCAAGGTTCAGGTTGAGAATGGCCATCGACACGTTTGGCGTCGGAACGCGGATCGCGTTACCGGTCAGCTTGCCGGCCAGTTCAGGCAAAGCCTTGGCAGCCGCGGTGGCAGCACCGGTCTCGGTGATCACCATGTTCAACGCGGCGCTACGGCCACGGCGATCGCCTTTGTGGAAGTTGTCGATCAGGTTCTGGTCGTTGGTGTACGAGTGAACCGTTTCAACGTGACCGTTGATGATGCCGAACTTGTCGTTGACCGCTTTCAGCACCGGCACGATGGCGTTGGTGGTGCAGGACGCGGCCGAAACAATCTTGTCCTCAGCGGTGATTTCGCCGTGGTTAATGCCGTGGACGATGTTCTTCAGCTTGCCTTTGCCTGGCGCGGTCAGAACAACGCGGTCGATGCCCGGGCAGGCCAGATGCTGGCCCAGACCGTCGGCGTCACGCCATACACCGGTATTGTCCACCAGCAGCGCGTCTTTGATGCCGTACTGGGTGTAATCCACTTCAGTCGGGTTTTTCGCGTAGATAACCTGGATCAGGTTGCCGTTGGCGGTGATGGTGTTGTTTTCTTCGTCGATGGTAATGGTGCCGTTGAACGAACCATGTACCGAATCGCGGCGCAGCAGGCTGGCGCGCTTGGTCAGGTCGTTATCGGCGCCCTTGCGGACAACGATGGCACGCAGACGCAGACCGTCGCCGCCACCGGTTTTTTCAACCAGGATGCGCGCCAGCAGACGGCCGATACGACCGAAGCCGTACAGCACAACGTCGGTGCCTTTGCGAGCGGAGGCGTTTTGCTGGCCAACCACGTCAGCCATTTCTTCACGGACGAACTGCTCGGCAGTGCGGCCATTGCCTTCGACGCGGAATTTGTACGCCAACTTGCCCAGGTCCACCGAAGCCGCGCCGAGCTTGAGCTCGCTCATGGCTTTAAGCAGAGGGAATGTTTCGTGGACGGAGAGTTCGGTATCGTCGGAAGAACGATGGCGAGCAAAGCGGTGAGCTTTGAGAATCGCGATGACAGACTGGTTGATCAGGCTGCGGCCATAGATCGAGCTCACCACGTTGTTATTGCGGTAGAGCTGACCGATAAGCGGAATCATCGCTTCTGCGAGTGCTTCACGGTCGATCCATTCACCAAGACACTGGTCGGGCTTCTGAGTCACGGGAACCTTCCACATGTAGGGGCAGAAAAAAGGGGCTACATTATGCCGCCGAGTGCCTCCCGTAGCAATGCGCGCCTGTCGTGCGATCCGTAACAAATTTCCGTTAAAAAAAATCCGGCACTGACGGAGCCCAGTAAAACCGCGGGTTTCAGCGCAGTCGATTTTTTCGAGACACCGCTGTCTTATCCGTAACCCTCCGTAACACTCGACCGTTTTGCCACTACATAATCAGTGATTTTCCGTAAAAAACCGGCCGATTTTGTCTTTACCACTACATTTCGCCAAACCTGCGTAATAGACACAGTCAGCAACTGACAGGCGGCACCCGGGACCGCTACAATTACCGACTTTGTCGCAACGCTTGGAGCTCAACCTTCCGTGCCCGTTCTGCGTCTACCGCTTCTCCCTGCCGCGGCAGGTAAACAGCACTGGGGCAACCTGCCCGGTGCCGCCCTGAGCCTGGCCATCGCCGAGGCTGCCAGCGCTGCCAAGCGCTTTACCCTGCTGCTGACCGCCGACAGCCAAAGTGCCGAACGGCTGGAACAGGAGCTGAGTTTCTTCGCCCCGGATTTGCCTGTGCTGCATTTCCCGGACTGGGAAACCCTGCCCTACGATCTGTTTTCGCCGCACCAGGACATCATTTCCCAGCGCATCGCGGCCTTGTACAGGTTGCCGGAGCTGAGTCACGGTGTGTTGGTAGTGCCGATCACCACGGCGCTGCATCGCCTGGCACCGACCAAATTCCTGCTCGGCAGCAGTCTGGTGCTGGACGTCGGACAAAAGCTTGATGTCGAGCAGATGCGCACCCGGCTTGAAGCCAGCGGCTATCGCTATGTCGATACCGTTTACGAGCATGGCGAATTTACCGTCCGCGGTTCGCTCATCGATCTGTTCCCGATGGGCAGCAAACTGCCGTTTCGCATCGACCTGTTCGATGACGAAATCGAAACGCTGCGTACCTTCGATCCGGAAAACCAGCGCTCCATTGATAAGGTGGACACCGTGCGCCTGTTGCCGGCCCGCGAGTTCCCGTTGCAAAAAGATGCGGTCACCCGGTTCAAGGCGCGCTTCCGTGAGCGCTTCGATGTCGACTTCCGCCGCTGCCCGATCTTTCAGGATCTGAGCAGCGGGATTACACCGGCGGGCATCGAGTACTACCTGCCGTTGTTCTTCGACGAAACCTCCACGCTCTTCGATTACCTGCCGCAAGACACCCAAGTGTTTTCCCTGCCGGGCATTGAGCAAGCGGCGGAAAATTTCTGGAACGACGTGCGCAATCGCTATGAAGAACGCCGCGTCGACCCTGCCCGTCCTTTATTGCCACCGGCCGAATTGTTCCTGCCAGTGGAGGATTGCTTTGCGCGCCTGAAGAACTGGCCGCGCGTAGTGGCCAGTCAACAGGACGTGGAAACCGGTGTCGGCCGCGAACGCTTCCCCGCTCGGGCATTGCCCGACCTGGCCATCGAAGCCAAGGCCACTCAGCCGCTGGCCGCGCTTGCGGGTTTCCTTGACGAATTTCCCGGTCGCGTGCTGTTCACCGCCGAGTCTGCGGGTCGTCGCGAAGTGCTGCTGGAATTGCTCGAACGCCTGAAGCTGCGGCCGAAAACCGTCGACAGCTGGCCGGACTTCGTGGCCAGCAAGGAACGCCTGGCGATCACCATTGCGCCGCTCGACGAAGGCTTGGTGCTCGACGACCCGGCCCTCGCGCTCGTGGCCGAAAGCCCGTTGTTCGGCCAGCGTGTCATGCAGCGCCGTCGGCGGGAAAAACGCACCGACGCCAACAACGATGCGGTCATCAAGAATCTCACCGAACTGCGCGAAGGCGCGCCGGTGGTGCACATTGACCACGGTGTCGGCCGTTACCTGGGGCTTGCGACACTGGAAATCGACGATCAGGCCGCCGAATTCCTCACCCTGCAATACGCCGAAGGCGCCAAGTTGTACGTGCCAGTGGCCAACCTGCACCTGATCGCGCGTTACACCGGCAGCGACGATGCGCTGGCGCCGCTGCACCGCCTCGGTTCCGAAACCTGGCAGAAAGCCAAGCGCAAAGCCGCCGAACAGGTGCGTGACGTCGCCGCCGAATTGCTCGACATCTACGCCCGTCGCGCCGCCCGCGAAGGGTATGCCTTCGCAGACCCGAAAGCCGATTACGCGACCTTCAGCGCCGGTTTCCCGTTCGAAGAAACCCCCGACCAGCAAACCACTATCGACGCCGTGCGCGCCGACATGCTTGCACCGAAACCGATGGACCGCCTGGTGTGCGGCGACGTGGGTTTCGGCAAGACCGAAGTGGCGATGCGTGCGGCGTTCATTGCGGTCCACGGCGGCCGGCAGGTCGCGATTCTGGTGCCGACGACCCTGCTCGCCCAGCAGCACTACAACAGTTTCCGCGACCGCTTCGCCGACTGGCCGGTGACCGTCGAAGTGATGAGCCGCTTCAAGTCGACCAAGGAAGTGAATGCCGCCGTCGCCGACCTCGCCGAGGGCAAGATCGACATCGTGATCGGCACGCACAAGCTGTTGCAGGACGACGTAAAAATCAAAAACCTCGGGCTGGTGATCATCGACGAAGAGCACCGTTTTGGTGTCCGTCAGAAAGAACAGCTCAAGGCCCTGCGCAGCGAAGTCGACATCCTCACGCTCACCGCGACGCCGATTCCGCGCACCCTGAACATGGCGGTGTCGGGCATGCGCGATTTGTCGATCATCGCGACACCGCCGGCCCGTCGCCTGTCGGTGCGCACCTTCGTCATGGAGCAGAACAAGAGCACGGTCAAAGAGGCCCTGCTGCGTGAATTGCTGCGTGGCGGCCAGGTCTATTACCTGCACAACGACGTGAAGACCATCGAGAAATGCGCCGCCGACCTAGCCGAACTGGTGCCGGAGGCGCGGATCGGCATCGGCCATGGGCAGATGCGCGAACGCGAACTCGAACAGGTGATGAGCGACTTCTATCACAAGCGCTTCAATGTGCTGATCGCCTCGACCATCATCGAGACCGGCATCGACGTGCCGAGCGCCAACACCATCATCATCGCGCGCGCCGATAAATTCGGCCTGGCGCAACTGCACCAGTTGCGTGGCCGTGTCGGTCGCAGTCACCACCAGGCGTACGCGTACCTGCTGACACCGCCGCGCCAGCAAATCACCCCGGATGCGGAAAAGCGTCTGGAAGCGATCGCCAACACCCAGGACCTCGGCGCGGGCTTCGTGCTCGCCACCAACGACCTGGAAATCCGTGGCGCCGGTGAATTGCTCGGCGATGGGCAGAGCGGGCAGATCCAGGCGGTCGGTTTCACGCTCTATATGGAGATGCTCGAACGCGCGGTGAAATCGATCCGCAAAGGCGAGCAACCGAATCTCGATCAACCGCTGGGCGGTGGTCCGGAAGTCAATCTGCGCGTTCCGGCGCTGATTCCCGAGGACTATTTGCCGGACGTGCATGCCCGACTGATTCTCTACAAACGCATTGCCTCGGCCACCGATGAGGAAGGCCTGAAGGACCTGCAAGTGGAAATGATCGACCGTTTCGGCCTGCTGCCGGAGCCGACCAAGAACCTGATGCGCATTACCGCGCTGAAGTTGCAGGCCGAGCTGTTGGGCATCAAGAAAGTCGACGGCGGCCCGCAAGGTGGCCGGATCGAGTTCGCGGCGCAGACGCCGGTCGATCCTCTGACGCTGATCAAATTGATTCAGGGCCAGCCAAAACGCTACAAATTCGAAGGCGCCACGATGTTCAAATTCATGGTTCCGATGGAGCGCCCCGAAGAGCGCTTTAATACTGTAGAGGCACTGCTTGAATGCCTTATCCCGAAAACTGCTTGAAGGACGCCGCATGCGCCTGTTTCGTTTACTGACCTTGCTGACAACCCTGGTCGCCCCCACGGCGTTTGCCGATGACCTGTATCAGATTGAAATGATTCTGGTCCGGCAGAACGCCGTGCCCGCCATCGTCAGCCGCGCCGCGCCGGAAGACTGGGACGCCGGTGCCCAGCGCATCAGCCCGGAAAACCTGCGCACACCGAGCCTGAATGGTGAGGTGGAAAAGCTCACCGCGAGCAACGAATACTCGGTGTTGCTACACAAGGCATGGCAGCAGAACCTGGGTGAAGAAGCCAGCAAAGTCGCGATCAGCGAAGGAACGGAGCAGTTCGGCCAGTTCCCGATCGAGGGCACGCTGAATCTGAAGCTGGGACGTTTCACCGATGTTGATGCAGACTTCTGGGTCAACCAGATCGACGCCAACGGCCTGGTCACTGCCAGCGAACGCCTCAAGCAGGAAAGCCACACCAAGAACGGCCAGCTGAACTTCCTCGACAACGGCCACCTCGGCCTGCTGATCAAGATCACCTCGCTCACCGCCCCTGCGCCTCGGCCAGTCCCCGATGAAATTCCGGACTGATTGAGTCCCTATGACCCTGAGCAAACCCCTCGCACCTTCATGGGTCAGCCGATTCAAGGAACAGAGCCTGGAGCGTGGCCGTCGCTACGCCGTGGAGAATCGCGTCAGGATTGTCGAGGTCGGCGACGCCACCATTACTGCCGCGTGCGAAGGCTCCGGCGGTAACGTTTATCGTCAGACCATTCGCCTACGCGAGTCGGCCAAATCTACGTTGCTGATGGTCGACGCCACCTGCACCTGCCCGGTCCGCAGCAACTGCAAACACTGCGCTGCGGTGCTGCTCAAAGTGCAGGAAACGCTGGCCTACCCCGCCGCCGCGCAAGATGCCGAGCTGCTGGAAAAGCTGCAGGCCGTCCTGGAAAACCGCAGTCCGAAGGCGCCCCCACACGTGTTGGTGGACAACGTGCAACCGGTGCCGCGCCTGTGGCTGGCAAGCATCGAGTTCAGTGCCTTCGAACCGCGCAACGGCAAAATGCAACGCTACATCCAGCATCGCGCGGCGCTGTCCTTCAGTTATCTGGATGAATATGTCAGCGGGCAGAAAAACGCCGATGTCCTGATTCGCCAGGAAACCCAGACATTACGGATAAAACGCCACCCGGAAGTCGAACAGGCCTACAGGGAACAGTTGCGAATCCTCGGCTTCAAGATCGCTACGCGGCAAAGCAAGGCCTTGCCGGAAAGTGCGGGCGAACTCTACGAGATGGTCAACGACAGTGCCTGGCTGACTTTCACCCTGAATGAGTTGCCGAAGCTGCGGACTCAAGGCTGGGAATTGCAGATTGACGAGGATTTCGGTTTCGACCTGACCGCCGTGGACGACTGGTACGCCACCGTCGAACAGGCGCCGGAGCGCGACTGGTTTGATCTGGAGCTGGGAATCATCGTCAACGGCGAGCGCCTGAGCCTGCTACCGATCCTGCTGAACCTGATGCGCTCCCACACTGAAATCCTCAACCCGGAACGCCTCGCCCGTCGGCGCGACGACGAGCTGATCCTGGTCAACATCCCCCATCGCCCAAACTCTGAACATGGCCCGCTGCAGGTCGCCTTGCCCTTCGGCCGTTTGAAACCGGTGCTGGCGACCCTCGGCGAGTTCTACCTGCAAGAGCCCGGCGAAACCACGTTGCGCCTGAGCAAGGCCGACGCGATTCGCCTGAACCCGCTGGAAGACATGCCGCTGCTTTGGGAAGGCGGCGAGCAGATCCGCACCTTTGCCCAGCGTTTGCGCGACATCAAGGACTACACCGCGACAGCCCCCGACGGCCTGAACGCGACCTTGCGTCCGTATCAGCTGGAAGGCTTGAGCTGGATGCAGTCGTTGCGGCAGCTGGAAGTCGGCGGAATTCTCGCGGACGACATGGGGCTGGGCAAAACCCTGCAAACCCTGGCGCACGTTCTCAGCGAAAAGAATGCCGGGCGGCTTGATCGGCCGTGCATGGTGGTGATGCCCACCAGCCTGATTCCGAACTGGCTCGACGAAGCCGCGCACTTCACGCCGCAGCTGAAAGTGCTGGCCCTGTACGGCGCCAGTCGTAAAAAGCACTTTGACCAACTGGCCGACTACGACCTGATCCTCACCACTTATGCGCTACTGCCCAAGGATGTCGAACGCCTGGCCGCGCAGCCGTTGCATGTGCTAGTGCTGGACGAAGCGCAATACATCAAGAACCCCAACAGCAAAGCCGCCCAGGCTGCGCGGGAACTGAATGCGCGCCAGCGTTTGTGCCTGAGTGGGACGCCGCTGGAAAACCATCTGGGCGAACTGTGGTCGCTGTTTCACTTCCTGCTGCCCGGCTGGCTCGGCGACGTGAAAAGCTTCAACCGCGACTACCGCGTGCCCATTGAAAAGCGCGCCAGCGAAGTACGACTTCAGCACCTCAATGGTCGGATCAAACCCTTTCTGTTGCGCAGGACCAAAGAGCAAGTGGCGACGGAATTGCCACCGAAGACGGAGATTATCCATTGGGTCGAGCTCAACGAAGCCCAGCGGGATGTGTACGAAACCATGCGCCTGGCCATGGATAAAAAGGTGCGCGACGAGATCACCCGAAAAGGCGTGGCACGCAGCCAGATCATCATTCTGGAAGCGCTGTTGAAGCTGCGCCAGGTGTGCTGCGATTTACGTCTGGTCAACGACGCTGCCCTGCCAACGCGCGGCAGCACGTCGGGCAAGCTGGATAGCCTGATGGAAATGTTGGAGGAGTTGTTCGAGGAAGGTCGAAGGGTTTTGCTGTTTTCGCAATTCACATCGATGCTTGCGCTCATCGAAGTCGAGTTGAAGAAACGTGGCGTTGAGTATGCGCTGTTGACTGGACAGACCCGTGATCGGCGTACGCCAGTGAAGGACTTCCAGAGCGGCAAGCGTCAGATCTTTCTGATCAGTCTGAAGGCCGGCGGTGTGGGCTTGAACCTGACGGAAGCGGATACGGTGATCCATTACGACCCGTGGTGGAACCCGGCTACGGAAAACCAGGCGACTGACCGCGCGTATCGTATTGGTCAGGAGAAACCGGTATTCGTCTACAAGATGATTGCCAGGGGCACGGTGGAAGAGAAGATTCAGCACCTGCAGAAGGAAAAGTCCGACCTGGCAGCGGGCGTGCTGGATGGGCGCAAGGCCGGGGACTGGAAACTGCAGAATGATGATATTGAAGCGTTGTTTGCGCCGTTGCCGGAGAAGCTGGAGAAGTAGCGGCGGTTGTCAGATCGCCTTCGTCGGATCACCGCTCCGGGCGGCGATCCGGGCGGCGATCCGGGCGGCGATCCGACGAAGGAATCGACTCGGCGTAAAGACCTGTCTCAGCCCTTCAACACCCGCGCCAACGTCGACTTTACCTTCCCCATCCCGTCATGCAGCGCCTGCTCGATCTCGGCCATGGTGATCACCGCCGTCGACTTCCCCGCTGCCGGGTTCACCACCAGCGCCAGGCAGGCGTAATCCAGCTCCAGCTCACGCGCCAGTGCCGCTTCCGGCATCCCGGTCATGCCAACGATGTCGCAACCGTCACGTTCGAGTTTTGCGATTTCAGCGACGGTTTCCAGACGTGGCCCCTGAGTGCAGGCGTACACACCCTGGCTGCTGTAATCGACGCCTTCAGCCGCCAACGCCGCGATCAACTGCTGACGCAGCGGTTCGCTGTAGGGATAGCTGAAATCGATGTGGGTCACCTGTTCAAGGTCATCAGCGAAATAGGTGTGTTCGCGACCGCTGGTGTAGTCGATCAGCTGATGTGGCACGCAGAAATGCCCGGTGCCCATCGCGGCATGAATGCCGCCTACCGCATTGACCGCAAGGATCGCCTCGGCGCCCGCCTGCTTCAGCGCCCACAGGTTCGCGCGGTAGTTCACCTGGTGCGGAGGGAAACGGTGAGGATGGCCATGGCGTGCGAGGAACAACACCTCCTTGCCGGCGTACTCACCGATCTGCACTTCGGCTGAAGGAGCGCCGTAGGGGGTGTCCACTGCCAATGACTGCCGAATGTTCAGGCCTTCGAGCTGAGTCAGGCCGGTGCCACCGATAATCGCGTAAACCGTCATAACGACAAATCCTTATCCAATCAGTTGAGCGTCTTTGAGCGCGCCAATGGCGGTCAGCCAACGCGGGTCTTGACGGTATTCAGTGTTGGCGAACGACTGGCCGCGCATCCGCGCTATGCGCTCGGACGGCTTGACCTTCAGACGCTGGGCCGCGCTCAGCGCAAGTTCCGCAGCGGCGCGGTCGTTGCACACCAGGCCCATGTCGCAACCGGCGGTCAGCGCCGCTTCGATACGACTGGCGGCATCACCGACCACGTGAGCACCGGCCATCGACAGGTCGTCGCTGAAGATCACGCCGTCGAATTGCAGCTCCCCGCGCAAGATGTCCTGCAGCCAGCGACGGGAGAACCCGGCGGGCTGGGAATCGACTTGCGGGTAAATGACATGGGCCGGCATGACGGCGGCCAATTGCTTGCTCAACCTGGCGAACGGCACCAGGTCGTTGGCGCGGATCTCATCGAGGCTACGCTCGTCATTCGGGATCGCCACATGGGAATCCGCCTCGGCCCAGCCGTGGCCGGGAAAGTGTTTTCCGGTGGCGGCCATGCCGGCGCTGTTCATACCGCGGATGAATGCACCGGCCAGCAGCGCGGCGCGTTCAGGGTCACCTTCGAACGAGCGGGTGCCGACCACGGCGCTGCGCTGGTAATCCAGATCCAGCACCGGGGCGAAGCTCAAGTCGAGGCCGACCGCCAGCACCTCAGTCGCCATGATCCAGCCGCACTGCTCGGCCAGGTATTCAGCATTCGGATTGTCAGCGATGGCGCGCATGGCTGGCAGTCGCACGAAACCCTGGCGCAGGCGCTGTACCCGGCCACCCTCTTGATCCACCGCCAACAGCAAATCGGGGCGAATGGCGCGAATCGAGGCGCTCAGTTCGCGCACTTGGCGCGGGGTTTCGATATTGCGCGCAAAAATGATCAGGCCACCCACTTCGGGCTGCCGCAACAAGTGGCGATCTTCGGCCGTCAGCCAGGTACCGGCGACGTCCACCATCAACGAGCCTTGCAGACCAGCAGTCATAGAGATTCCTTGGTAACGATGAATTCGACTCGCACGCATTCGCCGCAGGGGGCTTTGCCCGGCAGGTCGGCGAAAATAATGGGGAGTGAGTTCAGAACGAGAGTCGGCATGGGCGGCTAGCTTAGCGGATGTCAGCTGCCGCGCCCACCCGTGTGCGGTCAAACCTTGGCGGCAACCTGTGTCGATTTGCTGCGCGGACGCAACTGCGCGGTGGCCATGGCCATGTCGGTAACGCCGGTTTCAGCGCGCATGCCGGCCGCCAGGAATGGCACCATCAGCCGCATGACCTGTTCGATTGACGTGTTGACCCCGAAATCGGTCTCGGCAATTGCGCGCAGGGCTTTGATACCGGACATGCTGAACGCGGCGGCACCGAGCATGAAGTGCACACGCCAGAACAATTCGATCGGCGGAATCCGCGGCGCGGCTTCGTTGACCAGCATCATATAGCGGCGGAACACCTTGCCGTACATGTCTTCAAGATAACGACGCAAGTGACCCTGACTTTGACTGAACGCCAGTCCCAGCAATCGCATGAAGATAGAGAGATCGTTGCCGCTGCGTGGCTGCACCACCAGGGCTTGCTCGACGAGAATTTCCAGCAGTTCTTCCAGCGACGGCTTGTTTTCAGGCTTGCCCTGGCGCCGCTCCAGCTCTTTGTCGAGGCTGAGGCAGAACGGTCCGAGAAAGCGGGAGAAGACGGCTTGAATCAGCGCCTTCTTCGAGCCGAAATGATAATTCACCGCCGCCAGGTTGACACCGGCCTTGCTGGTGATCAGACGCAACGAGGTTTCAGCAAAACCTTTTTCCGCGAACAACTGCTCGGCAGCATCGAGAATGCGTTCAACGGTTTCCGACTGGGCCATGGCTACTCCGCCTGACAAACACTTGTTTGAAACATACGTTTCAGCCCTGGCCTTGTCAAGCCTGGCGGTTCGTTTTGGGAATGGTCGGTCAGCTATTTAAGCATACATCTGCGCACTGTTAATCAGGCGGCTGATTGACCGTCTGGCGGCCGGCAAAAAAACGGGCATTGCCAAGATGCTTTCACTGTATATAATCCCAGTCACTGTATAAAAAGACAGAGCGATCAATATGCTAAAGCTGACGCCACGCCAAGCAGAGATTCTGGCCTTCATCAAACGCTGCCTAGAAGACAACGGCTACCCGCCGACCCGCGCGGAAATCGCTCAGGAACTGGGTTTCAAATCGCCAAATGCGGCGGAAGAACACCTCAAGGCGCTGGCTCGCAAGGGTGCGATCGAGATGACCCCGGGGGCTTCCCGCGGCATCCGTATTCCCGGTTTCGAAGCCAAGGCCGACGACTCTACCCTGCCGATCATCGGTCGAGTGGCGGCGGGGGCACCGATTCTTGCCCAGCAACACATCGAAGAGTCCTGCAACATCAATCCAGCCTTCTTCCATCCTCGTGCCGACTATTTGCTGCGCGTCCATGGCATGAGCATGAAGGACGTGGGCATTTTCGACGGCGACCTGCTGGCTGTCCACACCACCCGCGAAGCCCGAAACGGCCAGATCGTGGTGGCACGGATCGGCGACGAAGTGACAGTCAAACGCTTCAAGCGTGATGGCAGCAAAGTCTGGCTAATCGCCGAAAACCCTGAGTTCGCCCCTATCGAAGTCAACCTGAAAGATCAGGAACTGGTAATCGAAGGCTTGAGTGTCGGCGTTATTCGCCGCTAAAGGAGGCTTTATGCAGTTCCCACATACATCACAGCAAGCCCAACTGCCGTTGTTCGAAGCGTTCATGGTGCAGCCGATGGCGCCAATTCTGAAAGACGTGGTCGAGTCGCCCTGGAGCGCCGAGCCTGATGTTTTCAGTGAGCTGTCATTGCGTGGTGCGGCCGGGAACTGCCTTAACCTTCTGGCGCCGATTCTCAGAGAGTTGAGCGAGGACCAGGACGCGCGATGGCTGACTCTGATTGCTCCGCCCGCCAGCCTGACACAGGCTTGGCTACGGGACGCGGGTCTTAATCGAGAACGCATTCTGTTGCTGCAACCACGCGGCGCCCAGAGTGCACACCAGCTGACCTGCGAAGCACTTCGCCTAGGCCGCAGTCACACCGTCGTCAGCTGGCTCAATCCGCTGAGCACAACCTCGCGGCAACAGCTGATCAGCGCAGCCCGGACCGGGGATGCACAAAGTCTGAATATTCGACTGGGTTAAACGAAGCGTGCGTTGGGCAACGCCGGGCTTCTCCAGGGATAGAGAAGCCGATCAGAAAGAGATCAAACAAAGTGACGAACGGGATCAATGAAGGACTCGAGAACTCTCGTCCGTAGTGAAATCACCTTCAACCAAGCGGCCGGCCATCTGTACGCCAACGCTCAACATCGCCTTGGCGACTTCCACATGCTGACCTTGCAGGAACGCCTTGGCATCCTCGGAGAAATCCAAAGTAACCAGAGAACCCTCGTCCTCAGCCCTTCGCAGCTCGATTCGGCCGTCTGGCAACTCAACAATTTCTAGAAAGGACGTTGGCATAAAGGTCTGTTCTCCACGAAAGGCGGGGATTATATAGGCATCGGCCAGGCTTCGCTCGGGATCTTGACCAGATGCTTTTACGAAGAGAAATTTCTGACAGCACCAATACCTGAACCTTTCAGCACCGTCCGTCAAACACACGATTTCTCAGCACTCGTTCAAACCTTCGCGAAAGCGGATTGCCAAGCCTTTGAGGTTCTGACGCCAGCTCTCCAACTCGTCCCGACTCAGCTCCTCTGGCGCGTCTTCCTCATCCAGATTAACGGCCAGAATCAGCGGCTGCATCACATCGCCCTTGGGCTTGTGCGGCGCACGTGGCGGCTGAAACAACGCCGCATGAGCAGACAACAGCTTGGCCAGCCAGGTTTCCGGATTTTGCGCCAGTTCGACCATCTCAGCCATTTCAGGAATAGCGATGGTGTCCAGCACTTCCCGGGTCAACAGCAGCTCTGCCCGAGGCGCATTGGCCTGAGGCAAACGATAGAAACCGGCAATTTCGTGACACAGCCCCAGCAGCGCTCCGTAGAGATGAAACAATGCCGATTCGCGCCCGGCCTGAATCAGCGCCAGGGAATTCATCGCCCGCCCCTCTTCGGCTTTGGCCAGCGCTTCTAGCGACAAGCCGGCGAAATAGATCTTCTGGTTGGTACGGGTATAAAGTTCGTGGGCCATGACGGCAGCCTCCACAACGAAATAATTGCTTCACGCCGGTCATGCAGGAGCGAGCTTGCTCGCGAAGGACGTCAACGATAACGCGGGATGCCTGACACCCCGCGGCGCTCTCAGGTTCATCGCGAGCGAGCTCGCTCCTACAAGGTCTTGCGATTTTAAACCTTCGCAGCCGGTCGCTTGTCCTCGACCTTCCATTTGCCACCATCATAGAACGCCTTCCAGCCAGTCGGCTTACCGTCGACTTCCGTCTGTACGTACTGCTCTTTGGTCTTGCGGCTGTATCGAATCACCGCAGGCAGCCCATCCGGGTCTTTCTTCGGCGCTTCGCAGAGGAAGTGGTACTTCGGATCGATCTCATCCTTGTGCGGCACGATTTCCATGACCAGCGGTGCACGGGTCTCGCGGTTTTTCGGGAACTGGCTCGCGGCCAGGAACAGCCCGGAAGCACCATCGCGCAAGATGTAAGTGTCGTTGACCTTTTCGCATTTCAGCTCGGGCATCTTCACCGGGTCCATTTTCGGCGGCGCCGCGTCGCCGCTTTTCAGCAGTTTGCGGGTGTTTTTGCAGGTTGCGTTGGTGCAACCGAAAAACTTGCCGAAACGGCCGGTCTTGAGTTGCATCTCACTGCCGCACTTGTCGCATTCCAGGCTCGGACCTTCATAGCCCTTGATGCGGTAAGTACCCTCTTCGATCTCATAGCCAGCGCAATCCGGGTTATTACCGCAGATGTGCAGCTTGCGCTTTTCGTCGAGCAGGTAAGCATCCATTGCCGTACTGCAGATCGGGCAACGATGCTTGCCACGCAGCACCAGCGATTCCGACTCACCCTCGTCGTCCGCGGCGATTTCATCGCCCGGCACCAGGTTGACGGTGGCCTTGCAGCGCTCTTTCGGCGGCAGGCTGTAACCCGAGCAACCGAGGAAAACGCCGGTCGAGGCGGTACGAATCTGCATCGGACGACCGCAGGTCAGGCACGGAATGTCGGTCATCACCGGCTGGTTGGCACGCATGCCGCTTTCCGGGCTTTCCGCTACTTCGAGCTTTTTCTTGAAGTCCCCGTAAAACTCGTCGAGCACGCTTTTCCAGTCGCGCTCGCCCTGTGCCACGTCATCGAGATTCTCTTCCATGCCGGCGGTGAAGCCGTAGTCCATGAGATTGGAGAAACTCTCGGACAGACGCTCGGTAACGATGTCCCCCATCTTTTCCGAGTAGAAACGACGGTTGTGCAGCGCCACGTAGCCGCGGTCCTGAATGGTCGAAATGATTGCTGCATAAGTCGAAGGACGACCGATACCGCGTTTTTCCATTTCTTTAACCAGGCTCGCTTCCGAGTAACGCGCCGGTGGCTTGGTGAAGTGCTGGGTCGGATCAAGCTTGATCAGCTTCATCGCATCGCCCTGAGCCATATCCGGCAGCACGTCGTCATCGCCAGGCTTGGCAATTTGCGGCATGACGCGGGTGTAACCGTCGAACTTCAGGATACGGCCCTTGGCGCGCAGCTCGAAGTCGCCGGCACCGACAGTGACGGTGGTCGACAGGTATTGCGCGGGCAACATCTGGCAGGCGAGGAACTGGCGCCAGATCAGCTCGTACAGCCGCTCTGCATCACGCTCCATGCCCGACAGCTTGCTTGGCTCGGTGTTGGCGTCAGACGGACGAATCGCTTCGTGAGCCTCTTGTGCGCCTTCCTTGCTGCTGTAGACGTTCGGATTTTCCGGCAGGTATTTCTTGCCGAACTCGCTTTCAATATAAGAGCGCGCCATCGTCACGGCATCGGCCGAGAGGTTGGTGGAGTCGGTACGCATGTACGTGATGTAGCCCGCTTCGTACAGACGCTGGGCCATCATCATGGTTTTCTTCACACCGAAGCCCAGGCGGTTACTCGCGGCCTGCTGCAAGGTGGACGTAATGAACGGCGCCGACGGTTTGCTGCTGGTCGGTTTGTCTTCACGCTTGACGATGCTGTAGCTGGAAGCCTTGAGCTTCTCCAGCGCGGCCATGGCCTGGGCTTCGTTCAGCGGCTTGAAGGCTTCGCCTTTTTCACGAGCCACGTCGAAGCGCACGGTAGCGCCTTTGGCGGTGCCGAGGTCAGCGTGGACTTCCCAGTATTCTTCCGGATTGAACGCACGGATTTCGCGCTCACGCTCAACCACCAGTTTTACCGCAACCGATTGCACGCGACCGGCAGACAGGCCTCGCGCGATCTTCGCCCACAGCAGCGGCGAAACCATGTAACCCACCACGCGGTCGAGGAATCGACGCGCCTGCTGGGCGTTTACACGGTCGATGTCCAGCTCGCCCGGCTTGGAAAAGGCTTCCTGAATCGCCTTCTTGGTGATTTCGTTAAAGACCACGCGCTTGTAGCGGCTGTCGTCACCACCGATGGCTTCGCGCAGGTGCCAGGCAATGGCTTCCCCCTCGCGATCCAAGTCGGTTGCGAGATAGATGGTGTCAGCATCTTTGGCGAGCCGGCGCAGCTCTTCGATGACCTTCTCTTTGCCCGGGAGGATCTCGTACTTGGCTTTCCAGCCATGATCGGGATCGACACCCATGCGCGAGACCAGCTGCTTGCGCGCCTTCTCTTTCGGCGTGAGCACCGGACCTTCACCCGCGGCGGCCTTGCCGCGCTTGGCGGCTGGCTCTTTGCTGGCGCTAGCCGAACCGCTGGTGGGCAGGTCTCGGATATGGCCGATACTCGACTTCACCACGTATTGGTTACCCAGATACTTGTTGATGGTCTTGGCCTTAGCCGGGGATTCCACAATGACCAGCGATTTGCCCATGGATCAGAAAATTCCTGAATTCTAGAAGTGAAAGGCGGTTGGCGCCTGACGCGGCACCGCTATATATAGTGGCTACAAGATGAGGTCAAGCGCAGGGTATTGCGCGCACTCAGCTTATGGCTTCGAAAAAAGGCTCGGTTCGGCCTGCACCAAAGCAAAGCGTGGCACCTGTTCGCCGTCAACCTCGACCGACTCCAGGAACATGCTCAAGGGACGCACCCAAAAGCCGTAATCGCCATACAGGGCTTGGTAGAAGACCACTTGTTCTTCGGTTTCCGAGTGCTGCGCAACACTGAATACGCGGTACTGCGGACCTTTGTAATGTTGGTAGAGCCCAGGTTGTATCGGCATGCTTTGGCCCTCTCTCAAATCTTTTCAAAAAAAAAACAAAAATAAATTCAGAAAAACAAAAACCGGGGCACTTGGCCCCGGCTTCCGTCAACGGAACGCTTAAACGCGTTCGAAGACGGTGGAGATGCCTTGGCCGAGACCAATGCACATGGTAGCTACCCCGAAGGTGCCGCCATTTTGCTTCATCACGTTCAACAGCGTGCCGGAAATACGCGCACCGGAGCAGCCGAACGGGTGACCCAGGGCAATGGCGCCGCCGTGCAGGTTAACCTTCTCGTTCATCTTGTCGAGCACTTTCAGATCTTTCAACACGGGCAGAGCCTGTGCGGCGAAAGCTTCGTTGAGTTCGAAGAAGTCGATATCGTTAATGCCAAGGCCTGCGCGCTTCAGGGCTTTCTGGGTCGCCGGTACTGGACCATAGCCCATGATTGCCGGGTCTACACCTGCCACTGCCATCGAACGAATCACCGCCAGAGGCTGGATGCCCAGGTCCTGTGCACGTTGCGCCGACATCACGATCATGCACGAAGCACCGTCGGTGATCTGCGACGAGGTACCGGCTGTCACGGTGCCGCCCTTCGGGTTAAACGCTGGCTTCAACGCCGCCAGGCTTTCCAGGGTCGTTTCCGGACGAATGGTTTCGTCGTAGTCGAACAGTTTCAGGAAACCGTTCTCGTCATAGCCCTGCATCGGGATGATTTCGTCTTTGAACTTGCCTTCCACAGTTGCCTTGTGGGCGAGCTGGTGGGAGCGCACGCCGAAAGCGTCCTGCTGTTCGCGAGTGATGCCGTGCATTTTGCCGAGCATTTCAGCGGTCAGGCCCATCATGCCCGAGGCTTTTGCCGCGTACAGCGACATGTGCGGGTTCGGATCGACGCCGTGCATCATGCTCACGTGGCCCATGTGCTCAACGCCGCCGACGACGAACACGTCACCGTTGCCGGTCATGATCGCTTGCGCGGCAGTGTGCAGCGCGCTCATCGACGAGCCACACAGGCGGCTGACGGTCTGGCCGGCAGCGGTGTGCGGGATCTGCGTCATCAACGATGCCATGCGGGCGATGTTCCAGCCCTGCTCCAGGGTCTGGTTCACACAGCCCCAGATCACGTCTTCGACTTCGTTCGGGTCGACCTTGACGTTGCGTTCCAGCAATTTGCTGATCAGGTGCGCCGACATGTCTTCAGCGCGGGTGTTGCGGTGCATGCCGCCCTTGGAGCGGCCCATCGGAGTACGACCGAAGTCGACAATCACGACGTCTCTTGGATTCAAGCTCATAAAATTTCACTCTCGCTCAAGTGTTGGGACGCTTAACCGAAGAACCGTTGGCCGGTTTTGGCCATTTCACGCAGTTTTGCGGTCGGGTGGTACAGCGCGCCCAAATCAGCGTACTGGTCAGCCAGGGCAACGAACTCGGCGACACCGATCGAATCGATGTAGCGCAGCGCACCGCCACGGAATGGAGGGAAGCCAATGCCGTAGACCAGACCCATGTCGGCTTCGGCAGCGGTCTCGACGATACCGTCTTCCAGGCAACGCACGGTCTCCAGGCACAGCGGGATCATCATCCAGTTGATGATGTCTTCGTCAGTGACTTCGCGCTGCTCGTAAACGATCGGCTTGAGCACTTCCAGCACCGAAGGATCGGCAACTTTCTTCTGCTTGCCCTTCTTGTCGGTCTCGTAGGCGTAGAAACCCTTGCCATTCTTCTGGCCCAGGCGCTTGGCTTCGTAGAGCACATCGATCGCCGAACGACGGTCGTCTTTCATGCGGTCCGGGAAGCCTTCAGCCATGACGTCACGACCGTGGTGACCGGTGTCGATGCCGACCACGTCCATCAGGTACGCCGGGCCCATTGGCCAGCCGAATTTTTCCATGACCTTGTCGATGCGCACGAAGTCCACACCGGCGCTGACCAGCTTGGCGAAACCACCGAAGTACGGGAACAGGACGCGGTTGACCAGGAAGCCCGGGCAGTCGTTGACGACGATCGGGTTCTTGCCCATTTTCTTGGCGTAGGCCACGGTGGTGGCAACAGCCAGTTCGCTGGACTTCTCGCCGCGAATCACTTCAACCAGCGGCATCATGTGCACCGGGTTGAAGAAGTGCATGCCGACGAAGTTTTCCGGACGCTTGAGGGCCTTGGCCAGCAAGGTGATGGAAATGGTCGAGGTGTTGGACGCGAGGATGGTGTCCTCTTTGACCTTGTCTTCGACTTCAGCGAGAACGGCCTGCTTGACCTTTGGGTTCTCGACAACAGCTTCGACGACCAGGTCGACGTGACCGAAGTCACCGTAGGACAGGGTCGGACGAATGCCGTTGAGCACTTCAGCCATTTTCGCTGCGGTCATGCGACCTTTATCAACGCGGCTCACCAGCAACTTGGCGGCTTCTGCCAGGCCTTGCTCGATACCGTGCTCGTTGATGTCTTTCATCAGGATCGGCGTGCCTTTGGAGGCCGACTGATACGCGATACCGCCACCCATGATGCCGGCGCCCAGTACGGCAGCCTGCTTCACGTCTTTGGCGATTTCGTCGTAGGCCTTGGCCTTCTTCTTCAACTCCTGATCGTTCAGGAACAGACCGATCAAGCTCTGCGCGGCAGAGGTCTTGGCCAGTTTGACGAAACCCGCAGCTTCGACTTCCAGCGCTTTGTCGCGACCGAAGTTCGCCGCTTTCTGGATGGTCTTGATGGCTTCAACCGGCGCCGGGTAGTTCGGGCCAGCCTGGCCTGCCACGAAACCTTTGGCGGTTTCGAAAGCCATCATCTGTTCGATGGCGTTCAGCTTCAGCTTTTCCAGCTTCGGCTGACGTTTGGCCTTGTAGTCAAATTCGCCGGAGATGGCGCGTTTGATCAGTTCCAGAGCGGCTTCCTGGAGTTTCTCAGGGGCAACCACGGCGTCCACTGCGCCGACTTTCAGCGCGTCTTCAGCACGGTTTTCCTTGCCGGCGGCAATCCACTCGATCGCATTGTCGGCACCGATCAGGCGCGGCAGACGCACGGTGCCGCCGAAGCCCGGGTAGATGCCCAGCTTGACTTCCGGCAGACCAATCTTGGCCGTGACGGACATGACGCGGTAGTCCGCCGCCAGGCACATTTCCAGACCGCCACCCAGGGCGATGCCGTTGATCGCGGCGACAGTCGGGACATTGAGGTCTTCGAAATCGCTGAAAATCTTGTTGGCTTCCAGGTTGCCAGCAACAAGCTCTGCATCAGGCAGCTTGAAGTTCTCGACGAATTCGGTGATGTCGGCGCCGACGATGAACACGTCCTTGCCGCTGCTGACGATCACACCCTTGATCGAAGCATCTGCCTTGATGGTGTCTACGGCCTGACGCAATTCGTTCAGGGTTAGACGGTTGAACTTGTTGACGGACTCACCCTTGAGGTCGAATTTCAATTCGACGATGCCACTTTCAAGAGCCGTAACCGTGATGGCTTTACCTTCGTAAATCATCAACTGATCTCCACGATATGGAAGCTGAACAGTACACGTCGGACGCAGGCGGATGGCTTGGCAGTGACGTTTACCGTCGATGCTACGCTCATCCACCCGACACACCCGCCAACGCGATAGTCGGGATTCTGTAGGAGCCGTTTGCAATACAAACGCTCAATTCATACGCCCGTTTGATTTGGGTACGTCACCTTCACGGAATTTCCGACAATTGTCAATCGCCCAAAATACGGGTTGAAACGCGACTTTCCGGTCATTTCTGTAGGACGTAGCCCTGCAACACGCGCATGCATGCGAAGTCATTCATAGAATCAATAGTTAGAAAAGTCGCCCTAATTCGCGGCAGCCTTTGTTTAAAGGGCTACGCTAGCGCAGACGTTGAAAAAAATTTGAACGCTATTGGCGAATGCCCAGCGTAAGATCAGCCAACACCGAATTTCCGGCCTGCCTGGCCAACTCCAGCCCGATGATGAATGTCGGGCTTTTTATTGCCCAGACAATGCGGATACGCCTCCTGTAGGAGCGAGCTCGCTCGCGATGGTCGCCAACGATAACGCTGGGTGCCTGACAATCAGCGGTGTTCTCAGGTTTTTCGCGAGCAAGCTCGCTCCTACAAGGGATCGTGGTCAGGCGAGGGCTTTGAGGGTTGCATCGATTTGTTGCAAAACCGTCGCTTCGCCCTTCTCGCCCCAATACAAGGTGATCATTTGCTTGTCGGCTTCGACTTTGTAGACGTTGGCCGGCAATTTCTCGAAATAATTGAGCAGCGCCCGATCCTCACAGGCTTCCTGCCACTGATTCACCCACATTCCCGGTGACTTCTGCCAGTAACTCCAGCACGCCGGCTGATTGCCGCGACGCGGGCGATGGTACTGCGCGCAGGGGCTGGGCGGCTCCTGGCTGAGCCAGTGCGGCCATTCCTGAGGTGCCAATTGCATGGCCAGGCCAATGCGTCGCGCCTCCATGCGCAAAGCCATCCGTCCGCTCTGACCACGGGACGGCCGCAACCATGCCAGCGGGCTCAGAACCACTAACAGGATTGACACCACTATCCAGACCGTCATATCTGTACTCCCGATTCTTGATGAGCGCTTTGGATCACTTTGAAACCAATGCGCTTGAAACCAGCCATACTTACCAATATTGCAATCCTCAGGAGGAGCACCTCATGCCCTACACCCACATTCTGGTCGCTGTAGATCTAACCGAAGAGTGCGATCCTGTAATCCACCGCGCTCGCGAATTGTCGGTGAGCAATGGTGCGAAGTTGTCTCTGGTACACATTGTCGAGCCGATGGCCATGGCCTTTGGTGGCGACGTGCCGATGGACCTGTCGCAACTGCAACAGCAGCAGTTTGATCAGGCCAAGGAGCGCCTGGATCGACTGATCGTGAAGTATCCGGAACTCTCCAAAGAATACAGCCACCTGACCTACGGCCAACCCCGACAGGAGATTCACCATCTGGCCAAGGAACAAACCTGCGACCTGATCGTGGTCGGCAGCCATGGCCGGCATGGCCTGGCATTGCTGCTGGGCTCCACCGCCAATGACGTGCTGCACGGTGCACCTTGCGATGTGCTTGCGGTGCGCCTGCAAAAGAAAAGCTGACACACCGTCCCAGTGTGGGAGCGAGCTTGCTCGCGATGGCGATCGAGCATTCAACACTTTTGTTGACTGTCAGTCCGCCATCGCGAGCAAGCTCGCTCCCACAGGATCCGCGCCAGTTTGCAGATCGCATTACATACGAAAAGCCCGGCATTCATCACTGAACGCCGGGCTTTTTTGTTACTGGATCAATCAGGCATCCAGCTCGGCCCAACGCTCGACCATCACGTCGTGCTCGGCCTGCAACTGCTCAAGCTGAGCGATCACCGCAGCCGTCTCGGCAGCCGGACGCTGATAAAAACCGCCATCCGCCATCTGCGCTTCAACTGCAGCGATCTGCTGCTCCATGGCTTCGATCTGGGCCGGCAACATTTCCAGCTCGCGCTGCAACTTGTAGCTGAGCTTCTTCTTCGCCACCGGTGCTTCGACGGCGGCAGCGACTGGCGCAGGCTCGGCCGAGACAACGGCAGAGTTCAGGTCAGCCTTGCCGGATTTGCTTTCGGTCACGCCCAACAGACGCGGCGAGCCGCCCTGACGCAGCCAGTCCTGATAACCACCGACGTATTCGCGAACCTTGCCTTCACCTTCGAAGACCAGGGTGCTGGTGACCACGTTGTCGAGGAATGCCCGGTCGTGGCTGACCATCAGCACGGTGCCGTTGAAGGTCAGCAGAACCTCTTCGAGCAATTCGAGTGTTTCCACGTCGAGGTCGTTGGTCGGTTCGTCGAGGACCAGCAGGTTGGCTGGCTTGCTGAACAGTTTCGCCAGCAACAGGCGCGCACGCTCACCACCCGACAGCGCCTTGACCGGCGTGCGGGCACGCTGCGGGCTGAACAGGAAGTCGCCGAGGTAGCTGAGTACGTGACGGCTCTGACCATCGATGTCGATGAAATCGCGACCTTCGGCCACGTTGTCGATCACGGTTTTTTCCAGGTCCAACTGATGGCGCAACTGGTCGAAGTAGGCCACGTCGATGCGCGTCCCCTCTTCCACTGTGCCGCTGGTCGGCTGCAGACCGCTGAGCATCAGTTTCAGCAGTGTGGTCTTGCCGGTACCGTTGGCGCCGAGCAGACCGATACGGTCGCCGCGCGTCAGGACCATCGAGAAATCCTTGATCAGGAACGGGCCACCCGGATGCGCGAAACTCACGTTCTCGAGGACCATCACCTGCTTGCCGGACTTGTCGGCGGTGTCCAGCTGGATGTTGGCCTTGCCGGTGCGCTCGCGACGTTCGCTACGCTCGACGCGCAGGGCTTTCAATGCGCGCACGCGGCCTTCGTTACGGGTGCGACGGGCCTTGATGCCTTGGCGGATCCAGACTTCTTCCTGGGCCAGTTTCTTGTCGAACAGCGCGTTGGCGGTTTCTTCAGCGGCCAGCGAGGCTTCTTTGTGCACGAGGAAGCTGGCGTAGTCGCCGTTCCAGTCGATCAGGCCGCCGCGATCCAGTTCGAGGATGCGGGTCGCGAGGTTTTGCAGGAAAGAACGGTCGTGCGTGATGAACAGCACGGCGCCCTGGAAATCCTTCAACGCTTCTTCGAGCCAGGCGATGGCGCCGATGTCCAGGTGGTTGGTCGGTTCGTCGAGCAGCAGCAGATCCGGCTCGGACACCAGGGCCTGGGCCAGCAGGACGCGACGACGCCAGCCGCCGGACAATTCGGCGAGGGTCTTGTCGGCCGGCAACTGCAGACGGCTCAACGTGCTGTCCACCAGTTGCTGCAAACGCCAGCCGTCACGGGCTTCGAGGTCGTGCTGGACGTGCATCAGTTTGTCCAGATCCGCGTCGGTGACGATGTTCTGGCTCAGGTGGTGATACTGCGCGAGCAGCTCGCCAACACCGTCCAGGCCTTCGGCCACCACGTCGAACACGGTCCGCTCGTCGGCCACCGGCAATTCTTGCGGCAATTCGCCAATTTTGAGGCCGGGCGCACGCCAAACGGAGCCTTCATCGGGCTTCTGGTCGCCCTTGACGAGCTTCATCATGCTGGACTTGCCAGTGCCGTTGCGGCCGATGATGCACACCCGCTCACCACGGGCGATCTGCCAGGACACCTTGTCCAACAACGGCATAGCGCCGAAAGCAAGGGACACATCGCTGAATTTGAGCAGGGTCATGAGCTTCTCCAAAAACCGGGCGCGCATTCTACCTGACTTGAGGCTTCAGAAGGCCGGCAATTTCACCTTCGCGACACTCTGCATGACAAATGTTGCGAACTGATGCTGACAGGCCGGCAAAGCTTTCGCCCGTTGCTGGCAAAAGGCTAAGCTACAGATTATTCAGTGCGGGCATTGCCTGCACTTGTCATGATTTCTCTGCCCGGATGTCTCATGCGCAGTCGCCTTTTCAGTCTTTTATCCTGTTTGCTTCTTTCCGCCACTGCCGTTCAAACCGCCCAGGCGGTGGACCTGTCCACCCAGCGCCAGTATTACGATGAAGCCAAGCGTGCCTTGGCCAAGGGTGATACCGGCCCCTATTTCCGTTACAGCCAGGCGCTCAGGGACTATCCGTTGGAACCCTATCTGGCTTACGACGAACTTACCGCACGCCTGAAAACCGCCAGCAACGCCGAAATCGAGAAATTCCTCGCCGAACACGGTGACCTGCCGCAAGCCAACTGGATGAAGCTGCGCTGGTTGCGCTGGCTGGCCGAGCGCGGCGATTGGGCAACGTTCGTCAAGTATTACGACCCCAAGCTGAACTTCACCGAGCTGGACTGCCTGAATGCGCAGTATCAGATTGGCCATAACCTCAAAACCGAAGGTTACGCCAATGCCAACAAACTCTGGCTGACCGGCAAATCCCAACCCGCCACCTGCGACGCACTGTTCGGCCAGTGGGCCGCCGAAGGTCAGTTGACCGAGCAGAAACGCTGGGAGCGCACGAAGCTGGCCGCTCAGGCACGCAACTATCCGCTGGCCAACAGCTTGGTCAACGGCCTGACCACCCTCGCCTCACGCGGCCGTTTGCTGGTGGATGTGGCGCAAAAACCTGAACTGCTGAACCAGCCGTCGCGCTTCACCCCGGCTGACGAACCGATGTCCGACGTGGTCAGTCTCGGCCTGCGCCGCCTGGCCAAACAGGACCCGGACAGGGCCATGAACCTGCTCGACGGGTATGCCAGCAGCATGCATTTCTCCCGCGACGAGAAAGTCGCGATTGCCCGTGAAATAGGGTTGACCCTGGCCCGGCGTTTCGACCCGCGCGCACTGGACGTGATGACCAAATACGATCCGGAACTGCGCGACAACACCGTGTCGGAATGGCGCTTGCGCCTGTTGTTGCGCCTGGCTCGCTGGGACGATGCCTATCAGTTGACGCGTCGCCTGCCTCAGGACCTGTCGACCACCAACCGCTGGCGTTACTGGCAGGCGCGCAGCCTGGAACTGGCTCAACCGCAGAACCCGGAAGCGCAGACGCTGTATAAAGGCCTGGCCCGCGAGCGTGATTTCTACGGCTTCCTCGCCGCTGACCGCTCGCAACTGCCGTACTCGCTGAACAACAAACCACTGGTGCTGAGCCAGGCGCTGATCAACAAGGTACGCAACACCCCGGGCGTGCGCCGCGCCCTGGAATTCCACGCCCGTGGGCAGATCGTTGACGGTCGCCGCGAGTGGTATCACGTCAGCCGCCACTTTAACCGTGACGAAATGGTCGCCCAGGCGAAACTGGCCTTCGACTTGAAGTGGTATTTCCCGGCGATCCGCACCATCAGCCAGGCGCAGTATTGGGATGACCTGGATATTCGTTTTCCGATGGCGCACCGCGAAACCCTGGTGCGTGAAGCCAAGGTGCGTGGCCTGCACTCGAGCTGGGTCTTCGCGATCACTCGTCAGGAAAGTGCGTTCATGGCCGACGCCCGCTCCGGCGTCGGCGCCAGCGGCCTGATGCAACTGATGCCCGGCACCGCCAAGGAAACTGCGCGCAAGTTCAGCATTCCGCTAGCCTCACCGCAGCAAGTGTTCGATCCGGACAAGAACATTCAGCTCGGTGCCGCGTACCTGAGCCAGGTGCACAGCCAGTTCAACGGCAACCGGGTCCTCGCCTCAGCCGCCTACAACGCCGGCCCGGGCCGCGTGCGCCAGTGGCTGCGCGGTGCAGACCACCTGAGCTTCGACGTCTGGGTAGAAAGTATTCCGTTCGACGAAACCCGCCAGTACGTGCAGAACGTGTTGTCGTACTCGGTGATTTACGGCCAGAAGCTCAATTCTCCGCAGCCGCTGGTGGATTGGCATGAGCGGTATTTTGATGATCAATAACAGGTGATACTGGAGCTGCGTAGGAGCTGCGTAGGAGCTGTCGAGTGAAGCGAGGCTGCGATCTTTTCGCACATACCGCTAAAGGTCAAAATCAAAAGATCGCAGCCTCGTTGCACTCGACAGCTCCTACGCGGCTCCTACGCGTGCAGATCGAGTTCAGCCTTGTCATCGTTAAACTGCAATGCCGCCAGGCGCGCATACAACGCATTGCTCGCGATCAGTTCTTGATGCGTGCCCACCGCAACCAGTTTCCCCTGATCCATCACCGCAATCCGGTCGGCGTTTTTCACGGTCGCCAGGCGATGGGCGATGACCAGCGTCGTGCGGTTTTTCATCAGGCTGGGCAGGGCTTGCTGGATCAAGTGTTCGCTTTGGGCGTCGAGGGCGCTGGTGGCTTCGTCGAGCAGCAGGATCGGCGCGTCTACCAGCAGCGCGCGAGCGATGGCCAGGCGTTGGCGCTGGCCGCCGGATAAACCGAGGCCGCCGTCGCCAAGGTGGGTCTGGTAGCCGTCGGGCATGGCTTCGATAAAGTCGTGGGCGTAGGCGATCTTCGCAGCTTCCTGAACCTGTTTCAGACTCGCTGTCGGGTTGCCGTAGCGAATGTTCTCTTCGATGCTGCCGAAAAACAGCGCAGGGTTTTGCGAGACCAGGGCGAAGCACCGGCGCAAGTCCAGCGGATCAAGCTGAGTCAGCGCCACGCCGTCGAGCAGGATGCGTCCTTCGGCAGGGTCGTAAAAGCGCAGCAGCAGGTCATAGACCGTCGACTTGCCGGCACCGGATGGCCCAACCAGCGCGAGGGTTTCGCCGGCCTTGACGGTCAGATTCAAGCCATCGACGGCAAAGCTTTCTGGGCGCGAGGGGTAGGAAAAGCGCACGTCTTGCAGCAGTAAATTCCCCGAAACCCGCTCCGGCAAGGTCACCAGACCTGTGGTCGGTGGCTGAATAATATTCTCGGATCGCAACAGCTCGGCAATCCGTTCAGCGGCCCCGGCGGCGCGCTGCAACTCGCCGATCACTTCGCTCAAGGTGCCAAACGCGCTGCCGACGATCAGGCTGTAGAACACAAACGCCGCGAGTTCGCCGGCAGAAATCCGCCCGGCCATCACGTCCATGCCACCGACCCACAACATGACACCGACCGCGCCCAGCACCAGCACGATCACCAGGGTAATCAACCAGGCCCGCTGAAAGATTCGCTTGCGCGCGGTGTTGAACGCTTCCTCCACGGTCACCGCAAATCGCTGCTCGTCCTGGACCTGATGGTTGTAGGCCTGCACGGTTTTGATCTGGCCGAGTGTCTCGGAGACGTAGCTGCCGATGTCGGCAATCCGGTCCTGACTCTGGCGCGACAAGCTGCGCACGCGGCGCCCGAAAATCAGGATCGGCGCGATCACCAGCGGCAACGCGACGACCACGATGCTGGTGAGTTTGGGGTTGGTGATAAACAGCAGGACGATCCCGCCGATCACCATCAACAGGTTGCGCAGAAACAGCGACAGCGAGGAGCCAATCACCGATTGCAGCAACGTGGTGTCGGCGGTCAACCGCGACTGGATTTCGGAGCTGCGGTTATTTTCGTAGAACCCCGGGTGCAGATAAACCAGATGGTTGAACACCTGACGGCGGATGTCGGCCACCACGCGCTCGCCGATCCACGACACCAGATAAAAACGCGCAAAGGTGCCGACCGCCAGGCCGATCACCAGCAGCATGAACAGGCCGATGGTCTGGTTGAGCAAGTGCGGTGACTGGGTCATGAACCCCTGATCAACCAGCAATCGAATGCCCTGCCCCATGGACAACGTGATGCCGGCCGTGACGATCAGCGCGAGCAAGGCGCCGAGGGCTGGCCAGCGATAGGGCACCAGGAAGCGGCTGGTGAGGCGTATCGCGCGGCGGTGACGGGCAGAAAGCATCGGGTTCATCCGGTTACGCAATTGATGGGGCAAGCCTGATTGCTCAATGGGGGGGAACTCTGTAAATCACAATGAGTCAGGTTAATTATGTCCGCAATGACCATCCCCTAGAGGCTATTGGTCTAAAGTTCGGGTGGCAACGTTGCTGCATTTCTGGTGGACTGTCATGGCCGCCCCGGAAGACCGCAGGGAGTTTGTCACAGCCCGGTCACCTGGCGGTTCTACAGTAAGCACACAACCTGATGAGGAGACAGGCCATGTCCTTGCAACAAAGCAGCGAAGACAAGATTGAAGTGATCCGTACGCAGCCAAACCAGTCTCTGGGTTGCTCAATCATTGACGAAAAGGGCGACGAAGTACCGATCACTGAAAGCATGATCCAGGACGCTTGCCGCGAACTGGAGCAGCGATTGGTCAAGCCTGCCAAACAAGATTGATATAGCCACCGTCTTCTTGACCCGGCCCTGATGGCCGGGTTTTTTGTGGGTGATTGATTTGTGCAGCTTATGTAGGAGCTGCCGAAGGCTGCGATCTTTTGATCTTGCTTTTCAAAAAAATCAAGGTCAAAAGATCGCAGCCTCCGGCAGCTCCTACGGAAGCCGGGCGGTTGCTAAATTACCGAAGCACCCAACGCTGCCACAATTTTTCGCAATTCAGGCGACTCCCCCTCAACCCGCACTTGCAACCCGTCAATCTCCCGCCGCGGCGGATAATTTTTGCGCAGCGCATCAAACGCTGCACGCTGCTCATTCACACTGCCGACAAGACTGCGACGAAAATCCGCATCGTCACGGCGCGGGTCGTACACGCCACGGCACAGCATCGCCAGCGCCCAGGCCGGATCGCTGGCAGCGTTCAAGGTCACTTGCGCCAGCCACGGCGCCGGCAGCAAATCACTCAGGCTGACCTGCGCCGGTTGCCCGAGAAAATCGCAATACGCCTGATAGATCTGCGCGGTACCGCGTTGCTTGCCGTCGAGGCTGTAACCGGCAATGTGCGGCGTCGCCAGCACACACAGATCGGCCAGCGCCACATCGACTTCGGGCTCGCCTTCCCAGACGTCCAGCACCGCTTGCAGGTCTTCGCGTTGCAGCAACACCTCGCACAGCGCAGCGTTATCCACCACCGGGCCACGGCTGGCGTTGATCAGCCAGGCACCGGGCTTGAGCTGGTTCAAGCGCTTTTTATCAAACAGGTGCCAGGTCGATTCGGCCCCGTGCTTCTTTAGCGGCGTGTGCAAACTGATCACGTCGCACCGCTCGATGATCTGCTCGAGGCTGACGAAATCCCCCCCTTGCGCAGCCTGCCGTGGCGGGTCGCACACCAGCACGTTCCAGCCCAGCCCTTGCAGCACCTTCACCAGGCGGCCGCCCACTTCGCCCGCACCGACCACTCCGTAAGTGCGCTTGTCCAGCTCCACACCTTCGATTTCGGCTAGCGTCAACAAACTCCCCAGCACGTAGTCGACCACGCCACGGGCGTTGCAGCCGGGGGCACTGGACCAGGTGATGCCGGCCTGCTGAAAATAATCGAGGTCCAGGTGATCGGTGCCGATGGTGCAGGTGCCGACAAAGCGTACTTTGCTGCCTTCGAGCAACGAGCGATTGACGTTGGTCACCGAGCGTACCAGCAACACATCGGCCTGCTCGACCGTGGCCCGGTCGATAGAACGTCCCGGCACCCGGCGGATTTCGCCGAAACCTTCGAAGAAGGCATCGAGCAGCGGAATATTTTCGTCGGCAACAATCAGCATGGCAGGCTCCTTTGGCGGATCGGCAGTGTAGGCGCAGAAGCCACATCACGCCTAGCACGTAACTTGTAGGAGCGAGCTTGCTCGCGATGGAGGTTAACGATAACGCGTGCTGCCTGAATGAAAGCGTTGTCCGAGCATTTTTCGCGAGCAAGCTCGCTCCTACAGGGTGTGGTGTGATTACAAATAGCTAACACAGGAGTTTTCCTGACCGCTGCGTCAAGGCGTAGAATGCGCCGCCTCGCGCATCATTATCTTCTGGACGTTTTGCCCTTGAATCCCCTGACTGACCGTCTCGCCGCTACCGCCCTCACACGCCCTGCCCGGGTTCGCCTCGAATTGAAAAACCTGCTGGGCCTGGCGCTGCCGATCATGATCGCGCAGCTGGCCACCACCGCGATGGGCTTTGTCGATGCGGTAATGGCCGGCCGCGTGGGCCCGCGGGATCTGGCAGCAGTGGCGCTGGGCAACTCGATCTGGGTGCCGGTGTTTCTGTTGATGACCGGCACCTTGTTGGCCACTACGCCGAAAGTCGCCCAGCGCTTCGGTGCCGGCACTCACAGCGAGATCGGCCCGATCGTGCGCCAGGCGCTGTGGCTGGCCTTCGTGGTGGGGTTGATCGCGACCGCCATGCTGCTCGGCGCCGAGCCGATCCTGCACATCATGAAGGTCGATCCCGAGCTGATCGGCCCCTGCATGCAATACCTGCACGGCATCGCCAGCGGTTTGCCCGCCGTCGCGATCTACCATGTGTTGCGCTGTTTCAGTGATGGCCTGGGACGCACGCGCCCGGCGATGGTCCTGGGGCTGTGCGGGCTGGCACTGAACATTCCGCTGAACTACGTGTTCATTTATGGCCATTTCGGCGTGCCCGCCATGGGCGGTGTCGGCTGCGGCTGGGCCACGGCGATTGTGATGTGGGTGATGGCGCTGGGCATGGCCGGCTGGGAACGCTGGGCGCCGGCGTATCAGTCGAGTCAATTGTTCAGCCGTTTTGACTGGCCGCAATGGTCAGTGATCAAGCGCCTGCTGAGCATCGGCCTGCCGATCGGCATCGCGGTGTTCGCCGAGTCGAGCATCTTTGCGGTGATCGCCCTGCTGATCGGCAGCCTTGGCGCAACAGTAGTGGCCGGGCATCAAATCGCCCTGAATTTCAGTTCGCTGGTGTTCATGATCCCCTACTCTCTAGGCATGGCCGTGACCGTGCGGGTCGGCCAGGCACTTGGGCGCCAGGAACCTCGTGAAGCGCGTTTCGCCGCCGGTGTCGGCATGGCCACGGCGCTGGCTTATGCGTGCATTTCGGCGAGCATGATGCTGTTGCTGCGCGAGCACATCGCAACAATCTACACGGCGGACCCGACGGTGATTCGAGTGGCGGCGATGCTGATCGTGTACTCGGCGCTGTTCCAGTTTTCCGATGCGATCCAGGTCACCGCGGCCGGTGCTTTGCGCGGCTATCAAGACACGCGAGTGACGATGATCCTGACGCTGTTCGCCTATTGGGGCATTGGTTTGCCGGTGGGTTACGCGCTGGGCCTGACCGACTGGTTGGGTGCACCAAGCGGCCCGAGCGGACTGTGGCAGGGTTTGATCGTAGGCCTGAGTTGCGCGGCGCTGATGCTGTCGATCCGCCTGACGCGCAGCGCGCGCAAGCGGATCCGTGTAGGAGCTGGCTTGCCAGCGAAGAACTCCAGAACGACACGAACAACCGATGAACACGCGTAATCGTTAGCGACCATCGCAGGCAAGCCAGCTCCTGCAAGGGCCATAACTCCCACGCAGTTTTTTGCTTCTAATCGGACTTCTTGCGGATCCAGTACAGGTAGGTGCCGGCCTCTTCGTGCTGCGCGACCAGTTCGTGGTCGAGGAACACGCAAAACTTGGGAATATCGCGACGGGTCGACGGGTCGGTGGCAATCACCTTGAGCAGGCCGCCGGGCGCCAGGTCGCGGATGTGCTGGTGCAGCATCATCACCGGTTCCGGGCAGTTGAGGCCGCTGGCGTCGAGGGTGCCGTCTACCGGCGTATCAAGCATTTCACTCATGATTCACTCCTGAAACTGGCCGGCATTGTCGCGCATTGCCGGGTGTACAGTCATCTGTGGCATACACCGATCCCTGTGGGAGCGGGCTTGCCCGCGATGGCGGACTGTCAGGCACATCTATGTTGAATGTGCCGCCCTCATCGCGGGCAAGCCCGCTCCCACAGGAATATCACCGTATCAACGGGACTTGGGCTTCTTCACGTCGAGCCGGCGCAGGTGGCACGTGACTTCTTCACGGTCGTGATACAGCTGCTTGCAGCCGATCTCGACCCGAATCCCGCGTTCCTTGAAGCCGTCAGCAATGCGCTCCAGCAAGCGTTTCACTTCAGCGTAACGCTGCTTCATCGGCAGCTTGAGATTGACCACCGCTTCGCGGCAATGCCCTTCGCCAATCCACTCTTCCAGCATCGCCGCATTGCGCGCCGGTTTCTCGACGATGTCGCAGACCATCCAGTCCACCGGTTGCCGGGGCTTGAAGGTGAAACCGTCGGCCATCAAGTGTTGCACCAGACCGGTGTCCATCAGGCTCTCGGCCATCGGGCCGTTGTCGATGGCGGTCACCAACATGCCGCGATTGACCAGTTGCCAGGTCCAGCCGCCGGGCGCGGCGCCGAGATCAACGCCGGTCATGTCACTGTGCAGGCGCTCGTCCCACTGGTCGCGCGGGATGAAATGGTGCCACGCCTCTTCCAGCTTCAGGGTCGAGCGACTTGGCGCCTCGCGAGGAAACTTCAGGCGCGGAATGCCCATCGGCCACATCGCCGAGTTGTTCGACTCGGCCAGGCCCATGAACACTTCGCGACCGCTTTTGAACGTCAGCAGCAGGCGCGGCTTGTGGGCGTCTTCCACCAGTTTGCCGGCCGCCATCAGCGCCTTGCGCAGGTGCACTTCGAACTTCTTGCAGAAATTCGACAGTTCCTTGCCATCGTTGGTGTCGACCATCTCCAGCCACAGGCTGCCGCACAGCGGGAAGTCCGCCATGTGGGCGAGGATCACGCTGATACGGTCGGTTTCCGGCAGGTCGATGAACATCCCGCGCGCCCATTGGCGCGGAAAGATCAGATCGGTAAAACGCTGGCCGCGCATCAAACGCTCGGCGCCGTCTTCTTCGGTGCAGATGAATTCGGCGCAGGCGCTGGCGGTCTTGGCCTTGGCATAGCCGGCCACGTTCAGCCGTGCGGCGTGTTCGGAAATCTCGGAGCAGACTTCGCCTTCGAAGCCCGGTCGGCAATGCATAAATAGCGTGTTCATTGTTACTCCTGGGCAGTTGGCGAAGAATTCAGCCACTGCGCGATGCCCAGGCTTGCGTTGAAGCAAAGCCTGTCACGAAAACCGGCGCATGATAGCCGAGTTCGGAACCTCGAACTTGTCGATAGAGTCCAGTTATTAGCCAGCTACCCGAAACAGGGCTAGGTTTAATGCTCTGTCCGTCCCCTCAGTCCGTAGCCGTGCGGACTCAAAGGAGTGATCGCAATGCCGTCCCTCGATAGCCTGAAGACCCTTAAAACCCTGCAAGTCGACGACAAGACCTACCACTATTTCAGTCTGCCCGACGCTGCCAAAAGCCTCGGTGATCTCGACAAACTGCCCATGTCGTTGAAAGTCCTGCTGGAAAACCTGCTGCGCTGGGAAGACGAAAAAACCGTCACCGGCGCGGACCTGCGGGCGATTGCCGCCTGGCTCAAGGAGCGCCGCTCCGACCGCGAAATCCAGTACCGCCCTGCCCGCGTGTTGATGCAAGACTTCACCGGCGTCCCCGCCGTGGTCGACCTCGCGGCCATGCGCGCCGCCATGGCCAAGGCCGGCGGCGACCCGCAGCGGATCAACCCGCTGTCGCCGGTGGATCTGGTGATCGACCACTCGGTGATGGTCGACAAGTTCGGCAGCGCCAGCGCCTTTGAACAAAACGTCGACATCGAAATGCAGCGCAACGGTGAGCGCTACGCGTTCCTGCGCTGGGGCCAGAGCGCTTTCGATAATTTCAGCGTGGTGCCGCCGGGCACCGGCATTTGTCACCAGGTCAATCTCGAATACCTCGGCCGCACGGTCTGGACCAAAGACGAGGATGGCCGCACCTACGCGTTCCCCGATACCCTGGTCGGTACCGACTCCCACACCACCATGATCAACGGCCTCGGCGTACTCGGCTGGGGCGTCGGCGGGATCGAGGCGGAAGCGGCGATGCTCGGCCAGCCGGTATCGATGCTGATTCCGGAGGTGATTGGTTTCAAACTCACCGGCAAGTTGAAAGAAGGCATCACCGCCACCGATCTGGTGCTGACCGTCACGCAGATGCTGCGCAAGAAAGGCGTGGTCGGCAAATTCGTCGAGTTCTACGGCGACGGCCTGGCCGACTTGCCGCTGGCCGACCGCGCGACCATCGCCAACATGGCGCCGGAGTACGGGGCGACGTGCGGCTTCTTCCCGGTGGACGAGGTGACGCTGGAATACCTGCGCCTGTCCGGCCGTCCGCTTGAAACGGTGAAACTGGTCGAGGCTTACAGCAAAGCGCAAGGCCTGTGGCGTCTGGCAGGTCAGGAACCGGTGTTCACCGACAGTCTGGCGTTGGACATGGGCAGCGTCGAAGCCAGCCTCGCCGGGCCGAAACGCCCACAGGACCGGGTGTCACTGCCCAATGTCGCGCAAGCGTTCAGTGATTTTCTCGGCTTGCAGTTCAAACCCACCAGCAAGGACGAAGGTCGCCTGGAAAGTGAGGGCGGTGGCGGCGTCGCCGTCGGCAACGCCGACCTGGTCGGCGAAACGGATTATGAGTACGACGGCCATACCTATCGCCTGAAAAACGGCGCGGTGGTGATCGCCGCGATTACCTCGTGTACTAACACGTCCAATCCAAGCGTGATGATGGCCGCCGGGTTGGTGGCGAAAAAAGCCGTGGAGAAAGGCCTTACGCGCAAACCGTGGGTGAAAAGTTCGCTGGCTCCGGGCTCGAAAGTGGTCACCGATTATTACAAGGCGGCCGGCCTGACGCAGTACCTCGACCAGCTGGGTTTCGACCTGGTGGGTTATGGCTGCACGACCTGCATCGGCAACTCCGGGCCGCTGCCGGAGCCGATCGAAAAAGCCATCCAGCAAGCCGACCTGACCGTCGCCTCCGTGTTGTCGGGCAACCGCAACTTCGAAGGCCGCGTGCATCCACTGGTGAAAACCAACTGGCTGGCATCGCCGCCGCTGGTGGTCGCGTATGCGCTGGCCGGCACGGTGCGAATTGACATCAGCAGCGAACCGCTGGGGAATGACAGGGACGGTAACCCGGTGTATCTGCGGGACATCTGGCCGAGCACCCGGGAAATCGCCGAGGCGGTGAATAAGGTCAACACCGCGATGTTTCACAAGGAATACGCCGAAGTATTCGCCGGCGACGAGCAATGGCAGGCGATTGAAGTGCCGCAGGCGGCGACGTATGTCTGGCAGGACGATTCGACGTACATCCAGCATCCACCGTTTTTCGACGACATCGGTGGACCGCCGCCGGTGGTCAAGGACGTCGCGGGCGCCCGGGTCCTTGCGCTGCTTGGCGACTCGGTGACCACAGACCACATCTCCCCGGCCGGCAACATCAAGTCCGACAGCCCGGCGGGCAACTACCTGCGCGAAAAAGGCGTGGAACCCCGGGACTTCAACTCCTACGGCTCCCGTCGCGGCAACCATGAAGTGATGATGCGCGGTACCTTCGCCAACATCCGCATTCGCAACGAGATGCTCGGTGGCGAGGAAGGCGGCAATACGATCTACATTCCCACGGGGGAGAAACTGGCGATCTACGACGCGGCGATGCGCTATCAAGCATCGGGGACACCGCTGGTGGTGATTGCCGGCCAGGAATACGGCACCGGCTCGAGCCGCGACTGGGCGGCCAAGGGCACCAATCTGCTGGGTGTGAAAGCGGTCATCGCCGAAAGCTTCGAGCGGATTCACCGCTCCAATCTGGTGGGCATGGGCGTGTTGCCGCTGCAGTTCAAACTGGATCAGAACCGCAAGAGTCTGAATCTGACCGGTAAGGAGACGTTCGACATCCAAGGGTTGACCGCTGTGGAGCTGACACCGCGGATGAACCTGACGCTGATCATTACCCGTGAGGATGGCAGTCGCGAGAAGATCGAGGTGTTGTGCCGGATCGATACGCTGAATGAGGTGGAGTACTTCAAGGCGGGGGGGATTTTGCATTATGTGTTGCGGCAGTTGATTGCTTCGTAGGGTTGATCGTGCACGAAATCTGGCGATCTCATGTGGGAGCGAGCCTGCTCGCGAAGCGGGAGTGCCAGCCACTATCAATGTTGGCTGACACGACGCTTTCGCGAGCAGGCTCGCTCCCACAATGGAAAATGTACGGGCGATTTTGTGACGCGCCGCCGATTATCAAAAAATAATCTCAACAAATCCCCACCAGTGCCGACAACTTGTCAAAGCCTTGTTAAAGCCTTGCGGATTGAAAAAGCCATGCGTAACAACCAACCCATTACACAACGCGAACGGACCTTTCCCGCTCAGCAACGGTTGATTTCCACCACCGATGCCAAAGGCGTGATCACTTACTGCAACGACGCTTTCGTCGAAATCAGTGGGTATTCCTATGAGGAACTGCTCCGTGCACCGCACAACCTGGTCCGCCACCCCGACGTGCCGGCCGCCGTGTTCGCGCACATGTGGGGGACATTGAAACAAGGCTTGCCATGGATGGGCATCGTCAAGAATCGCTGCAAGTCCGGCGACCACTACTGGGTCAACGCCTACGTCACACCGGTGTTCGAAGGCAATCAGGTGGTCGGTTACGAGTCGGTGCGGGTCAAACCCACCGCCGAACAGATCCAGCGTGCCGAAGCGCTCTATAAACGCATCAACCAGGGCAAATCGGCGATTCCTTCGACCGATAAATGGCTGCCGGTGCTTCAGGACTGGCTGCCGTTCATTCTGGTCAGCCAGTTGAGCTTCATGATCGGTGCCACGCTTAACTCCCAATGGGGTTTTGCGCTGGCCGCCGGTCTTTCGGTGCCCTTGGGCCTGCTCGGTTTGAGCTGGCAACAGCGCGGTCTCAAGCGCTTGCTGCGCCTGGCCGAGCAGACCACGTCCGACCCGCTGATCGCGCAGATGTACACCGACAGCCGCGGTGCGCAGGCGCGTCTGGAGATGTCGATCCTCAGCCAGGAAGCCCGCCTGAAAACCTGCCTGACCCGTCTACAGGACACGGCTGAGCACCTGACCGAGCAAGCGAAGCAGTCCGACACCCTGGCGCACAACAGCTCCTCAGGCCTGGAACGTCAGCGCGTCGAGACCGAGCAAGTGGCCACCGCCGTCAACCAGATGGCCGCCACCACTCAGGAAGTCGCCAGCCATGTGCAGCGCACCGCGGACGCGACTCAGGAAGCCAATCGCCTGACCGGGCGCGGTCGTGACATCGCCGGGGAAACCCGCGAAGCGATTGAACGCCTGTCGGTGGTGGTCGGTGAAACGGGCATGACCGTGACGCAGCTGGCCAAGGACAGCGATGAAATTGGCGGTGTAGTCGACGTGATCAAGGGCATTGCCGATCAGACCAACCTGCTCGCGCTGAACGCGGCCATTGAAGCGGCACGTGCCGGCGAGATGGGCCGAGGCTTTGCCGTGGTGGCGGATGAAGTTCGCCAATTGGCGCAACGCACCAGCGAATCCACCGGGCAGATTCACGCGCTGATCGCCAAACTCCAGCAAACGGCCAGCACCGCAGTGCAAACCATGGAAGCCGGGCATCGACAGGCTGAAGAAGGTGTGGCGCGGGTACTGGAAGCGGATCAGGCACTGGTCGGGATCAGCGAAGCGGTGGCGCACATCACTGACATGACCACGCAGATTGCGGCCGCGACCGAAGAGCAAAGCTCGGTGGCCGAAGAAATCAGCCGCAACATCAGCAACATCTCGCAACTGGCGGACCAGACCTCGGAACAGGCGCAGCACTCGGCGTTGTTGAGTGAAGAGCTGACGAAGACGGCGAATACCCAGTATTCGCTGGTGGAGCGGTTTAACCGCTGATTGCTGGTGGAAACACAAAACCCGGACGGTGAAAGCTTCCGGGTTTTTTATTGCCCGCCTGAAAGTAAAGTTGCCCATTAGGGCCTCATCGCGGGCAAGCCCGCTCCCACAGGTTTATGCGTGTGAGTACGATTGATGCCACACAGCAGAACTCTGTGGGAGCGGGCTTGCCCGCGATGAGGCCTACAGGGACACCGAAAATCTCACTGAAGAAACGCAGCCACCCGATCCGCCGCCGCCGCCAAATGTTGCTCATGGGTAAACCCCGAAGCCTTCAACGGCTTCAAATCGTGATCCCCCGCCGCCAGCCAAAACACCTCGATGCCCGGCGCCAGGGTGTAGGCCTCAACCGCCTGACGATTGCCCAGCGCATCCCGCTCACCCTGCACAATCAGCGTCCGCGTCTTCAGCGAAGACAAATGTTCAACCCGAGGTTTCTCTGGCTTGCCCACCGCATAAAACGGATAGCCCAGACAGACGAGCGCATCCGCCTCCAATTCATCGGCGAGCAAACTCGCCATCCGCCCGCCCATGGACTTGCCGCCAATGGCCAGGCGCCCAGCGACATGGCGTCGCACCACCGCATACACCTCACGCCAGCATTCGAGCAGTTTTGGCGCCGGGTTCGGCGGGCGTTTACCGCCATCGGCACGCCGCTGGGCCATGTAGGGAAATTCGAAGCGCAGCACGCTGACGCCTTGAGCAGCGAGGCGCGCAGCCATGTCATTCATCCAGTCGCTGTCCATCGGCGCACCGGCACCATGGGCGAGAATCAGCGTCACCGGGTCAGCCGAGCCCGGTGAAACCGCCTCGTTCCAAAGCCATCCATGATCGCGCACACACTTCGCCCATTGATCCCCGTCAATACTGGCCTTGTGCTCTTTGTCCATGCTTGCCTCGCTTTTAGTCTGCCTATAACTCCAGGCGAAGCGAGCGTCTGCCTTGCGCAAACGTCACTTCGGCTGAACCGTGGATGGGGAACCATGAACACTTCTATCAGTACCGCCTACAACTACAAGGTGGTCCGCCAATTCGCCATTATGACGGTGGTGTGGGGCATCGTCGGCATGGGGCTCGGGGTTTTTCTCGCCGCCCAATTGGTCTGGCCTGAACTCAACTTCGATTTGCCGTGGACCAGTTTCGGCCGCTTGCGCCCGCTGCACACCAACGCGGTGATCTTCGCGTTCGGCGGTTGCGCCTTGTTCGCCAGTTCATTCTATTCGGTGCAACGCACCTGTCAGACGCAATTGTTCGCACCGAAAATCGCCGCGTTCTGCTTCTGGGGCTGGCAGCTGGTCATTCTCCTGGCAGCCATCAGCCTGCCGCTGGGTTACACCAGCTCCAAGGAATACGCCGAGCTGGAATGGCCGATCGACATTCTGATCACCATCGTCTGGGTCGCCTACGCCATCGTGTTTTTCGGCACCTTGGCCAAGCGCAAGACCAAGCACATCTACGTCGGCAACTGGTTCTTCGGTGCGTTCATCCTCACCGTGGCGATTCTGCACATCGTCAACAACCTTGAGCTGCCGGTGAGCTTCACCAAGTCCTACTCGCTGTACGCCGGTGCGACCGATGCCATGGTGCAGTGGTGGTACGGCCACAACGCCGTAGGCTTTTTCCTCACCGCCGGTTTCCTCGGGATGATGTACTACTTCGTGCCGAAACAGGCCGAGCGTCCGGTGTATTCCTATCGCCTGTCCATCGTGCACTTCTGGGCCCTGATCACCCTGTACATCTGGGCCGGTCCGCACCACCTGCACTACACCGCGCTGCCGGACTGGGCGCAGTCGCTGGGCATGGTGATGTCGCTGATCCTGCTGGCACCGAGCTGGGGCGGGATGATCAACGGCATGATGACCCTCTCGGGCGCCTGGCATAAGTTGCGCAGCGACCCGATCCTGCGCTTCCTCGTGGTCTCGCTGGCGTTCTACGGCATGTCGACCTTCGAAGGGCCGATGATGGCGATCAAGACAGTCAACGCCCTCTCCCACTACACCGACTGGACCATCGGCCACGTGCACGCTGGCGCGCTCGGTTGGGTGGCAATGATTTCCATCGGCGCGCTGTACCACATGATTCCGAAAATCTTCGGTCGTGCGCAGATGCACAGCATCGGCCTGATCAACGCGCACTTCTGGCTCGCGACGATCGGCACCGTGCTCTACATCGCGTCGATGTGGGTCAACGGCATCGCCCAGGGCCTGATGTGGCGCGCAATCAATGAAGACGGCACGCTGACCTACTCCTTCGTCGAAACCCTGGTGGCCAGCCACCCAGGCTTCATCGTGCGACTGGTGGGCGGTGCGATCTTCCTCTGCGGCATGTTCCTGATGGCTTACAACACCTGGCGCACCGTACGGGCCTCGCAGCCTGCCGAAGTCGCCGCTGCCGCGCAGATGGCCTGAGGAGTCCGCCATGAAACACGAAACAATCGAGAAAAACGTCGGCCTGCTGATGCTGCTGATGGTCCTGGCCGTGAGCATCGGCGGTCTGACCCAGATCGTCCCGCTGTTCTTCCAGGACGTGACCAATAAACCGGTGGAAGGCATGAAGCCCTACACCGCGCTGCAACTGGAAGGCCGCGACATTTACATCCGTGAAGGCTGCGTCCAGTGCCACTCGCAGATGATCCGGCCGTTCCGTGCCGAAACCGAACGCTACGGCCACTACTCGGTGGCCGGGGAAAGCGTCTGGGATCACCCGTTCCTGTGGGGCTCCAAGCGCACCGGCCCGGACCTGGCCCGCGTCGGCGCGCGTTACTCGGATGACTGGCACCGTGCGCATTTGTATAACCCGCGCAACGTTGTGCCTGAATCGAAGATGCCGGCCTACCCGTGGCTGGTCACGCAAGCGGTGGACAGCAGCAGCACCGAAACCAAGCTCAAGGTCATGCGCACCCTGGGCGTGCCGTACACCGATGACGACATCGCCGGCAGCGTCGAGTCGGTCAAGGGCAAGACCGAAATGGATGCGTTGGTCGCCTACCTGCAAGTGCTCGGCACTGCCATCAAGAGCAAGAGGTGAGCCATGGCCATGCCCTTTGAAATTATGAGTGTGATGAGCAGTGGAATGATTCGCGGCCTGGGCACGGTCGTGGTGTTCCTGGCCTTCATCGGCCTGACGCTGTGGGTGTTCAACCGCAAGCGCACGCCGGAATTTGCCGAAGCGCGTTTGCTGCCGTTCGCCGATGAGCCCCTGCCCGACGATGCCACCCAAGAACCTGAAACAAGGAGTACCCGGCCATGACCACCTTCTGGAGTACGTGGATCTGCGTACTGACCATCGGCAGCCTGATCGGCCTGACCTGGCTGCTGATCGGCACCCGCAAGGGCGAAACCAAGGGCAGCGTCGACCAGACCATGGGCCACAGCTTCGACGGCATCGAGGAGTACGACAACCCGTTGCCGCAGTGGTGGTTCATGCTGTTCGCCGGCACGCTGGTGTTTTCCGTGGGGTATCTGGTGCTTTATCCGGGCCTTGGCAACTGGAAAGGCATCCTGCCGGGCTACGAGGACGGCTGGACCGGCGTGCACGAATGGGAGAAGGAGATGAGCAAGGCCGATGCGAAGTTCGGTCCGATCTTCGCCAAATTCGCCGCCATGCCCCTGGAAGAAGTGGCGAAAGACCCGCAAGCGCTGAAAATGGGCGGTCGCCTGTTTGCGTCGAACTGCTCGGTGTGCCACGGCTCGGATGCCAAGGGCGCTTTCGGTTTCCCGAACCTGGCCGACAGCAACTGGCGCTGGGGCGGTGACGCCGAAATGATCAAGACCACGATCATGGGCGGTCGCATGGCGGCGATGCCGGCCTGGGGTGAAATCCTCGGAGAAGCCGGCGTGAAGAACGTTGCCGCATATGTGCGCCATGAACTGGCCGGCCTGCCACTACCGGCCGACAGTACCGCCGATCTGCAAGCCGGACAGCAAGCGTACAGCACCACCTGCGTCGCCTGTCACGGGGCCAATGGTCAAGGCACTGAAGCCATGGGCGCGCCGAACCTGACGCAACCGGCCGGTTTCATCTACGGAACGAGCCTGGCGCAACTGCAACAAACCATCCGCCATGGTCGCCAGGGCCACATGCCGGCGCAGAACGAGTTGCTCGGCAACGACAAAGTGCAATTGCTGGCCGCTTATGTGTACAGCCTGTCCCACGGCCTGAATACAGAGCGTTTGCAGGCTGAAGGCAAAAGCGAATAATTCTTGACCGCTCTGCTGCCGCATTCTTCCCGGATGCGGCAGTTCCCTGCTCCTTTGCGACCCATTGTCGCACCCTCCGATAGTCCTCCTTTCAGTTCCCCGGTTTCGGGTCTAAGCTTTCTCCGATGCGAACTGGCATGAGCTGGTTCCAGGTCGACCCAACCCGATGTGTTCGACGAATCTGCCCGATGACAGGCCGCAAAGGCTGGTAGATACCGGCTGTCGTGCCAATTGCTATCGGTCACCCGGTCGCTGCGTTTGAACACACCGCGTTACATCTGACCTGACCCCCTCACCTCATTCGTTCGCCGGGATTTTTCCCCGAGGGCAATTTTGTCCTTACGCGGCGCATGGAAAGGCCGCAGAATCAGCATTTGAAAGCATTGACCCAGGTCATGGCGCGTTGCAATGACCCCCTGCTTTCTCCATACTTGCGGCCGATTTTTACTCCTAATAAAACACCCAAACCGTGGAACCTTAGAATGAGCACAGCAATCAGTCCGACTGCTTATAACTATAAGGTAGTCCGCCAGTTCGCCATCATGACGGTGGTCTGGGGGATCCTTGGCATGGGGCTCGGTGTCTTCATCGCCTCGCAACTGGTCTGGCCGGAGTTGAACTTCGGTCTGCCGTGGACGAGCTTTGGACGCCTGCGCCCGTTGCACACCAACCTGGTGATTTTCGCCTTCGGTGGTTGTGCACTGTTTGCCACTTCTTATTACGTCGTGCAGCGAACCTGCCAAACGCGACTGATTTCCGACAGCCTCGCCGCCTTCACCTTCTGGGGTTGGCAAGCGGTGATCGTCGGGGCCATCGTTACCTTGCCGCTGGGTTACACCACCACCAAGGAATACGCTGAGCTGGAATGGCCGCTGGCTATTCTGCTGGCCATCGTCTGGGTCACCTACGGTCTGGTGTTCTTCGGCACCATTACCAAGCGCAAGACCAAGCACATCTATGTCGGCAACTGGTTCTACGGTGCCTTCATCGTCGTGACGGCGATGTTGCACATCGTCAACCACGCCTCCCTGCCGGTCAGTTTCTTCAAGTCCTACTCGGCCTACGCCGGTGCGACTGACGCGATGATCCAGTGGTGGTACGGGCACAACGCGGTGGGTTTCTTCCTGACTACCGGCTTCCTCGGGATGATGTATTACTTCGTACCGAAGCAGGCCGAGCGTCCGATCTACTCCTATCGCCTGTCGATCGTGCACTTCTGGGCGCTGATCACCCTGTACATCTGGGCCGGTCCGCACCACCTGCACTACACCGCACTGCCGGACTGGGCTCAGTCGCTGGGCATGGCAATGTCGATCATCCTGCTGGCTCCGAGCTGGGGCGGCATGATCAACGGCATGATGACCCTGTCGGGCGCCTGGCATAAGCTGCGCACCGACCCGATCCTGCGCTTCCTCGTGGTCTCGCTGGCGTTCTACGGCATGTCGACCTTCGAAGGCCCGATGATGGCCATCAAGACCGTGAACTCGCTGTCGCACTACACCGACTGGACCATCGGCCACGTACACGCCGGGGCCTTGGGCTGGGTAGCGATGATCTCGATCGGCGCCATCTACCACATGATCCCGAAACTGTTCGGTCGCGCGCAGATGCACAGCATCGCCCTGATCAACGCGCACTTCTGGCTCGCGACCATCGGCACCGTGCTCTACATCGCGTCGATGTGGGTCAACGGCATTACCCAGGGTCTGATGTGGCGTGCAATCAACGATGACGGCACGCTCACCTATTCGTTTGTCGAAGCGCTGCAAGCAAGCCACCCTGGTTTCATCGTTCGTGCCCTGGGCGGTGCGTTCTTTGCCAGCGGCATGCTGTTCATGGCCTACAACGTATGGCGCACCGTACGTGCCTCGAACCCGGCCGAAGCTGAAGCGGCCGAACAGATTGCTGTAGTTGGAGCTCACTGATGAAGCATGAAGCAGTCGAGAAGAACATTGGCCTGCTGGCCTTCTTCATGGTTATCGCCGTCAGCATCGGCGGCCTGACCCAGATCGTTCCGCTGTTTTTCCAGGACGTGACCAACAAGCCGGTCGAAGGCATGAAGCCTCGCACCGCCCTTGAGCTGGAAGGTCGCGACGTGTACATCGCCAACGGTTGCGTACAGTGCCACTCGCAGATGATCCGCCCGTTCCGTGCTGAAACCGAACGTTATGGCCACTACTCGGTGGCCGGTGAAAGCGTCTGGGACCACCCGTTCCTGTGGGGTTCCAAACGTACCGGTCCGGACCTGGCCCGGGTCGGCGGTCGTTACTCCGATGACTGGCAGCGTGCGCACTTGTACAACCCGCGCAACGTAGTGCCCGAGTCGAAAATGCCGGCCTACCCGTTCCTCGTGGAAAACAAGCTCGACGGCAAAGACACCGCCAAGAAAATGGAAGTCTTGCGCACGCTCGGCGTCCCTTACACCGACGAAGACATCGCCGGCGCCAAGGATGCTGTGAAGGGCAAAACCGAAATGGACGCGCTGGTGGCCTATTTGCAAGGCCTGGGCACCATCATCAAAAGCAAACGGTGATTTAGATGGATATCGGGATGATTCGTGGCCTGGGCACCGTCGTTGTGATGGTGGCCTTCATCGGTCTGGCGTTGTGGGTATTCAGCCCCAAGCGCAAGTCGGAGTTTGAAGACGCGACCTTGCTGCCTTTCGCGGATGATCCCGAAGCCATCAAGCACGTCGAGCAAGCTTCTAGGAGTAACAAAGAATGACTACGTTCTGGAGTCTGTACGTCACAGTCCTCAGTCTCGGCACCATCTTCGCCCTGACCTGGCTGCTGCTGTCGACCCGCAAGGGCCAGCGCAGCGAAGCCACTGAAGAGACGGTTGGCCACTCCTTCGACGGGATCGAGGAGTACGACAACCCACTGCCGAAATGGTGGTTCATGCTGTTCGTGGGCACCATCATCTTCGCCCTCGGCTACCTGGTGCTGTACCCGGGCCTGGGCAACTGGAAAGGCCTGCTGCCGGGTTACAACTACCTCGATAACGAGAAGCAGACCGCGTTCGCCAACGGCCAGAGCGGCTGGACCGGCGTTCACGAGTGGGAAAAGGAAATGGCCAGGTCGGACGCCCGTTTTGGCCCGATCTTCGCCAAGTTCGCTTCCATGCCGATCGAAGAAGTCGCCAAAGACCCGCAAGCCTTGAAGATGGGTGGCCGCCTGTTCGCCTCCAACTGCTCGGTTTGCCACGGTTCCGACGCCAAGGGCGCTTATGGCTTCCCTAACCTGACCGACGCCGACTGGCGCTGGGGCGGTGAAGCGGAAACCATCAAGACCACCATCATGGGCGGTCGTCACGCCGTGATGCCGGCCTGGGCTGAAGTGATCGGTGAGCAAGGCGTTGCGGACGTTGCGGCGTTTGTACTGACCAACCTTGATGGCCGCAAGCTGCCGGAAGGCACCAAGGCTGACCCGGTTGCCGGGCAGAAACTGTTCGCCGGCAACTGCGTCGCCTGCCACGGTCCGGCCGGCAAAGGTACGCCAGCAATGGGCGCGCCCGACCTGACTCACCCGGGCGCGTTCATCTACGGTTCGAGCTTCGCGCAACTGCAGCAGACCATCCGTTACGGCCGTCAGGGCCAGATGCCTGCGCAAGAGCAGCTGCAAGGCAACGACAAGGTCCACCTGCTGGCCGCTTACGTCTACAGCCTTTCGCACGGCGAAAAGGCTCCGGCGGAAGATGCCCAGTAAGGCAAACGCCTGATGCAAAAACGGCCCCGCCAATGAGAATTGGCGGGGCCGTTTTCATTTAAAGATAAATCAAATCCCGATCCGCTCGAAACATGCCCAATCAATCCGGCCACGGCAACTGTTTGAATAGTCGTGAGCCTTGGCATACCTTCGAAAACGCAAACTTACACCTCAACTTAAACCTGGAAATGGAATTCCAAATGAACTTGTCAAACTGCATTAAAAGACTGAGCCTGCTGATAGTTGCCTGTAGCGTAACTATCATGCCGGTGATCGCGTCCGAACTTAATCCACACTCTATCGTGCTGGCTTCCAGCCCAAAATTCCCCTCCAGTGAAAAGTCGGAAAACGGCGACGTTGAATCCGCCTCGGACAAACAGGCACGTTCAAGGTGGCTGATCGATGCGCAGTATTCCAGCATCGCCGACTTCCGGGCGCAATCCGGTGGAACTGCCGCCGTTCCCGTGATGATCAATGGCAATCTCACCGCTACCGGAGAGGACAGCGAACGCTCATACATCCGTTCGGTGTTGCAAAACAAACTTAACAACGTCTATGACTACGGCCTCGGCAATTTTGACTACGACAACAACGTCGCAGGCCGCCCGGAGTGGGCGGCCGGAAGTGTCAATGAACTGAAAGATCGGTACTGGGGGAAAGTTAGCAACTTCGACCTCGCTGCGCGAGCGTCCGGCATGACGAAAACATGGTATGGAAGCCTGGCTTACTCCAGGGACTTTGGCGATGTTCATCTGGTTCAACTGAATAACGAACCCACCTACTCAGTCCGTTTTTCCACCCGTGCGTTATTCAATACCACCGCTTATGAAATCACGCCTGCCCTCGACTGGCTGGAACGCGATCTGCGGCAAGCGCGCGCGCAAGGGAAAATCATCCTGCTCAACCTCAGTCAACCGTTCCACTGGCCCGTGAAGGAAGCCGAGATTTCGCGATTCACCAAGATGATCGAGGACTACGGTGTGACCGCCGTGTTTTCCGCGAATGCGCACAAGCGCAGCGGGAAATATGAGTCGAGCAACTACATTTACGGCGACATTCCCTTGTTCATGAGTGGCTCGGCGGTTCAGCAGAGCTGGTTGTTTGCCGCTCTTTCAACCGATAGAACGCAACTGACGGTGAAGGTCGTTGCCGGTAACGACTGGCGTAACCCCGTTGCGACTCACACTGTCCCGGTCAGGTAGCCGTCTGGCGCCAACACTACGCAAACCCCGGGCAGACGCCAACGTCGTCGCCTGGGCCAAAAGTGTCATCGCCCCACGGATGTTTATTTCGGCCATCACCCTGAAGGAACTGGAGACCGGGGTTCTGCGAATGGAACGTCGTGACCCGGCGCAGGGGAAGGTATTGCGCACTTGGCTGAAGCGTCATGTCATGCCCGCCTTTGATGCCAGGATCTTGCAGGTCGACGCCGCCGTGGCGCTGCGTTGTGCCGGCCTGCACGTTCCAGACAGCACCAATGAAAGCGATGCCCTGATTGCAGCGACTGCCTTGGTTCATGGCCTGACGGTGGTCACTCGCAATATCAGCGACTTTCAGTCCAGCGGCGTTGCCCTGCTCAATCCATGGGCCGATTGAACGCCGACACTGGCAAAAACGGCCATAATTCCACCCGTCAATTGATTCAAGTCATTACACCGCCAATTGATTTCCACCAACGTGACCAAAGGTCGCACCCTTGAGCCAGACCTACAGGCGTATCATTGCGCCACTGCAGCACCTCTTTTTGACCGCGGTCGGCATGTACTGACCGAGGCATTTTTCCACTGCCGTGGGATGCATTCGATGAGTAACCAGATTCCTGTACACGACGTTACGCCGCCTGCCAAAAACGCGAACAACAGCGTCGATCTCTACGCCTCACGAGAAAAGATCTACACCCGCGCCTTCACCGGCCTGTTCCGCAATCTGCGGATGGTGGGGGGTGCTTTGCTGTTTCTGTTGTATTTCGGCACGGTCTGGCTGAACTGGGGCGGTCATCAAGCCGTCTGGTGGAACCTGCCGGAGCGCAAATTCTTCATTTTCGGCGCCACCTTCTGGCCTCAGGATTTCATCCTGCTCTCGGGAATTTTGATCGTCAGCGCCTTCGGCCTGTTTTTCATAACCGTGTACGCTGGCCGCGTCTGGTGCGGTTATACCTGCCCGCAAAGCGTCTGGACCTGGATTTTCATGTGGTGTGAAAAGGTCACCGAAGGCGACCGCAACCAGCGCATCAAACTCGACAAGGCGCCGATGAGCGCCAACAAATTTCTGCGCAAACTCAGCAAGCACGCGATGTGGCTGATGATCGGCTTTGTCACCGGCATGACCTTTGTCGGTTACTTCTCGCCGATCCGCGAACTGACCATCGCGTTCTTCACCGGCGAGGCAGATGGCTGGTCGTATTTCTGGGTCGGTTTCTTCACCCTCGCGACCTACGGCAATGCCGGCTGGCTGCGTGAGCAAGTGTGTATTTACATGTGCCCGTACGCGCGCTTCCAGAGCGTGATGTTCGACAAGGACACTTTGATCGTCTCCTACGACCCACGTCGCGGTGAAAGCCGCGGCCCGCGCAAGAAAGGTGTCGACTACAAGGCACAGGGCCTGGGCGACTGCATCGACTGCACCATGTGCGTGCAGGTCTGCCCGACCGGTATCGACATCCGCGACGGCCTGCAGGTCGAATGCATCGGTTGCGCCGCGTGCATTGATGCCTGCGACAGCATCATGGACAAGATGGATTACCCGCGCGGCCTGATCAGCTACACCACCGAGCACAACCTGTCCGGGCAAAAAACCAATAAACTGCGGCCGCGCCTGATCGGCTACGCCACCGTATTGCTGGCCATGATCGGATTGCTGGCGGCGGCATTTTTCATGCGCTCGCTGGTGGGGTTCGATGTCAGCAAGGACCGCGTGCTGTATCGCGAGAACGCCGAAGGCCGGATCGAAAACGTCTACAGCCTGAAAATCATGAACAAGGATCAGCGCGACCACACGTACGTGCTCGAAGCCGCCGGCCTGCCGGACCTCAAGCTGCAAGGCAAGCGCGAGATCAAAGTCGCCGCGGGCGAGATTTTCAGCCAGCCGGTCGAACTGTCCATGGCCCCGGAAAAACTGCCATCGAGCACCAACGAGGTGAAATTCATCCTCAAGGATGCCGATGACGAAAGCATTCACGTTGAAGCCAAGAGCCGATTCATCGGCCCACAAATTCGTTGAGAGAAGTGATCATGCCCGCAGCAAACGCCGCAAGTCCCTGGTACAAGCACCTTTGGCCATGGATCATCATTGCCATCCTCGCCTGTTCGGTGACCCTGACCTTGTCCATGGTGACCATCGCGGTGAACAACCCGGACAACCTGGTCAACGACAACTACTACGAGGCCGGCAAAGGCATCAACCGCTCTCTGGACCGTGAATTGCTGGCGCAGACGCTGCTGTTGCGCGCCAGCATTCATCTGGATGACGTGACGGGCGAAGTCGACCTGCGCCTGAGCGGCAACAGCCAACCGAAAACCCTGGAGCTGAACCTGATTTCGCCGACCCAGCCGGAGAAAGATCGCAAGATCACCCTCGCCCAAAGCACCACTGAACAAGGCCGCTACATCGGCCAGTTGAGTGACAAGGTCGATGGCCGGCGTTTTGTCGAATTGCTGGGCACTCAGGACGACCACATCTGGCGCATGTTCGAAGAAGAACTGGTCAGCCATGACAAGGATCTGCTGCTGGGTGACGAACCGCTGCAAGGCGCCGAAGACTTGTAGGCGCCGTAGGACCCGTAGGAGCTGTCGAGTGAAACGAGGCTGCGATCTTTTGACTTTGATTTAAAAACAAGATCAAAAGATCGCAGCCTCGTTTCACTCGACAGCTCCTACGGTTCCTACAAGCCACAAGTATGTGCCTCTCCCAGACAAAATAGACTCATCCCATGACCACTCCACTTCCCTGCTACCACTGCGCCCTGCCCGTCCCGGCCGGCAGCCGCTTCACCGCTGCCGTCCTCGGTGAAACCCGCGAGTTCTGCTGCCCGGGTTGTCAGGCCGTGGCCGAGGCGATTGTCGCCGGGGGTCTGGAAAGCTACTACCAGCATCGCAGCGAGGCGTCGGCCAACCCCGAAGCCTTGCCCGTGCAACTGGTGGATGAACTGGCGCTGTACGATCGCGCCGACGTGCAAAAACCCTTCGTGCGCCATGACGGCGAACTCGCCGAAACCACCCTGTTGATGGAAGGCATCAGCTGCGCCGCTTGCGGCTGGCTGATCGAGAAACACCTGCGCGGTTTGCCGGCAGTGGCCGAGGCGCGCTTGAACCTGTCCAACCACCGCCTGCACGTGCGCTGGGCCGACGCGCAATTGCCGCTGAGCCAGGTGCTCAGCGAACTGCGCCACATCGGTTACGCCGCCCATCCTTATCAAGCCGACCGCGCCAGCGAACAACTGGCCAGCGAAAATCGCCTGGCCCTGCGCCAACTCGGCGTGGCTGGACTGCTGTGGTTCCAGGCGATGATGGCGACCATGGCCACCTGGCCGGAATTCAACATCGACCTCAGCCCCGAACTGCATACGATCCTGCGCTGGGTCGCGCTGTTTCTCACCACACCGATCGTGTTCTACAGTTGTGCGCCGTTCTTCAAAGGCGCCATGCGCGACCTGCGCACCCGCCACCTGACCATGGACGTTTCGGTGTCGCTGGCGATCGGCGGTGCCTACATCGCCGGGATCTGGACCTCGATCACCGGGGTCGGCGAATTGTATTTCGATGCCGTCGGCATGTTTGCCCTGTTCCTGCTGGCCGGGCGCTATCTTGAACGACGCGCCCGGGAACGCACCGCCGCCGCGACCGCACAACTCGTCAACCTGTTGCCCGCCTCATGCCTGCGGCTGGGCGGCGACGGTCAGAGCGAGCGGATTTTGCTCAGCGAACTGCGCGTCGGCGATCACGTGCTGGTGCACCCCGGTGCGATCCTTCCCGCGGACGGCAAGATCCTCGACGGCCAGTCGAGCATCGACGAATCCCTGCTCACCGGTGAATACCTGCCGCAGCCGCGCACGTTGGGCGATGCGGTCACCGCCGGCACCCTCAACGTCGAAGGCGCGTTGACTGTGGAAGTTCTCGCACTGGGCCAGGACACCCGACTGTCCGCCATCGTCCGCCTGCTCGATCGCGCTCAGGCGGAAAAGCCCCCGCTGGCAGAAATCGCCGACCACGCCGCGCAGTGGTTCCTGTTGCTGTCGCTGATCGCCGCTGCGGTGATTGGTCTGGTCTGGTGGGAACTGGATTCATCGCGAGCCTTCTGGATCGTCTTGGCGATGCTGGTCGCGACCTGCCCCTGCGCCTTGTCACTCGCCACGCCAACTGCCCTCACCGCCGCCACCGGCACACTGCACAAGCTGGGGCTGTTGTTGACGCGTGGCCATGTGCTGGAAGGCCTGAACCAGATCGACACGGTGATCTTCGACAAGACCGGCACCCTCACCGAAGGGCGCCTGGCGCTGCGTTCGATCCGCCCCCTCGGCACACTGGACAGCGATCAGTGCCTGAGCCTCGCCGCCGCCCTCGAAAACCGTTCCGAACACCCGATCGCCCGTGCGTTTGGCCGTGCGCCGCTGGCCGCCGAAGAAGTCCACAGCACACCGGGACTGGGTCTGGAAGGTGTGGTCGGCGAACGCCGCCTGCGCATCGGCCAACCTGGTTTTGTCTGTGAACTCAGTGGCGCTTCGCTTCCCCTGATGCCCGAGGAAGCCGGCCAGTGGCTGCTGCTCGGCGATAGCCAGGGCCCGCTGGCGTGGTTTGTCCTCGACGACCGTTTGCGCGCCGATGCCCCTGCTTTGTTGCAAGCCTGCAAGGCACGGGGCTGGCGGACGTTGCTGCTGTCGGGCGACACCTCGCCGATGGTCGCCAGCGTTGCCGCGCAATTGGGCATCGACGAGGCGCGGGGCGGTTTGCGCCCCGACGACAAACTGCAGGTCCTGCAACAGCTGCACAGGGAAGGTCGCAAGGTGTTGATGCTCGGTGACGGGGTCAACGACGTGCCGGTGCTCGCCGCTGCCGACATCAGTGTCGCCATGGGTTCGGCCACCGACCTGGCGAAAACCAGTGCCGACGCGGTGTTGCTGTCGAATCGGCTCGACGCGCTGGTGCAGGCCTTCAGCCTGGCGCGGCGTACCCGTCGGGTAATCATCGAGAACCTGCTGTGGGCCGGGTTGTACAATGGCCTTATGTTGCCGTTCGCCGCCCTCGGCTGGATTACGCCGGTGTGGGCCGCGGTCGGCATGTCCATCAGTTCATTGACCGTGGTGCTCAACGCCCTGCGCCTGACTCGAATGCCGAGCGCGCCAGCCACTCGCACCACGCCAGAAACCCGCCCGCTGCCGGCCTGAGCCGCACGGGCATGGAGCCTTCCCATGCCAGCTCTTTACGTGATGATCCCGGCCGCGCTGCTGATCGTGGCCATCGCGATCTACATCTTTTTCTGGGCAGTCGACAGCGGTCAGTACGACGACCTCGACGGCCCGGCCCACAGCATCCTTTTCGACGACCAGGACCCGAACCACACGGCGGCGGTCGATGAGGCCAGCGGCCAAACGGCCAAACCGGACGACAAGGCGCCTCCCCATGTTTGAACTGGCACCGCTGTTGGTGTCGGCGGTAATCCTCGGCCTGCTCGGCGGCGGGCATTGCCTGGGCATGTGCGGCGGCTTGATGGGCGCGCTGACCCTGGCCATTCCCAAGGAACAACGCAGCCGCCGGTTTCGCTTGCTGCTGGCGTACAACGTTGGGCGAATTCTCAGTTACGCGGCGGCCGGTTTGCTCATTGGTCTGGCCGGTTGGGCGGTGGCAAACAGCCCGGCGGCGATGTTTATGCGCATCCTCGCCGGATTGCTGCTGATCGCCATGGGCCTTTACCTCGCCGGCTGGTGGAGCGGCCTGACCCGTATCGAAAGCCTCGGTCGTGGGCTGTGGCGGCATATCCAGCCGCTTGCCAATAAACTGCTGCCGGTGTCGAGCCTGCCGCGCGCCTTGTTGCTGGGCGCGCTCTGGGGCTGGTTGCCGTGCGGGCTGGTTTACAGCACGTTGCTGTGGTCGGCCAGCCAGGGCAATGCGCTCGACAGTGCGCTGCTGATGCTCGCGTTCGGGCTGGGCACCTGGCCGGTCTTGCTCGCCACCGGGCTGGCAGCCGAGCGGGTCACGGCCGTGTTGCGCAAACGCTATGTGCGCATGACGGGCGGCTTGCTGGTGATGTTGTTCGGAATCTGGACCCTGCCGGGGCCGCATCAGCATTGGCTGATGGGGCATTAACACAAGGATCAAAAGATCGCAGCCTTCGGCAGCTCCTACTGGAGTTCGCAATACCCTGTAGGAGTTGCCGAAGGCTGCGATCTTTTGATCTGGCGCCTGTTGATACAAATCAAGATGCCCCAACGCCGCACCCCATAGACTCGCCGGCACTGCCAGACTATCCGGGGGATGCCCGCATGATGCTCGACACCATTCGTTGGGATACCGATCTGATCCGCCGTTATGACCTGGCGGGACCGCGTTACACCTCCTACCCGACCGCCGTGCAGTTCGACGGCCATGTCGGCACCTTTGACCTGTTTCATGCGCTGCGCGACAGCCGCAAAGCCCTGCGCCCGTTGTCGCTGTACGTGCACGTGCCGTTCTGCGCGAACATTTGCTATTACTGCGCGTGCAACAAAGTCATCACCAAGGATCGCGGCCGCGCCCAGCCCTATTTGCAGCGCCTTGAACAGGAAATCCAGCTGATTGCCTGCCACCTCGACCCCGCACAGAAGGTCGAGCAATTGCACTTCGGTGGCGGTACGCCGACCTTTCTCAGCCACGACGAACTGCGTCAACTCATGGCCCGGTTGCGCAAAAGCTTCAATTTGCTCGACGACGACTCCGGCGACTACAGCATCGAGATCGACCCGCGCGAAGCCGACTGGTCGACCATGGGGCTGCTCCGTGAACTGGGTTTCAATCGGGTCAGTATCGGCCTGCAAGACCTCGACCCGGCGGTGCAACGGGCGGTCAATCGCCTGCAAAGCCTGGAAGAAACCCGTGCAGTGATCGAGGCCGCGCGGACCTTGCAATTCCGTTCGATCAACATCGACCTGATCTACGGCTTGCCCAGACAGACACCCGAAAACTTCGCCCATACCGTCGACGAAGTGATCAACCTGCAACCGGACCGGCTGTCAGTGTTCAACTACGCGCATTTGCCCGAACGCTTCATGCCGCAACGGCGCATCAACAGCGACGAACTGCCAACCCCGGCGCAGAAACTGGAGATGCTCCAACGCACCATCGAACAACTGACGGCGGCCGGCTACCGTTACATCGGCATGGACCACTTCGCCCTGCCCGACGATGAATTGGCGATTGCCCAGGAAGAGTCGACCCTGCAACGTAATTTCCAGGGCTACACCACCCACGGACATTGCGATTTGATCGGCCTGGGCGTCTCGGCCATCAGCCAGATCGGCGATCTGTACTGTCAGAACAGCAGCGACCTCAATCAATATCAGGGCGCCCTGGCCTCGGCGCAGCTGCCGACCAATCGCGGCCTGCTGTGCAATCCCGACGACCACGTGCGCAGGGCGGTGATTCAACAGTTGATCTGCCGTTTCAACGTGGAGTTTGCTGACATCGAACAGGCGTTCAACATTGATTTTTGCGGTTACTTCGGTGAGCTGTGGCCGCAGTTGCAAACCATGGCCGAGGACGGCCTGATCGAACTCGACAATCAACGGATCACCGTGTTGCCGGCCGGACGTTTGCTGGTGCGATCGGTGTGCATGGTGTTCGACGCGTATCTTGAGCAACAGCAGCGCCAGCGCTTTTCGCGTGTCATTTGAAAGGGTGGCAAAATCGCCGCGCACTGGCTTGAATGTCCTCTTGTGAGTTACCCTTACGGCTTATGTGTGTTTTTTCCCACAAGGATTGAAGAAATGTCCGAGCCAGTAAAACTGCGCGCTCACAACCAGGCCCATTGCAAGGATTGCAGCCTGGCCCCCCTCTGCCTGCCACTTTCTCTGAATCTGGAAGACATGGATGCGCTGGACGAGATCGTTAAACGTGGCCGCCCGCTGAAAAAGGGCGAGTTCCTGTTCCGCCAGGGCGACGTGTTCGATTCCGTTTATGCAGTTCGCTCTGGCGCCCTCAAGACCTTCAGTCTCAGCGATGGCGGAGAAGAACAGCTCACCGGGTTCCACCTGCCGAGCGAACTGGTCGGTTTGTCGGGCATGGACACTGAAAAACATCCAGTGTCGGCGCAAGCAATGGAAACCACCTCGGTCTGTGAAATTCCGTTCGAACGCCTGGACGAACTGGCGCTGCAATTGCCACAACTGCGCCGTCAGTTGATGCGTGTGATGAGCCGCGAAATTCGTGACGATCAACAAATGATGTTGCTGCTGTCGAAGAAAACCGCCGACGAGCGCATTGCCACGTTTCTGGTCAACCTGTCGGCACGGTTCCGCGCTCGCGGCTTTTCGGCCAATCAGTTCCGCCTGAGCATGTCGCGTAATGAAATCGGCAATTACTTGGGCCTGGCGGTGGAAACCGTGTCGCGGGTGTTCACCCGCTTCCAGCAAAACGAACTGATCGCCGCCGAAGGCAAGGAAATCCACATCCTTGACCCGATACAGCTTTGCGCCTTGGCCGGCGGTTCGATCGAAGGTTGACTGCGACAATTGCGGCTGAGCGAAACGCTTCAGCCGCCGTTATACTGCGACGTTTGCAGCCTGCCAGGACACCTTGACGATGGTCTTTGACTCCTTCGACATCAAATCCCTGATCCGCCCGGTGATCGACTTCCCGAAACCGGGCGTTATCTTTCGCGACATTACCCCGCTGTTCCAGTCGCCCACGGCCCTGCGCCTGGTGATGGACAGCTTTGCCCACCGATACGTCGAGGCCGACTTCACCCACATCGGCGCCATGGATGCCCGCGGATTCCTGATTGGTTCGGTACTGGCCTATCAGTTGAACAAGCCGCTGGTGTTGTTCCGCAAGCAGGGCAAACTGCCGGCGGATGTGCTGGCCGAAGGTTATGCGACCGAGTACGGCGAAGCCTTCCTTGAAGTGCATGCCGACAGCCTGTGCGAAGGCGATTCAGTGGTGATGTTCGATGACCTGATTGCCACCGGGGGCACGCTGATCGCGGCGGCGAACCTGATTCGGCGCATGGGCGCACGAGTGCATGAAGCGGCGGCGATTATTGACCTGCCGGAGCTGGGTGGCTCGCAGCGACTGGAAGATATGGGGATTCCTACGTTTTGCCTGACGCAGTTTGCCCTTACCGATAAATAAGCAGCGTCTGTTTATTACGTAGCGTCTGCACTGACGCCATCGCGAGCAAGCTCGCTCCCACAGGGTTCAGTGGCGTTTACACATTTTGTTGACGACACAACTACTGTGGGAGCGAGCTTGCTCGCGATAGCGTCAGCCGCAACAACATCAATCCAAACCCTGTTACAGCCCCATCTGCTTACTGATGATCTCGTTCATCACTTCCCGCGTCCCGCCGCCAATCGATAGAATCCGGTTATCCCGATACAACCGCTCCACCAGACTCTCGCGCATGTACCCCAGACCACCGAGGATCTGCACCGCATCGGTCGTGATCCGATCCGCCGTGTCAGTCGCGAAATTCTTCGCCATCGAAATCTCTTTGATCACACTCTGCCCCGCAGCCATTTTCGCCGCCTGCCGGTAAGTGAATTCCCGTGACACTTCCAGCGCCGTGGCCATTTCAGCCAGGCGATGCTTGAGCACCTGGAACTTGCCGATGGGTTTGCCGAACGCTTCGCGCTGCCGGGCCCATTTCAGGCTTTCTTCCAGCGCCAGTTGCGCGGTCATGTTGGCCATCAGCGCCAGGGCCAGACGTTCGCTCTGGAAGTTGCCCATGATGCAGGCGAAGCCCATGTTCTCGGCACCGATCAGATTTCCCACAGGCACCCGGCAATCGTCGAAAAACAACTCGGCGGTGTCCGACGCCCACCAGCCCATTTTCTTCAACTGGCGGCCGACAGTGAATCCCGGTGTGCCTTTCTCGATCAGCAGCAAGCTGATGCCGCCGAAACCGGGAGCGCCGGTGCGCACCGCGACGGTGTAGTAATCCGCGCGCACGCCGCTGGTGATAAAGGTTTTGCTGCCGTTGACCCGGTAGACATCGCCGTCACGCACGGCGCGGGTTTGCAGGTTGGCCACGTCGGAACCGCCGCTAGGCTCGGTGACAGCCAGGGCGCTGATCTTCTCGCCCGCCAGGACGTGCGGCACAACACGATCACGGACCTCGGGCTTGGCCCACTTGAGGATCGGCGGCAAGCCAATGTCCAGCGAGCCGAGCCCCGCCACCACTCCCCCGGAGCCGCAACGCATCAACTCTTCGCTGGCGGCGATCTTGGCAAACAGGTCACCTTGGTGGCTACCGCCCAGGGCTTCGGGGTAACCGATACCCAGAATCCCCGCAGCACCGGCTTTCAAGTACAACTCGCGGGGAAAGCTTTCAGCTTCTTCCCACTGGTCAATGTCCGGAAGAATCTCACGCTCGACGAAACGTCTGACGCTGTCGCGGACCAATTGGTGGCTGGGGTCGAAGTATTCCTGAAAGGCAGGCATCGGCGAACTCCACTGAAGGTTCAGCGACGTTAACCGAGCGCTTGCTTGGTTTTCAACAGGAAGATGGATGCAAAAGCAAAAAGATCGCAGCCTTCGGCAGCTCCTACGAGATGTTCACAATCCTGTAGGAGCTGCCGAAGGCTGCGATCTTTTGCCGATATCACGTTTACAGCGCTATCGGCTTACGCCCCGCAAACGAATGCGCCAACGTCCCGCCGTCCACCAGCTCCAGCTCGCCACCCAACGGCACGCCGTGGGCAATGCGTGATGCAATCAAGCCCTTGTTGCTGAGCAACTGGGCGATGTAATGCGCCGTGGCTTCGCCTTCGACCGTCGGGTTGGTCGCGAGAATGACTTCAGTAAAGGTGCCCGCCTCTTCGATCCGTGCGAGCAATTGCGGAATGCCGATCGCCTCAGGCCCCAGCCCGTCGAGCGGCGACAGATGGCCCTTGAGCACGAAGTAGCGACCACGGAAACCGGTCTGCTCCACCGCGTAGACATCCATCGGCCCTTCCACCACGCACAGCAAGGTGTCATCGCGACGGTTATCGGCGCATTGCGGGCACAGGTCGTCTTCAGTCAGCGTTCGACACAACCGGCAATGGCCGACCCCTTCCATGGCCTGGCTCAACGCCAGCGCCAAACGCGAGCCACCGCTGCGATCACGCTCGAGTAGCTGCAACGCCATGCGCTGGGCAGTTTTCTGACCCACCCCTGGCAGCGTTCGCAGGGCATCAATCAGTTGGCGAATCAAAGGGCTGAAGCTCATGGGGAAACGTCCGACATAACAACGAGACGCGGTTTATACCCGCGCCTCTCTTTAGCGTCAAATACTCAGTCTTGCGCGACTCGCACCACCAGTTTGCCGAAGTTGCGACCTTCCAGCAGACCGATGAACGCCTCGGGTGCATTCTCAAGGCCATCGACCACGTCTTCGCGGAATTTCACCTTGCCGTCACGCACCCACGGCGCCATGGCGCTGACGAATTCCGGCTGACGGTCGCCGTAATCGTCAAACACGATGAAACCCTGAATCCGCACGCGTTTGGTCAGCAGCGTGCGCTGCAATTGCGGCAGGCGATCCGGGCCGCTCGGCGCTTCGTGAGCGTTGTAGGACGCGATCAGGCCGCACAAAGGAACCCGCGCCTTGGAATTGAGCAGCGGCACTACGGCGTCGAAAACCTTGCCTCCGACGTTCTCGTAATAAATGTCGATGCCATCGGGACACGCGGTAGCCAATTGATCGGCGAAGTCGGGACTTTTGTGATCGACGCAGGCATCAAAACCCAGCTCTTCAACCACATAACGGCACTTGTCCGCGCCGCCGGCCACGCCAACCACCCGCAGGCCTTTGATCTTCGCCACTTGGCCGACCACCGAACCCACCGCACCGGAGGCCGCCGCCACCACGAGCGTTTCGCCCTCTTTGGGCTGACCGATGTCCATCAGGCCCATGTAAGCGGTCATGCCCGGCATCCCGAGCACGCCGAGCGCCATGGAAGGGCTTGGCAACCCGGACGGCACCGGAATGATGTCGCGACCGTCGCTGATGCTGTGGCTCTGCCACCCCGTGGCGCCAACGACCAGATCACCTTCGTGGAACTTGGGATTGAGCGAACGCTCGACCCGGCTGACAGCGCCACCGGTCATCACCTCGTCGATTTCGACCGGTGCCGCGTAGGAAGGAGCGTCGCTCATGCGCCCGCGCATGTAGGGGTCGAGCGACAGGAACAGGGTTTTGAGCAACACCTGGCCGTCGACCAGGTCCGGCAGCGCTTCACGCTCCAGGCGAAAATTCTCCGGCGTCGGCGCGCCCACCGGGCGAGACGCCAGGACGATACGTTGGTTGAGGGTCAATGCGTCTGGCATGAGAGCGTCTCCTGTGATCGAAGAATGGGTCGGTATAGGGAAGCAGACCGTTGTGTCGGTATGGCGTTCGATGTTTCTTCCTTGATTGTGGCGAGGGAGCTTGCTCCCGCTGGGCCGCGAAGCGGCCCCAAAAAAAGGGACTGCTGCGCAGTCCAGCGGGAGCAAGCTCCCTCGCCACAGGGAATGGCAGATACCCGTCAAAAACGAAAATGCCAGGCACGATGCCTGGCATTTTTTTGTAGCTCATCCGACGCGCCTTGGCGAATCAGAATGGCAATTTCATACCCGGAGGCAATTGCATGCCCGCCGTCATGCCGGACATTTTGTCCTGGCTGTTGGCTTCGATCTTGCGCACAGCGTCGTTGACGGCGGCGGCGAATACAGCCTCCAGCATCTCTTTGTCGTCTTCGCTCAGGCCTTCGACCAGGCTTGGGTCGATGGTCACGCGCTTGACGTCGTGACGACCGGTCATCACCACGGTGACCATATCGCCGCCGGCCTTGCCAGTGACTTCGGCGTTGGCCAGTTCTTCCTGCATCTTGGCCATTTTTTCCTGCATCTGCTGCGCCTGCTTCATCAGGCCGGCCATGCCACCTTTCATCATGGGAATCACCTCAAAGTACTTGGATAAACACAGCGCCCGGCCCGTTCGGCCAGACGCCCTCAGTTATTAGCCCTGACTGACCAGGGCTTCGACAGGTTCAATAGTATCGTTACGGACCACCGCACCGAACTGCTGCATCATTTGCTGGATGAACGGATCACCGTGGATCGACTCCTCGGCCTCGCGCTGACGGTCTGCCCGACGCCGCGCCCCAGCCTGGGCCGGGGTTTCCTGCTCGGGCTTGATCAGCTCCATGGTCAGGGTCAGCGTGCGCCCGTGAAACTGGTTCAACGCGTCGTTGAGACGACGTTGCTGTGTCGCGTTGAACAGCGCGCTGTGAGCCGGATCCAGGTGCAGCAGCCAGTTGTCGCCATCGACAGCGATCAGCGTGCAGTTGGCGGCGATGCTGCCGGTCATGCCGGAGATCGGCAACTTCGGGAACAGCTCCAGCCATTGCAGCGCCAGACCGGTGGCGGGCATGGCGGCCGGTTCAGGCTCGGGTTCCGGTGCCGGTTCGGCGGCGTGCTCACTGGCCAATTCGTCGAGGTAGCTATAAGCCGAATCCATGTCCGGCTCGATGTAATCCTCGTCCAGCGGCGGCTCGTCGTCGAGGTCGATGCCCGGCGTGGCGGCATCGACCTCGGCCACTGACGGCTCGGGGATCGGCGTGGCGGCCCATTCCGGCGCATCCGGCACGACGCTGTCGGGTGTCGGCAACGGCATCGGTGGCAATTCGGGTTGTTCGCTTGCGGTTTCCAGCACCGGTTCGACAGCGGGCTGCTGCACAACCTCTGGCTCGACCGGGTCATTCCAGGGCAGGTCGACGACGGCTTCGACCGCAACGGGCTCGGGCACGACAACCGGTTCAGGCACGACCACGGGCGCGACCGCCTCAGGCTCTGGCGCGGGAACCGGGGCAACAACCGCAGCAACGGGTGCAACTGCCGCAGCGGCTACCGGCGCAGCAATCGGCGCGGCAGCCACTGAATTAGCGGAATCAACTGTGGCCTGGCTGATCCCCACTGGCTTTAGCGGTTGCCTCGGTGCGTCCTCGGTGTCTGCCGGGCGGAACGCGAGCATGCGCAGCAAGACCATTTCGAAACCACCGCGGGGGTCCGGCGCCAGCGGCAAATCGCGGCGGCCGATCAGGCCCATCTGGTAATAAAACTGCACGTCTTCGGCCGGCAAGGCCTGAGCCAGCGCCAGCACCCGATCGCGGTCGCCTTGGCCATTGTCGACGCCTTCAGGCAAGGCCTGAGCGATCGCGACACGGTGCAGCACGTTGAGGATTTCCGAGAGCACGCCGTTCCAGTCCGGGCCCTGTTCAGCCAGGTGGCGGACGCCTTCGAGCAACGCCTTGGCATCGCCTTCGATCAGCGCATGCAGAACGTCGTAGACCTGACCGTGGTCAAGCGTGCCCAGCATCGCGCGCACGTCGGCCGCCATGACCTTGCCTTCACCGAAGGCAATGGCCTGATCGGTCAGGCTCATGGCATCGCGCATCGAGCCATCGGCGGCGCGGCCGAGCAGCCACAGGGCGTCGTCTTCGAACGGCACGTTCTCGACACCCAGCACGTGGGTCAAATGCTCGACGACCCGTTCAGGGGTCATGTTTTTCAGGGAGAATTGCAGGCACCGCGACAGAATCGTTGCAGGGAGTTTCTGCGGGTCGGTGGTGGCCAGGATGAACTTGACGTAGGGCGGCGGCTCTTCGAGAGTTTTCAGCAGCGCATTGAAGGAATGGCTGGAAAGCATGTGCACTTCGTCGATCAGGTAGACCTTGAAGCGCCCGCGGCTCGGGGCGTACTGAACATTGTCGAGCAGCTCGCGGGTGTCCTCGACCTTGGTCCGGCTCGCGGCGTCGATTTCGATCAGGTCGACGAAGCGCCCTTCGTCGATCTCACGGCACACCGAGCATTCGCCGCACGGTGTCGAAGTGATACCTGTTTCACAGTTCAGGCATTTGGCGATGATCCGCGCGATGGTGGTCTTGCCGACCCCGCGCGTCCCGGTAAACAGGTAGGCGTGGTGCAGCCGCTGGCTGTCCAAGGCATTGATCAGAGCCTTGAGCACATGGGTCTGGCCGACCATTTCGCGGAACGAGCGCGGACGCCATTTACGTGCAAGAACCTGATAACTCATCGAAAACCGTCGCCACGAAGGAACACAAGCGGCTAATGCTAGCGGAGCAAGGCCAAAATTGCATCCGGCGCGCTCGTCTAATCTGGCTAAGATGCAATTTGGGGGGCTTTTTATCGGATCGGGTTTCATCGGTAGCGGAGCGTTTATGCGGCTGGCCTTGGGGGCACTGTTGTTGATGAGCCTGAATGTCATGGCCGCCGCGCCATTGCGCTTTGTGGTGCCTGACAGTTGGGCGATGCCGATGGTCCAACTTGACCGTGGGCGCCCGACCCAGGGGATCTTGCATGACGTGATGGTCAGCCTGGCGACCCAGGTCGGCGTTCCGGCGCAGTTTCACGTACTGCCGCGCGCCCGCGTGCAGAGTGCCATGGAGCACGGCGAGGTCGATGTCCGCTGCTATGCCGCGCAATCGTGGGGGTCGAACCAGTCCGGGGACTATATCTGGAGCATCCCGCTCTGGACCCAGCCTGATGTGCTGATCAGCCGACCGGAACAACTGCCCGGCGCGGTGCCGGAAAATTTGTCGCGACAATCCATCGGCACGGTGCTCGGCTACAGTTACCCGACCTTGCAGCCCTTGTTCGACAGCGACCGCCTGCTCCGCGAAGACGCGCGCAACCAGGAACAAGTGCTGGAGAAACTCCTGGCCGGACGCTATCGCTACGCCGTGAGTAATCAGTGGACGCTGGACTGGTTCAATCAGCGCCTGTTACCCGAGCGGCAGCTCAAGGGAGGCGTGGTGTTGCAGGAGCAAAGTGTCGGCTGCTATGTGCGCAACGCCCCGGACGTGCCGGTGCAGCGCATATTGCGCACACTGCTGAGGATGAAAATGTCGGGGGAGATTGATGACATTATCCAGCTCTATGTCGGGGGAGATTGATGACATTATCCAGCTCTATGTCGGCAAACCCTGAACCTGTGGGAGCGGCTTTGTGGCGAGGGGATTTATCCCCGTTGGGCTGCGAAGCGGCCCCGGCAGTTCACACTAAACCGCGTGTGCGACTGCTTCGCAGCCGAACGGGGATAAATCCCCTCGCCACATAAGCCGCTCCCACATTTGATCTTCAGTCGCCTGAAAGTCTCAGGATATTTGATCGAGCACCCGCCATTGCAGCGGCGCAACGAACCCATCCACCCAACCCGCCACCTCGTCCGCCGGCATCGGGCGGGCGATGAAATAGCCTTGGGCAACGTCGCACCCCAGTTGCAGCAGCAATTCACCGTGCTCGATGCTTTCCACGCCCTCGGCAATGACTTGCCGGCCAAATGCCCGCGCCAGGCCAATGACCGCTTTGGTGAGCGCCAGGTCATCGTGGTCATGCAGAATGTCGCGGATAAACGACTTGTCGATCTTGATGGTCTGGGTGCGTAACCGCTTGAGGTAGCTCAACGACGAATAACCGGTGCCAAAGTCGCCCAAGGAAAACTGCACCCCGAGTGCCTGACACGCCTGCAGGCAGGCACTGACATGCTGGATGTTTTCGATGGCCACCGACTCGACGATTTCCAGGTCAAGCATCTGCGGCGCAACCCGGGCATGCCGGGCGAGCAAGTGCCGCAGGCGGTCGACGAAATCCGCCCGCTGAAAATGCCGGGCGGCAATGTTGACGCTGATCGGCCAGCCCTGCCCTGCTTGCTGCCAACGGTCCAACTGCAGCAACACCTGGTCCATCACCCACTCACCGATGTCGATGATCAGGTCCGTCTCTTCCACCGCCGGCAGAAAATCCCGGGCCTGCACCGTGCCGTCCTGCGGGTGCTCCCAGCGCAATAACGCCTCGAAGCCGACGACAACTGCGCGACGCATGTTCACTTTGGGCTGGAAGTACAGGCGTAACTCACCGGCGGCCAATGCCTGTCGAACCCGTTCGACGGTCTGGTGCGTGGCCTTGACCTCCCGGTCCCGGGACACGTCAAACAGTTGAAAGCGATTGCGCCCGCGCTGTTTGGCCACGTACATGGCCTGATCGGCATGCCGCAACAGGGTTTCGGCGTCTTCGTTATCGTGAGGAAACAGGGTGACACCGATGCTGGCAAAGACATTCAGGACTTTATCCTGCAGCAGGTACGGCGCGGAAATCGCGCCTAATACCCGATTCAGTGCCGCGCGCAATTCCGGCAGATCGCGCACATAACGTAACACCAGCACAAACTCGTCGCCCGCCAGCCGCGCCACCACATCCTCACCGCGAACGATGTCGCGCAGGCGTCTGGCTACCTCCACCAGCAACAGATCGCCACTGGCATGCCCGTAGCCGTCGTTGACCGCCTTGAAGCCGTCGAGGTCGAGCATGCACACCGCCAGCGGGATGTTTTCCTGCCGGGAGAACGCCAGCGCCTGATCCAGCAAATCCGACAGAAACGCGCGGTTGGGCAGCCCGGTCAGCACATCGTGGCCAACCCGCCATTGCAGGGAATGCAGCAGTTGGCGTTTTTCGCTGATGTCGAACCGAATCGCCAGGTAGCGGTGAATGCGCCCGGTGTCGTCTTCCAGCACCGGCACCAGGGTGCTCTCGACCCAATACAGGCGACCATCCTTGGTGCGATTGCAGATCTCGCCTTTCCAGACATTGCCGAGTGCGATGGTGCGCCACATCTCGGCGAAGAAGTCAGCAGAATGCAGGCCAGAGTTGATCAGCCGATGATTCTGCCCGAGCAGTTCATCACGGCTATAACCGGACACGGCGCAGAACTGGTCGTTGACGTAGGTAATCCGGCCGGTCAGATCGGTCTCGGAAAAAATCGCGGCGGCGTCCACGGCCCTGCGGTATTTCTCATCCATGAGTCAGGCTCACTGTCGCTAGCGGTGGTACCGCTCGACCAGCACAACAAGCCCGGCAGAGATGTTTTTGATCGAACTGCGCAGAGCCACTTGATCACTCCATGAACAGCCATTGATGGCCCCTTGGCAGCTGAAGATCAACTAGTCTCAAGGACCCTGACGAAGGGCAGCAACAGCCATTTCGGTAACTTTTTGCAAGGCTTCAAGCCTGCTTGAGCCCTCCGCACACCTTGTGAGGCAGCGCAGTATTGGCTCTCCCCTGTCAGCCAGACTTCAGAGAACAGGTCACCCGTTCGTCTTTTCGAACGGCAATTCTACGAAATGCATCACATTTTGCAAAGCAAGGTGATGGATCATGCGGTTGTCTAATGCAAAAATCTATCGTTAAGTTCTTGATTCTAAATGGGAATTGAGCGATGCAAATTTCAAGTTTGGGTCCAGCCATTCGGCGTTACCGCAAGGTCGCGGGGCTTACTCAGGCTGAACTTGGCGAAAAAACCGGTTTTGACCCCAAAACCATCAGCCGTTTCGAAACCGGCACCTACACCCCCAGCGTGGAAGCTCTGTTCCTGCTGGCGGATGTGCTGGGCGTGAAGCTGAAAGCCTTTTTCGCCGATTTGGGCGATGAAGACGAGCAGCGGGCGTATCTCTACGCAGTCATACATAAAGCCACCCCGAAGGATCTGGGAAAGCTGATTGCAGCGGTTGACCAGGCCTTGTCCAAGCCTTAGTGGCAGAAATAAAAAAAGGAGGCCGACCTGTCGTGGTTCGACAGGTCGGCCTCCTTTTTCATGCGCCGTTTTCTTCAATCGGAAACGACGAAAAATCCGCCCCGGACCGAATCCATGGCAGAACAACAAAACGAATATAGTGGATTGTTAACGCGAGAGAAGACTCGCGGGCGTTATGGAGGCAACCCCACCAGCCACACCCCGGCACACAATGTTCCCGCTGTGGCTGCTTCCTTCCGGATCTGACCAGGTTCACGGGTAATCGTTGCGGGGGGACCGATGGGGTCACCATAACGACGCTCACCTGACGGCGAGCCGCGCCATTGTACCTGTCTGAGACGAAGTTACAACCGTCCGCGCGGATAAAAAAATATGAGCGGCTTCAAGGACATGCGGTGCCCCGAAAAAGATCGCAGCCTGCGGCAGCGCCTACATGGATCGGCGTACATCCGTAGGAGCTGCCGCAGGCTGCGATCTTTGGACCTCACTGCGCCAGCACCTCATCCGCCCTGCCGCCCTCTTGCTGGATCACCAAATGGATGAAGTGCAACTTGGCGATCACCGCCGGCGGCAGCACGAACGGATAGAAATCCGGCTGTCCCATACTGCGCGACAGTTCGTTGAGCATGCCCGCCAATTCTATCCACGCGTTGACGAACGACAGGAACGCTTCGCCGCCGGGATGCTGCGGATCGTAGAGGGTGCTGGACGGGAACGGTTGGTAGTCAAAATCCATTTCTCGTGCGCTCATGCCGAAACCGAGGGCAGTGTCCACCGCATCCATCATGTGCAGGTAGTGCGCCCAGGTTTCCGCCCAGTCTTCCCACGGATGCATCGTTGCGTAGGCGCTGACGAAATGTTGCTGCCAGTCCAGCGGAGCGCCGTGCTGATAATGTTGATCGAGTGCTTCGGCGTAACTGGCGCGCTCGTCACCAAACAGGCTGCGAAACGGCTCCAGCCAGTGACTGTTGGCAATCAACCGATCCCAATAATAATGCCCGACCTCATGTCGAAAATGCCCAAGCAAAGTGCGATAGGGTTCGTGCATCTGCACCCGGACGTGCTCGCGGTGCGCGTCGTCGGCTTCGTTGATATCGAGGGTGATCAGGCCGTTGGCGTGGCCGGTGGTCGGTGGCTTGCCTTCGAGGTCGACGCCAATGAAGTCGAAGGCCAACCCGGACTCTTCATCCACGCTTTTGGGAATCACCTGCAAACCCAGACTCACCAGCTGCGCGACCAGGCGCCGCTTGGCGGTTTCGACCTTGCGCCAGCGCTCGTGGTTTTCGGCGATCGACAGGTCGGGAATAGTGCGATTCAAGCTACAGGCGATGCACAGCACCGCGTGATCGTCAGCCGGCAGCAGCCAGTTGCACGCAGCCGGGGATTGCAGATTGGCGCAGCGGCGCAATTCACCCGCTTCGGGATCGGCGTCGAGTAGCCAGGTGTCGGCTTGCAGCCCGGGCTGTAACGACGACAAGCGGCTCTGTTGCGGTTGATACCCCAACGCCGCAGAGCACGCCAGACACTGACTGTTGCGAAAGAACAGCGATTGCCCGCAACGGCAATGCCAGACCTTGCTGTTGCGCGAACGCTCGCCCATGAAAGGCGCGGCGATCCGAGAGCTGAGCTGTTCGAAGAAGCGGTGCATGGCGATCTCTCCCTGGGGCTTGCCAAGACTAGATCATGATGGGGCTTCGATCGTTCCCGCTTTTTGCGCTGCGGCAAAAATTGCCTTCGCGAGCAGGCTCGCTCCCACATTCGATTGCATTCTTACAGGAAGAACCCGATTAAATGTGGGAGCGAGCCTGCTCGCGAAGGGCATCACACGGAAATACCGTGCGTAGCCAGAAACCCGACAAACGCCTCTTCATCCAGCACTTTCAACCCCAGCTCATTGGCCTTGGCCAATTTCGAACCGGCACCCGGCCCGGCCACTACGCAGTGGGTCTTGGCCGACACCGAACCGGCCACCTTGGCGCCGAGGCTTTCCAGTTTGTCTTTGGCGACGTCACGGCTCATCAACTCCAGCGAGCCGGTCAGCACCCAGGTCTGCCCGGCCAGCGGCAGTCCTTCGACAACTTTTTTCTCGCTCTGCCAGTGCATGCCGAAATCGCGCAACTGTTTTTCGGCGGCTTCGGCCACTTGGCGATTCTCGGCTACCGCAAAAAACTCCCGAACCGCATTGGCCTGTTTCTCCGGCAGCGCCTGACGCATGTCCAGCCAATCAGCGTTGAATACACCTTCCAGCGACCCGAACCGCTCCGCCAGCTTTTGCGCCCCGCCCGGCCCGACCGAAGGAATGTGCAGTTTGTCGAGAAAACCGCCCAGCGTGGTGCTTGCCGCAAACTCGGCGCCCAATTCGCCCTGATCCTGAATCTGCAAGCCGTGCTTGAGTAAATCAGCGATCACCTGCCGGTTGTGCGCATCTTCAAAAAAGCTGTGAATCTCGTGAGCCACTTCAAGGCCGACATCCGGCAAGTACGTGAGCACTTGCGGCAATGCCAGTTGAACCCGCTCCAGCGAGCCGAGGGAACGTGCCAGCACCTTCGCCGTCTCTTCGCCGACATCGGGAATCCCGAGGGCGTAGATAAAGCGCGCCAGGCTCGGCTTCTTGCTGTCCTCGATAGCGCTGAGCAGCTTCTTGCTCGACAACTCGGCAAACCCTTCGAGGTCGACAATGTCGTCAAACTTCAGTGCGTACAGATCGGCCGGGGAATTCACCAGGCCTTCATCGACCAGTTGCTCGACGCTCTTGTCGCCCAGGCCTTCGATGTCCATCGCGCGCCGGGAAACAAAGTGAATGATCGCCTGCTTGAGCTGCGCACCGCAGGCCAGGCGACCGACGCAGCGATACACCGCGCCTTCACTGACGGTCTCGCGCCCTTTGCTGCGCTTGACCAGTTGAGTGCGCTCGACATGCGAGCCGCAGACCGGGCATTGCTCGGGGATATGCACAGGCCGCGCGTTTTCCGGACGGCGCTCGAGAACCACCTGCACCACTTGCGGAATCACATCACCGGCACGCCTGATGATCACCGTGTCGCCGATCATCAGGCCCAGCCGCGCAACCTCGTCCATGTTGTGCAGGGTCGCATTGGCCACGGTGACGCCAGCCACTTTGACCGGTTTCAAGCGGGCCACCGGCGTCACGGCACCGGTGCGGCCGACCTGGAACTCCACGTCGAGCAGCTCGGTGAGTTCTTCCATGGCCGGGAATTTATGCGCGATTGCCCAACGCGGTTCGCGAGCGCGGAAACCCAGTTCACGCTGGGCGGCGATGCTGTTGACCTTGAACACCACGCCATCGATTTCATAAGCCAGGCCGTTGCGGCGCTCACCGATGTCGCGGTAGTAATCCAGGCATTCATCGATGCCGTGCGCCAGTTTCAGCTCGCGACTGATCGGCATGCCCCACGCCTGCAACTGTTGCAGATTGCCAATGTGCGTGTCAGCGATGTCCGCGGAAATCTGGCCGATACCGTAGCAACAGAATTCCAGTGGCCGGTTGGCGGTGATCTTCGAATCCAGCTGGCGCAAACTGCCCGCCGCCGCGTTGCGCGGGTTGGCGAATGTCTTGCCACCGACTTCCAGTTGCGTGGCGTTGAGGCGCTCGAAACCGGCCTTGGACATGAACACTTCGCCGCGCACTTCGAGGGTCGCCGGCCAGCCGCTGCCTTGCAGCTTGAGCGGGATGTTGCGCACGGTGCGCACGTTGACACTGATGTCTTCGCCGGTGGTGCCGTCGCCGCGTGTCGCGCCGCGCACCAACACACCGTCCTGATAAAGCAGGCTGACCGCCAGGCCATCGAGCTTTGGTTCGCAGCTGTACTCCACCGCCGCGCCAGCGCCGAACAAGTCGCCGGCCGGCAGGTCCAGACCTTCGGTGACTCGACGATCGAACTCGCGCATGTCGGTTTCTTCGAAGGCGTTGCCGAGGCTGAGCATCGGCACTTCGTGGCGAACCTGGGTGAACGCCGACAGCGCCGCACTGCCGACGCGCTGGGTTGGCGAGTCGCTGGTGATAAGGTCAGGGTGGTCCGCTTCGAGCGCCTTGAGTTCATGAAACAAGCGGTCGTATTCAGCGTCCGGAATGCTCGGCTCGTCCAGCACGTGATAACGGTAGTTGTGCTGATCCAGCTCAGCGCGCAGCTCTAGAATGCGGTTTTTGGCGGCGGTCATGGGTGTTCTCTCATAAAGCAAAAGAGCAGCCGAGGCTGCTCAATCTGATTTCATCAAGATCAAAAGATCGCAGCCTCGTTTCACTCGACAGCTCCTGCACAGCGCCTACAAAAAATCGCGATACCGTAGGAGCTGTCGAGTGAAACGAGGCTGCGATCCGTTGACCTTAGCGCTTCTGGGTCAATGCGCGACGTTCGAATTCAACGATGCGCTGACGATAGTGCTCAATCGTCTGGGCAGTCAGTACGCTGCGTTGATCGTCTTTCAGTTCGCCGTTCAGCTCCTGGGACAATTTACGCGCCGCCGCCACCATCACGTCGAAGGCCTGCTTCGGATGACGCGGGCCCGGCAGGCCGAGGAAGAAGCTCACCGCCGGCGTGCTGAAGTGGTCGATGTCGTCCAGATCGAAGACACCCGGCTTGACCGCATTGGCCATGGAAAACAGGACTTCGCCATTGCCGGCCATGCTTTCGTGGCGGTGGAAAATATCCATCTCGCCAAAACGCAGGCCGCTTTCCAGAATGTTCTGCAACAGCGCCGGGCCTTTGAAGCCAGCGGCGTCGCGGCAGATCACGCTGATCACCAATACTTCTTCGGCTTGCGGTTGTTCTTTTTCGCTGACCGAAGGCGAGGCCTTGGTGTCATCCGGGAAATCGTCGTCACGGCTGTTGAAGCTCGGGCCGCCGTCCAGGTCCAGGCTGAGGTTCATATCGCCCTGGGAAGGCTCGCCATGGCCACGCTTGCCACGCTTGGAACCCGACTCACGGGCTTCACGGGCCGGCATGCTCACCGACGGCAGATCGTGCTCGTCCAGTTGCGGTTCCTTGTGATTATCCAATACGCGCGGCGGGCCCAATAGCTCGGCACCGGCGTCTTCGTCCGGCAAATTGGACAGACTTCGGTCAAGACGGAATTTCAGTTTTCCCTTGCCGCCGCGCATGCGACGCCAGCCATCGAAAAGAATACCGGCAATGACAATAATGCCGATGACGATCAGCCACTCGCGCAGACCGATTTCCATGTAATCCCGTGCCTCTATAAAAAATGCTGAAAAATAAGGGGTTTACAACTCGCAAACCGCTTTAAAACGTGGCGCCAACTCTATGTTCTGACAGGCGTTTTGCCCACGTATACGAAAAATTGACATTAAACTAGCACGACCAAAGGCAACTTTACACCGTCTGTCACAATGGCTTGCGCGAATATGTCGTGGGGCCAGCCAATAGAGACAGGTAAAAAAGTCCTACCGACTAAAAATACTTGCCCTACTAATGCCCCCTCACGCATCCACCATCGCCATTGCCTCCTCGACATCCACTGCCACCAGACGCGAGCATCCCGGTTCATGCATCGTCACCCCCATCAGTTGATCGGCCATTTCCATGGCGATCTTGTTATGGGTGATGTAGATGAACTGCACCGTCTCGGACATCTCTTTGACCAGCCGTGCGTAGCGTCCAACGTTAGCGTCATCCAGGGGTGCGTCCACTTCGTCGAGCATGCAGAACGGCGCCGGATTCAACTTGAAGATCGCAAAAACCAGGGCCAGTGCGGTCAGGGCTTTTTCGCCACCCGAGAGCAAATGGATGGTGCTGTTCTTCTTTCCGGGCGGCTGCGCCATGATCGTCACCCCTGTATCGAGTAGATCTTCGCCCGTCAGTTCCAAATAGGCGCGGCCGCCACCGAAAACTTTTGGGAAAAGCGCCTGTAATCCGCCATTGATCTGATCAAAGGTATCTTTGAAGCGGTTGCGGGTTTCCTTGTCGATCTTGCGGATCACGTTTTCAAGAGTGTCCAGCGCTTCCACCAGATCGTCGTTCTGTGCATCCAGATAACGTTTACGCTCGGATTGTTGCTGGTATTCGTCGATGGCTGCGAGGTTGATCGCACCGAGTCGCGCAATGCGCGCGGCAATGCGTTCGAGTTCTTCTTCGGCGTCCTTCTCGTTAGCCTCAGTGGTCAGCGTGGCGAGCACGCCGTGCAGGTCGTAACCGTCTTCCAGCAATTGGTCTTCGAGGGCCTTGCGGCGAACGGTCAGGGCTTGCCATTCCATGCGCTGCGTTTCCATCTGGCCACGAATCAACTGCGATTGCTGCTCGGCCTGGTTGCGGCGTTTCTCGGCGTCGCGCAGCTCACGGTCGGCGTCTTCCAATGCTATCTGCGCGGTTTTGAGTTCTACGTCGACGGTCATGCGCTTGTCGAGCAACTCTTCGAGTTTGAGGCGCAGCTCTTCCAGCGGCGCCTCGCCCTCCTCCAGATTGAGGCTCAATTGTTCGCGTTTTTCGGTCAGGCGCTCGGACTGCATTTCCAGCCGTTCCAGCGCCTGACGCGTCGAGTCGTGTTGTGCCTTCAACGACCCCAGACGCACCGCCAGCTGATGCGCGTGATCCTTGTGCTGCCGCGCCTCCTGACGCACGCGATCCAGTCGCTCGCGCAGGCTGTCGCGCTGGGCCAGCAGTAACTCGCGCTGCTCGGTGTCCAGCGCCATGGCATCCAGAGCGTCTTGCAATCGCAGACGCGCTTCGCCGATGTTTTCGTGCTCCTGCGCGCGCTGTTCGGCGAGTTCGGTGAGCTCCTCATCGAGCCGCTTACGGCGCAACGTCAGCTGCTCGACCTTGGCTTTACCGGCAGACAATTGAGCTTTGAGTTCACCTTGCTGGCGCGCTTCGTCCTGGAGCAATCGGCGCAGATGTTCGCGACCGTTTTCCTGCTGGCGCTGTTGCGCCCTGAGGTTCTGCAGTTGGGTTTCCAGGGTGTCGACCGTGGCCTCGCGCTCCTCGCGCTCGAGGCTCAGACGCTGGATTTCCTGCCCGCGAGCCAGCACGCCGCTTTCGGCTTCGCTGGCGCGACGCACGCGTAAAAAGTGCCGACCGACCCAGTAACCGTCGCGGCTGATCAGGCTCTCGTCGGCGCTCAATTGCCCACGCAGGGCCAGGGCCTGCTCGAGGCTTTCAACCGGTTTGACCCGGCCCAGCCACGGCGACAGATCGATCTGCGCCTCGACTTTATCGAGCAAACTGCCGGGCACCCGCACGCCATCGCTGGCCGGGCTGAGCAAACGCAAATCGCCCTGGGCAAAACCGGCCAGGTCGAAATCGCCGAAGTCATCCACCAGCACCGCTTGCAGGTCGGCACCGAGTACGGTTTCCACCGCCAGCTCCCAACCCGCTTCAACCTTCAGGCCTTCGGCCAGACGCGGACGGTCGGCCAAATGTTGCTCGCGCAGCCATTCAGCCGTGCCGGTGCCTGGATCCAGCGCAGCCTGCTGCAAGGCTTCCAGCGAGGCGAGGCGGCCGTTGAGGCGCTGCAAATCGCCCTGCGCCGTTTGTTGGCTGTGCAGCGCCGATTGCAATTCCTGCCGCAGTTGCTCAAGGCGTTCAACCTGCGCTTCTTCGCTGGCCTGAAGGTCTTCAAGCGTGGCCTCGGACGCGGCCAGCTGCTCGCTGAGTTCCATGATCGCCGCGTCTTCCGGGTCCGCCGAGAGCAAGGCGCGCTCTTCGCCAAGGCGTTTCTGGCGATCGGCAAGACGCTCCATGCTGGTTTCCAGCTGCTGGATCCGCGACTGCTGCACTTCGGATTGGCGACGCGGCTCGGCGGCAGTCAGGTTGAACGTGTCCCACTGCTCCTGCCAGGCGTGCATGGTGGTTTCGGATTCTTCCAGCGCGGCGGCGGCTTCTTCGGCGGCGGCGCTGGTGATTTCCTGTTCCGGCGTGAGCATGTCCAGCTCTTCGCCGAGGGTTTGCAGCAACGTGCGGTCGAGGCCCAGGTGCGACTCGGTTTCCAGGCGCGCGCGCTCGGCTTCCTTCAGATCATCTTGTAATTGGCGCAAACGCTGCTGACCGTGCTGGATGCTCTGCTCGACCCGGGCGATGTCGCCCCCGACCGAATAGAAGCGCCCCTGCACCAGATTGAAGCGTTCGGACAGGTCATGGTGGCCGTCACGCAAGCGTTCGATGCTTGCGTCGGCGTTGCGCTGCTCAGCGACCAACGCTTCGAAAGTGACTTCCTGATTGCCGATGACCGCTTCGCGCTGCCCGACCTGCTCATTCAACGCCTGCCAGCGCAGGGCCGACAGTTGGGCCCTGAGCTGACGCTCCTCGCCTTTGTATTCCTGATACTTCTTGGCCGCCTCGGCCTGACGGTGCAAGCGTTCAAGCTGACGCTCGAGCTCTTCGCGCAAGTCGGTGAGGCGGGCGAGGTTTTCGTGGGTGCGGCGGATGCGGTTTTCGGTCTCGCGCCGACGCTCCTTGTATTTGGAGATGCCTGCCGCTTCTTCGATAAAATTGCGCAAGTCTTCGGGCTTGGACTCGATCAGCTTGGAGATCATCCCCTGCTCGATGATCGAGTAGCTGCGCGGGCCGAGGCCGGTACCAAGGAAGATGTCGGTGATATCGCGGCGTCGGCATTTGGTGCCGTTGAGGTAATAGGTGGTTTGGCTGTCGCGGGTCACTTTGCGGCGAATGGAGATTTCCGCATACGCGGCGTATTCGCCGAGCAAGGTGCCGTCGGAATTGTCGAACACCAGCTCGATGCTGGCCTGGCTCACCGGTTTACGGCTGGTCGAACCGTTGAAGATGACGTCGGTCATCGACTCGCCGCGCAAGTTCTTGGCCGAGCTTTCGCCCATCACCCAGCGCACGGCGTCGATGATGTTCGACTTGCCGCAACCATTGGGCCCGACCACTGCCGCCATGTTACTGGGGAAGTTCACCGTGGTTGGATCGACGAAGGATTTGAACCCCGCCAGCTTGATGCACTTGAGCCGCACCCTTATGCGTCCGTCAGGGCAGAAACCACCAGGTCGCAACTGCGCTGGGCGTAGGCCGTCAGCACGATGCGAATCTGCGGAAAATCACGGGCCAGTACGGCGGCGAGCAAGCGTTCGAACAGTTCGAGGAACTCGCTCATCGAGGCCTTGCGCTGGTCGAGGGCGAGAAAATACGCGCGGCTCATGGCCGGCTGCAGATTCTCGACGGTTTCCTGCAAGTACGGGTTATTGGCGAACGGGTACGCGGCGCGCATCACATTGAAGCTGTCGTCGACAAAGGTGCGGATGTCCTGACGCTCGTAGCTGGCGGTCAGGCGCTGCTGGATCTGCACGAACGGCGCCATGTCGGCCTGCACTTGCCAGCCGCTGGCCACGGCGTTGCCGAGCAAAATATACAACTCGCTCATCAGCGTGCACAGGCTCTGCACCTTGTGCGCGGTGAGCTCGGTGACATGAGCACCGCGGCGCGGCAGGATCGCGATCAGGTGCCGACGCTCGAGAATCAGCAAGGCTTCGCGAACCGAGCCGCGGCTGACATTGAGGGCCAGCGTGACCTTCTGTTCCTGGATGCGCTCCCCCGGCTTCATTTCGCCACGGATGATGCGTTCGGCGAGGTGGTGAGCAATTTGCTCGGCGAGGCTGTCCGGCGCCTTGAACGTCATGGTTGTCCCTTCAAACTCTTCGATCTGCACAAGCGGCGCAGTGTAGCGCACATGAAGGGTCATGGCGGAGTGCCCACTCAGCGGTTTTTGGCACGAATCCCGCAAAAAAGCAGGCTATCCCGAGAGGGTCAATACTGTAGGAACGTGTTGTTGATCGACAAAATGCTATTTCCTGACCTTTAAGTCAGAAAATCATTGACCGAAAAGTCAGACCTGATAAATTCGGTCCCAGTCGCTTAACAACAATAATGAGTCTGCGAGGCCTTCCGTGATCCAGTTTTTATTAAACCAGGAACTCCGTAGCGAGCACGCCCTGGACCCGAACCTGACCGTGCTCAACTATCTGCGCGACCATGTGGGCAAACCCGGCACCAAAGAAGGCTGCGCCAGCGGTGACTGCGGCGCGTGCACCGTGGTGGTCGGCGAGTTGCAAACGGCGGACGATGGCCGCGAGCACATCCGCTATCGCAGCCTCAATTCGTGCCTGACGTTTGTGTCGTCGCTGCACGGCAAACAACTGATCAGCGTCGAAGACCTCAAGCATCAGGGCGAACTGCACAGCGTGCAGAAAGCCATGGTCGAGTGCCACGGCTCGCAGTGCGGTTTCTGCACGCCCGGCTTCGTCATGTCGCTGTTCGCCCTGCAAAAGAACAGCGATCAACCGGACTCGCACAAAGCGCACGAAGCGCTGGCCGGCAACCTCTGCCGCTGCACTGGCTATCGGCCGATTCTGCAAGCCGCCGAGCAGTCCTGCTGCGGCCAGCAACCGGATCAATTCGATGCGCGCGAAGCGGACACCATTGCCCGCCTCAAAGCCATCGCCCCCACCGACATTGGCGAACTCAACAGTGGCGACAAACGTTGCCTGGTGCCGCTGACGGTCGCCGATCTGGCCGACCTCTACGACGCTTATCCACAAGCGCGGCTGCTGGCCGGCGGTACCGACCTGGCGCTGGAAGTCACGCAGTTCCACCGCACCTTGCCGGTGATGATTTACGTTGGCAACGTCGCCGAGATGAAGCGCATCGAACGCTTCGATGATCGCCTGGAAATCGGCGCCGCCACCGCCCTTTCCGATTGTTACGAAGCCTTGAAGGCCGAGTACCCGGACTTCGGCGAATTGCTGCAACGCTTCGCCTCGTTGCAGATCCGCAACCAGGGCACCCTCGGCGGCAACATCGGCAACGCCTCGCCCATCGGCGACTCACCGCCGCTGCTGATTGCCCTCGGCGCGCAGATCGTTTTGTGCAAGGGCGAGACCCGCCGCACCCTGGCGCTGGAAGATTACTTCATCGACTACCGCGTCACCGCGCGTCAGGAAAGCGAGTTCATCGAGAAGATCATCGTGCCGCGTGCCAGCGTCGAACAGCTGTTCCGCGCCTACAAGGTTTCCAAGCGTCTGGACGATGATATTTCCGCGGTGTGCGCGGCGTTCAATCTGCGCATCGACACCGGCGTGATCGCCGACGCACGCATTGCCTTCGGAGGCATGGCGGCGATTCCGAAACGCGCCAGCCGTTGTGAAGCCGCCCTGCTTGGAGCGCCCTTCAACCACGACACCGTCGAACGCGCCTGCGCCGCACTGGCCGAAGATTTCACGCCGCTCTCGGACTTCCGCGCGAGCAAGGAATATCGCCTGCTCAGCGCACAGAACCTGCTGCGCAAATACTTCATCGAACTGCAAACGCCGCACATCGAGACTCGGGTGACTGCTTATGTCTAATCATCACGCTGTAGAGAAGACCCAAGCCGAACTGGCTGAACTGTTCGCCAAGGACCTGACCTCCGGTGTCGGCCGCAGCGTCAAGCATGACAGCGCCGCCAAGCACGTGTCCGGCGAAGCGCAGTACATTGATGACCGTCTGGAATTCCCTAACCAGTTGCACGTTTATGCACGGCTGTCGGACCGCGCCCACGCGAAAATCATCAGCATCGACACCCGGCCCTGCTACGCCTTCGAAGGCGTGCGCATCGCCATCACCCATGCGGACGTGCCGGGGCTGAAAGACATCGGGCCGCTGCTGCCGGGTGATCCGTTGCTGGCGATTGATGACGTGCAGTTCGTCGGGCAACCGGTGCTCGCCGTCGCTGCGAAAGATCTGGAAACCGCACGCAAAGCGGCGATGGCTGCGATCATCGAATACGAAGATCTTGAGCCGGTGCTCGACGTGGTCGAAGCCTTGCGCAAACGCCATTTCGTGCTCGACAGCCACACCCATCAGCGCGGCGATTCGGCGACTGCCCTGGCCACCGCTGAGCATCGGATTCAAGGCACGCTGCACATCGGCGGCCAGGAACACTTCTACCTCGAAACCCAGATCTCTTCGGTAATGCCGACGGAAGACGGTGGGATGATCGTCTACTGCTCGACGCAGAACCCGACCGAAGTGCAAAAACTCGTCGCCGAAGTGCTCGACGTGTCGATGAACAAAATCGTCGTCGACATGCGCCGCATGGGCGGTGGTTTCGGTGGCAAGGAAACCCAGGCCGCCAGCCCGGCGTGCCTGTGCGCGGTGATCGCGCACCTCACCGGCCAGCCAACCAAGATGCGCCTGCCGCGCGTCGAAGACATGCTGATGACCGGCAAGCGTCACCCGTTCTACGTCGAGTACGACGTCGGTTTCGACAGCACCGGCCGCTTGCACGGCATCGCCCTCGAACTGGCCGGCAACTGCGGATGCTCGCCTGACTTGTCGGCTTCTATCGTCGACCGCGCGATGTTCCACGCCGACAATTCGTACTACCTCGGCGACGCGACGATCAATGGTCACCGCTGCAAGACCAACACCGCGTCGAACACCGCTTACCGGGGTTTCGGCGGCCCGCAAGGAATGGTCGCGATCGAAGAAGTGATGGACGCGATTGCCCGGCACCTGGCCCTCGATCCGTTGGCGGTGCGCAAGGCCAACTACTACGGCAAGACCGAACGCAACGTCACCCACTACTACCAGACCGTCGAGCACAACATGCTCGAGGAAATGACCGCCGAACTGGAAGAAAGCAGCCAGTACGCCGAACGCCGCGAAGCGATCCGTCGCTACAACGCCAACAGCCCGATCCTGAAAAAAGGCCTGGCGCTGACGCCGGTGAAGTTCGGTATTTCCTTCACTGCCAGCTTCCTCAACCAGGCCGGTGCGCTGATCCACGTCTACACCGATGGCAGTATCCACCTGAACCACGGTGGCACCGAAATGGGCCAGGGTTTGAACACCAAAGTCGCGCAGGTCGTGGCTGAAGTGTTCCAGGTGGAAATGGACCGCGTGCAGATCACCGCGACCAACACCGACAAGGTGCCGAACACCTCGCCGACGGCAGCCTCCAGTGGCGCCGACCTCAACGGTAAAGCTGCGCAAAACGCGGCTGAAATCATCAAGCAACGCTTGGTCGAATTCGCTGCACGACACTACAAGGTCAGCGAAGAAGACGTGGAGTTTCACAACGGCCATGTGCGGATTCGCGATCACATCGTGACGTTTGAAGCGTTGATCCAGCAGGCCTATTTCGCTCAGGTGTCGCTGTCGAGCACCGGGTTCTACAAGACCCCGAAAATCTTCTACGACCGCAGTCAGGCACGCGGTCGGCCGTTCTACTACTTCGCCTTCGGCGCAGCGTGCTGCGAGGTGATCGTCGACACCCTGACCGGCGAATACAAAATGCTGCGCACCGACATTCTTCATGACGTCGGCGCGTCTCTGAATCCGGCCATCGACATCGGCCAGGTCGAGGGCGGTTTCATTCAGGGCATGGGCTGGTTGACCATGGAAGAGCTGGTGTGGAATGCCAAGGGCAAGCTGATGACCAACGGCCCGGCGAGCTACAAGATCCCGGCCGTGGCGGACATGCCATTGGACTTGCGAGTGAAGCTGGTGGAAAACCGCAAGAACCCGGAAGACACGGTGTTCCATTCCAAGGCGGTGGGTGAACCGCCGTTCATGCTCGGCATCGCCTCGTGGTGCGCGATCAAGGACGCCGTGGCGAGTCTGGGCGATTACAAACATCAACCGAACATCGATGCGCCGGCAACACCGGAGCGGGTGTTGTGGGGCTGCGAACAGATGCGGCAGTTGAAGGCGGCGAAGGCTGTTGAAGCTGAAACCGAGTTGGCTTCGCTTTAAGACCGAGGCGCGGCCATCGCTGGCAAGCCAGCTCCCACAGGATTTGTGTGAAACCAGATTTTGTGGACACCACAAAACACTGTGGGAGCTGGCTTGCCAGCGAAGAGGCCCGGACAGACAACACTGATGTCGAGGTGAATATGTACAACTGGATCGACGCCCTCGCCGACCTGCAAAACCGCGGTGAGCCCTGCGTGTTGGTGACCATCATCGAAGAGCTCGGCTCGACGCCGCGCAATGCCGGTTCAAAAATGGTCATCAGCGACAGCCAGACCTTCGACACCATCGGTGGCGGACACCTGGAATACAAAGCCATGCAGATCGCTCGCGAAATGCTCGCCAGCGGCAAACAAGACACCCATCTGGAACGCTTCAGCCTCGGCGCCAGCCTCGGCCAGTGCTGCGGCGGCGCGACGGTGTTGCTGTTCGAACCGATGGGCCAGGTGCAGGCGCAGATCGCCGTGTTCGGTGCCGGCCACGTCGGTCGGGCGCTGGTGCCGCTGCTCGCCAGCCTGCCCTGCCGGGTGCGCTGGATCGATTCGCGGGAAGACGAGTTCCCCGGACACATCCCCCACGGCGTGCGCAAAATAGTTGCCGAAGAACCGGTAGATGAAATCGACGATTTGCCCGCTGGCAGCTACTGCATCGTCATGACTCACAATCACCAGCTCGACCTCGAACTCAGTGCCGCGATCCTCAAGCGCAACGACTTCGCCTACTTCGGCCTGATCGGCTCGAAGACCAAGCGGGTGAAGTTCGAACACCGTCTGCGCGACCGCGGTTTTGACAGCAGCGTGCTGCAACGCATGCGCTGCCCGATGGGTATCGGCGAAGTCAAAGGCAAGCTGCCTGTAGAAATCGCCATCTCCATCGCCGGCGAAATCATCGCCACCTATAACGCGAATTTCGGCCAGCACACCGCCAGCGCCGGATCATCGATTGCCAAACTGCTGCCTGCTTCCCGCCGCAGCCAAGCCACCCGTTGAGAACCCCCATGCCTCTGACTCGCAAAGCCTACCGCGCCGCCATCCTGCACAGCGTTGCCGACCCCGCCGAAGTCGGCATCGAAGCCTCCTATGAGTATTTCGAAGACGGCCTGCTGGTGGTCGATAACGGCCAGATCAGCGCCCTCGGCCACGCCAGCGACTTGCTGCCGACCCTGCCCGCCGACATCGAGATCACCCATTATCAGGACGCGCTGATCACCCCAGGCTTCATCGACACCCACATTCACTTGCCGCAAACCGGCATGGTCGGCGCCTACGGCGAACAACTGCTGGACTGGCTCAACACCTACACCTTTCCGTGCGAAAGCCAGTTCGCCGACAAGGCGCACGCCGACGAAGTCGCGGACATTTTCATCAAGGAATTGCTGCGTAACGGCACCACCACCGCGCTGGTATTCGGCAGCGTCCACCCGCAATCGGTGAACTCGTTCTTCGAAGCCGCCGAACAGCTGGACCTGCGAATGATCGCCGGCAAGGTGATGATGGACCGCAACGCACCGGATTACCTGACCGACACCGCCGAATCGAGCTACGTGGAGAGCAAGGCGCTGATCGAGCGCTGGCACGGCAAGGGTCGACTGCATTACGCGGTGACTCCGCGCTTCGCGCCCACCAGCACCCCGGAACAACTGACCCTCGCCGGTCAATTGCTGGGCGAGTATCCGGATCTGTATATGCAGACCCACATCAGCGAAAACCTCAAGGAAGTCGAATGGGTCAAGACGCTGTTCCCGGAGCGCAAGGGCTACCTCGACGTCTACGATCACTATCAACTGCTGGGCGAGCGCTCGGTGTTTGCCCACGGTGTGCACCTGTGCGACGACGAGTGCGCGCGCCTGGCCGAGACCGGGTCGGCGATTGCCTTCTGCCCGACGTCGAACTTCTTCCTCGGCAGCGGCCTGTTCAATCTGCCGATGGCCGAGAAGCACAAGCTCAATGTCGGTCTGGGCACGGACGTGGGCGGCGGCACCAGTTTTTCGCTGCTGCAAACGCTGAACGAAGCGTACAAAGTCATGCAGATGCAAGGTGCGCGACTGAGCCCGTTCAAATCGCTGTACCTGGCGACCCTCGGCGGTGCGCGTGCGCTGCGCCTGGAAGACAAGATCGGCACGCTACAACCGGGCACTGACGCGGATTTCCTGGTGCTGGATTACAACGCCACGCCGCTGCTCAGCTATCGCTTGAAACAGGCCAATAACATCGCCGAGACGTTGTTTGTGTTGATGACGCTGGGGGATGACCGGACTGTGCTGCAGACGTATGCGGCGGGGAATCAGGTGCATCAGCGGTAAGGTTTTTGCGGCAAAAAAAAATCCCCCGATGCCGGGGGATTTTTTTAGCTGTCGGGAAGATCAAAAGATCGCAGCCTCCGGCAGCTCCTACAGGAGACGCATTCCCCTGTAGGAGCTGGTAGGAGCTGGTAGGAGCTGTCGAGTAAAACGAGGCTGCGATCTTTTAAAGCTTGGCAGTCGGCCGCCCTGGTTTCTTGGTCTGCAACAAATGCGAAAACACCGCATGCAAATCATCCGACGCACTTTCTTCGTCGAGGTTGAGTTTGCTGTCGATGTGATCCATGTGGTGCATCATCAGGTTCACTGCCAACTCACCGTTGCGCGCTTCGATGGCGTCGATCAGTTGCGTGTGTTCGTCGTAAGAACAATGCGAGCGGTTGCCGCTTTCGTATTGGGCAATGATCAGCGAAGTCTGCGACACCAGGCTGCGCTGGAAGCTGATCAACGGCGCATTCTTCGCCGCTTCGGCCAGTTTCAGGTGAAACTCGCCCGACAAACGGATACCGGCACCGCGATCGCCACGGGAGAAGCTGTCGCGCTCGTCGTTGACCATCTGGCGCAATTCGGCGATTTGCTCGGCGGTGGCGTGTTGCACCGCCAGTTCAGTGATCGCGCGCTCGACCAGGCGCCGGGCGAGGAACACCTGACGGGCTTCTTCGACACTCGGGCTGGCCACCACCGCCCCGCGATTCGGCCGCAGCAGCACGACGCCTTCATGGGCCAGGCGTGACAGCGCACGGCGGATGATGGTGCGACTGACCCCGAAAATTTCCCCCAGCGCTTCTTCGCTCAACTTGGTACCGGGCGCCAGACGCTGTTCGAGGATGGCCTCGAAGATATGCGCGTAGACAATATCGTCCTGGGTGCCGCTGCGGCCGGCTTTGCCTGCTCGCGGTTGTTTCTTGAGGGGCTGCAACTGTTCGTTCATGGGCACTCGAGTCGGGAGAACTGCGGCGAATTGACCGTGACTGTAATACGGCACAGTGGGTCGCTGGCAAGTATCGCGTAAAAAACACCGCGATTGTACACAATGAAGGGTGGCAACACGACTGTACGGCTGTTTGTCGCCTCGGCTGTATCGCAACGATTGCTCAGGTTTGAGTTTAGGCTTTAACCCGGAATCCCGTAGGAGCTGTCGAGTGAAACGAGGCTGCGATCTTTTGATCTTGAAAAATCAACATCAACAGATCGCAGCCTCGTTTCACTCGACAGCTCCTACGGGACATCTACATTCGTGAAAAGGAACACCGCCGTCATGAACGACGCCACGCACACGCAACTGCGCCCCCTGGCCGATACATCGCCCTCGGCCATCGTCGCCGGTTTCATCGCGATGATGACCGGCTACACCAGCTCGCTGGTGCTGATGTTCCAGGCCGGGCAAGCGGCAGGGCTGACCAGCGGGCAGATTTCGTCGTGGATCTGGGCGATCTCCATCGGCATGGCGGTGTGCTCGATCGGCCTGTCACTGCGTTATCGCACGCCCATCACTATCGCCTGGTCTACCCCTGGAGCGGCGTTGCTGATCACCAGCCTGGGCGGCGTCAGTTATGGCGAAGCCATTGGCGCCTACATCACCTGCGCGGTGCTGGTGACGATTTGTGGATTGACCGGTAGCTTCGAGCGCCTGGTGAAGAAAATTCCGGCGTCCCTGGCCGCTGCGTTGCTGGCAGGGATTCTGTTCAAGATCGGCAGCGAAATTTTCGTCGCCGCCCAGCATCGCACCGCACTGGTGCTGGGGATGTTTTTCACCTACCTGGTGGTCAAGCGCCTGTCGCCGCGCTATGCCGTGCTTGCCGCGCTGCTGATCGGTACGGCGCTGTCAGGCTTGATGGGCTTGCTGGATTTCAGCGCTTTTCATCTGGAAGTGGCGACGCCGGTCTGGACCACGCCGCACTTCTCCTTCGCCGCGACCATCAGCATCGGCATTCCGCTGTTCGTGGTGGCGATGACGTCGCAGAACATGCCGGGCATTGCCGTGTTGCGAGCCGATGGATATACCGTGCCGGCTTCGCCGCTGATCACCACTACTGGCATCGCTTCACTGCTGTTGGCACCGTTCGGTTCCCACGGGATCAACCTGGCGGCCATCAGCGCGGCGATCTGCACCGGGCCGCATGCCCACGAAGACCGTAACAAGCGGTATACCGCAGCGGTCTGGTGCGGGATTTTCTACGGGATCGCCGGGGTGTTCGGCGCGACGCTGGCGGCGTTGTTTGCCGCGTTGCCAAAAGAGTTAGTACTGTCGATTGCAGCGCTGGCGTTGTTCGGTTCGATCATCAATGGCTTGAGCATTGCCATGACCGAAGTGAAGGAACGCGAAGCGGCGCTGATCACCTTCATGGTCACGGCGTCGGGGCTGACACTGTTTTCCATCGGGTCGGCGTTCTGGGGGATTGTGGCGGGGGTTTTAACGCTGGCGATTCTGAACTGGCGTAAAAGCTGAAAGATCGCAGCCTCGTTTCACTCGACAGCTCCTACATTGGAGGAGCGCCCCTGTAGGAGCTGTCGAGTGAAACGAGGCTGCGATCCCTTGACCAAAAAAAAACGGCGACCCTCAGGTCGCCGCTTCTTTTATGACATCAAGCTACCGGATTGATCGGCTTTTCCGGGTACCAGACGTCGATCAGCGGGCTGACGGTGGCTTCGGTCAGTTCGCTGCGGCCCTTGAGCCAGGCTTCAACAGCAGCACGCTGCTCTTCGGACACCGAGCCACGCTTCTGCAGGCAAACCAGACCGAAGTCGTCGCCGCCAACATAGCCCAGACCATTGGCTTCCATGGCTTCTTTAAGGAACGCATCGAGGAAAGCATCAATGGCTTCATCAGCCAAATCTTCTTTGAAATCCAGGTTCAGCTCGAAACCCAGCTCTTGAAATTCATCGACGCACAGTTTTTTGCGCAGACGCTGGGAACGGTTAGTCGCCATTGGAACAATCCTCATAAGTAATAACGGGCGGCACTTTAGCAGTTTAAGCCGCCGATTGCCCGACTCTCTGGGCGCGGCGAACGACCGTCGGTAAAAAAATAGCCGATTAGAGCGCCACGGTACGGCACAAGCCGCTACACCTTGGGGCATAATGCCGACACTTTCATGACCACCGGGGGAATTTATCTTCATGCCCTCGTCTTTTTTCCCCTCGACTGCAGGGTTCTATTTCAGATGATCAAATCTTTGCGTCCATTGTTACTGGCCGGTCTTCTTCTCCCCCTGGCCCTCCCCGTTTCAGCTGCCCCGATCAATACCGCGCTGTCGCCCAACGTCGAAAAAGCCCTGAAAGCCAGCAAGTTGCAGGACAACGCCCTGTCGCTGGTGCTGATCCCTCTGAACGGTCCGGGCACGCCAACCATCTTCAACGCTGACGTTTCGGTGAACCCGGCGTCCACGATGAAACTGGTGACCACCTATGCCGCGCTGGAAATGCTCGGCCCGAACCACCAGTGGAAAACCGAGTTCTACACCGATGGCACGCTCAGTGGCGGCATCCTCAACGGCAACCTCTACCTCAAGGGTGGCGGCGATCCGAAGCTGAACATGGAAAAACTCTGGCTGCTGATGCGCGACCTGCGCGCCAATGGCGTGACGCAGGTCACCGGAGACCTGGTGCTGGACCGCAATTTCTTCGTGCAACCGCAATTGCCCGAATTCAACGATGATGGCAACGACGAAAACAAACCGTTCCTGGTCAAACCCGACTCGCTGCTGGTCAACCTCAAGGCCTTGCGCTTTGTGGCGCGCAACGACAATGGCCGGGTGCTGATTTCGGTCGAACCGCCGATTGCCAGCATCCGCATCGAAAACCAGGTCAAAGCCGTCAATTCCAAACAATGTGCCGGTGGCGTGCGTTACAACCCGGTGACTCAGGCCGATGGCAGCGTCACCGTGACCGTCGGCGGTCAGTTGGGTGATGGCTGCAGTTCCCAGACTTACCTGTCGCTGCTCGACCATGCGACCTACACCGCCGGTGCCGTGCGGGCGATCTGGAAGGAACTGGGCGGCAGCATCCAGGGCAAGGATGTGCTGGCGCCGACGCCGAAATCCGCCAAGGTCCTGGCTCGCGCCTTCTCGCCGGATCTCGCGGAAATCATTCGCGACATCAACAAATACAGCAACAACACCATGGCGCAGCAATTGTTCTTGAGCCTGGGCCAGAAATTCCGTACCGATGCCGACGGTGACGACGCCAAAGCCGCCCAACGGGTCGTGCGCCAGTGGCTGGCGAAGAAAGGCATCACCGCGCCGCACCTGGTGATGGAGAACGGTTCCGGCCTGTCTCGCGCCGAACGTGTGAGTGCGCGTGAAATGGCGGCGATGCTGCAAGCGGCGTGGCGCAGCCCTTACGCGGCCGAGTTCATCAGTTCGATGCCGATCGCCGGCACCGACGGCACCATGCGTAAACGCCTGAAGACCACTGCAATGCGTGGTGAAGCCCACGTCAAGACCGGCACCCTGAATACCGTGCGCGCGATTTCCGGCTTCAGCCGTGACGTCAATGGCAACACCTGGGCGGTGGTGGCGATCCTCAACGACAAGGCGCCGTTCGGCGCGTCGTCGGTGCTGGATCAGGTGCTGCTGGACTTGTATCGCCAGCCGAAGGTGCCTGAGACCGCTTCGGTGTTGTAACCCTCCACGAAGTCAATGTGGGAGCGAGCCTGCTCGCGAAAGCGGTATTTCAGTCGACACTTATATTGACTGACACGCCGCTTTCGCGAGCAGGCTCGCTCCCACAGGTTCCGGCATGCAACCCTAATTCATCTCGCCCTCAACCCGATCCCGCCCCGCCTGCTTCGCCGCATACACCCCCGAATCCGCCCTTAGCAACAGCGCGTCAGCCCCCTCGCCGACCTGCCAACTGGCAATCCCGAAACTGGCGGTGACGATGCCGACGTCGTCGATCGGCGAGCTGCGCAGGCCTTGCCACAACTCCAGGGCCAGCACACGCGCCTGCTCGGCATCGATGTCCGGGCAGAGCACCATGAACTCCTCACCGCCGAGGCGACAGAACACGTCAGTGCGCCGCAGCCGTTGGCCGATGCGCTCGCACACCGCCTGCAACACCCGATCGCCCACCGCATGGCCATGCAGATCGTTGATCCGTTTGAAGTGATCGATGTCGAGCATGATCACCGCCAACTCGCCGCCGCCACGTTCGACCCGGGCCATTTCGGTGGTCAGGCGCTCCTGAAAATAGCGGCGGTTATGGATCCCGGTGAGCGAGTCGGTAATCGACAGCGCCCGCAGCTCTTCTTCCACCCGCTTGAGGTCGGAGATGTCCGAGACGTAGCCATGCCACAACACGCCGCCGCCCGGCAGCTCCTCCGGCGTCGCTTCGCCACGGACCCAGCGCGTGCCCCGCACCGGCAGCTGCACGCGGTACTCCTCACGCCACGGGCTGATCGTGTCCGCCGACGCCCGGATCGAGGCGCGGACCCGAGAGACGTCCTGTGGATGGATCCGGCCGAAAATCGCTTCAGCGTTGAGCAGCAGCACGTCTGGTTCAAGCTCATAGATTTCGCGGATGCCATCACTGGCGTAAATCACACTGAAGCGTCCGTCGAACTCCATTTTGAACTGGTAGATCCCGCCGGGCACATGGGCGCTGAGCTTCTTCAACAACATGTCCCGGGCCGCCAGCGCTTCATACACCCGCTTGCGTTCGGTGACGTCAAAACAGATCGCCAGGTGGCCGACCCACAAACCTTGCTCGTCGAGCACCGGAGTTGCCAGCATATTCACAGTCAGATGACTGCCGTCGCCACGAATCACCGTCCATTCCCGCGCTTCGTGACCACCTTGCTCGCCGCCTTCTACCAACATCGCCTGACAGGTCGGAATGGGCTTGCCGTAGCGCGCGCTCAATTCCGCCGAACGCGCTGCGAGTTCCCGGGGCAGGTGCAGGTTTTCCAGGGTCATGTGTCCGACCACGTCCTGGCTGGAATAACCGAGCATCTGCTCCGCCCCGGCATTGAACGTGCTGATGACGCCGCGAAGGTCGGTGGCGATGATCGCCACTTGCGTCGCTGCATTCAGCACGCCACGCAACTGCCCATGGGTGCCACGCAGCTCCTGCTCCCGAGCGCGCAATTCCTGAGTCCGCTGCTCGACCATTTTCAGCGCCCGCTGACGCTGGCTGACCAGCACGTAGAGCAGCGCACTGAGCAACAGACTGAGCAAGCCACCCAGCACCACCAGACTGGTCACTGATGAATGATTGGCTTGCAGAAAGGTCTCGCTGGGCTGGATGTCCACTTGATAGTCATGGTCGGCCAGCCGCAGCAAGCGGGTCGCGGACAACTCACTGGCCGCCGGTGCGTTGGGGGTTTCATACAGCACTTCGTGCTGGTCGTCGGTGGACAGGTCGAGAATGCGCACCGAGAGGTAGTCGCGGGCTGCTTCCGGCAGCCCGTCTGCCAGCAACTGGCGCATGCTGATCACCGCCATGACATAGCCATAAGGTCGGCTGGCCGGCTGTTCACGGGACACGACCGGCGCGACCAACAGCACGCCCCGCGCGTAGGCCGGTTCGATACTGACCAGATGCATCGGTTGCGACACCGCCAGTCGGCCATGCCGGTCGGCCCGTTCCAGGGTGGAGCGGCGCAAGGGTTGAGCCAGCAAGTCGTAGCCCAGCGGCGCGCCCAGTTTGCTTTGGGTCTGGCTATACAGCACCACCACGTACTCGTCCCGCTCGGCCGCCAAGTGCAATTGGCCGTTGGCATCGAGCTCGCGAATGCTGAAATCGGACAAACCCTGCTCCCGCACCTGGCGCTCGAACGCTGGACGCTCGGCAGCGCTGACGCGTCGGGCAAATGAATAGGCCTGGGTTCGGTGCAGCAAAGGGTGGGTGTATCCGTCGAATTCCGCACGGTCGACCGTGTCGGAATTGGCAAAGAACCGGCGCAGGCCGTCAAGGCGCTGCTCCTGATCTTCGAAACGTTCTTCGATACGGCTGTAACGCTCACTGGCCAGCAGTTGGAAACGTTGCCGCAATTGTTGGTGAAACAGGTTCAGTGTCGACCAGGCCAGCAACCCCGTGAGAAGTCCGCCGACGACCAATACCAGAAGCGCGACCAGCCAGGCCGAAGCATCTTCACTGATGAAACCCAGAATCTTCGGGCGCACGGCCTGCAACGACATAGAGGCAACTCAAAACGCCAGGTGCCGGAAAAGCCCATTGGCCATGGTTGAGTTATAGCTATTAGCCATCAATTTGACCAGTACAGAAACAGCGTTCTGTAGGAGCAGCCGGTCGACGCTCGACTGCTCGCGAAAATCGCCGGACAACGCGTTCATTCAGAATGCACGCGTCACCGTTTACGACCATCGCGAGCAATCGAGCATCGACCGACTGCTCCTACAGGCTCCAGTGGTCAACGCGCCATGATTTTCCAGGCGCGGTGGATCTTGCCGTTGCGGGAAAAATCCGGATCGATAGTCTGGGCGGTGATCTCTTCGACTGCGTAACGCTCAGTGAGATTGGCTTCCAGCTCGAACTTGCGGAAGTTGTTGGAGAAGTACAATACGCCGCCGGTTGCCAGTCGCGCCATGGCCAGGTCGATCAACTGCACCTGATCACGCTGCACGTCGAAGATGCCTTCCATGCGCTTGGAGTTGGAGAAGGTCGGCGGGTCGATGAAGATCAGGTCGTACTCGTCACGACAGGCCTCCAGCCACACCATCACGTCGCCCTGCTCCAGACGGTTCTTGTCGGAAAAACCGTTCAGCGACAGGTTGCGACGCGCCCAGTCGAGGTAGGTTTTCGACAAATCGACACTGGTGGTACTGCGGGCACCGCCCTTTGCCGCGTGCACGCTGGCGGTCGCGGTATAGCAATACAGGTTGAGGAAGCGCTTGCCGGCCGCCTCTTTCTGGATGCGCATACGCATCGGCCGGTGATCGAGGAACAGCCCGGTGTCGAGGTAGTCCGTGAGGTTGACCAGCAGCTTCACGCCACCTTCATTGACCTCGACGAATTTGCCCTGCGCGGCCTGGCGTTCGTACTGCTTGGTGCCGCTCTGGCGCTCGCGGCGCTTGACCACCACGCGGCTCTTGTCGATGTTCAAGGCCTGCGGAATGGCTGCCAGGGCATCGAACATGCGCGCCGAGGCTTTTTCCGGGTCGATGGACTTCGGCGCGGCGTATTCTTGGACGTGCACCCAATCCTGATACAGGTCGATGGCCATGGAATATTCCGGCATGTCGGCATCGTAGACGCGGTAGCAGTCAATGCCTTCACGCTTGACCCATTTGCCCAGCGCCTTGAGATTTTTTTGCAGACGATTGGCGAACATCTGCCCGCCTTCGCTCAAGCGCGGTTGCTCGATCACTACCGGGGCCGGTTTGATCGGGTTGCCGTTCTTGTTGTACTTCTCGTACTTGCCCGGCACTACATCGTTGCCGGCGACTTCGACTTCAGCTTGAACGTGTTCACGCTCGGCCTGACGCTGTTCCGGGGTGCGGCGTTCGCCGGTGACGAACTGGTCCGGGGTGACTTTGATCAGCAGCAACTTGCACGGCAAAGCGCCGTTCCAGAATGAATACTGTTTGTGGCTGCGGATGCCCATGCGCTTGCCCAGGTCCGGGGCGCCGGTGAACACCGCCGCTTCCCAGTTCAGGCAGGCCTGACGCAGACGCTCGCCGAGGTTCTGGTAAAGGTAAAGCAGGCTTGCCTCGTCGCCCAGACGCTCGCCGTACGGCGGGTTGCAGATCACCAGGCCTTTCTGGTTCTGGTCCGGACGCGGCTCGAATGTACCGACTTCGCCTTGGTAAATCTTGATCCACTCGCTCAGGCCGGCACGCTCGACGTTGTTGCGACCGGGTTGAATCAGGCGCGGGTCGGCTTCGTAACCGCGAATCCACAGCGGCGGCTTGGCCAGACCGGCGGCGGCGCGCTCGGTGGCTTCTTCGTGGAGTTTTTTCCACAGCGCCGGCACGTGGCCGAGCCAGGCGGTGAAGCCCCACTGCTCGCGACGCAGGTTCGGCGCCATATCGGCGGCGATCATCGCGGCTTCGACGAGGAACGTACCGACACCGCACATGGGGTCGGCCAGTGCGCCGCCATCGGCCGCGATGCGTGGCCAACCGGAACGAATCAGAATCGCCGCTGCGAGGTTTTCCTTCAGCGGCGCCGCGCCCTGCTGCAGGCGATAACCGCGCTGGTGCAGGCTGTGGCCGGAGAGGTCGAGGGAGAGAATCGCTTCGCCACGGTCCAGGCGCAGGTGAATGCGCAGGTCCGGGTTGAGTTTGTCGATGGACGGACGATCGCCTTGCGGGGTGCGCAGTTTGTCGACGATGGCGTCTTTGACTTTCAGGGCGCCGAAGTGCGTGTTGTCGATGCCCGAGCCGTGGCCGCTGAACTCGACGGCCAGGGTGCCGTCGTTGAGCATGTGGTCTTGCCACTCGATGTCGAGCACGCCGTGGTACAGGTCTTCGGCATCCTTCATCGGGAAACGCTTGAGCACCAGCAGCACCCGGTTCGCCAGACGCGACCACAGGCACAGGCGATAAGCGGTTTCCATAGTTGCCATGCCGCGCACGGCAGAGGTGTGCTCACGTGCTTCTTCAAGGCCAAGCCCGACGGCTTCCTCGATCAGCAGGCCTTCAAGGCCTTTAGGGCAGGTGAGGAAGATTTCGAATTGATCAGACATTGGACTTTCAGAACCTTTGGCGAGTGGAACGGCAACGCATTGCCGGTCCGGTTTTCAATCAGGCGCTTTTCTAAAAGAACGCCCGCGTGGCACGAAGGTGTGCCGTTCCACCCTTGCTGCCCGGGTTAAAAGAGCTTAGATGCAAGGACAGATAAAAAAGTTGATGCAACAAAATGTCATAAGTCGACCCTTCGTCGAATAGTGCTCAGCGCAACACGAGCCATTCTCACTAAAGGATTACCCCCGTCATGCTTGGGGGGCGCCGATCATACAGGGCTTTGCTTAATAAATACCGGCCAAATATCGTGTTACTTATGGCCATACCATCTTTAACGTTACGTCCTTATGACAAAACGATCATTCCCTCGATGTGACGCATTGGTTAGAACTCAACACAGGTTGGCGCCACAACGGACGTCAACACCTTGGCTCGCCACGCCGGCAGCGAGCCTCCCAACGGCAGACATTTCTGCCAGACCTCGATTGAGGTCGACGCGATAAATACAGTCAACAAGTGAGGGCAACACCCTATGAGAAGACTTAAGCGTGATCCGTTGGAAAGAGCATTTTTACGCGGATATCAATATGGCGTTGGTGGCAAATCCCGTGAGCTTTGCCCATTTACTCTACCGTCGGTACGTCAAGCCTGGATCAACGGCTGGCGAGAAGGACGCGGCGACAACTGGGACGGTATGACCGGCACTGCGGGAATCCACAGACTCAACGAACTTCACGCCGTCGGCTGACACAGGGCACACATTCCGACACGACAACCTGATTACGTAACGACTTACCACGCACGCCCCATCCGGGCGGCGGGCTTCGGCCCAGGGGCTCCTTCGAGGAGCCCTTTTTTATGCGTTCAATTCGACACATTTTCCCGTAGGAGCTGCCGAAGGCTGCGATCTTTTGATCTTGCTTTTGAAAAAAATCAAGGTCATAAGATCGCAGCCTTCGGCAGCTCCTACGGGGGTGTGTGTGTTCAGTCAGCGCAACGCGGCGATGGCGTCGACGGACTCGCGAATCAGCGCCGGGCCCTTGTAGATAAAGCCGGAATAGAGCTGCACCAGGCTCGCCCCTGCCGCAATTTTCTCGGCGGCATGCTTGCCTTCGGTAATACCGCCCACGGCAATGATCGGCAAGCGACCGGCCAATTCTGCCGCCAGCACCTTCACGGTGTGGGTGCTCTTGTCGCGCACCGGTGCGCCGGACAAACCGCCCGCCTCGTCACCGTGCTCCCTCCCTTCGACGCCGACGCGGCTCAGGGTGGTGTTGGTGGCGATGACCGCGTCCATCCCGGTTTCAACCAGCGCTTGAGCGACTTGCGCGGTTTCTTCATCGGTCATGTCCGGCGCGATCTTGATCGCCAGCGGCACATGCTTGCCATGACGCAATGCCAGTTCCGCGCGACGGGCCGCCAGATCTGCGAGCAATTGCTTGAGCGAGTCACCGAACTGCAGGCTGCGCAGGCCCGGCGTGTTCGGCGAGCTGACGTTGACTGTCACGTAACTGGCGTGGGCGTAAACCTTGTCCAGGCAGATCAGGTAATCATCGACGGCACGCTCGACCGGGGTGTCGAAGTTCTTGCCGATATTGATCCCCAGCACGCCCTTGTATTTGGCCGCTGCCACTCGGGTCAGCAAGTGATCGACGCCGAGGTTGTTGAACCCCATGCGGTTGATGATCGCCTCGGCTTCCGGCAGACGAAAAATCCGCGGTTTCGGATTGCCCGGCTGCGGACGCGGGGTGATGGTGCCGATCTCGACAAAGCCGAAACCCAACTGGGCAAAACCGTCGATGGCCGCGCCGTTCTTGTCCAGACCTGCCGCCAGCCCCACCGGGTTCGGGAACTCAAGCCCCATGACGCTCACCGGCATTTTCGCCGGGGCCTTGCACAGCAAACCGTTGAGGCCCAAACGCCCGCCCGCGCCGATCAGGTCCAGGGACAGATCGTGGGAGGTTTCCGGGGAAAGTTTGAACAACAGCTGACGGGCCAGGGTGTACATGGGCGGCGTGGTCTCGATGGGCGACGAAAGAGGCCGGGATTATAGCCGGGCATCGACGTCGCAAGCGAGGCGCGCAACGAAAACAGCGGGCGATGGCATATGCCTTGCACCAGCCAACCCACAGCACTCATGCCAACGACGGGATGAGTCGAAAGACAAAGGCGTCGTCACAAGGCTTTGCGTGCGCAAGGGCCCGGGACGACGCTTTTTTTTGGAAGGTGCTCAGTCATGCATGAAACCACAGCGGGCCCTCTGGCCTGGGTCAATGGCAGTGATGCCCCGGAAAAAACCGACATCAACCTCGGCTTCATGGCCCTGAGCGACTGCGCCTCGGTGGTGGTCGCCGCCACCCAGGGATTCGCCCAACCCCACGGGCTGACCTTGAACCTCAAGCGCCAGTCGTCCTGGGCCAATCTGCGGGACAAACTGGTCAGCGGTGAACTCGATGCCGCCCACAGCCTGTACGGCTTGATCTACGCCGTGCACCTGGGCATCGGCGGCGTCGCGCCCACCGACATGGCGGTACTCATGGGTCTGAACCAGAACGGTCAGAGCATCAACCTGTCGCACGGTTTGCAAGCGCTGGGCGTGACCGGTCCTGAGGCGCTGGATCGGCACGTGCACCAAACTCGCCCAAAACTCACCTTCGCACAGACGTTTCCGACCGGGACGCACGCCATGTGGCTGTATTACTGGCTGGCGAGCCAGGGCATTCATCCGCTGCACGACGTCGACAGCGTAGTGGTGCCGCCGCCGCAAATGGTCGCGCACCTGCAAGCCGGGCGTATCGACGGCTTCTGCGTCGGTGAACCCTGGTCTGCCAGCGCGGTGAAACAGAATCTCGGCTTTACCCTGGCAACGACCCAGACCATCTGGCCCGATCATCCGGAAAAAGTCCTGGGCTGCACCCGTGAGTTCGTCGAGCACTATCCCAACACCGCCCGGGCGCTGGTGATGGCGATTCTTGAAGCCAGCCGCTTCATCGAAGAAAGCCCCGAGAATCGCCGCAGCACCGCGCATTTGCTCAGCGCACCGGAGTTTCTCGACGCGCCACTCGACTGCATCGAACCGCGACTGCTCGGGGACTACGCCGACGGTCTCGGCAATCGCTGGCAAGACCCGCACGCCCTGCGCTTTCACGGCGCCGGCGAGGTCAACCTGCCGTATCTGTCCGATGGCATGTGGTTCATGACCCAGTTCCGCCGTTGGGGGTTATTGCGCGACGACCCCGACTACCTCGCGGTCGCCCGTCAGGTCCAGCAACTAGACGTGTACCGTGAGGCCGCCACTGCGGTCGGTGTCGCCGCGTCGAGAGAGGAAATGCGCAGCAGCCAGTTGATCGACTGCAATATCTGGGACGGCTCGGACCCGGCCGGTTATGCCCGCAGCTTCAAACTGCACGCCATGAGCGACAGCTCCCCCCTACTCACCAGCCGCTGACAGGAGACTGCGAACATGTTGCGTATCCTGCTGATCAACGACACCGCGAAAAAAGTCGGCCGCCTCAAAGCCGCGCTTACTGAAGCCGGCTTCGAGGTCATCGACGAATCCGGCCTGACCATTGACCTGCCCGCACGCGTCGAAACGGTGCGTCCGGACGTGATCCTGATCGATACCGAGTCACCGAGCCGCGATGTGATGGAGCAAGTGGTGCTGGTGTCCCGCGACCAGCCGCGACCGATCGTGATGTTTACTGACGAACATGACCCCGACGTCATGCGTCAGGCGATCAAGTCCGGGGTCAGTGCCTACATCGTCGAAGGCATTCACGCACAACGCTTGCAGCCGATTCTCGACGTGGCCATGGCGCGTTTCGAAAGCGACCAGGCCCTGCGTGCGCAACTGCACGCCCGCGACCAGCAACTGGCCGAGCGCAAGCGCATCGAGCTGGCCAAGGGGCTGCTGATGAAGATGAAGGATTGCAACGAGGAACAGGCCTACACCTTGATGCGCCGCCAGGCGATGAGCCGCCAGCAGAAATTGATTCAGGTGGCGGAGCAGATCATTGCGATGAGTGAATTGCTGGGCTGACAGAAGCAAAGATCGCAGCCTTCGGCAGCTCCTAGACGGTGTATGCCTTGCAATGTAGGAGCTGCCGCAGGCTGCAATCTTTTTTCACCTTGCGACCGAAGCACAATGTGGCACAGATCTCGCTAAGCATTCACCACAGGTAACCAACGGCGGTTGCCCCACCTACGACAAAGACGTCGCTCACCTCATTTGCCCATGGCGAATCCGGTGGCGGCGTTTTTTTGTTTTGGCCCCATAGCCCGGGGCCGGTGGTGCGGCCGTGGCGGCGCCCCACCTGCAAGCTCATGACTCCTTCTCGAGACGATCAACAGCTGAGGTGCGCGATGAATTCAAGCTTCTGGAAATCCGGCCATACCCCGACATTGTTCGCGGCCTTCCTCTATTTCGACCTGAGCTTCATGGTCTGGTACGTACTGGGCCCCCTGGCGGTGCAGATTGCCGCCGACCTGCACCTGACCACCCAACAACGCGGGCTGGTCGTGGCCACGCCGATTCTGGCCGGCGCGGTGTTGCGCTTCATCATGGGCATGCTGGCAGACCGGCTGTCGCCGAAAACCGCCGGGATCATCGGCCAGGTGATTGTCATCTGTGCGCTGTTCGTGGCCTGGCAGCACGGCATTCACAGCTACGAGCAAGCGCTGCTGCTGGGGCTGTTCCTCGGCATGGCCGGCGCATCGTTCGCCGTCGCGCTGCCGCTGGCGTCACAGTGGTATCCGCCGCAGCATCAGGGCAAAGCCATGGGCATCGCCGGTGCCGGCAACTCCGGCACCGTGCTCGCGGCATTGATCGCCCCCGTACTGGCCGCCGCGTTTGGCTGGAGCAACGTGTTCGGTTTCGCCCTGATCCCTTTGATCCTGACCATTATTGTGTTCACTTTGCTGGCGAAAAACGCGCCTGAGCGACCGAAAGCCAAGTCGGTGTCCGACTACTTCAAGGCCCTCGGCGACCGCGACAGCTGGTGGTTCATGTTTTTCTACAGCGTGACCTTCGGCGGTTTCATCGGCCTGGCGAGCGCCCTGCCCGGCTACTTCAATGACCAGTATGGCCTGAGCCCGGTGACTGCCGGCTACTACACTGCCGCCTGCGTGTTCGGCGGCAGTTTGATGCGTCCACTGGGCGGCGCACTAGCCGACCGTTTTGGCGGAATTCGCACCTTGCTGGCGATGTACACGGTGGCGGCCATCTGCATCGCGGCGGTGGGCTTCAACCTGCCAAGTTCCTACGCGGCACTGGCACTGTTCGTCTGCACCATGCTCGGGTTGGGCGCGGGTAACGGCGCGGTGTTCCAGTTGGTCCCACAACGTTTTCGTCGTGAAATCGGCGTCATGACCGGTTTGATCGGCATGGCCGGCGGCATCGGCGGTTTCGCCCTGGCCGCGGGCATGGGCGCGATCAAGCAAAGCACCGGCAGTTATCAACTCGCACTGTGGTTGTTCGCCAGCCTTGGCGTCCTCGCCTGGTTCGGTCTGCACGGCGTAAAACGCCGCTGGAGAACCACCTGGGGCTCGGCGGCCGTCACCGCAGCACGGGTGTGAGGGCTGAATGAGCCTGCAACTGAGTTTTGCCGAAGCCAGCGCCATCGGCCCGCGCGAGGAAAACCAGGACGCCCTGCGCCTGGTCACCCCCGCGCCAGCGCTGGCGGCGAGCAAGGGTTACTTGTTCGCGATTGCCGACGGCGTCAGCCAGTGCGCCGATGGCGGCCTTGCCGCCCGATCGACCTTGCAAGCACTTGCGCTGGATTATTACGCCACCCCGGAAACCTGGGGTGTCGCCCAGGCACTGGATCGCCTGCTGCTGGCGCAGAACCGCTGGTTGCAGGCCAATGGCGGTGGGCAACCGCTACTCACCACCGTCAGCGCATTGGTGTTGCGCGGTAGGCGTTTTACCTTGGCACACGTCGGTGACTGTAGGGTTTATCGCTGGCACGCCGATCAGCTTCAACGGGTCAGCGAGGATCACGTCTGGGACCAACCGGGCATGCAGCATGTGCTGAAACGGGCGCTGGGCCTCGATCAGCATTTGGTGCTGGATTTTCTCGATGGCGAGTTGCGCCTGGACGAAAGTTTCGTGCTGCTCAGCGACGGTATCTGGGCGGTACTCGGCGACACGGCCATTGCGGCAATCCTGCGCGATCAGCCGGATTTGCACAGTGCGGCGCAAACCCTTGTCAGCGCGGCGCATCTGGCCGGCAGTCAGGACAACGCCAGCGCGTTACTGGTGCGGGTTGATGCCTTGGGTGAAACGAGCATTGGTGACGCGCTGATTCATTTGCAGCAATGGCCCCTGCCGCCAACGTTGAAACCGGGGCAGCATTTTGAGGGGTGGCAGGTCGAGGGCATCCTCGGCCAGAGCCAGCAGTCGCTGCTGTATCGAGTGCGCGACGCTCAGCAGCAGCCGTGGCTGCTGAAAACCCTGCCCGCTGCGTTGCGCGACGATCATTTGGCCGGGCAAGCCTTGCTGTCGGAGGAATGGTTTCTCAAGCGCGTCGCCGGTCGGCATTTTCCTGAAGTCCATGCGGCCAGCCAGCGTCAGCATTTGTACTACGTGATGCGCGAATATGGCGGCTCGACCCTGGCACAACTGGGGCAGCGAAACGCAATGCTGCCGCTGGTGCAATGGCAGGATCTGGCGGAACGCCTGCTGCGGGCGGTCGGGATGTTGCATCGACGGCAGATTCTGCATCGCGACATCAAACCTGAAAACCTGCTGCTGGGGGATGACGGCGAGTTACGCCTGCTGGATTTCGGGCTCGCCTATTGCCCCGGCCTGTCTGAGGATCAGGCCTCTGCCCTGCCTGGAACACCCAGCTACATCGCGCCCGAGGCCTTCCGCGGTGATCCGCCGACCCCGCAACAGGATCTGTACTCGGTCGGCGTGACGCTCTACTTTCTGCTCACCGGCCACTACCCCTACGGCGAAATCGAAGCGTTCCAACGCCCGCGTTTTGGTCTGCCGGTGAGTGCCAGTCGCTACCGGCCCGACCTGCCCGAATGGATCGCGCACAGCCTGGAACGCGCCGTGGCGGCGGACCCGCGAGAGCGATTTGAAACGGCGGAAGAATGGTTGCTGGTGCTGGAACAGGGCGAGCGCCGAAGTTTGAGTGTGCGCCCCAGACCTTTGCTCGAGCGCGAGCCGTTGAAGGTGTGGCGGACGTTGGCGTTGGGGTCTCTCGTGGTGAATCTGGTGCTGATGTTCTGGGCGTTGCATGGTTGAAGATTCAAGAGATCGCAGCCTCGCTGCGCTCGACAGCTCCTACAGAAGTCTGCGAGATTTTTGTAGGAGCTGTCGAGCGCAGCGAGGCTGCGATCTTTAGAGCCTCTGCCTCAAAATCGGGCATATCGCATCGGTTCGGTGCATCAAAATGCATGCGCCACTGACATCAAATACATAGAACTGCCGGTTTTCGCCACTTGGCACAACCACTGCATTACTTCTCTCAACTTACATAAAGCCCAGCCTTCAACGATGAGGGATGGGCTTCCCGAGAGAACGGGAACAGGACAAAGGCGTCCTCGTCAGGCAACTGACGGGACGCCTTTTTTTGTTTGCGCGAAATTTGTCGAGCACGATCTGAACGCCCTGACGAGGCGGGTCCGAGCTCCCCGGAGAACCTGATGAAAAAACTCAAACTGGTGATGATCGGCAACGGCATGGCCGGGGTTCGTACCCTGGAAGAACTGCTCAAGCTGAGCAGCGATCTGTACGACATCACCGTCTTCGGCGCCGAACCGCATGCCAACTACAACCGCATCCTGCTGTCGCCCGTATTGGCCGGCGAGCAGACCTTCGACGAGATCGTGCTCAACCCGCTCGACTGGTACCTGGACAACGACATCAAGCTGCTGCTCAACCGCAAAGTGGTGCAGATCGACCGAATCAAACGCCGGGTCATCGCCGACGACGGCACCGAGGCCGAGTACGACCGCCTGCTGATCGCCACCGGCTCGACCCCGTTCATCCTGCCCATCCCTGGCAACACACTGCAGGGTGTGATCGGCTACCGCGACATCGCCGACACCCAAACCATGATCGACACCGCGAAAACTCACCGCCACGCCGTGGTCATTGGTGGCGGCCTGCTGGGCCTCGAAGCGGCAAACGGCCTGATGCTGCGCGGCATGCACGTGACCGTGGTGCACAACGGCGAGTGGCTGCTCGAACGGCAGCTGGACCACATCAGCGCTCAGATGCTGCAAACCGCACTTGAAGCGCGCGGCCTGCACTTTCGACTGCACGAGCAAACCCGGGCGCTGCACGATGCCGGCAACGGCCGGGTCGGCTCGGTCGAGTTCAACAACGGTGAAATCATCCCTGCCGACCTGGTGGTGATGGCCGCCGGAATTCGCCCGGCCATCGAACTCGCGGAAAAATGCGGCCTCCCCTGCAACCGCGCGATTCTGGTCAACGACACGATGCAAACCTACGACCCGCGGGTATACGCGATCGGCGAATGTGCCAGCCATCGCGGCATCGCCTATGGCCTGGTCGCGCCGCTGTTCGAACAGGCCAAGGTCTGCGCCAACCACCTGGCCCAGCTGGGCTTCGCCACCTACAAAGGTTCGGTGACCTCGACCAAGCTGAAGGTGACCGGCATCGATCTGTTTTCCGCTGGCGACTTCATGGGTGGCGAAGGCACTGAAACCATCACCCTCTCCGATCCCGTCAGCGGGATTTACAAAAAACTGGTGATCAAGGATGACGTGCTGGTGGGCGCCTGCCTGTACGGCGACACCGCCGATGGCGGTTGGTATTTCGGACAGATCCGCGAAAACCAGGGCATCGGCGAAATCCGCGATCACCTGATGTTCGGCGCCTCTTCATTATTTCTCAATCAGGTCATGGGCGACGCAGGCCTTCAAGGTATGTTGCCCACCGTGCGGGAAGCGCGCTGATGAATCGCCAGATCACCGCTTCCACCTGCTGCTACTGCGGGGTCGGCTGCGGCGTGCTGATCGAGCATGACGGCGAGCGTATCCTCGGCGTCAGTGGCGATCCGGCGCACCCGGCCAACTTCGGCAAATTGTGCAGCAAGGGTTCGACCCTGCACCTGACCGGCGACCTCGCCGCCCGGGCGTTGTACCCGGAACTGCGCCTCGGCAAAGGCCTGGCCCGAGGGCGCACCGACTGGGACACCGCCCTTGATCACGCCGCCAGCGTGTTCGCCAAAACCATCGCCGAACATGGCCCGGACAGCGTGGCGTTCTACATTTCAGGACAGTTGCTCACCGAGGATTACTACAGCTTCAACAAACTGGCGCGGGCATTGGTCGGCACCAACAACATCGACAGCAATTCACGCCTGTGCATGTCCTCGGCAGTGGTCGGCTACAAGCGCAGCCTGGGTGCCGACGCACCGCCGTGCAGCTACGAAGATCTTGAGCTCAGCGACTGCGTGATGATCGCCGGCAGCAACATGGCCTACGCCCACCCGGTGTTGTTTCGTCGCCTGGAAGAAGCCAAATCCCGCCGGCCACAGATGAAAGTCATCGTCATCGATCCGCGTCGTACCGACACCTGCGACCTGGCTGACCTGCACCTGGCGATTCTTCCGGGCACGGACGTCGCCTTGTTCCATGGAATTTTGCACGTGCTGTTGTGGGAAGACTGGGTCGACCGTGACTTCATCAAGGCCCACACCGAAGGCTTGGGCGAATTGAAGAACCTGGTGCGCGATTACACGCCACCCATTGTTTCGCAGTTGTGCGGGATCAGCGTTGAGCAGCTGCAACAGTGCGCTGAGTGGGTCGGTACTTCGCCAAGCTTCCTGTCGCTGTGGTGCATGGGCCTGAACCAGTCCACCGCCGGCAGCGCGAAAAACAGTGCCTTGATCAACCTGCACCTCGCCACTGGGCAAATAGGCCGTCCCGGCGCGGGACCTTTCTCGTTGACCGGTCAGCCGAATGCCATGGGCGGTCGCGAAACGGGCAGTCTGTCGAACCTGCTGCCAGGTCATCGTGAGGCGGCCAACGCCGGGCATCGCGCGGAAGTGGCGGCCTACTGGGGGGTTGATCAACTGCCGGAAAAACCCGGACTCACCGCGATTGAACTGTTTGAGCAGGTGCGCAGCGGCACCATCAAAGCCCTGTGGATCGCCTGCACCAACCCCGCGCAATCGATGCCGGACCAGAACGCGGTGCGCGCAGCACTCCAGGCCTGCCCGTTCGTGGTCCTGCAGGAAGCCTTCCGCACCACCGAAACCGCGGCGTTCGCCGACCTGCTGCTGCCCGCCGCCAGCTGGGGCGAAAAGGATGGCACGGTAACCAACTCCGAACGGCGGATTTCCCACGTTCGTCAGGCCATTGCCGCACCCGGCGAAGCGCGCCCCGACTGGGCGATCACGGTAGATTTCGCACAACGTCTGGAAAAACATCTGCACCCGGAGCGAACCAGTCTGTTTGCCTTTGAAACGCCGGCGCAGCTATTCGATGAGTACAAACACCTGACCCGCGGTCGCGACCTCGACCTGTCGGGGCTCAGCCATGCGCTGATCGACCGTCTCGGCCCACAGCAATGGCCGTTTCCAGCCGGCGCCAGCCAAGGCACCGCGCGCCTGTATCGGGACGGGATCTTCCCGACCGCCAGCGGCCGCGCCCGGTTCGTCGCCGACGCGTATCTGGCCGCCAGAGAACAGCGCGACGGGCCATTTCCGCTGACGCTGATCACCGGTCGCCTGCGCGATCAATGGCACGGCATGAGCCGCACCGGCACCGCTGCGCAATTGTTCGGGCATGTCAGCGAGGCCGTGTTGAGCCTGCACCCGGATGACCTGCGCGGGCACGAACTGCAATCGGGTGACCTGGTCAGCCTCAACAGCCGTCGCGGCGCCTTGATTGTCGCCGTCGCCAGCGATGACAGCGTGCGCCCCGGCCAGGCCTTTATGCCTATGCATTGGGGCGACCGCTTCCTGAAAGGCGGTGTCAATACGATCACTCAGCCGGCTTTCGACCCCCTGTCGAAGCAGCCGGAACTCAAACACACCGGCGTACGAATTGAACCCGTTGCACTGCCGTGGAAACTCTTCGTCCTGATCGAAGGCAATGTTCAACAGCATTTTGAGACGCTACGACCGCTGTGTGAGGCTTTTTCCTACGTCAGCCTGAGCCTGACTGGCCGCGAACGTCCCGCGCTGCTCATACGCGCCGCCAGCGCCACGGCGCCAGATCCGCAATTGCTGCGCGATATCGACACGTGTCTGGGACTCAACGACGGGCCGGTACTGGCCTACGACGACCCTCGGCGTTCGATTGGCAAACGGGTACGAATCGAACATGGCCGGATCACCGCCATTCGCCTTGCGGGCGAAACCCTGGCGCAGCACTGGCTGCAAAACCTATGGCTGGAAGGTCGCGCCGACGAACAACTGCGGCGCTGGCTGCTCGCACCACTGAGCGGGCCACCGGGCAACGCCGGTGCGTCGGCCGCCAGCTCTAAAACGCTGTGCAACTGCAAAAACGTCAGCCAGAGCGCGGTCTGTGCCGGCATCCGCCGAGGCCTGGATTTGCAGGGTTTGAAACAAGCATTGGGCTGCGGCACGCAATGCGGCTCCTGCGTTCCGGAAATCAAGCGTTTGCTGGCCGCCACTGCGCAGCCAATCGCCGTCATCTCGTGAGGAAAACACTATGAGCGCAAAAGTCTGGCTGGTGGGTGCGGGTCCTGGCGATCCGGAATTGCTGACCCTCAAGGCTGTTCGAGCGTTGAGAGAAGCCGATGTGGTGCTGATCGACGATCTGGTCAATGTCGCCGTTCTTGAGCATTGCCCTCAGGCGCGGATTATTCCTGTGGGCAAACGCGGGGGCTGTCGTTCGACGCCTCAGGCGTTTATTCACCGGCTGATGCTGCGTTACGCGCGCCAGGGCAAATGCGTGGTGCGGCTCAAGGGCGGCGACCCGTGCATTTTTGGCCGGGGCGGTGAAGAGGCGCAGTGGTTACGCGAGCGCGGGGTCGACGTGGAACTGGTCAACGGCATCACCGCCGGGCTGGCGGGCGCGACGCAATGTGACATCCCGCTGACCCTGCGCGGTGTGGCGCGAGGCGTGACGCTGGTGACGGCCCACACGCAGGATGGCAGCAGCCTGAATTGGCAGGCTCTGGCGCAAGGTGGTACGACACTGGTGGTTTACATGGGGGTGGCGAAGCTGAGTGAAATCCGCGATCAACTGCTCGCAGGTGGCATGGCGGCGGATACGCCGGTGGCGATGATTGAAAACGCGTCCTTGCCGCATCAGCGCGAATGTCGAAGCGATCTGACAGCGATGGAAGCAGATGCCCTCGCATTTGCGCTGAAGAGCCCGGCGATTCTTGTGATTGGTGCGGTGGCCGCCCATGGTGAGATCAAAAGATCGCAACCTGCGGCAGCTCCTACCTTGGCCCTGCGTACATCCGTGTAGGAGCTGCCGCAGGCTGCGATCTTTTCGCCACTCCGCAACTCCATTGCTGAAACCCAAATCGCAGACAAAGAAAAGCCCGGCCTAAGCCGGGCTTTTCTCAGAGCTGCGCGCTAATTACTTAGCGTTAGCTTCAACCTGCGCTTCTACGCGACGGTTAACAGCGCGACCAGCGTCAGTTTTGTTGTCAGCAACTGGGCGGGATTCGCCGTAGCCAACAGACTGAACGCGGGACGATTCAACACCGTACTGGTTGGTCAGAACTTGCTTAACGGCGTTTGCACGACGCTCGGACAGTTTCTGGTTGTAAGCGTCAGGACCGACGGAGTCAGTGTGACCTTCAACAGTAGTGCTGGTGGATGGGTACTGCTTCATGAAGTCAGCCAGGTTCTTGATGTCGCCGTAGCTGTTGGTTTTAACAACAGATTTGTCGAAATCGAACTTGACGTCCAGCTCTACACGAACAACTTCAGCAACGGCTGGGCAGCCATCAGCATCAACAGTTACGTTGGCTGGGGTGTCCGGGCACTTGTCAACGTTGTCGCAAACGCCATCGTTGTCGCTGTCGGAGCAGACTTCAGCAGGTGCTGGAACTGGAGCAGCAGCAGGCTTGGAGCCGCCACCGAAGTTCACACCGATACCGACGCTTGGAGCCCACTCGGTGTCGCCCTGGTCGATGTTGTACTGAGCTTCAACGCCGGCACGGGCGTAGAAGTTCTCGGTGAAGTACAGTTTTGCACCGCCGCCAACGTTGGCGAAAGTGGAACGGTTACGACCGTTCGAACCGTTCTGGTCGATGCTCTGGTCGGAGAAACCGGCCGAAACGTAAGGACGCAGCATGTCGCCTGGGTTGTTGAAGTGGTACAGAGCGTCCAGAGCGGTGTTCGCGCCTTTAACGTTTGTGCCGTCTTCAGTACGTGCGTTGTGCACTTCGTCGTAAGCCAGACGCAGTTCAACGTCGTCAGTCAGGAAGTAACCAACGGAACCGCCGAACAGGTTGCCGTTGTTCTTGAAGTCACGAGCGCTATCGAACATTTCTTTCTTGGCGAAGCCTTCGATTTCAACTGCGCCTTGGCCTTGTGCCAGCGCGCCGAACGAAGTGGCTGCAATAAGAGAACCAATGGCAAAGCCCAAGGTGTTTTTCAGTTTCATCCGTTAAATCCCCATCTGGTGATTGTGAAGCAGTCCCGCAAACCGGGGGACAACTCGGCGGCAAGTCTATCAGAACTTGCCTACACGTAAGAGATATTTGCGCTGAACTAAGTTTCAGCAATGCCTGCAAATTTCTCACGCAATTTGTCTAGAGCGCGTTTGTACCGCATTTTTGTCGCACTCAAACCCATGTGCATGATGTCTGCGATCTCCTGAAATTCCAGCTCTGCGACAAATCGTAGCACCAGAATTTCACGGTCAATCGGATTCACATACACCAGCCAGCGATCAAGTCCGCCCTTCTCATCCGGTTTCGGCGCCTTTTCTTCGGACGCTTCCTCCAGAGGATCCAGACTTAAAGCGTCCATCAAGCGACGCTTTCGCCGTTCCTTTCGATACTGCGTGATGCATTCGTTGTACGTGATGCTATAGAGCCATGTCTTGAACTTCGATTTCCCCTCGAAGTTCTTCAGGCCATACAACACCTTCAACATCACTTCCTGACAGACATCGTCTGCGTCGCGATCGTTCCCAAGATATCGTGCACAGACGTTAAATAATGTTCGTTGGTAACGCCGCATCAATTCTTCATAGGCGCGCGTTACGTGAAACAGCTCGGTATGCGAGCGCGCGACCAACTCCTCATCAGAGAGCTCGCGGGGGTCGTAGCGCGTGGAGATCGATTGAGCTTTATTCAAAACAAGTCGGGCCGACAGTCAGGTCAATGTCCGCCGCAGCCCTCAGGGCAATTTGCGGCGGCATACATTAGCAGGGTTTGCCGGGTTAGCGGCTACTCACATGCTGCTCCAGAAGGATCCGATTGGAGAGAGAGACTAGCTCACCCTCATCGGTCAGCAATGTGGTTTTGACCGTGCCGATCTCTTCGATCTGACCTTCGACCTCGCCAACACGCACTTGTTGCCCAACCTGATACAACTCACGCACATAGATTCCCGCAAGAATCTGACCGGCAATTTCCCGGCTTCCCAAACCCATGGCCAGCGCAACGGCCAGACCAACGGTAATCAATACGATCACAATCACATGGTTGAGCAGGTCAGTTTTGACCTCCAACTGGCTGATCGCGACCGAAATGCTGATGATGATCACCAGGCCCTGGGCAATTCGCCCCAGCCCGGCGGCATAATCGAGCCCTACACCCTCTGCCGCCCCGCGCACCAGCCCATTGGCCAGTTGCGCCAGCAGCACACCCACCAGCAACACCAGCGCGGCGCCGAATACCTTCGGCAAATACAGCGCAAGCATGTCCAGCGTAGCTGAAACTCGCTCAAGTCCAAGGGATTCTGCGGCCGAAACCAGAAAAATCAGCAGAACGAACCAGTAGACGATCTTGCCGATCAACGTCGAGATCGGCACTTGCAGGCCGGCCCGGGACAGCAATTTTGTCAGACCGGTGCCGCCCATCAGGCGATCCAGACCCAGCTTGGCGAGCAACTTGGACAGCAAAGTGTCCAAAAGTTTCGCCACGACGAAACCGAGCAGCAACACAACCAGTGCGCCGAACAGGTTCGGGATGAAATTCGCAACCTTGGTCCATAACGCAGTCATTGCAGTGACGAGGCTCTGAGTCCAGAGATCAAGTTCCATATTCAATCAGCCTTATCAGCAGTGCGAACGTTAGGTTTACGGTGACGGGAAACCGGCGAGACATGCGCCGATCCATTGTTCAGGGCGATCATCAGCGCGGGCAGCCAGCGGCCCAGCAGGCTGAACAGATCGCCAGCGCCGACCTGGCGATTAGCGGTTTTCAGGACACGGCCGAGGCAGGCATCGTCGTCCCGGGTGGACGGCGAAGCGTTCAGCATGTCGCGCAAAGACTGTTCAAACGGATCGTGCATACGCACCTCTCGTGATGTCTGTGAAAGACGCGGTCAAATTTGCCCGGGTCACATGGCGCATGATCAGACCCAGCGCAAACGCCGGAATAACCACCACTGCCCGAGTGCCACCGAAACCATCATCAGGCAGGCAATCAGGAACCCATAGGGACTGTCAGACAACGGAATACCGCCAACATTGATCCCCAAAAGACCGGCCAGGAAACTCATCGGCAAAAAGATTCCGGTGATGATCCCGAAGCGGTACATCGTGCGGTTCATGCGCACGCTCAAACGCCGGTCTTCAGCCTCCAGGACCAGCCCCACGCGCTCGCGGGTCAACTCCAGCTCCTCAAGATAGCGCGTCAGGCTGTTGTTCAATTCATTCCAGTAATCGCCATCGTCTTCGACAAACCAAGGCAGTTTTATCCGCGTCAGTTGTCCGAAAATATCCCGCTGCGGAGCCAGGAAACGTTTCAGCGCAGCAGCCCTGCGACGGATCTGCAAAATGGAGCCGTGTTCAGGTGTATACCGTTCGTCGGCATCCAGTTTTTCTTCTTCCGCATCGACCACTTCCGAGAGGCAACTGACCAGATCCTGAACCTTGTTGGTGAGGTTCTGAGCCATATAAAGGACGAGCTCAGACGCGGTTTTCGGCCCTTTGCCCTCGCTCAGTTGCACCAGCAATTCATCGGTGGCGCGCAACGGACGCAGACGCAGGGAAATCACCCGCTGTGCCGAGGCGAAAATCCGCACCGACACCATGTCTTCCGGTTCAGCCCCCGGATTGAGGTTGACCCCACGCAAAAATAGCAGCAGTTCGCTGTCGGAAAGCTGTAATAGGCGCGGACGGGTGTTTTCTTCGAGCAGCAGGTCGCAGCTGAATTCGCTCAGGCCGCTGGATTTGCGCAGCCAGGTCTGGGTTTGCGGGTGACTGCGATCCCAATGCAGCCACAGGCTTTCATGCGCCTGCAACTGCAAGTCATCGAGTTCAGTCCGGGCAATCGAACGCGCGCCGCCTTTACCGTCCAGCACCAGGGCATGCACCAGCCCCCACTGCGCGTTTTCTTCCTCGAACATCCTCACCCCTTTGGCTGTTTAAACGGTTATTCAGGCATCTTCAGCGGGCTGGGCGAGATGATCACGCCATTGTTGTCCGCGTAAACATATTCGCCTGGACGGAACGTCACGCCAGCAAAGGTCACTGCAACGTTGAGTTCGCCTACGCCGCGCCGGTCGGATTTTCTCGGGTGGCTGGCAAGCGCCTGAACGCCCAGATCGGTCTGCGCGATGATATCGACGTCGCGGATGCAACCGTAGATCACCAGCCCTTCCCAACCGTTGCTCGCGGCTTTCTCGGCCAGCATGTCGCCCAGCAACGCATGACGCAGGGAACCGCCACCATCGACGACCAGGACCTTGCCATTACCCTTGAGCTCGACCTGCTCCTTGACTCGCGAGTTGTCTTCGAAGCACTTGATGGTCACGATCTCGCCACCGAAGGAATCACGGCCACCGAAATTGCTGAACATCGGTTCCAGCACCTGCACCAGTTCCGGATAGGCGTCGCACAGGTCAGGCGTAAGGTAATGGTTCATCGAGAAACTCCTGTAAAGAGGAAGACAATCGAGGCTGCAAAGTGACCGAAAAAGCGTAATGCGTCATATCTTAGCCGCATGCCGATCAGAGCGAAATGCTCTTGATAGAGCATCCAGCTTAGATCGCCGCAGCCAAATCCGGCTTGTCACCGAGCAATGGCGTTTGTTGATCCGCGAGCCAGCGTGCCACCAGCGGCCAGACTTCGGTTTGCGCAGCCTTGCTGACCAGCATTTCCACGTGACCGAAATTGTCGCCAAAGCCCTGCTCGCGGCCCAGGTTGATGAATTGCTTGTGCTCGGCACCGATCTGATCGAACAGCTTGCGACACGCCCACGCCGGGTCTTGATGGTCGCTGACTGCGCTGACCGCCAGCACCGGCACCTGAACGTTGGCCAGTCCGGCCCACCAATCCTTGTCGGCATCGCCAAAGCGCCCGAACAAGCCATACCAACGCATGCTCTCGAGCGCCAGGCCAATCGGTTCGTCCTCCGGCCCGCGCTTGAGTCGGGAACCGGAAAGATGCGCGAATCGCTTGAGAATAAAGCGTCCGCTCCATTCCAGCGGCGGAATTTTCAACGGCCAATAGGTGCGACTGACTTGCGTGCCAAAAAACGCCGCGGACGCCACCACAGGCTCGCCGATGTACTCGCCACCCAGCGCGGCCGCCAGCGTGATGCCACCCAGCGAGTGACCGATCCAGTGCGGCACCTGGCCGCTTTGCTCACGCACGAAGGCGCCAATGGCCGGCAGATCATAACGGGCGTAGTCGGCGACGCGGTTCTTGCGGTAGTTCTGGTTGCGCTGGGACAGGCCATGGCCGCGCATTTCCGCAATCCACACATCGAACCCCAGACGCGTGAGGTAGGCGCCCAATCCCAAACCCTTCGGAGAGAACCAGAACCGTCGATTGGAAAAACTGCCGTGCAACAGAATCACCGGCACGCCACCGTGGGCGGGCGCATCGGCCATGCCCAAGCGGGTCACGGCCAGCTCGACGGTGCCGTCGGGGCTGTTGCCGGGTTTCAAACGATAGACGTCTTCGCTCAGATCACCGCGCCGCTCGGCGCTGATCAGGGCGACAGGAAATAGGTTGCTGCTGCTTTGCATAATGCTCTTGCACAAAAAAGGGCGGCTTCCAGAGGAGCCCGCCCTGATTGAATCTAAAAGCCCGGTCAGTGGCTCCTGTAGGAGCGAGCTTGCTCGCGAAGGTCTTCAGAACACCGCGTTCATCCAGGATAAGCGCGTCATCGTTAACGTCCATCGCGAGCAAGCTCGCTCCTACAGAGGCATGTGACCGGCCCGTCTCACTCCATCAAGCCGGAGCTTGACCTTCAGCCAGGAAGAACCAGGTTTCCAGTACGGAATCGGGGTTCAGCGAAACGCTTTCAATGCCCTGTTCCATCAGCCATTTGGCCAGGTCAGGGTGATCCGAAGGGCCCTGACCGCAGATGCCGATGTATTTGCCGGCCTTGTTGCACGCGGCAATGGCGTTGGCCAGCAGCTTCTTCACCGCCGGATTACGCTCGTCGAACAGGTGCGCAATGATCCCGGAGTCACGGTCCAGGCCCAGCGTCAGCTGAGTCAGGTCGTTGGAGCCGATGGAGAAACCGTCGAAGAATTCGAGGAACTCTTCCGCCAGAATCGCGTTGGACGGCAGCTCGCACATCATGATGACGCGCAGACCGTTGTCGCCACGGGCCAGACCGTTCTCGGCCAGCAGGTCGACAACCTGGCTCGCTTCGCCCAGGGTACGGACGAACGGCACCATGATTTCAACGTTGGTCAGGCCCATCTCGTTGCGCACGCGCTTGAGAGCACGGCATTCGAGTTCGAAGCAATCACGGAACGCTTCGCTGATGTAACGCGACGCGCCACGGAAGCCCAGCATCGGGTTTTCTTCTTCCGGCTCGTAGAGCTTGCCGCCGATCAGGTTCGCGTATTCGTTGGACTTGAAGTCCGACAGACGCACGATGACCTTTTTCGGGTAGAACGCAGCGGCCAGGGTGCTGATGCCTTCGACCAGTTTCTCGACGTAGAAGCCGACTGGATCGTCGTAGCCGGCAATGCGCTTGTCGACGCTGTCCTTGATGTCCTGTGGCAGGCCGTCGTAGTTCAACAGTGCCTTGGGGTGCACGCCGATCATGCGGTTGATGATGAATTCCAGACGGGCCAGGCCCACACCGGCGTTCGGCAGTTGCGCGAAGTCGAATGCACGGTCCGGGTTACCGACGTTCATCATGATCTTGAACGGCAGATCAGGCATGGCATCAACCGAGTTTTTCTTGATGTCGAAGCCCAGTTCGCCTTCGAAGATGTAACCGGTGTCGCCTTCAGCGCAGGAAACGGTCACGCCCTGGCCGTCCTTCAACAGCTGAGTGGCGTTGCCGCAACCGACCACGGCCGGGATACCCAGCTCGCGAGCGATGATCGCCGCGTGGCAGGTACGACCGCCACGGTTGGTGACGATGGCGCTGGCGCGTTTCATGACCGGTTCCCAGTCCGGGTCGGTCATGTCGGAAACCAGCACGTCGCCTGGCTGGACTTTATCCATCTCGGACACGTCCTTGATGATGCGCACCTTGCCGGCGCCGATGCGCTGGCCGATGGCGCGACCTTCAACCAGCACGGTGCCGGTTTCTTTCAACAGGTAACGTTCCATGACGTTGGCCTGGGTGCGGCTCTTCACGGTTTCAGGACGGGCCTGAACGATGTAAAGCTTGCCGTCGTCGCCGTCCTTGGCCCATTCGATGTCCATCGGGCACTGGTAGTGCTTCTCGATGATCATCGCTTGCTTGGCCAGTTCGCTGACTTCGGCGTCGCTCAGGCAGAAACGTGCGCGATCAGCCTTGTCGACGTCGATGGTCTTGACCGATTTACCGGCCGTAGCGACTTCGCCGTAGATCATCTTGATCGCTTTGCTGCCGAGGTTACGGCGCAGGATCGCCGGGCGACCGGCTTCAAGCGTTTGTTTGTGGACGTAGAATTCGTCCGGGTTCACCGCGCCTTGTACGACGGTTTCACCCAGGCCGTAGGCACCGGTGATGAACACCACGTCACGGAAGCCCGATTCGGTATCGAGGGTGAACATCACGCCGGCAGTACCGGTTTCGGAGCGCACCATGCGCTGCACGCCTGCCGACAGGGCAACCAGCTTGTGGTCGAAGCCCTGGTGCACGCGGTAGGAAATTGCACGGTCGTTGAAGAGGGAAGCAAACACCTCTTTGGCGGCGCGAATGACGTTCTCGACACCCCGGATGTTCAGGAAGGTTTCCTGCTGACCGGCGAAGGAAGCGTCCGGCAGGTCTTCGGCAGTCGCGGAAGAGCGCACGGCCACGGCCATGTCAGGGTTGCCGGCCGACAGCGTGGCGAACGCGGTGCGGATCTCGGCGTTGAGCTTCTCGGGGAATTCGGCTTCCATGATCCATTGACGGATCTGCGCACCGGTCTTGGCCAGGGCGTTGACATCATCGACGTCCAGGGCGTCGAGAGCGGCGTGGATCTGATCGTTGAGGCCGCTCAGTTCCAGAAAATCACGATAAGCCTGAGCTGTCGTGGCGAAGCCACCGGGCACCGATACACCGGCACCTGCAAGGTTGCTGATCATCTCGCCCAGGGATGCGTTCTTGCCCCCCACATGCTCAACATCGTGTTTGCCGAGCTTATCGAGGGAAACTACGTACTCTACCAAGGTGATCTCTCCACTAACTGTGTTGGAAAAGCTCAGACGCCGGCGCTCTCGAGGAGCATTTGCCAGCCGTATGGCCTGGACCTGGAAAATAAGTGAGAATGCGGGCCACTGGCGGCCGGCAAATCGCGCCTATCATATCCAAGAATGATCATTAGCTTAAGGCCCAAGGTGCAAATGAAACGATCTGCTTTCTTTATCTCCGATGGCACCGGCATTACCGCCGAAACCCTGGGTCAAAGCCTCCTGGCGCAGTTCGAAAACATCACCTTCAGCAAATTCACGCGGCCGTACATCGACAACGTGGATAAAGCGCGGGCCATGGTACAACAAATCAACAAAGCCGCCGAAACCGACGGCTTCCGGCCGATCATCTTCGACACCATCGTCAATCAGGACATCCGTGAGATCCTCGCCATGTCCAATGGTTTCATGATCGACATTTTCTCGACCTTCCTGGCACCGCTTGAACAGGAACTGACCGAGCATTCTTCCTACACGGTCGGCAAGTCCCATTCCATCGGCACCAACTCCAACTACATGGAGCGCATCGAAGCCGTAAACTTCGCCCTCGACAACGACGACGGCGCCCGCACGCACTATTACGACAAGGCCGACCTGATTCTGGTTGGCGTGTCACGTTGCGGCAAGACCCCGACATGCCTGTACATGGCCATGCAATTCGGCATTCGCGCGGCCAACTACCCGCTGACCGAAGACGACATGGAGCGCCTTACCCTGCCCAACGCCCTGCGCGCGCACCAGCACAAGCTGTTCGGCCTGACCATCGACCCGGACCGCCTCACCGCCATCCGCAACGAACGCAAGCCCAACAGCCGCTATTCGAGTTACGCCCAGTGCGAATTCGAAGTGCGCGAGGTGGAAAACCTGTTCCGTCGCGAGAACATTGCGCACATCAATTCGACGCATTTTTCAGTGGAAGAAATCTCCGCGAAAATCCTCGTGGAAAAAGGCGTGGAGCGACGCTTCAAGTAACTCTTTAGCGCCTGATCTATCGCATCGCGGGCAAGCCCGCTCCCACAGAGTTCTGTTGTGAATGCAACATTTGCAACAACCGAAATAACTGTGGGAGCGGGCTTGCCCGCGATTGAACGATGACTCGGAATCAGATAACAAACAAATCCACAAACCGGTTCACCGCTGTCGCCTCCAGCCGCGCCTGATCCTTGCACAGCTGAAAAATTTCGTCACAGCGCTGCGCCGTAAATCGCGTCGCCAGGTTTGCTTTGAACTTGTCCTCCAGCAATGGAATACCCTCGGCACGGCGCCGCCGATGTCCGATCGGGTACTCAACCACCACTTTCTCAGTACTCGAACCGTCCTTGAAAAACACCTGAATCGCATTGGCGATCGAGCGTTTGTCTGGCTCCAGGTATTCGCGGGTGTACTGCGGGTCTTCGACGATGATCATTTTGTCGCGCAGCACGTCAATGATCGGATGCGCCGCGTGGAAATCGTCTTCGTACTGCTCGGCCACCAGATTGCCGAAGGCCAGCGGCACGGCGGTCATGTATTGAATGCAGTGATCGCGGTCGGCCGCGTTGGCCAGCGGGCCGACCTTGGAGATGATGCGGATCGCCGATTCGTGGGTGGTGATGACGATCCGGTCGATGTCATGCAGGCGATTTCTGACCTGCGGATGTAACGTCACCGCCGCTTCGCAGGCGGTTTGCGCATGGAATTCGGCCGGAAAACTGATTTTGAACAGTACGTTTTCCATCACATAACTGCCGTACCGGCGGGAGAAACTGAAGGTGCGCCTGTCTTCGGGTTTCAGCGCCAGATCGTTGTTGGTATGGCTGAACAAGACGTCGTAGAAACCCCACTGACGGGCAGTCAGTACGCCGGGAATGCCCATTTCGCCGCGCATCGCGATATCTGCCAGACGCACGCCTCGACTGGTCGCATCACCGGCGGCCCAGGATTTGCGCGACCCGGCATTCGGTGCATGCCGATAAGTGCGCAACGCCTGGCCGTCGGCAAACGCGTGGGACAACGCTGACAGCAGTTGCTCGCGATTGGCCCCCATGAGTTTGGCGGTGACCGCGGTGGAGGCCACTTTCACCAGGATGACGTGATCAAGGCCTACGCGGTTGAAGGAGTTTTCCAGGGCAATTACGCCTTGAATCTCGTGGGCCATGATCATCGCCTCAAGCACCGCGCGGAGGGTCAGCGGCGCCTCGCCATTGGCCAGGCGTTTTTGCGACAGGTGATCCGCCACCGCGAGAATGCCGCCAAGGTTATCCGACGGGTGGCCCCATTCGGCAGCGAGCCAGGTGTCGTTGTAGTCGAGCCAGCGCACGATGCAACCGATGTCCCACGCGGCTTTGACCGGGTCCAGACGAAAACTCGTGCCCGGCACGCGGGCACCGAACGGGACGATGGTGCCTTCCACCATCGGGCCGAGGTGCTTGGTGCATTCGGGGAAACGCAGGGCCAGCAGGCCGCAGCCGAGGGTATCGATCAGACAGTGACGGGCGGTGTCCAGCGCTTCTGCGGATTCGATTTTGAAATCGAGGACGTAATCGGCGATGTCCTGCAGGACCGTGTCGTAGTCGGGTCGGTTGTTCTGGTCGACGTTGGTGCTCATGTTCGATTCACTCGTAAAGTGGTTCGGTGATGGGACCTCGGTTCAGGGGCAATCTCGATTAGTTACAACATTCTTATTGTTGAAATGCCGTCCTGTGGGAGCGGGCTTGCCCGCGATGGCGGTGTATCAGCTAACTTGGATGCCGAATGTGAAGGCCTCATCGCGGGCAAGCCCGCTCCCACAGGGTTTTGTGTTTATCTCTGGATTCGGGTTAGAAAGAATCACCCGGCACGCGAACGAACCCTTCCATCAACACCCGCGCACTGCGGCTCATGATCGCCTTGTTGACGGTCCATTCGCCGTTGACCTGGCTGGCTTCGGCGCCGACGCGCAAGGTGCCCGACGGATGCCCGAAGCGCACCGCATTGCGTTCGATGCCACCGGCCGCGAGGTTCACCAGTGTCCCGGAAATCGCCGCCGCCGTGCCGATGGCCACCGCCGCCGTGCCCATCATCGCATGGTGTAATTTGCCCATGGAAAGCGCACGTACCAACAGGTCGACATCACCCTTTGAAATCGCTTTTCCACTGGAAGAAACATACGCGGCCGGCTTGGCAACGAAGGCCACTTTTGGCGTGTGCTGACGCTTGGTCGCTTCGTCCAGATCCTTGATCAATCCCATGCGCAACGCGCCGTAGGCACGAATGGTCTCGAACATCGCCAGCGCTTTCGGATCGCTGTTGATCGCGCCTTGCAATTCAGTGCCGGTGTAGCCGATGTCTTCGGCGTTGACGAAAATCGTCGGGATGCCGGCATTGATCATGGTCGCCTTGAAGGTGCCGACGCCCGGCACTTCGAGGTCGTCCACCAGATTGCCGGTAGGGAACATCGAACCGCTACCGCCCTCTTCTTCCGCGGCCGGGTCCATGAATTCGACCTGCACTTCGGCGGCCGGAAAGGTCACGCCGTCGAGTTCGAAATCACCGGTTTCCTGGACTTCGCCGTCAGTCATCGGCACGTGGGCGATGATGGTCTTGCCGATGTTGGCCTGCCACACGCGCACCACGGCCACGCCGTTCTGCGGAATACGGCTGGCATCGACCAGGCCGTTGCTGATGGCAAACGAACCGACCGCCGCCGACAGGTTGCCGCAGTTACCGCTCCAGTCGACAAAAGGCTTGTCGATGGAGACCTGACCGAACAGGTAATCGACGTCGTGATCGGCCTTGATGCTTTTCGACAGGATCACGGTTTTGCTGGTGCTGGAGGTCGCGCCGCCCATGCCGTCGATCTGTTTGTCGTACGGGTCGGGGCTGCCGATCACGCGTAGTAACAAGGCGTCGCGCGCGGGACCGGGAATCTGTGCCGCTTCGGGCAGGTCTTTGAGGCTGAAAAACACGCCTTTGCTGGTGCCGCCGCGCATGTAGGTGGCGGGGATTTTTATCTGAGGTGCATGAGCCATGGGTGCTCCTTTATAGCGGGCAAGGGATTTGACTCCCCTGCCCGCACAGGCTGTTTTAAACGGCGACCGCCGACTCTTCGAGGAAGTCCTGGGCGAAGCGTTGCAGCACGCCGCCGGCCTCGTAGATCGACACTTCTTCGGCGGTGTCGAGGCGGCAGGTCACTGGCACTTCGACGCGCTCGCCGTTGAGCCGGTTGATCACCAGCGTCAACTGCGCACGCGGCGTGCGCTCACCGATCACGTCGTAGGTTTCACTGCCATCGATGGCCAGCGTGTGGCGATCAGTGCCCGGCAAAAACTCCAGCGGCAACACGCCCATGCCCACCAGGTTGGTGCGGTGAATGCGTTCGAAACCTTCGGCGGCAATTGCTTCGACACCGGCCAGACGCACGCCTTTCGCCGCCCAGTCCCGGGACGAACCCTGACCGTAATCGGCGCCGGCAATGATGATCAGCGGCTGCTTGCGCTCCATGTAGGTTTCGATGGCTTCCCACATGCGCATCACTTGGCCTTCCGGCTCGACGCGGGCCAGCGAACCCTGTTTGACCTTGCCATTTTCCCGGACCATTTCGTTGAACAGTTTCGGGTTGGCGAAGGTGGCGCGTTGCGCAGTCAAGTGGTCGCCGCGGTGGGTGGCGTAGGAGTTGAAGTCCTCTTCCGGCAAGCCCATTTTCGCCAGGTATTCGCCAGCAGCGCTGTCGAGCATGATTGCGTTCGAGGGCGACAAGTGATCAGTGGTGATGTTGTCCGGCAGCACCGCCAGCGGGCGCATGCCCTTGAGCGGACGAGCGCCGGCCAGCGCGCCTTCCCAGTACGGCGGACGACGAATGTAAGTGCTCATCTCGCGCCAGTCGTACAGCGGCGTCACCTTCGGACCGGTGTCTTCGTGGATGGCGAACATCGGGATGTACACCTGACGGAACTGCTCCGGTTTGACCGAGGCCTTGACCACTGCGTCGATTTCTTCATCGCTCGGCCAGATGTCCTTCAGGCGGATTTCCTTGCCGTCCGCGTCCAGGCCCAACACGTCTTTTTCGATGTCGAAACGGATGGTCCCGGCAATGGCGTAAGCGACCACCAACGGCGGCGAGGCGAGGAATGCATTCTTGGCGTACGGATGAATCCGCCCGTCGAAGTTGCGGTTGCCCGAAAGCACAGCGGTGGCGTACAGATCGCGGTCGATGATCTCTTGCTGGATCACCGGATCGAGTGCGCCGGACATGCCGTTGCAGGTGGTGCAGGCGAACGCGACGACGCCGAAACCGAGTTGCTCGAGTTCGTCGGTCAACCCCGCTTCATCGAGGTACAACGCCACGGTTTTCGAACCCGGCGCCAGGGACGATTTGACCCACGGCTTGCGGGTCAGACCGAGCTTGTTCGCGTTGCGCGCCAGCAGGCCGGCGGCGATGACGTTGCGCGGGTTGCTGGTGTTGGTGCAACTGGTGATGGCGGCGATGATCACCGCGCCGTCCGGCATCTGGCCCGGCACGTCGTCCCACTGACCGGAGATGCCTTGCGCCGCGAGATCGGAGGTCGCGACCCGGGCGTGCGGATTGCTCGGTCCCGCCATATTGCGCACCACCGAGGACAGATCGAAGGTCAAGCCGCGCTCGTATTGCGCGCCCTTCAGGCTGTCGGCCCACAGGCCCGTGGTCTTGGCGTAGTGCTCGACCAGCTGCACTTGCTCGTCTTCGCGGCCGGTGAGTTTGAGGTAGTCGATGGTCTGCTGATCGATGTAGAACATCGCCGCCGTAGCGCCGTATTCCGGTGCCATATTGGAGATGGTTGCGCGGTCGCCGAGGGTCAGCCTGGAGGCGCCTTCGCCGAAGAACTCCAGCCACGCGCCAACGACTTTTTGCTTGCGCAGGAATTCGGTCAGCGCCAGCACCATGTCGGTGGCAGTGATGCCCGGTTGCAGCTTGCCGGTGAGCTCGACACCGACGCTTTCCGGCAGGCGCATCCACGAGGCGCGGCCGAGCATGACGCTTTCGGCTTCGAGGCCGCCGACGCCGATGGCGATCACGCCCAACGCATCGACGTGCGGGGTGTGACTGTCGGTGCCAACGCAGGTGTCGGGGAATGCCACGCCGTCGCGCACCTGGATCACCGGAGACATTTTCTCCAGGTTGATCTGGTGCATGATGCCGTTGCCCGGCGGGATCACATCAACGTTTTTGAAAGCCTTTTTGGTCCAGTTGATGAAGTGGAAACGGTCTTCGTTACGACGGTCTTCGATGGCGCGGTTTTTCTCGAACGCCTCAGGATCGAAGCCACCGCGCTCGACGGCCAGGGAGTGGTCGACGATCAATTGCGTCGGCACCACCGGGTTCACCTGCGCCGGGTCACCACCTTGCAACGCGATGGCGTCACGCAGGCCGGCGAGGTCGACCAGTGCGGTCTGGCCGAGAATGTCATGGCATACCACACGCGCCGGGAACCACGGGAAATCGAGGTCGCGTTTGCGCTCGATGAATTGCTTCAGGGATTCGGTGAGCGTGGCCGGGTCGCAGCGACGCACGAGGTTTTCCGCCAGCACGCGGGAGGTGTACGGCAGAGTGTCGTAGGCGCCGGGCTGAATGGCTTCGACCGCCGCACGGACGTCGAAGTAATCCAGGTGGCTGCCGGGCAGCGGTTTGCGGAATTCAGTGTTCATCGGTCAGGACTCGGTCACGGTGATTGCAAATGGAGGCGCTTGGCTCCGGGCTTGAATTCAACACAATCCACTGTGGGAGCGAGCTTGCTCGCGATAGCGGTCGGTCAGCCGACATCAATGTCGGATGTGACTCAGTCATCGCGAGCAAGCTCGCTCCCACAGGGATCTGCGTTTAACTCAGATCCCGGTGCGGGCCCCCACCATTCAGCGTTGTTCGATTGGCACGAACTTGCGCTGTTCGACGCCGGTGTATTCGGCGCTCGGGCGGATGATGCGGTTGTTGGCACGTTGTTCGAACACATGCGCCGCCCACCCGGTCAGGCGCGAGCAGACGAAAATCGGCGTGAACAACTTGGTCGGAATGCCCATGAAGTGGTACGTCGACGCATGGTAGAAGTCGGCGTTCGGGAACAGCTTCTTCTGCTCCCACATGGTCTTGTCGATGGCTTCGGAAACCGGGAACAACACGGTGTCACCGACTTCGTCAGCGAGCTTTTTCGACCAGCCCTTGATCACCTCGTTGCGCGGATCGTTGTCCTTATAGATCGCGTGCCCGAAGCCCATGATCTTGTCCTTGCGTTCCAGCATGCCGAGGGTGCCTTTGATCGCCTCTTCCGGCGAGCTGAAGCGCTCGATCATTTCCATCGCCGCTTCGTTGGCGCCGCCGTGCAACGGACCGCGCAGGGAACCGATGGCCGCGGTGATGCAGGAGTACAGATCGGACAGGGTCGATGCACACACCCGAGCGGTGAAGGTCGAAGCGTTGAACTCGTGTTCCGCGTAGAGGATCAGCGAAACGTTCATCACTTTGACGTGCAGGTCGCTCGGTTTCTTGTCGTGCAGCAAGTGCAGGAAGTGGCCGCCGATGGACTGTTCGTCGCTCACGCAGCTGATGCGTTTGCCGTCGTGGCTGAAGCGATACCAGTAGCACATGATCGCCGGAAAAGCGGCCAGCAGGCGGTCGGTTTTGTCGTGCTGTTCGGAGAAGTCTTTCTCCGGCTCCAGATTGCCCAGGAACGAGCAACCGGTGCGCATCACGTCCATCGGGTGGGCGTCGGCGGGAATGCGTTCCAGCACTTCTTTCAGCGCTTGCGGCAGGTCGCACAGCTTGCTCAATTTGCTCACGTACGCGGCGAGCTGTGCTTGGGTCGGCAGTTCGCCGTACAGCAGCAGGTAAGCAACTTCTTCGAACTGGGCGTCAGCCGCCAGGTCGCGAACGTCGTAGCCGCGATAGGTCAGCCCGGCGCCCGACTGGCCCACGGTGGACAGTGCGGTTTGCCCGGCAACCTGGCCACGGAGCCCGGCGCCACTGAGTACTTTTGCTTCGGCCATTGCTGTCTCCAATCTTGAATTTGTTAGGGAAACCTGTAGGAGCGAGCTTGCTCGCGAAAAACATCAAATCGCCGCGGGGCATCAGGTTTCCCGCGTTATCGTTGACGACCATCGCGAGCAAGCTCGCTCCTACAATTAAGGGGTTGCATTACTTCTTCGCGGCGAACAACGCATCAAGCTTCTGCTCGAAGGTGTGGTAGTCAATGCGATCGTAAAGCTCCATGCGCGTCTGCATGGTGTCGATCACGTTCTGTTGCGTGCCGTCGCGGCGGATTGCGGTGTAGACGCTTTCCGCCGCTTTGTTCATCGCGCGGAAAGCCGACAATGGGTATAGCACCAGCGACACGTCGGCACCGGCCAACTGCTCAGTGGTGTACAGCGGCGTTGCGCCGAACTCGGTGATGTTGGCCAGGATCGGCGCTTTCACGCGGCTGGCGAACAGCTTGTACATCTCCAGTTCGGTGATGGCTTCCGGGAAGATCATGTCAGCACCGGCTTCGATGCACGCGGCGGCGCGATCCAGTGCAGACTCCAGACCTTCAACGGCGAGGGCGTCGGTGCGGGCCATGATCACGAAGCTGTCATCGGTGCGCGCATCAACAGCCGCCTTGATCCGGTCGACCATTTCCTGCAGCGAGACGATCTCTTTGTTAGGGCGGTGACCGCAGCGCTTGGCGCCGACCTGGTCTTCGATGTGAATCGCCGCCGCGCCGAACTTGATCATCGATTTGACGGTGCGCGCAACGTTGAACGCCGAGGAACCGAAACCGGTGTCCACGTCCACCAGCAGCGGCAGGTCGCAGACGTCGGTGATGCGGCGCACGTCAGTCAGCACGTCATCGAGGCTGGTGATGCCCAGGTCCGGCACGCCGAGGGAGCCGGCAGCAACGCCGCCGCCAGACAGGTAAATAGCCTTGAAACCGGCGCGCTTGGCCAGCAGCGCGTGGTTGGCGTTGATCGCGCCGACCACTTGCAGCGGATGTTCGCTGGCGACCGCATCGCGGAAACGCTGGCCTGGAGTGCTCTTGTTGGAACTCATGACTCACCTCGTTCAGTGGCTGTCGGGTTAGCGCCGTCCTGATAGTGACGGGCGATATTGCGTTTGGAGGCGCCGATGTGACGGCGCATCAACAACTCGGCCAGTTCGCCGTCACGGTCGGCGATGGCATCGAGAATCCGGTGGTGCTCGGCAAAAGCCTGGCGCGGGCGATTGGGCGTGGTGGAAAACTGGATGCGGTACATGCGCACCAATTGATAGAGCTCGCCGCAGAGCATCTGCGTCAGGGTGCGGTTGCCGCTGCCCTGGATGATTCGGTAATGGAAGTCGAAATCACCTTCCTGCTGGTAATAGCCGACACCGGCCTGAAACGCGGCGTCGCGCTCGTGGGTTTCGAGGACCCGGCGCAGTTCGTCGATCTCTTCGACGGTCATGCGTTCGGCCGCCAGCCGGCAGGCCATGCCTTCGAGGGATTCGCGGATTTCGTAGAGTTCCACCAGTTCGGCGTGGTTGAGCGACACCACTCGCGCACCGACGTGCGGTATGCGCACCAGCAGGCGCTGGCCTTCCAGGCGGTGGATCGCTTCGCGCAGCGGGCCACGACTGATGCCGTAGGTGCGCGCCAGTTCGGGCTCGGAGATCTTGCTGCCCGGGGCGATCTCGCCTTTGACGATGGCCGCCTGAATGCGCCGGAAAACGTTCTCGGAGAGTGTTTCCGAATCGTCTTGGGCTATGACCGGGGGATCGAGTTGATCCAGCATATTGTCGACACCTTGGAAGCTGATGCGGCAAAAACTAGCGAATACAGGGGAAATAGTCAAAGGATAATTAGGTATTGTCGACAATCGTCTGATAACCGGCAGCACCTGACGAAGCTGCCCCTCTGCTCATTGCCGTCTCCCGGCGCTGGCGCCATAAAACCACCGTGCTAGAATGCCGCCCGCATTTGTTTGTGACATCTGCACTGCCTGTCATAAACAGTTGCCAGGCATACGAAGGAGCTTGCGCAGCGATGCCAGGGCCTTGAATCGATACACGGACCGCTGCGCACCAGGATTTATGAGACTCAAGCCCTTCCCCACCTTTCTATATCTGCTCTGCCTGCCCGGTGTCGCCGCCGCCGGGGAAAAGACCGTGTACGGCCTCAACGAATACGCCTCGCTGGGCGGCATCAACCTGGAAGTCGCCGCCAAACTCGACACCGGAGCGAAAACCGCGTCCCTGAGCGCCCGCGACATCAAACGCTTCAAACGCAATGGCGAGTCCTGGGTGCGCTTCTACCTGGCCATCGACGCCGCGCACTCGCACCCGATCGAACGACCCTTGGCCCGCGTCAGCAAAATCAAGCGCCGTGCCGGCGATTACGATCCGGAAGAAGGCAAGAAGTACACCGCCCGTCCGGTGATCGAGCTGGATATCTGCATGGGTTCGGCATTACGCAGCATCGAAGTGAACCTAACTGACCGAAGCGCTTTCCAATATCCGCTCCTGATCGGCTCCGAAGCGCTCAAACGCTTTGATGCGCTGGTCGACCCAAGTCTTAAATACGCTGCTGGCAAACCCGCCTGCGCCACCGACGCACATACCGCAGAGTAATTCCAATGCGCGCTCTTACCCTTCATCTGAAAATGCTGATCGCCATCCTGGTGGTGCTGGGCATTTCAGTTACGGCCTATCAGATTTTCGTGCTCGGCATTCCCGTGACCGAAGACGCCACCGACGACTTGTGGAACATCGACGCCAAGGTCGAGTTCGTCGCCAGTAGCAAGGACCCGGTCAAGATCCAGATGTTCGTGCCACCGCTGAGCCGCGATTACGTCAGCCTCAACGAGAGTTTCATCTCCAATAACTACGGCGTCGCCGTGAACCGTGTCGACGGCAACCGCAAGGTCACCTGGTCGGCACGTCGGGCCAAGGGCAACCAGACCCTTTATTACCGCCTGGTGCTGACCAAACGCTACACCGGCGAAAAATCCAAGGTCAAAGGCCCGACCTTCCGCGACAGCATCGCCGTCGAAGGCGCGGAAAAAGTCGCCGCCGAAGCCTTGCTCGCGCCGATCCGCCAACACTCTGCCGACGTCGAAACCTTCATCGGCGAAGCGATCAAGCGGGTCAACAATGTCAATGACGACAACGTGAAGCTGTTACTGGCCGGCGATCCGTCCAGCGGGCACAAAGCCAAGATCGTTGAACTGGTGCTGTCCATCGCCCACGTGCCGGTGGAAAAGGTCCATACCATTCGTCTGGTTGCCGACCAGCCGCAAACTCCTGAACTCTGGCTGCGCAGTTTCAACGGCGCAGACTGGCTCTACTTCAACCCGGAAACCGGCGAGCAAGGTCTGCCCACCGACCGCCTGCTGTGGTGGACCGGCGACGAAAACCTGATCACCGTCGATGGCGGCAAGAAAGCCAATGTCACGTTCAGTATGAACAACAGTGAAATGAACGCGATTCGCCTGGCCAAGCTGACCGACGAAAACACCGACGCCAATTTCCTCGAGTACTCGCTGTACGGCTTGCCACTGCAAACCCAGCAGACGTTCATGATCATGGTGATGATCCCGATCGGCGTGCTGGTGATCCTGATCCTGCGCAACCTGATCGGCTTGCAGACACTCGGCACCTTCACCCCGGTGCTGATCGCCCTGGCCTTCCGTGAAACCCAGCTGGGGTTTGGCATCGTGCTGTTCACCGTCATCACGGCGCTGGGGCTGTCACTGCGCTCCTACCTTGAGCACCTGAAGTTGCAAATGCTGCCGCGGTTGTCGGTGGTGCTGACGTTCGTGGTGGTGTTGATTGCGGCGATCAGCCTGTTCAGCCACAAGCTCGGCCTGGAACGCGGCTTGTCCGTGGCGCTGTTCCCGATGGTGATTCTGACCATGACCATTGAACGCCTGTCGATCACCTGGGAAGAACGCGGTTCCGGGCATGCGATGAAGGTGGCCATCGGCACGCTGTTCGCCGCCTCCCTGGCGCACTTGATCATGAGCGTGCCGGAACTGGTGTACTTCGTGTTCACCTTCCCGGCGATCCTGCTGATTCTGGTGGGCTTCATGCTGGCGATGGGGCGTTATCGCGGTTACCGCCTGACTGAACTGGTGCGCTTCAAGGCTTTCCTGAAGAAGGCTGACGCCTGATGTTCGGCTTCTGGAAAACCTGGAAGGCCCTGGAAGCCCGGGGCATCATGGGGATCAATCGGCGCAACGCGGACTACGTGCTCAAGTACAACAAGCGCAGCCTGTACCCGATTGTCGATGACAAGATCATCACCAAGGAACGCGCGATCACCGCCGGCATTCATGTGCCGGAACTGTATGGCGTAATTTCCACCGAGAAGGAAATCGACAAGCTCGACGAGATCATCGGCGGCCGCAGCGATTTCGTGATCAAACCGGCCCAGGGCGCCGGTGGCGATGGCATTATTGTGGTGGCCGACCGGTTCGAGGGGCGCTATCGCACGGTGTCCGGCAAGATCATCAGCCATGAGGAAATCGAGCACCATGTCTCGAGCATCCTCACCGGCCTGTATTCCCTGGGCGGTCATCGTGACCGCGCGCTGATCGAATACCGCGTGATCCCCGACCAGATCTTCAAAAGCATCAGCTACGAAGGTGTACCGGACATTCGCATCATCGTGCTGATGGGCTATCCGGTAATGGCGATGCTGCGCTTGCCGACCCGCCAGTCCGGCGGCAAGGCCAACCTGCACCAGGGCGCCATCGGCGTCGGTGTCGACCTCGCCACCGGCCTGACCCTGCGCGGCACCTGGCTGAACAACATCATCACTAAACATCCGGACACCACCAACGCGGTAGACGGCGTGCAATTGCCCTACTGGGACGGCTTCATGAAACTCGCCGCCGGCTGCTACGAGCTGTGCGGGCTGGGCTATATCGGTGTCGACATGGTGCTGGACCAGGAGAAAGGCCCGCTGATTCTCGAGCTCAACGCCCGGCCGGGGTTGAACATCCAGATTGCCAATGATTGCGGACTGACGTTGCGAACCCACGCGGTCGAAGCCCGGCTGGATGAGCTAAAGGCTCGCGGCGTGACCGAAACCGTTGAAGAACGCGTGGCGTTCGTGCAGGAAATGTTCGGGCATATTCCACCGGTTGAGGGCTGACTTGTGGTGAGGGGATTTATCCCCGTTGGGCTGCGCAGCGGCCCCAGAATCAGGCCTGCTGCGCAGTCCAACGGGGTGGTGCGGCAATCCGATAAATCCCCTCGCCACAAATGTCTCACTAGTGACTCCCAACTTGCCCGACAACGACATCCCCTCTAGGCCCAATTCCCGGAGAAGACTACAATCGCCACCCCGCCTCGATGGCTGATCCGCCCCGCCCATGCTGACCTGCTCCGTACACCCGCTACCTTATCGCGCTAACCCCGCCGACTATTTCGCGGCCATTCGTCATGCCCCCGGCGCCGTGTTGCTCGACAGTGGCCGGCCGACTGCCGATCGCGGTCGCTATGATGTGCTCAGCGCCTGGCCAATCGAGCAACTGACAGTCAAGCCTGACGAAAGTGGCGGCCATTTCCTGCAACGCCTGCGCGACACTCTGACACGACTCGGTAAAGCGACTGTCCCGTTTGATCTGCCCTTCGCCGGCGGCCTGATGGGTTACCTGAGCTACGACTTCGGTCGGCATCTGGAACACCTGCCGAGCCAGGCGCGGGACGATCTGCAGTTGCCCGATGCGCGTTTCGGCTTGTACGACTGGGCGTTGATCAGCGATCACCAGGTGGCGACCAGTCAGTTGGTATTCCACCCGTCGCTGAGCGGCAGCGAACGTCACCGTTTGATTGCGCTGTTCAGTCAGCCCGGGGTTGAACCGATCGAGCCGTTCAAACTGAAAGCGCCGATGAGCGCCGACCTCAGCGCTGACGAGTATCGCCAGGCGATAGAACGGATTCATCACTACATTCAGGCCGGCGATTGTTACCAGGTCAACTTCGCCCAGCGCTTCCGCGCCGAATGCGCGGGCGATCCATGGGCCGCTTACTGCGCGTTGCGCGCTGCGTGCCCGACACCGTTCTCCGGTTTCCAGAGCTTGCCCGAAGGCGGAGCAGTGCTGAGCCTGTCGCCGGAGCGCTTCGTCAAAGTCAGCAACCGTCATGTGGAAACCCGCCCGATCAAAGGCACGCGCCCTCGCGGCCTGACCGCTGCCGAAGATGCAGCGAACGCCGCCGAATTGTTGGCCAGCCCGAAGGACCGTGCGGAAAACCTGATGATCGTCGATTTGCTGCGCAACGACCTCGGCCGCACTTGCCGCATCGGCTCGGTGCAGGTGCCGGAGTTGTTCAGCCTGGAAAGTTACCCGAACGTGCATCATCTGGTGAGCAGCGTGACCGGTGAACTGGCGGATGACCGCGATGCGCTGGACCTGATCGCCGGCAGCTTCCCCGGTGGCTCGATTACCGGCGCGCCGAAGATTCGTGCGATGCAGATCATTGATGAACTGGAACCGACCCGGCGTGGCTTGTATTGCGGTTCGTTGCTGTATCTGGACGTGCGCGGCGAGATGGACAGCTCGATTGCGATCCGCAGTTTGCTGGTGAAAGATGGGCAGGTGTGTTGCTGGGGCGGCGGCGGCATCGTCGCCGATTCCGAATGGGAAGCCGAATATCAGGAATCGATCACCAAAGTGAAAGTGCTGCTCGATACCCTGAAAAACCTGTAGGAGCTGCCGAAGGCTGCGATCTTTGGATCTTGTCTTTAAAAAAATAGAGTCAAAAGATCGCAGCCTGCGGCAGCTCCTACGGGGTATGGGGCTATAGGCTCAACGCGCGGTTAGAGGCCTTGATGAATTCCTGCTTCAACTCCTCAAACGTATGCACCGCTGGAAACTGCGGGAACTCGCGGATCACATTGTCCGGCGCATGGAACAGAATCCCTGCGTCCGCTTCACCCAGCATCGTCGTATCGTTGTAGGAATCCCCCGCCGCAATCACCCGGTAATACAGGCTCTTGAACGCAAGAACCGACTGCCGCTTCGGATCTTTCTGACGCAATTGATAGCTCGTCACCCGCCCGGAATCGTCGGTAATCAGACGATGGCAGAGCAACGTCGGAAAGCCCAGCTGACGCATCAGCGGCTGGGAAAACTCGTAGAACGTGTCCGACAGGATCACCACCTGAAAGCGTTCGCGCAGCCAGTTGACGAACTCGACGGCGCCCTCCAGCGGCTTGAGCGTGGCGATCACTTCCTGGATGTCGGTGAGCTTCAGGCCGTGCTCGTCGAGAATCCGCAGGCGCTGCTTCATCAGCACGTCGTAGTCGGGAATGTCCCGGGTGGTGGCCCTGAGGGATTCGATCCCGGTTTTTTCGGCGAACGCGATCCAGATTTCCGGGACCAGTACACCTTCAAGATCCAGACAGGCAATTTCCACAAGACACTCCCATTTGTAGTGATTATTGAGTCGAGCGAGCAAAAAGACTGCCGAACTCTAGCGACTCGTGCGGGCCTGCGCAACGCAGAGGGCGCGCCAGGCGCCTCGGGATTTTGTTACCATCTGGCCCATATAGAGCGCCCAGCGCCACCGACCTGTAGGAAGCCGCCCTGATGAGCCCAACGTTCGACGTCGTGGAACTCGCCACGACCTATGCCAATAAATCCGCCCAGGACATCCTGAAACTCGCGTTTGCCGAGTTCGGCGATGAGCTGTGGATATCTTTCAGCGGCGCCGAGGATGTGGTGCTGGTGGACATGGCCTGGAAGCTGAACAAGAACGTCAAGGTGTTCAGCCTCGACACCGGGCGTCTGCACCCCGAGACCTACCGCTTCATCGATCAAGTGCGTGAGCACTACAAGATCGACATTGAACTGGTATCACCGGACTACACGAAACTTGAACCATTCGTGAAGGAAAAAGGCCTGTTCAGTTTCTACAAGGACGGCCACGGCGAATGCTGTGGCATCCGCAAGATCGAGCCGCTGCGCCGCAAGCTCTCGGGCGTGACAGCCTGGGCCACCGGCCAGCGCCGGGACCAGAGCCCTGGCACCCGCAGCGCCGTTGCGGTACTGGAAATCGATACGGCTTTCTCCACCCCGGAACGCACCCTGTACAAATTCAACCCGCTGGCGCAAATGACCAGTGAAGAGATCTGGGGTTACATCCGCATGCTCGAACTGCCATTCAACAGCCTGCATGAACGCGGTTTCATCAGCATTGGCTGCGAACCGTGCACCCGCCCGGTGCTGCCGAACCAGCACGAACGCGAAGGCCGCTGGTGGTGGGAAGAGGCGACGCAGAAAGAATGCGGGCTGCATGCGGGGAATATCATCAGTAAATCCAAGGCGTAACGTTCTACCCTGTAAATCCGGGAGCGAGCCTGCTCGCGAATACTACTGATCAGACTGAATGCCATGCTGCGTGACGGTACCGAATGGCAGGGTCAAGACAGGTGCTCCCACAGGATTCGCGTCGAACACATCATCGTGGCGCGACATCAACCCTGTGGGAGCGAGCCTGCTCGCGAAGCCCGCGACTCGGTTCGAAGACAGCCTCAAACCGCACTAAACCGCTGCCCCAACCCCCGCTCCGCAAACTGCTCAATCACAAAATCCACAAACGCCCGCGTCTTTCCCGGCAACAACTTGTGCTCGGCGTAGTAAATGGAAATGTTGCCATCATCGACGTACCAGTCCGGCAACACCCGCTGCAACGTCCCCGCCTCCAGATACCCCACCGCGAACGGCATGCTCACCAGCGCAATCCCCAATCCCTGAACCGCAGTGGCGCACGCCGCTTCTGAATCACTCATGGTCATTCGCGTCCTGAGCGTCAGTGGACTGTGCTGCTGAGTGCGGCTGGTCAATTGCCAGGAACGGACGCGCCCCGTTTGCGGCGAGCGAATCAGAATGCCGTCGTGATGCTTGAGGTCATCCGGCCCGGCAATCGCCTCACGCTCCGCCAGGTAGTGCGCAGAAGCCACCAGCACCCGATGTGCAGGCGTCAGTTTGCGCGCCACTACGCCCTGAGGCAGTTCGAAGCCACCACCAATCGCCGCATCAAAACCCTGCGCGATCAGGTCAACCTGACGGTTGTCAAAATGCCAGTCCGGATTGATCGCCGGAAACCGCCGCAAAAACTCTCCGAGCAGCGGCACCACGTACAACCTTCCGAACACCGTGCCCATGCTGACCTTCAACGTTCCCGCTGGCCGGCCCTCGGCGCTCGCCAGATTGGCCACGGCATTCTGGATCGTGTGCAGGCTGGAACTGACTTCGCCGAGAAACAGCTGGCCCGCCTCGGTCAGCGTCAGACTTCGAGTACTGCGCTGGAACAGGCGCACACCGAGCCTGGCCTCCAGTTTTGCCACGCTTTTGCCCACCGCCGCCGGGGTCAGGCTGAGGCGGCGCGCTGCTTCGGCAAAGCTGCCGACCTCGGCGCTGCGCACGAAGCATTCGATACTGCTGAAGGTTTCCATAAGCGCCACTATAAACTTTTGGTTTACACAGACTATCGCAATTACCGGCTACTCAGCGTGTAATGCGCAATCGATACTAGGCTCCATCAACCGAGACATCTCGCCTCGGGACTTTGGAGATCAACATGACTACTCAGAACCTCAGCGGTAAAGTGGCTTTGATTCAAGGCGGGTCCCGCGGCATCGGCGCCGCCATCGTCAAACGCCTGGCCGCTGAAGGCGCAACCGTTGCCTTCACCTACGTCAGCTCCACGGCCAAAGCCGAAGAACTGCAAAACAGCCTGACGGCCAATGGCGGCAAAGCGCTGGCGATCAAGGCGGATAGCGCCGACGCCGACGCCATTCGCAACGCCGTCAGCGCCACCGTCAAAGCCTTCGGCCGCCTGGACATCCTGGTCAACAACGCCGGCGTACTGGCCGTTGCCCCGCTGGAAGATTTCAAACTGGAAGACTTCGACCAGACACTGGCCATCAACGTGCGCAGCGTCTTCATCGCCACCCAGGCTGCCGCCCAGCACATGACCGAAGGCGGTCGCATCATCAACATCGGCAGCACCAATGCCGACCGCATGCCCTTCGCCGGTGGCGGCCCGTATGCCATGAGCAAAGCGGCGCTGGTCGGTCTGACCAAAGGCCTGGCCCGCGACCTCGGCCCTCGCGGCATCACCATCAACAACGTGCAACCGGGCCCGGTGGACACCGACATGAACCCGGCCAGCGGCGACTTCGCCGAAAGCCTGATCCCGCTGATGGCAGTGGGTCGGTACGGCAAAGCAGAAGAAATCGCCAGTTTTGTTGCGTACCTGGTGGGCCCGGAAGCGGGTTACATCACTGGGGCGAGCCTGACCATCGACGGCGGTTTCGGCGCCTGATCCCGTTAACACCAAACTAAATGTGGGAGCGAGCCTGCTCGCGAAAGCAATCTATCGGTCACATTCATGTTGAATGGACTGCCGCTTTCGCGAGCAGGCTCGCTCCCACATTAATAAACGTTACGCCCATTCGAGCGCTGGCAAACCGCAGGCACTCGGCGTGAACGCTTTCAGCGTACGAAGAATGCCATCGGCGTGTGCGTATTTTTCGTCAGCCATCGCCGCGTCGGGAATCGCAATCGCCCTCATCCCCGCCGCTTTCGCCGCCGTCACACCAAACGGTGAATCTTCGAATACCAGACAATCTTCAGGCGCAACGCCCAGACGCCGCGCCGCAGTGAGAAAAATGTCCGGCGCCGGTTTCGCCGCGCCGACCTCAGGGTCATCGGCCGTCACGACAAAATCGAACAGCGCAAACCAGTCGCGGTGCAAGGTGGTTTTCTGGCCGAACGACTGCCGCGAAGAACTGGTGCCCACCGCAATCGGAATATGGTTGGCCTTCAAATGCCGAACCAGTTCCTCGGCGCCAGGCATCGCCAGCGCCGTGGGAAAACGCTCGCGCATCAGCGGCTCGCGAATCCTCAGGAATTCTTCGGCAGTGATCGGCAGTTCCAGCGCCTCGACCACATAACGCGCCAGATCACCCGCGCCGCGACCGATGATGTTCTGTTTGACGCTCCAGTCGAAGGTCCGGCCATAACGCCCGACAATCATGGACGTCACTTCGGTGTAAATGCCCTCGGTGTCCAGCAGCAAGCCGTCCATGTCGAAAATCACGGCTTTGATCGGGCCGAACTCTTTCAGCGGTGCATTCATCGGGTCTGATCCGTTTTTAATGACATCCCGGCGGACTCAAGTGGAAACGAGTCGCGGATTTGATTAAAGGTTTCAGCAGCATAACGAGACCGCCTGACATAGAGCAACGGGCAATCTCCGGACGGCGATCAAACCGGTGCCGAAGCTGTTTTTCATGATTTAGCGATTCGCCCTACACCAAACACCTCCTTTCCCGACTTCTTTCCTTGTTGATCCCCCGCAAAGTCTCGCGATTCAAATCGATCCGCGCGAGGGACTGCGAATGTTCAAACCTGTCGAGGTTCTGGCCTTGAACAACGCCATCGGTCGGCTGGTGGTTGCTGCCATGAACCCCAGGCACCCGAACGTCGACGGGTTGATTGGCGATTTTCGTCTCTGCCTCAACGACTACGACAGCTGGGCGGAAAATTTCTGGACCGGTTCGGCGCTGGGTGTCGAGCAGGTGTTTAAGGTCGGAAACGAAGTCCGGTTGAGCGCACCGAAGAATTCCACCGCCTCCGTCAGCTCGACCCTCGCCACATGCCCTGCCAGCGGGTCCTTGACCCTTGTGCACATGTTCGAAGCCGCACGCTTCGTGCCGATTGGCGATACGCCGGTGATGCTCGAACCCTTGCTGGCCGAGGACAACGGTGTGTCGACCTTCGGCGAGCCGATTCATAAATTCATTGGCCCCAGCGGCATCCTCGAAATCCCCGAATGCGGGCGCGGACAGAGTTACCGCATCACCTTCTTCCCCACTGTTTCCACCGCTCACGTCAAGGCGCTTTACGCCTCTTATCAGAGCGTGATCGACGCGCTTGAACAGTGGTTACGCGGCGAGTGGACGGGCGAATTTCAGCCGCTATGGGCGGATTTTTCCGAGGCTGGGTTCACTGAGCGCTATGGCCTGTTGCAACGGGCTGACTGGACAGGTTTCGAACAGTCGCTGCACGGTTTGTGGGATGACGTGAAACAGCTTTACGCGCTGATGGCGGACCTGCAAGCCAACAGCGAAAAACTGCTTGAGTACCTGACGGACGTTGAGCTCGCGACGTTGCTGAACGCTTCGACCGACGCCATCGCCAACATGCTGCTGGTGTTGAGCGATGAACCGTTGATGTTTATCCACCTTGCCGCCTTCACCACTTGGCTGCGGATGTTGCCACCGCAGTACATCGCTGAGGTGGTGGCGGAAATTCGCACAGAGATACTGATCGGTTTCCTGCTGGCGTGCGTCTCGGGTCCTGCAGGCCTAACCGTCGGCATCAGCGCCAAAGTGCTGGGCAAGGTCAAGTCGGTCCGGGCCCGCCAATGGCTGGCGACGGCGAGCGTGCGACTGGCCGGGCTCGCCGCTGGCTCTGATCTGGGCAATCACGCGAACACGCTCAAACCACTGGTGGTGAGCGCGCGGAATGTCCCGATCAATCCTGCACCGACCGTTCCCTTGCGCATCAGCGCCGGTGAGTCAGCGGTTGTGGAGGTGAGCAATCCCGTCGCCCTCGCCCGCGACAAGTCCGCCCCCATGACCCGCCTCAGCCGCGTGGAGCATCGCGACGATGCCTCCGCCCCGGCGAAAAATCCCAATGGCGACAGCGTCGAGTCGGCAGACAACACCGCCACCAACGGCTGTCCGGTGTCGATGGTCACCGGCGAAGAACTGCTGACTTTGATCGATGGCTCCCTTGATGGGGTGTTGCCGTTCGACTTCACCCGCGTGTACCGCACCAGTGCCGTGGAGATCGACGGCGGGCTTGGGTTTGGCTGGAGCCACTCGCTCGCGCATCGCCTGGAAATAGATGGCGAAAACGTCAGTTGGATCGATCACGAAAACCGCCGAACCACTTTCCCCCTGCCAGACAGAGAGCGACCCGTCATTCACAACAGTCTGTCGCGGGCGGCGATTTATCTGGGGGATGAACCAGAAGAACTGATCCTTGCACCGGCCGGCGAAGTAGCGCGCTTTTACCACTTTCGTACAGGCCGACTGACCCAAATCAGCGACATTTATGGCAATCGTCTGACGGTGCAGCGCGACACGGCCGACAGAATCATGCGCCTCGACAATGGCGCGGGCCGTTCGCTGCGATTGCGCTATGACCGCCGCCATCTCGCCGCCGTCGAGTATCAGAGCTTCCATCCAGCCGACACGCTGGAAGACGCGTGGCGCACAGAACAGACACTGATCACCTACCGCTACGACGCCTGTCATCGCCTGATCGAAGCGACCAATGCCCTCGGCGAAAGCGAACGTTACGACTACGACGAAAAGCACGTCATTTTGCAGCGTCAACTGGCGGGTGGCGCGAGCTTTTTCTGGGAGTGGGAAAGGTCCGGCAAGGCTGCGCGATGCGTCCGACATTGGGCGTCGTTTACGCAGATGGATACGCGATATGTCTGGGACGACAACGGTAGTGTCCAGGTTAAGAGCGTCGATGGCAGCGAAGAAATTTACCAGCACGACAACCGTGCGCGACTGGTGCTCAGGGTCGATCCGGAAGGGGGCGAGTCGCGCAAGGCCTACGACGATAAGGGTCGGCTGATCACCGAGCAGGATCCGCTCGGGGCCGTGACCGAATACCGCTACGACGAAGTTGGACGGCTGACGGCGCTGATTCCTTCAGAAGGTGAGCCAACGTCCTACGAGTATCGAAACGGCTTCCTGCATGCGCGGCATCGTGGCACCGCGGTCTGGAAATATCAGCGCAATGCTCAGGGTGACGTCACCGAGGCGACTGATCCGCAAGGTCAGGTCACTCACTATCACTACCAGAAAAACGGTCAGTTGCTGTCCATCCGTTTTCCCGACAACAGCCGACATCTGTTTGTCCGCAATGCTTTGGGGCAGTTGACCGAAGAGACGCTGCCAGAGGGCGGTCAGCGTCGTTTTTCATACGACGTGTTTGGGCGACAGACGGCCCGTCAGGACGCACACGGCGCCGTCACCCGTTACCAATGGGATGCCGTTGGACGACTGATCCAGACGACATTTCCCACAGGCGCCCGTCGCGCCCTCAGCTACAACGCCTACGGCAAGGTCACCGCCGAACGCGATGAGCTGGGCCAAGTCACGCGTTTTGAATACGCCGACGATCTGCACCTGATCAGCCGGCGGATCAATCCCGATGGAACACAACTGCGTTACCGCTACGACAACGCGCGTCTGTTGCTGACCGAGATTGAGAACGAATCCGGCGAAAAATATCAGCTGGCCTACACGCCCAATGGATTGATCCGACAGGAAACCGGATTCGACGGCCGACGCACCGCGTATGCCTATGACCTCAATGGCCATCTGCGAGAGAAAACCGAGTTTGGTGACGACGGCTCACAACGAGTCAGCGCGTATCAACGAGATTCAACCGGACGGTTGCTGGTCAAGACACTGCCGGACGGTGTCAATGTCGAATACCGCTATGACAGCCTGGGCCGGCTGGTCAGCGTCGACGACGGTCACGATCACCCGCTCGAATTTGCCTACGACTCACACGACCGGCTGGTAACCGAACATCAGGGTTGGGGCACGTTGCGTTATGGCTACGATGCCTGCGGCCGACTCAACCGGATGCGCCTGCCGGACGCAAGCAAGCTCGTCTATCACCATGCCAGGGGCGGCGCCCTGACGGCGATCGACCTGAACGGCACCCGGCTGACCTCGCACACCTTTTTCGCCGGTCGCGAGCAGAACCGCCAACAGGGCCTGCTATTCAGCGAGTATCAGTACGACGATCAAGGGCGACTCAAGGCCCACGCTGTAAGCCAACAGCAACATTCTTTGTATCGCCGCGACTATGCCTACAGCGCCAACGGCAATCTCGACAGCATCGCCGACACCCGCCACGGCCAGCGCAACTATCACTACGACCCGCTGGATCGCCTGATCCGCGTCCGCCACTCCCGAGACCATCAACCGGAAAGTTTCGCCCACGATCCGGCGGGCAACGTGCTCATGCAGGATCGCCCCGGCCCGATTGCCGTTAATGGCAATCGCCTGTCGATGCAAGGCGACCGCCATTACGATTACGACGCTTTCGGCAACCTCATCCGGGAGCGCCGCGGCACGGCGCAAAAACTTGTCACCGAATACCGGTACGACTGCCAACATCGGCTGATCGGCGTCACCCTGCCAAATGGCAGCCGCGCGACCTACCGCTACGATGCTTTCGGCCGCCGCATCGCCAAGACCGTCGATGGCAAAGTCACCGAATTCTTTTGGCAGGGCGACAACCTCGTCGCCGAAAGCAGCCGCGAGCATTACCGCAGCTACGTTTACGAACCCGGCAGCTTCCGCCCATTGGCCATGCTCGACGGCAAAGGCCCGCGCAACGCCTGCCCGTTCTACTACCAACTCGACCACCTCGGCACCCCGCAAGAACTGACCGATTACAGCGGCGACATCATCTGGGCCGCCCAGTACAACGCCTACGGCCGCCTCACCCGCCTCAACCGCGATACCCACCAGATCCTCGACCAGCCGCTGCGTTTTCAAGGGCAATACTTCGACGCCGAAAGCGGCCTGCACTACAACCGGCATCGGTACTACCAGCCGGATGTCGGACGGTATCTGACGCCGGATCCGAGTGGGCTGGCGGGCGGGTTGAATCAGTATCGGTATACGTTGAGTCCGACGGGGTGGGTCGATCCGTTGGGGCTGAGTGAGTGTCCGGGGGCGGGGAAGTGCAAGGGGGTTGAGGGGGTTGAGGATCCGGCGGGGACGGTGTCCGTTGACGAGGGGGACGTACAGCTGCCTTCATATCCAGAGGAAAAATATTTGTACCGTGGTGACGCCCGTCACCCGGATGAGATCTTTGAAGAAGGATTTAAACCGAAAGGCACCAGCGATGATTTACTCCTTCACTCGCTTGACAGTGCCAAACCTCCAAGCAACTTTGTTAGCACCACCCCTGATAGAGAAGTAGGAATCGACTTTGCAACGAAATTCGCCATGCGACGCGGTTTTTTGTACACCATTAGACTTATCCCGGGTCGAGATCTAGCGAAGGAACTGGGAAAAAAATATAAGTATGGTAGCGAGCGAGAGGTAGCAATTCAAGGCGGGGTAAAAAAGGAAGACATCCTGGGGGCCACACCCGTTGATGCGAATGGTCGCCCTACAAGTCACACAGCCTTAAATCCAAACAGGAGATAGAAAGTGGATCGAGTAGAGATCGTAATTATCAGAGATGGAAAGCGACAAAAGGCGAAATTACTTTGCAACTCAAAAAATCTGTCTATTACTTTTATCATGGAGGACGGATATCAAAAATTGTATTCAGGGAGCGACTTTTACGAATGTTTAGGCCGTATTAGACAAGAGCATTTTGACATAGCCTTTCTGTGTAAAGGTGCAAAAATTAATGTGCATCCTTCTAGCATGTCTTCACAGATGACACTAGGCGTAAAAGCTTATGAACTGTCACTTGGAAAACATGCATTACGGAGTGATGTAGTTAATATATTTGACTACGAGGATAGTAATCTAACAAATGATCCTGAAGAGCAAAAAGCCTTTTTTATGCGGTGGATAGAGTCGGACATTTTAGAAGATTAACTAAATTGCACTCCTTCTTAGAAAATTAATTAAATTGCACTCCTTCAGTGTAAAGCGAGTTGCAAGCGGACCCGCAGGTATCGCTTCTTGTTTGCCACTTTAACTACGACGGCATATATCAGTCCAAATCAACTTGGTTCACGAGGTCCGTCCTTTTCCACAATGTCCGGTTCATCGGGGAGTGCCTCAACGTCAGTGTCAGTGATCTCGTCATCAGCGCCAGGCACCTGCTCCACACCCTCCTCATCATCCGGCGGACGCTGGTCACGACTCAGCGAATCGGTAGGCGATGGCAGCGGGTATTCAGGGGTGTCATCAAAGTCGGAGTCTTTCAGGTCAGCATCCATAACACGCACCTCTCAATGGACCTGAACAGGTCCTGAAATTTCGATGACACCCTCACGCAGGCAGTTCGATCAAGGAGACGATCGGTAGCAGTGGTCAGAAACCCAACTATTGCTCGTCCTCATCCACATCCTCGTCTTCATACTCTGTCTGCCCCACATCGCCCGCATCATCGGCATCATTAAGCGGCACCGTCGCGTCATCCATGAGTGATCCCGGATCTTCATTTCCCGGATCATTGATAAACGGCAGCCCGCTCGGGCCTTTTTCCTCCGTGCCTTCGGTTTCAGGAGTCATGGCAAACCTCTCAACTTTATCGGGGTGTATGTAGTTCGAGGCACCCTGCGTTTAAACGTTCCGGAAGCCTGCTCCCGGACACGAAAAACCCGGCACGGGGCCGGGTTTTATGTCATTCGATATCGGGTTAGCGATGTTTGTTCTTGTGCTTGTTCTTATGCTTGTGTTTGTGACCGCTACCGGAATGAGAGCCGCCGCTGTCGGTGCCCAGGTTGTTACCCACCGCGCCGCCAGCAGCACCGCCCAAGCCTGCGCCAATCGTGGAACCGGTCGAACCGCCGAGGCTGTTACCAATCACCGAGCCACCGGCCGAGCCCAAACCACCGCCAACGGCTGCGGCGGTACGACTGCCTTTGGGCGCGCCAACTGCGCTGCCCGCCGCACCGCCGACACCTGCGCCAATCGCTGCCCCTGTGCTGCCGCCCATTTGCTGGCCGACCACATTACCCAACGCACCACCGATACCACCGCCAACTGCAGCGGTGCCATCACCGGCAGCCATCGCACCTTGAGCGACCAAAAGTCCCAGAACCAACGTGGACAATGTCAAACGCATGATATGAACCTCTAATTCCGCATCGGAAGGAAAGAACGCGCTGCGGATGAGCGGAGTCTAGCACCTGCCCCCACTGAATCCGGTCAGCGATGACGTTTGGACCACTTAAGTTTCAATATCTGCAGACCAGAAACAGGTAGATACAAAAAGCCCGGCATTAGCCGGGCTTTTGCGCTGATCGATCAGCATCAGTGACGCTTGTGACCTTTGGCCAAATTGCTGCCCACGCCGCCGCCGAGTGCACCGCCCAAGCCTGCGCCAATGGTTGAGCCAGTCTTGCCGCCCAGGCTATTGCCGATCACCGAACCGCCCGCGGCACCGACACCGCCGCCGATCGCGGCTTTTGTGCGGCTGCCTTTGCGGGCCGCCACAGCACTGCCGGCTGCGCCCGCGACACCGGCACCAATCGCCGCGCCCGTGCTGCCGCCCATGCTTTGGCCGACCACATTGCCCAGCGCGCCACCCAGACCGCCACCCAGCGCGGCAGTGCCGTCGCCTGCAGCCATTGCACCTTGAGCAACCAGAAGCCCCAAAACCAGAGCAGGCAGAGTTAAACGCATGACAAGAACCTCAAAAAAAGGGGGAAATCAGAAGGGTCGGGATTGAATGCTTTAGCGGCGAGAAAGTCCAGGCACACGGCCCCGACCTCGCCAGTGGCGACGTTTGGACAGCGTTTACGGAAAAGGTTTTATGACAGGCAAAAAAAAGCCCGCTGGGGAGACGGGCCAGGTGTTGCTTTCTAACGGATGAGCTGAGACTACGTAAGGCGGTGTGAAAAGTTTGTGAAAAAAAACACGCACGAAAAAAAACATCCGGGCATAAAAAACCCCGCTCGATGACGGGGTCTGTGAGTGACTGACTACTTCCTGACCCGTGCCGCTACCTTTGGCAAAAATTTCGCCTTGGGCCCTCGGGGCGCAATGGATTTCATTTTGTCGAGTTTGACCTCGTCGTCACCGTAAGCCACCACATATTCCGACTGGCCACACCGCACGCAATTGTTGATCGGAAATTCAGCACCGTCGTCTTCGATATACGGATCAGCCATCTTTTCGCCCCTCTCAAATGCGGGATCGACACCGGCAAGCCCTATTTGCCTGAAACATATCGACCACCAAGCTTTCGAGACTAGCCGGTCATTACCGGACTTGTTATTCAGATTTACAACCGACCGACGAATGGCCGACGCCGCTTCCTGCGAAACCCGGACAGGAATTTAAGGCAATGTCGACAAATGCTGAGCCAGCGCCTCAAGCGCCGGCAACGTGGTCCGTTCGAGGGGGCGTGGCAATCGTTCGTGGCTCGCGACAGCAGATCTCAGAGCAGCTTGACCAGCACCGTCGTGACGGTCGCCACCGTGCCAATCAACCCGGTCGCTACAGCGACCGGATACCAAAAGGTCTCATGGGTCATCTTTCCAGCCTCGGCATTCAGCTTGCGCTGCTCAGCCATCAGCTTGACGATTTCTACGTGGACTTTCTCCAGCTCAGCCTGCTTCATCGTGAATTCCCCGCACTTTTTACCTCTGTCCGTTTATTCACCACAAACGAGGAGGTAATTTGGAGTCAAGAAATACCACTACCTGAGATTCGTCAAACGCGCAAAATTCTTCCTTGTAGAAGCTCACATCGTCTGCATTTCCACATCCAACGTAGATCCTCTTGCCTGCTCCAACTAGACGCTTGATCTCGTCCGCGAGAACAAATTTTCGCGAACTCATGCGTAATCGCGTCGCGTCCAAATACAAGGTCGTACAGGTAGGCGCGAAATCTACGATGGCGGGCCGTCCATACGAAACACCAATTACACCGTCCTGAATCCTCACACCGCAATTTTGACGAGCCGTATCCAACTCCGCGTGTGCAAGCGGTAGCGCGATCTCATAAATATTCCCGTTTTTGTCGCTTGACGCTCTGAATTCGACCAACCCCGACTCTTCATAGGCCAAGAATCGTTTCAATGCTCGCGCTCCACCCCTCCCACCCTGCAACAGTGACCTCGGCTCAAAGATGTCTCCGTCATCCCGCAAGGTGATGCTGGAAGATGAAAAGCTGATAATTACTTTGTTCGCACGACCATGACGAATTGCATTTTGAGTGAGCTCCAGTAGCCCATCAACGCAGTGACGCAAGAAGTCATCACCATATCCGTCCGGAGATGCGTAACGTTTTAATTTGTGCTCCAGTTGCGCCCCCCAATCACCGTCGAGTATGTCGTTCAACTTGTTAATACTATGTCCCTGGGCATTGAACTCAATTGTTTCACCTTCGAGAAGGTGCCTCAAAGCGCCTGTTTGCGAGAAATCTTCCAGTGAGACTGATTCATCCCGCTCCAGGGATTGCAACAAAGGTGCAATGTTGCTTGCAGCAATTTCGGCTGCTTCTAATTGGCGATCTCTATTAAAAGCATCCCCTCCAGCGTCGGATGCCGCTTTGGCGACAAGCCAAGGGAAGTCATTACACAGGAATGCAAAACCCTCCATCTCTCCACCGCGGAGCGCTGGATGCATCTGCACTAGCTGATCACGAAGGTGACTATCTTGGTATAGAATCTCAGCGCTCGCTACAGGACCAATTGCGACATTCACAGCTTTGGTGAGGTCGGACTTCAAACGTTTGCCCTGAATGGCATCAATACTTACCGAGCTGCACTGCCAACGACTTTGGGGTTGAAGCTCGCCGTCTTTGGCGTGCGACACATTGGCGCACCAGACTTCATTGCTAATCAACAGGACTCCCGGCGGCGTGTTCGCAGGATTTCTCCAGCAAAAACCGGTAAGAAGTACCAAACGAGGCTTGGGCATTTCGGCATTCCGCAGAAAGGCATTAGCGATTCGACCGATTGAGCGATCTTGTGAGGTGCCCGAATCTCCTGACAGGTGTAAAACCAAGGAATTCCCGATGAATCCAAGATATGCCCCTGAGGTAGCCTGGCCAACATGAGCCTTTGATGAGTCTGACATCGCAGCTTTCACCGCTTGTTTTTCTACGCTGTTGGCGGTCAACAAAAGACAGTAATTATTGTCGAGTTCAGCTCTACGAAGTCGCACATCGATCAGTCCCATATCATCTCCATTTGGTTTTAGCGCCGGCCACAGGCTGGTAGACGCAAGCAACTGCCTTGCTAATCGACGTAATTGCTCTAATCCCCATCGCAACTGCAGGGGTTTGTCATGCAGAAAAATAACACGTGTTTGGGCAAACGTCGGTACTGGAGAACCCCGCGCATTGTGCGGCAAATCCACTCTCTCATTGCACCGGCCTGGGATGCCCTGCAGAAGATCGATGCGTTGAACCGCACAAAGAAAGCGAAACCGTTGAGATCGTCGAACGGGACAACAAGACGGTGCGTCAGCAGAAGTTGCACTTCGTCTTCCTGAACACGAAAAGCGGGCTTCCGCATGTTAGCGACTTCGTGGTGCGCGACGTTTTTTCAAAGCGCACTTGCTGGCCGCGGGCGTGCGTTACCGTGGACCGGGTCAATGCCGGCACACCTACGCCAGTCAGTTGCTGACCACCGGTGTGGTATCGATCGACTGGATAGCCGAGCAGATGGGACATACCAACGGCAACATGATCCGCCAGCACTATGGGACGTGGATCAATGAGGATGAGACAGACGTAGTGGGGATGTTGCAACTGGCCTTGAAGCTTTCACCGGTCACAGCTCCACATTGAACTCGGTGATGCCCACGGCTTCGGCAAAGCGCCCCACTGCCGTCAAACTGGCCCAGGGGCGTAAAAACAGAATGCTTGGGGGGGTGGTAGACCGATGTAGGGGGTGGTGGTCTCCTCAAACAATCAAAAAGGCCCCCACACCTGGCGCAGGTGTGGGGGCCTGTTGGACATAAGTGGCGTTCTATCTACCTGATGTCAAAGGCCGCACTCGACCCAAAGCTGCCGGTCAGCACCGGTAGTAAACGGCACAACCGGACCTTCTGACCTGACCTCCAGCATCGCCAAAAGCAGACTTTTGGGCCGTCGGTTTCTCGTCACTTTTAAAATTTATGCAGACCCCCGAGACAGAGCAATGAACGGAGGGAAGTGGTCATGCCGTAAAAGGCAATGCAAGCAGTCTTGAGGTGTTTGGTCGATGAAGTCATTTGTAGAGTCTGAGAGGCTGCCTAAATTTCTAGGCAGCCTTGTTTCATCAGAACTTCATGGACTCACCATCCTCAGGAATCATCACCCGATCCTGAATTTTGTTTTCTTGCACAAAAGCGCGTAATTCCTTACGGCTGAGCGACATGTGGTTCACGACATCCATGTGTACGGCAACGATGGCCGCATTGGGCGCTGCCTTAGTGGCCTGCAGTGTGTCTTGCTTGCCCATGATGATGGGATGCTCCTCAAAACCGCTCATGAGAGCGCTGCCCGTGTTCAGGATCACCACGTCTGGCTTGTGCTGCTTCAATGCTTGATCCACTTCCGGGCGCCATACGGTGTCGCCGGCGACATAAACCGTTTTGGCTTTGGGAGCAGAAAACACGACGCCCATGACGGGGCCCATCGCTTCAGCACGTT
>NZ_CABVHK010000010.1:190897-267162 GCF_902497785.1 Pseudomonas fluorescens
GGGATGACTTCAGGGCTGACCGGGGAGCCGGGACGAACCCGCTGCAGCCCCTTGACGATGACCGTGTCCTCTTTGCTCAAACCGCTGCGCACGATGCGCAACCCTTCGATCTTCGGACCCAGTTCCACCGAGCGGTAGACGGTCTTGTTGTCGGCATCCATCACCAGCACGAATTTTTTGCCGAGATCGGTGCCGACTGCTTCGTCGTTGATCAGCACGGCGGAGTAGGTGCCGCTGCCGACCAGTTTCAACCGGGCATACAAGCCAGGGGTGTACTGTCCGTCGGCGTTATCAAAGACCGCACGACCACGAATGGTGCCGGTTTTCGGGTTGACCTGGTTGTCGACGAAGTTCATCACGCCCTGGTGCGGGTTGCCGTCTTCGTTGGACAGACCGAGGTAAACCGGAGTGGTCGCACCGCGTTTGCCCTGGCGAGCGAGCTGGGTGTACTTGAGGAACACACGCTCGTCGGCGTCGAAGTAGGCGTAGACCTTGTCGGTGGAGACCACGCTGGTGAGCGCGGTGGTGTCGGCGGTCACCAGGTTGCCGGCGGTGATTTCCGCACGGCTGACGCGACCGCTGATGGGTGCGGTGACGCGGGTAAAGCTCAGGTTCAGTTTCGCCAGATCCAGTTGCGCTTGCAGGGCGCCGACAGCGGCGCGGGCTTCTTGCGAAGCGCTGGTGCGCGAATCGGCCAACTCGGCGGAAATCGCATTGCTGGTGCGCAGGCGCTCGCCGCGCTGGGCTTCGTTTTCGCTGCGGGTCGCGTTGGCGCGGGCCTGGGCAACCAGGGCTTCGAGGCGGCGGACTTCAGCCTGGAATGGGCGCGGGTCAATCTGGAACAGCAAGTCGCCTTTCTTGACCAGCGCGCCTTCGGTGAAGGCCACGTCATCGATCTGGCCGGAGACCCGTGGACGAATCTCTACCGTTTCCGGCGCTTCAAGGCGCCCGGTGAATTCGTCCCACTCATTGACCGGTTGTTCCAGCACCTTGGCGACGCTGACTTTCGCCGCAGGCAGGGTCGCGGCAGACTCCGGAGCCTTGCCGCACGCGCTCATCACCAGCACGGCCAACAAGGCCAACGGGAAGCGCAAATGTTTGAGTGATTGTTCCATGGATGCATCCGCCAATGTATTGAGAATGGGCGGATGATGCTCGGCGGGGGAGGTAACGCACGAATCGAATGAAGCGAAGGTAACTATCATTCGGAATGATATAAGTCCGAACACAGCCCTCTAGCATGCACCTGGGATCGGGACGCGATCAATGTGCCTGATGGCAACTCTGTGTTGCCCGGAATGCAAAGGAAAGTCGTTAGACCGAGTCGCTTCCTTCGCGGGCAAGCCCGCTCCCACAAGGATTGCGCTGAACCTGTGGGAGCGGGCTTGCCCGCGAAGGGGCCATCAGCCCCGACACAAGATCAGGCCAGACTGTCCGGATCCCCGAAAAACATCTGAATCCGCGACCTCAACCAGCGTTCTCCCGGATCGTTGTCCTGCGAACCGCGCCAGGCCATGTGCAATTCAAAGCTGCGCACTGGCAGCGGCGGATCTTCAGCCCGAACACCGCCGGCAGCGGTCAAGGCGTCGGCCGTGTAGTCCGGCACGGTGGCAACGATATCGGTGCCGGCAAGCAGCGTGCTCAGCCCGTTGAACTGCGGTACGGCGAGCACCACATGCCGTTTGCGCCCGAGTTTTTCCAGTTCTTCGTCAATAAAACCGCTCAAGTCACCGGCGAATGACACCAGTGCATGCGGCCGCGCGCAGAAGTCGTCCAGGCTCAACGGCCCGGGCACGGTGTCGGCGCGCAATAGCTTGGGCAGGCTGCGCCGCAACACTTTGCGCTTGGCGTTCGCCGGCAAGTCGGCGGTGTAGCTGACGCCGATCGAAATCTCGCCAGAGGCCAACAGGCTCGGCATCAGGATGTAGTTGGCTCGCCGCACCACCAGCACAATCCCCGGTGATTCAGCGCGCAGGCGCTTGAGCAGCATCGGCAGCAAGGCGAATTCGACATCGTCCGACAGGCCAATGCGAAAGACCGCAGTACTGGTGGCCGGGTCGAAGTCCGCCGCACGGCTGACGGCGGTGGAAATCGAGTCCAGGGCCGGAGAGAGCAGGGCGAAGATTTCCACCGCCCGGGCGGACGGCTCCATGCTGCGCCCGGTGCGCACGAACAACGGATCGTCGAACAGCCCGCGCAGGCGTGAGAGCGCCGCACTGATGGCTGGCTGGCCGAGGAACAATTTCTCCGCAGCGCGGGTCACACTGCGTTCATGCATCAATGTTTCGAATACGATTAACAGGTTCAGGTCGACACGACGCAGGTCATTACGATTCATCTGGAGTCCTGGCAGAGTCATCAAGCTTGACGAGAGCGGCCATATGAGAACAATGGCCGGCATGAATATTACGGGGAAAGGCTGCTACTCTGCACCGAGTAATTCAGATTTCCTACAAAGGCTGCTTCGGTTTCTTACGACATCAGTGATGTCGCCGGCGCTGCGGAATCAATGACAGGCATGTCGACTATTAATAGCCACTGATGGTCTTGGGTAGAAAGCCCAGATAGAGTTCAGGGCATTAGAGGTTTCTTTGACGAGGTTTGCGATGTCCCGCACGATCCGTTTTCACAAGTTTGGTCCAGCCGAGGTGCTCAAATGCGAAGAGCATGCGGCCGCTCTCCCTGCGCCGGGCGAAGTGCAGGTGCGTGTCGAGGCAATCGGCATCAGCTGGTACGACATTCTCTGGCGCCAGAACCTGGCGTCCTCCCAGGCACACCTGCCTTCAGGCCTCGGCCATGAAATGTCCGGTGTTGTCACGGCTGTCGGCGATGGCGTCGATGACCTGGCAGTCGGCGACAAAGTCGCCAGCTTCCCGGCTGAAAGCCCGAACGACTATCCGGTCTATGGCGAGCAAATCGTTCTGCCGCGTTCGGCACTGACCCGTTATCCGGACGTGCTCAGCCCGATTGAAGCTGCCGTGCATTACACGCCACTGTTGATCGCCTACTTCGCTTACACCGATCTGGCACGGGTCAAACCCGGGCAATTCGCCTTGGTTACCGACGCGAGTCACTGTGCTGGCCCATCGTTTGTACAACTGGGCAAAGCCTTGGGTGTACGGGTGATTGCCGCTACCAAATCTCCGGAAGAACGGGAATACCTGCTGTCGCTGGGTGCCGAGAAAGTCATCGTCACCGAGGAAGAAGATCTGTTGATGCGGATCAATAAGATCACCGGCAATCGCGGCGTCGACGTGGTGTTCGATGGCCTTGGCGGCCCACAGATGTCGTTGCTGGGTGATGTGCTCGCACCGCGTGGAAGCCTGGTGCTGTACGGCTTGCAAGGCGGTAACCAGACGCCATTCCCGGCCTGTGCCGCGTTCCAGAAGAACATTCAGTTCTTTGTGCACTGCATCGGCAACTTCACCGGCAAGCCGGAGCTGGGCATCGTCCAGGACCAGGTTGCACTGCAACGGGCCTTGCGTGACATCAACCAGATGACTGCCGACCGCGTTCTGCTGCCGCTCAAGACTCGGGTCTTCCCATTCTCCGAGTTCGTCGAAGCACACCGCTACATGGACGAATGCCCATGCCGCGAACGGGTCGCGCTTCAGATCGAACCCGCGTAACACCCCCTCAAAAGTCCGTGCCTGCACGGACTTTTTTGTTGCCCCTCTGGTAATTCGAGTGTCTCACCGAAGCGTCGGTGGGCCAGTTCAGCAGCTGAACTGGTTTTTGCCCTCAATCTGTATCTTCTAATCAGCATCTAAGCCCTGATAATTGAATGATTACTTTCATCTCAAGGAATGAGTCATGGCTGGGTATCTGGTTGATACTTTTCAATGCACATCGTTAATACTTTTCCGACAAACAGTTAAGCAACGTACCGGTCCGTCAGAAACTTGTGCGACTTCTTTCTTTATTTTTTGTACTCAATGGTTGTGGGACGTTGTCGGATATTTCCTAGGATATCTTCCGTCAGCCCAAGGTGCCGGTTCTAGAGGGCTTTGCAGCACGCCGGGTTGCTGCGGGTCAGTCACGATGTTCAGGTGTTTCAAATAATGACCAGAAACTTAAGTGCTAGCATCTGACAATCACAGTCCGCACTTTAATTCGTGGCAGGCAGCACATTGCCCACTGCCTATCGTTGTTTGCGCACTCTTGAACTTACGAGCATCAGGTATATATAGATGACCCATATCCACGACCAAGCGATGAACTATGTCTATCAGCAAATGCTGCAACGGTTGCTGAGTTTCTTCTCCCGCGCCGAACGCACGGCCCTGCAACTGATGATTCAGCGTCTGGTGGTCGCCGCCGGCGGCATGGAGCACATAGGCGAGTACAAGGTGCTGGCGATCCAGAACGGGTCCCGGGACAATTGCTACACCCTGGCGTTGCTACGCGCCGCACAATTGAGCATCGCCGGCCGGGCCCCCGCGACGTTTCGGTTGCGGGTCGCATCGTTGCGCATGAATGGCACCCGCTCGACGGCCCAGGAAAATATCCATCGCAGTTGCAGTGCATTGTTCCTCTTCGACGATCCGCGGGTAGAGGTATTGATGGCCGATAACCGAGAGGTGTTGCCTTTCAGTCATTCGGTGCCGATTTCCGACGCGGGCCGTGAAACCAACCGGCTCAACCTGTTGATGATGGGTCATCGCCGAGACTGGAACGGGCCGATGGACCTGTGGGACGACGGCTATCTGGCGGTCGGCGAGTTTTACGGGCAGATCGCCCGCTGGGACGGCGGCGTGGATGCGCTGGTCAGCAGCGATACGCCGCGCCAGCAAAAGCATTTTCTCCAGGGTTTGAAGCGCGCGGCAGCCAAGGCGGGGCTCAACGCGTCGCATCACCCTGACGCCGGTTTTGAAGAACTGTTCGCGGTGCTCGACCAGCTTGGCAGCGATTGCTATCGCGCCTTTTACGGCGAGCAGGGACCAGCCCCCTGGCGACCGGCCGAGCGGTTCGAGGCTTGCCGGCGCACGACATTCATCGATATTCACGACATGCTGGTCAGCAACCTGGAAGAGCGCTGGCCGCTGCTCACCGAATTTCTCGGCTTTCAGCCGGATGAATTGTCGGCTCAGCTCAGCGACAACGAATTTGTCAGCCTTTCTGTCTCTGCACATGTGCGCGGGTTGCAGGCGTGCTTCATGCAAAGTCTCAGTTATGAGGCCGGCGTGGCCGCGTATTTGCAACGGGCACTGGTGATGATGCGTCGCAAGCGCCTGCCTGAGCGGTTATGCGAGCAGGCGGTCGAGATGTTCGGCAGCCCGGCGAGCCGGTCCGAACAACGCGCGCTGGCAGCGGCCGAGGCTCAGCAGAACCTGGGGTTGAGCGAAGCTCAGTTGGTGTGCCTGCTCTTTGCGCCTTTTGTCGAAAACGGCGCGGCACTTGAGCGTTTTCTGCGCCAATGTCACCCGGGCATGCTGGTCGCGATGCCTGATTTGCATCGGGCGATGCAGGGCCACCCGGTGCCGGAACAGGTTGCCCAATGGATGGTTGACGTCAGCGGATTGCCCGTCAGCCATATCGGCAGGCTGTACCGCATGGGACCGGTGCGAGGCGTCGAGGGCAGGGGGGCTGATGGCGAAGCCGATGGCATGGACGGTCACGCCGCAGCCGACGAACCGGACGCCACATCGGTGGCGGGTGAATGGTCAGCGGGACGTTGAAAGGACCACGCGAGACCGATTTTGCTTATCAGGCGGTTTATCGGTACCTGACCCATCTGATCAACGAGCCGGTCGGTGACACGCGCGTGCGCCTGCCATCCTTGCGCCAACTGTCTGACCGTCTGAACGTGTCGATCTCGACCATTCAGTACGCCTATTCGCTGCTGGAGAAGGAAGGGCGCGTCTATTCCGTGGCCAAGTCCGGCTACTACGCGTTGCCAGTGTCGCCCATCAACTTGCTCGACAATGGTCACGACCTGCTCGAAACCGTCTATGTCAACGCCAGGCGTCCGGGCATGCTGGTGCTGAGCGCAGATGAGCCCGCACTGCTGCAACCGCTCGACAGTCCATTGCTGCTGTTGGAGCGAGAGCTGCTGCGCCAGTACCCGCGCTTACCCCAACCATTGGCGCAACCTTGCGGCGAACTGGAGCTGCGCACCGCCCTGGCGGCGCGCTACACCACCTCGGCGTTGCGCTGCTGGCATGCGGATGATGTCTACCTTGGCGCAGACTTGCGCGGGGTCCTGGAAATACTGATCGCCGTGCTGGCCCTCAAGGACGCCACGGTGGTGGTCGAGTCGCCGTGCGACTGGGCGATCCTGCGGCTGTTGCAAGCGGCAGACGTTGAGGTGATCGAGTGGCCGTTGCGCGGGGAGGGTGAGCTGGACGTCGAGCGGCTCAAGGAGTGGCTGGAAAGCCGTCCGGTGCGGTTGGTAATAATGTCATCCGGCCTCAACATGCCGCGGGGCAGTCTGGCCCCCGATGACAATCGGCAGGCGATTGCGCAGTTGCTGGAAAAACATGGCAGTTGGGTGTTGGAAAACGATTGTTACCGCGAACTGCAATTCGAACCCGATGGCTTGCGCTTTCGCGATGTGCTGGACCCGGACCGCCTGATCGTCTTTTCCACCTTCGAGAAAACCATCGGGCCGGAAGCGCCTTATGGGTATTTGCTGTCGCGCCATTTCAGCGCCGAATTGCAACGCCACTTCCTGCTGCGCTCATTTCGCTTGTCGCCGATTCGCCAGAAGGCCATCGCCCGGTTGTACGGGAACGGGCGCATCGATCAGCACCTCCAGGTGCTGCGCCGATTACTCAAGGAACGCAAAGCACAGATGACCCACCTGTTGCAGGAGCGCTTGGGCGATGCCTTGCATTTCGTCGAGCCCCAGGGGGGCGCGACGATCTGGGTGCGCTCACTGCGCCAGGTCGATGTGCGCCGGGTGTTCCAGCGGTTGCTCAAGCAACAGGTGGTAATTGCACCCGGAGAGCTGTTCAGCCTGCAGGGCCTTCACGCACAGCATCTGCGTCTGAGTCATGCGTTTGGCGGCGATCATGACCTCGGCGCCGCCTTGGGACTGTTGGGGGATGCGTTGCGCCTGGAATCGGTTGACTGAGCGCGGGGGGAAAACTTCGGTGGCGTCGTAGGATCGATCCCATCGCGCTGCGGTCAAACTGCCAGTAAACTGCGTTCCACTCCCTGAACCACTCGATCCCAGAGGTTTTTGCATGACACTCAGTCCTTTTGCGGGTAAACCGGCACCGGCAGAATTGTTGGTCGACATCCCGCGACTGGTAACGGCCTATTACACCGGCCAGCCCGATGCGGCCATCTCCACCCAACGCGTCGCTTTCGGCACGTCCGGGCACCGGGGCAGCTCGTTCGACCTGAGTTTCAACGAATGGCACGTTCTGGCCATCAGCCAGGCGATCTGCCTGTACCGCGAAGCTCAGGGCATCGACGGGCCGCTGTTCGTCGGCATCGACACCCACGCGCTGTCCACCCCGGCCGGTGCCAGCGCCCTTGAAGTGCTGGCTGCCAATGGCGTCACGGTGATGATTGCCGAGGGCGACGAGTACACCCCGACGCCGGCAATTTCCCATGCCATTCTCTGCTACAACCGCGGCCGCACGTCCGGGCTGGCCGACGGCATCGTCATTACGCCGTCGCACAACCCGCCGCAAAGCGGTGGCTACAAATACAACCCGACTAACGGCGGCCCGGCCGATACCCACATCACCAAGTGGATCGAAGCCAAGGCCAACGAGTTGCTGAGCAACAAGCTCGCGGGCGTCAAGCGCATCAGCTACGAGCAAGCGCTGAAGGCCGACACCACCCATCGTCACGATTACCTCAACACCTATGTCGCTGACTTGATCAACGTCATCGACTTCGATGCCATTCGTGATGCCAAGCTGCATTTGGGCGTTGACCCGTTGGGCGGGGCAGGTGTGCGCTACTGGTCGGCGATTGCCGAGCATTACAAGCTCGACCTGGAAGTGGTCAACACACAGGTCGATCCGACGTTCCGTTTCATGACAGTCGACTGGGATGGGCAGATTCGCATGGACCCGTCGTCCAGCCACGCCATGCAGGGGTTGATCGGCCTGAAACAGCGGTTTGATGTGGCGTTCGCTTGCGATCCTGACCACGACCGTCATGGCATCGTCACCCCGTCCGGTGGTTTGCTCGCGCCGAACAGCTATCTCGCGGTGTCCATCGACTATCTGTTCCAGAACCGTCCACAATGGCGCGCCGACGCGGCCGTGGGTAAAACCGTGGTCAGCAGCGGTTTGATTGATCGCGTCGCGAAACGCCTGGGCCGTCGCCTGTACGAAGTGCCGGTTGGTTTCAAATGGTTTGCCGACGGTCTGTTTGATGGCTCGTTGGGTTTTGGCGGCGAAGAAAGTGCGGGTGCTTCGTTCCTGCGCAAGGATGGCGGCGTCTGGAGCACTGACAAGGACGGTTTGATCCCGGCACTGCTGGCGGCAGAAATGACCGCTCGCACCGGTCGCGACCCAAGCCAGGCCTATCGAGCGTTGACCGATGAGCTGGGCGAGCCGTTCTCGGTACGGGTCGATGCCAAGGCCAATCCGCAGCAGAAAGCGCTGCTGAGCAAGTTATCACCGGATCAGGTGACCAGCACGCAATTGGCGGGCGAGGCGATCCAGAGCATCCTCAGTCACGCACCAGGCAACGACCAGGCCATCGGCGGTTTGAAAGTCATGACCGAAAACGGCTGGTTTGCTGCGCGTCCTTCGGGCACTGAAGACATCTACAAGATTTACGCAGAGAGCTTCGTCAGTGACGAACACCTGAAACAATTGGTGGCCGAAGCGCAAACCCTCGTGGATGGAGCGATTTCTGCGAAGTAAGTGAGGGCCCCTGTGGTGAGGGGATTCATCCCCGTTGGGCCGCGAAGCGAGCCCGGTTCCGAATGAATTTACGACTGCTGCGCAGCCGAACGGGGATGAATCCCCTCACCACAATAGTTGGCGTGCAAAAAAGGGGCGATCATAACGGTCGCCCCTTTTTTTGTCTGGCATTCAAAGCATCAAGCCAGATCCACCAACACAATCTCACTGTCCTCGACAGCAGTCACCCGCAACACCTGCTCATTCGCTACCGCTACACCGTCTCGAGCTTGTGCGCGCAAGCCATTGACTTCAATGACACCCGTCGCCGGAACCAGGTAGGCCCGACGGCCATTGTCCAGACGATACTCGGCAGATTCGCCGGCTTTGAGATTCGCCGCCACCAATCGCGCATCGGCACGAATTCGCAGGCTTTGATCATCCCCGGCCTTGCCGCTCGCCAACGTCACAAACCCTTCGCGCTGACCTTTAGGGAACGGTTTTGCACCCCACGAAGGAGCCAGTCCGGTTTCATTTGGGATGATCCAGATCTGGAAAATCCTGGTTTCCGTGGCTTCGAGGTTGTATTCGCTGTGGGCAATGCCGGTGCCGGCGCTCATGACCTGGACATCACCCGCCTCGGTACGGCCCTTGTTGCCAAGGTTGTCTTCGTGGGTGATTGCGCCTTCACGGACGTAGGTGATGATTTCCATGTCCCGGTGCGGGTGTTTCGGGAAACCGGTGCCGGAGGCGATCACGTCGTCGTTCCAGACCCGCAAGTTGCCCCAGTTCATGCGTTTCGGGTCATGGTACTCGGCGAACGAAAAGTGATGATGCGCGTCCAGCCAGCCGTGGTGGGCGCCGCCCAGGGAGTTGAAGGGTCTGAGTTCGAGCATGATCGTCTCCTGAAAAGGGTAGTTGATGGCGAGCATCATCTATCAGGCACTCATCGATAAAAAGCGTAAAAAATGCTGCAATACGATCGAATAAGTTGATTGAACGTCACCTCGAAATAGTCTCATCCCACCTTCACTTCATCGCATAAGCCGATGAGCTGTAAGCATTTCACTAGAACTCATAAGCAAATACAGACACCATAGCCTTCAACAGCCTCACACCCTGGAGTCAGTCCGCGTGCCGCAACACACCCCCGATCTTCCTCCTGAACTTCGTCCCCTGGCCGAGATGCCGCTGCTTAAACGCCTGGCCGCCCGGTTCTTCGGTCACGGCCTGACCCGGCTGCGCGCCCAGCACCGTGCCTCATGGCTGCATGGCCAGGCCGACGGCTTTCGAAGCGGGCACAGCGCCGGGGTGGACTATGGCTATAAGGAAGGCAAACTTGAGGGGTTGGAGGAAGGTCGGCAGGTACTGCTGATCCGCGACTCGCGTTGCACTGAACACCGGCCGCCGAATGTCGATGACAACCTGTTCGACGACTGGCGCCTGCCGTTGACCGTCGAGCTGAAGAAACGCATGAAGGCCGATGTCGCCCGATTGCTGCCCCCTCACGCCCAGCCCAGCGCCGCGCAATGGAAAATGATCTTCAGCGACACGCCATCGACCTCGGTGATCGCGGGTGCAGGGGCGGGCAAATCAACGACGCTGGTTTTGCGGATTCTGCTCCTGACTCACTATCTGGGCTTCGAGCTGAGTTCGATGACCGTGGTGACGTTCACTCGCGAATCGCGCAAGGACTTCATCAATAAGCTGATCGAGCTGTTTGCGGTGTGGGGCCGGGCGCTCAGTTTCAAGGAAGCGAGAGATCTGGTGCGTACGTTTCACTCGCGAATCCTGCCGATGGTGCGCAGCCTTCCGGGGTTCGAAAGGCTGCAAGCCTTTGAAAACCTCAGCAGCCGGCCACAGAGTGGTGATGAGGACGCCGACAGCAATCCTTTCGACTTGCGCATCAATGAAGCGCAGCGCCAGCAGCTCAACGCCTGCTATCACCAACTGCACAGCCGCGATGAACGCTTCCGCGAATTGATCAAGCCACTGTCTCGCCATGCATTGCAGCTCAAAGAGCTGGAGCGCGACCACCCGGATGTGCAGAAGCGCATGGCCGTCACCGAACTGGCGGCCAAGCGTGACGAAGAGTTGTGCGATGCGGTGGAGGATCTGTGGTTTCGCGCGGGTGCCTGGCCGATCAAGGGCATCGAGGCGAAGCGCCAGTCATTCGATATCAACGGGTCGACGTTCTACTGTCATGGCTACATTCCAACACTGGATGCCTGGGTGATGCTGGGGTTTGATTCCGGGGAAAATCCTCAGGTCAGCCGCCCGAATGCCAAACTCTCGGTCCGCGCAGAGTGGGCGGTCAAGCGCACACTGTTTCAAGCTTTCTGTCGTAAGCCATTGATCTGGATAGATAGTTACGAATCGTCAAAGCGTGTTTTAGCGTCGCTGGCAGGCGATGCCAGTGCCGGGCCGGGATTTGATTACAAGGTCAAGGGAGAGCTGGCTTCCGCGCCGCTGCTCGACTGTTTCGTCGCCGCCGCCGGGTTTATCGAGAACCTGGGCCTGGACGTGCCGAACGCCGTCAGCCAGATGAGTTTCGCCAAGGACGACCCTGACCGCTTTTTCTTCGAAGCCTTGAGCCTGTACTGGCGAGCGCTGGAAGATCATCTGCTGGATCAGAAGCCGCCGGTCATGACTTACAACCGTATGTTTGCCCTGTTCAGTGAACACTCACCGGAAAACCTGAAGCTGCTGAGCGATGAATTATTGCGACCACTGTCGCATCTGATGATCGACGAATTTCAGGACGTTTCGCCGCAAATTGTTTCCTGGATACGGGCCAGCCTCGCCGAGATTCGCAGCCGTGGGCCGGCCATGCATGTCGGGCGAGGCGCTCAGCGTTCGTCTTTGCTGTGTGTGGGGGATGACTGGCAGTCCATTTACGGCTGGCGCGGCAGTTCGCCGACGTATTTCATGGAATTCAACAAGGAATTCCCGTCGCCGAGCAGCACCAAGGTCATGCTCAGTGACAACTATCGCAGCCATCAGCACATCATTGATGCCGCCGAACACATCGTTCGAGCCGCACCGGCCATTGCTGGCAAAAAGGCCAAGGCGAGTGGCGAGGCGAAAGCGCTGCAGCCGGTCAACGTTCTGGATCGGGATGACCAGGGCATGGCCAAGCGCTTGATGGAGCATTACAGAAACGGCGATTCAATCTTGATGCTGTATCGAAAAAGTAGCGATAAGTTATTGATAGAACAGCATATTCAGTCTGTAGTTAATGTCGATTCTAGCTTGCCGTTTGAAAGCCGACGCTTGAAGCAACTGACCTATCACAGCGCCAAAGGCCTTCAGGCTGATGCCGTGTTTTTGCTCGGGGATTGCCAACACCTGACCAGCTCGCCATACAAGAATCAGGTCTACCGCATGGCCGGTCTTGGAAAGCCTGGCGACAACGAGGCTTACGACAACTCGCAGAAAGACGAAATTTTGCGTCTGGCGTATGTCGGCATCACGCGGGCGGTGAGCCATTGCTATTGGTACGTCGACGGTCAGGACACCCAGGCGGCAAATATGCCCAAGGCTTCCGACCGGGTTGGGCAGGGTAAGGCGTTTTTTGCTGATCACCGACAGGCTAAAACATTGGCGTGAAACGGAAAGATCGCAGCCCTGTAGGAGCTGCCGAAGGCTGCGATCTTTTGATCCTGCAAGGTTTACCCCGTCAGGCATAACTCCTGAGCGCCACCGGCGGGATGAACGACTCAAGCTCATCCTCCACCGCTTCAATGATCCGCTCCACATCCGCAGCATTCATGACCGTGGCACAGGGAATACCGGCTATGGCGATCATGGTCTCGCCGCTGGCGCGGTCAAACAGACGGGCGATCATGCTGCCCGGCGCGTCCATGCTCGCCTCAAACCCCATGGGATGAAAATGCCAGCGCATCAGCTGGCAGGCGTTGGGAAAGGTGACCTTACTGAACCCTTTATTCATATGTTGCCCGCCTTCTTCATCGAGCGCTTCCGTTAGCTCATTAGGAGGGAAGAGCCTTCATTGGCTCAACCGGTGACTGCCTTTAAAAGTAGCATCCGCGTGTGAAAATAATGTGGAATTTTCAGGCCGTTTGGCGATTGGTTGAGTTTTTTTTGATCCGGGTCACATCGATGCGATTTTTCAGCAGTAAGCCATCACCGAGAGATCATTGAAGCCGGAGCCGAATTTCGGCAAGCTCGGCTTTTTTCTCACCGAGCCCTTTATGCACGTCGAGGATGATGGCCCGTTGCAGACCCAGGCCACGAGCGACACGGTCATGCGCTACCACTTGCGCTGGAAACACCGGGATCTGGACGGCGTCATGGCGCTGTATCACCCGGACGTCCAGTACAGCGACTTCTTTCAGAACCGTGTGATGGGGCTGGACGAGTTGCGCGAGTACGTGCGCAGCAGCATGCCGCGCGACCCCGACGAAGCGCTGGAACATTCGGACCGCATTCGACTGGACGGCAACACAGCGTTCATTCAATACCGCATCACCCTTCGCGGTGGAGAGGGTTTGGTGTCTTTTCGGGCCAGTGAAGCGATCACGGTTCGCGACGGGCTGATCTGGCGCGTCAATGAATACGCCTCGCTGGTACACGAACAACCGACCAGCAAAACCGCCAGCCATCAGCGTCTGGCCACCAGTCGGCTAGGCTTGTCCCCGCGCCAGCTGAGTTTCATGGCGGAAGATTTGCAGCAGTATTTTCAGCGTCAGCAACCCTACCTCGACCCCGAGCTCGACCTGCAACGGGTGTCGAAGGAGTGCGGTTACAGCCGCAATCAAATGTCCTATCTGCTGAATCAGGTGTTGGGCCAGAGTTTCTACCGCTACGTCAACCAGGCACGGTTGCAACATTTGCTCGCGGCGCTGGACAGCGCCACGCCACCGCTGCGCATCGACGATCTGGCGTTTGCCGCGGGTTTCAATTCGCTATCGGCGTTCTACAGCTGCTTCCGTCAGCACACCGGCATGTCGCCCAAGGCCTACGTCAAACACATTTCTTTGCGTGCACGCGCGCAAGACAGCCGCTGAGCTCACGCACTAGGATCAACGCCATCGAAGTTTGAGTGGCGGAGTCTTGCATGCCGGCGTGGCGCACTATCAGTTTGTGGATGGACCAACTCGACGAGCCGCTGCTGGCGCGCCCGGCGCTTGAACAGGATCTGGACGTCGACGTCGCCATCATTGGCGCGGGGTACACCGGGCTCTGGACCGCGTACTACCTCAAGCGCCTGGCGCCCGGCCTGGACATTGCCATTGTTGAGGCGCAGACCGCCGGCTTTGGCGCCTCCGGACGCAACGGCGGCTGGCTGATGGGCAACATCCTTGGTGAGGACCGCTTGCTCGCCGATTTGCCGGCCGAACAGCGTCGTGCCTCATACGAGCTGCTGCACAGCATCCCTGATGAAGTGGAAATTGTCCTCGAACGCGAGGGCATCGCCTGCGATTACCGCAAAGGCGGGGCGCTGTATTGCGCCGCGCGTTATCCCGAGCAGGAAGCCAGCCTGCGGCATTATCTGGACAAGCTCTATTCCCAAGGCCTGAGCGAACAGCACTACCGCTGGCTCAGCCCCGAGCAATTGGCGCAACAGATCAGAATTGCCAAGCCTTACGGCGGGATCTACGCACCGCACGTTGCGACCCTTCACCCGGCAAAACTGGTGCGAGGGCTGGCCCGGACGGTGGAGCGCATGGGCGTCAGGATCTACGAGAACAGTCCGGTGACTCACTGGCAATCGGGCAGCCTGCGCACGGCGAAGGCGGCCGTGCGCAGCCGCTGGATCGTGCCGGCAGTAGAAGGCTACGCCGTAACATTGCCACCGCTGGGCCGTTATCAGTTACCGGTGCAAAGCCTGATTGTGGCGACCGAGCCGTTGTCTGCCGCCATGTGGGACGAGATCGGCCTGAGCCGGGGGCAGGCGTTCGGCGAGAGCAGCCGTCAGGTCACTTACGGCCAGCGCACGGCGGATAACCGCTTGATGTTTGGCGCGCGCGGCGGCTATCAGTTCGCCGGCAAGCTGCGTCATGACTTCGATCTGACCCGTAGCGAAGTTGAACTGCGCCGCTACCTGTTCAGCGAGCTGTTCCCGCAACTGAAAAACGTGCGCATCACCCACGCCTGGGGCGGCAATCTAGGCATGTCGCGCCGATTCAAGCCGCACATGCTCTGTGATCAGGCCAGCGGCATTGCGTTGTCGGGCGGCTATGGCGGGGAGGGCGTCGGCGCCAGCAACCTGGGCGGGCGGACGCTGGCCGATCTGATTCTGCAACGCGACACCGAACTGGTTCACCAGCCGTGGGTCATCCCGCAGGGCGGTCTGAATAGGCTCAAGGCATGGGAGCCGGAGCCCTGCCGCTGGCTGGGCTACAACGCGATCATCCGCAGCTTCGTCCACGAAGACCAGACCCTGGCCAACCCGGCAACCGCGCCATGGAGACGCAAACTGGCCAGCGGCGTGGCGGGGTTCATGGAAGGTTTCATGCAGTAATCGCCGCTCTTTATCCAGCAAGGCTTATCGACAGGTACTCCCATGCGCATCACCCAATTCAAGAACACCGCAACCCTGAAGCTCGATGAATCAAACCCGGTCGCTGTGCCACTGGGAACTCCCGTGGCGGTGGCTTCGACCACCAGCGTCGAACGCGACGACGGTGTCGAAACCGGCGTCTGGGAGTGCACCCCCGGTCGCTGGCGCCGGCAGATCGTTGCCCAGGAATTCTGTCATTTCATCCAGGGCCGCTGCACTTTCACCCCGGATGATGGCGAAACACTGTTCATAGAAGCCGGCGATGCACTGATGTTGCCCGCCAACAGCCTCGGGACCTGGGATATCCAGGAAACCGTGCGCAAGACCTACGTTTTGATTTTTTGATTTTGATCGCCTGCCAACAAAAATAAACGCCTACAGGAATCGACTCATGATCCGAAAGACACTGACCCTGGCTCCGCTTGCACTCGTCGCGACCCTCAGTCACGCCGCCGAAACCGTCAAGATCTACAACTGGTCGGACTACATCGCACCGGACACCACGAAAAATTTCCAGAAAGAAACCGGCATCGCCTTCAGCTACGACGTCTACGACAGCAACGAAACCCTCGACGGCAAGTTGATGACCGGCAAATCCGGGTACGACGTGGTGTTTCCGTCCAACCACTTCATGGCCCGGCAGATTCAGGGCGGGGCGTTGAAAAAGCTCGACAAGAGCCAGTTGCCGAACTGGAAGAACCTCAACCCGGTGCTGCTCAAAGCCTTGCAGACCAACGACCCTGGCAACGAGCACGGTTTTCCTTATCTGTGGGGCAGCACCGGTATCGGCTACAACATCGCCAAGGTCAAAGCGGTATTGGGCGACAACGCGCCCGTCGATTCCTGGGACCTGATCTTCAAACCTGAAAACATGGCGAAGTTGCAGAAGTGCGGCGTGGCAATCCTCGACAACGGCCCGGAATTACTGCCCGCCGCCCTGAACTACCTGGGCCTGCCGCATCACAGTAAAAACCCGGAAGACTATAAAAAGGCTGAAGCGCTGCTGATGAAAGTCCGGCCTTACGTCAGCTATTTCCATTCGTCCAAGTACACCAGCGACCTCGCCAACGGTGACATCTGCGTGGCCGTCGGTTTCTCCGGTGACATCTTGCAGGCCGAGAACCGAGCCAAAGAAGCGAAAAACGGCATCGACATCGGCTATGCGATTCCCAAGGAAGGCGCTGCCATCTGGTTTGACATGGTCGCCATGCCCGCCGATGCGCCGGACGAGAAAGCCGGCTACGCCTTCATGAATTACCTGCTGCGCCCGGACGTCATGGCCAGCATCAGCAACTACGTGCATTACGCCAACGGCAATGAGCAGGCCGACAGCCTGATCGACCCGGCGATCAAGAACGATACCAAGGTGTACCCGAGCGCGGAGATGATGGGCAAATTGTTCGCGCTGGAAGCGATGCCGTTAAACATTGACCGCATCCGCACGCGCGTGTGGAACAAGGTGCGCACCGGCAGTTGAACCATTGATGTGTGGCTGACGCAGGCCTCATCGCGAAGAGGCCTCGCGTTTTCCATCGAGCGTCTATGCTGGGCTAACCGATTCCATCCTGCTGCATTTATCAGGGAGGCATTCATGGAGCCCACGTCTTTCTCCGAGAAAACGCTGACACGCACGCTGCTCGACGTCTTCATTCGCGCCGGGCTGATCGCCGTGCTGGTGCTCTTTTGCTTTGAGATCTTCAGCCCGTTCCGCGACCTGATGCTGTGGGCGCTGATTCTGGCGATCACCCTTTACCCGTTGCAGGCACGGTTGAAAGGGCCCCTCGGTGAAAAAGACGGGCGTATCGCGACGCTGATTATCCTCGTCGCCATCGTCATTCTGGTGCTGCCGATTTACTTTCTGGGCACCTCGATTGCCGACTCGGTCGAGCGTGCGATGGAAGTGGTCAAGGGCGGTAACTTCCACATCCCGCCGCCGTCTGAATCGATCGCCAGTTGGCCGGTGATAGGCCAGCCGCTGTCAGATGTATGGTTGCAGGCCTCGACCAATCTTCCCGACCTGACTGCCAAGTACGTACCGCAGATCAAACACGCCAGCATGGGCCTGTTGAGCAAACTGGCTGGCGTCGGCATGGGGTTCCTGACCTTCATTTTTGCCTTGATCATTGCTGGCATTTTCATGGCCCATGGCGAGGGCGGCAGCCGCGCCGCCGTGCAGATCACCTCGCGCGTCAGCGGCCCGGCCAGGGGGCCGAAAATCGCTGCCCTCTGCACCGCGACGATCCGTGCGGTAGCGCTGGGCGTGGTCGGTATTGCGTTCATCCAGATGCTGCTGGTGGGGCTGGGTTTTGTCTTCAAGGGTATCCCCGGCGCCGGCTTGCTGGCCCTGGCGGTACTGTTGCTCGGCATCATGCAACTGCCGGTGACGCTGATCACACTGCCGGTGATTGCTTTCGTGTTCGCCACCGAAGGCGCCAATACCATCACTATCGTCTTTGCAATCTACGTGTTCGTCGCCGGTCTGGTGGACAACGTGCTCAAGCCATTGCTGCTGGGTCGCGGCGTCGATGTACCGATGCCGGTGGTGCTGATCGGCGCCTTGGGCGGCATGGTCACCAGCGGGATCATCGGGCTGTTCATCGGCCCGGTCGTGCTGGCGGTCGGGTATCAATTATTCTGGCAATGGGTGCAGGATCGGCCGGAAGGAGGAGGGTAACTCCGGCGAATGTCGTGCAACACAGAGGGATGGACCATGAGCGTGCATGCGTGGGAAAAACTTTACCTTGATGACCTGCGCCTGGACCAGGCGTTCGAAAGCGACCCGGTTCGTGTCGTGCCAGAAGCGATGTTGGCGTTCGCACGGGAATACGACCCGCAACCGTTCCACCTGCGCGCAGAGGACGGCGCATTGAGTGTGTTTGGCGGTCTGGCGGCGAGCGGCTGGAACACCGCGGCGCTGACCATGAAAATGCTGGTGGCCAGCGTGCCATTGGCTGACGGCATTATCGGTCTGGGCATTGAGCTGAGCTGGCCGACGCCGACTTATCCGGATGACGTGTTGCGTCTGTTCAGCACCGTGCAGGCGATCGATCCGTCCGCCTCGAAACCGGATCGGGGCGTGGTGACCCTGTTCATGGAAACGCTGAACCAGAACGACAAGGTGGTGCAGCGCGCGACCGGGAAGTTGCTGGTGTTCCGGCGACCGGCGCCTGATTGAACATCTCGCCCGCTAAGGCATCGCCTCTGCAGCACGGGCAGGTTCGTTCATTGAGGGCTCGGCGTTACAGCTCATTTCTTTGAAGCCAGGCGCGAGGAATCGAGCCGTGTCGCCGGCCTGCCAAAAGCTGAAGTTTCCCCGTTGATCCTTGGCGGTATAGCGGACGCCCGAATCGCTCTGCACCTGGCTCAAGGTGACCGATGTGTTCGCCCATTTCAGGTACACGACACCCGGCTGCGTGGTAATGAAAGTGGCCGCCATCAAGGTGTCGAGCCCGATGCAGCGAAAAGTCACCGGGCCTTCAGTGATTCGGTCCGGATCCCGGGTTCTCACAATCGCCGAGCCTTGGCGCAGCTGGTGCGCGCGCTCGGCATAACTGCGGATCGCACACGCCTTGGGATCGGCGGCGGAAGCACACTGATTGCGGCTCTGCACCCAGAACTGCTGGTCGATCATGACTTTGTCTGGAGGCGGTCTTGAGCGCTCATCGGTGAGGGCCAGCCGGTAGAGACGCATCAGCTCGACGTCGATCCGGGCCAGTTGCGCATCGCGACAGATCAGTTGTTCGATAGAGGCCTTGGTTTGCGTGCAGTCGAAACTGGTGGTGAAAACGGGTGCGGGGGCGGCATGGGCACACGGGCTCGTCGCCGCGTAAACACTGGCAACGACGAGGCTGCTGAAAAGGACATTAGATGACTTCATCTTTCGGTGAGTCCTGAGTCTTCCAGATGGTTTATTCAGCTGGGGGCGGTGAAGTGTTCATCACGCAGGCAATCCCTTTATAAACTTAAACCCCGGTGAGCAGGATAGTTGAGGTTCATCGGGTTTGTTTTTTGACTGTGAATTGGGAGAACTCAGCGTCTGCGCTCATACGTCGCTCGATAACTACTCGGCGCGACGCCAAAGAAGTCACGAAAGCGCCTATGGAAGTTGGCGAAACTGCAAAACCCGGTCGCAATCGCGATGTCGGTGATCGGCCGATTGCTCTGCAAAACGAGCTGTCGCGCCCGGGTCAGGCGCAGCTCAAGGTAGTACAACGGCTACCATGACCGATGTTCATCAGCGGCTGTAACCCTGGATTTTGAAACCCGCAGTCATAAACCCGGTTAAAGTGTTCGTCTGTTCATAAGGACCCTCCACTCGATTCGCATAGTCGCACCAAGCGGTTCCAGCGGACGAGCCGGGAAAAAAAACGTATATCAATCGTTGTTTGAAGAATGAATCGTCCGCTGTTTATTTCTCTAGATGGGCCCAAGGGCGCCGGCAAAACCACACTGTTGGAAGCCGTGACGAAAGTCCTGAGGGCAGATAACAAAATGGTGATCCGACTTTGCGAGAAAAAAAGCGATCCCTATAGGAGTGAAACAATGGCCCTCGTTAACCAACTCGTCAGAAATCCCACCCGGGATTTGGAGTTGAGGGTTTGTGAGCGCTTTGCGGATAGCCGTAGCTGGATTTCCCGGCACGTGCTGACTAAACAGCCATTAGGCAGCATCATCTTGATCGATCGCTGGTACCCATCTGATGCCGCGTTTCGCCGGTTAATCCCGTTTTCAGAGATTTTACAGTTGAACATTGATCGAAACGTGCGGGTGCCAGACTTGCATGTCGGGGTTGTCACCGACCCTGATATTTCATGGGCGAGGGCAGCTGCACGAGGGCGTGGGCTGGGCAGTACGGTGATCCATAAGCTGGAAGAACATGTTGCTTGTACCAAGGCCTTTGAGCGAGCGATTGCAGATCACGGCTGGGTTTTATGCCGTAATGAAGGAACGATCGAAGACGCAACGATGCAGGTGATTTCTGAGATCTATAGAGTCCTTTGATGCAGGTAGGAAAGACTTGGCTGTTGTTCACGAAGAAACCCTGCCTGATTCTTTTGTCTGTCCCTACGGTATCGCATAGACCTTGAACAGCTTTTTATCCGTGTCGCTGATGCCTCCAAGGTGATTGACGTATACCAGCTCCATTTCGCCCGTTCGATACATTTCACTCAACACAGTGTCGACAAGTAAACGAAAGTTTTCATCGTACCGATCAACTGCCATTGATGTCGGTGAATACTCAAAAACCCGATCCAGCAGGAGCAGATTTCCCGCCGGGTAGTGATGGTCTAGAAGATTCTTCAGCAACATGCGTTCTGCGACAAAGGCATCCACTCTGCTGGGGCTGAAACAGGTGTACCCCGGCAGCGCGGTCGGATCAACAAATGGGCAATCCCCAAGCAGTTCAAATTCGTAATCGGGTGGCGAATACATCTTTTCGACTTTCAGACAAAGATGTTTGTGTGTAACCGTAAGACAAAGTCACCTGCCCGATCTCAGCGATATCTGCCAGAGCTATGCAAGGTGACTCAGGCAGACGCTTACTCATGAGCGGTCAGGTTCGCATATCGATAGATAGGCTGTGTAACATCGCAAGGTCGACAGAACAGGGGGAGACATGGGAAATCCAGACAAACGAATCGTTATTGTCGGTGCAGGAATCGTGGGCGCGTCTCTGGCTTACCACTTGGCAGGTAAAAACGCCAAAGTCACCCTGGTCGAGGCTGAATATATAGCCTCCGGAGTGACTGGAAGCTCGTTTGCATGGATCAACGCCTCACACCCCGAACCAGACCCAATTGCGCAACTGCGCGGTACTGCAATCGAAGAGTACCGCAGGCTCGAGACGCAACTGCCTGACCTTAAGATTCGCTGGACGGGTGCCTTATCCTACTGCGCAAGGTCATATGAAGTGCCGGCCTCAGGTCAGCTGGCGTCGGCAGATCTCGTATCCAGATCGCAGATTCTAGACCTTGAGCCAAATCTCAAAAATCCTCCCCAGTATGCGTTGTATGCGGCAGCGGAAGGGGCGCTGGACGCAGTGGCAGCAACTTTTGCGTTGATCGCAGGTGCCCAGGAAAATGGGGCTGAAATACTCACCCACACGCGCGTTCTCGGCTTTACAACCAAAGGCAAAAAGGTCACAGGGATTGAAACCGCGATGGGCATCATTAATGCCGATATTGTCGTACTGGCGGCGGGTACAGGCATCACGAAGTTGACAGATATGCTTGGAGTGTCCCTTCCTATAGAGGCCTCACCCGCCATTTTCATCCGTTACAAGTCACAACCCAACCTCGTGCACACCTTGATTTCAAGCCCAGAAATGGAAGTCAGGCAAAGTTCGGACGGTGCGTTGCTGGCGGCCGAGGATTACTTGGATGACTCATTGCAAAACCAGCCAGCAGCGGTAGCACTACGAACGGCTAGAGCGATCCAGAACGAACTGCACGGGGTTGTTTCCATTGATGCGGAAATGGCCTGCGTCGGCCTCAGACCAATGCCTGAGGATGGCATCCCCATCATCGGTTATCTGTCACAAATCGGCGGCGTATACGTTTGCGCCATGCACCCTGGGGTTACTCTGGCGGCAGTAGTAGGCCGCCTTGTCAGCGAGGAAATTATCGAGCACAGGGCCTCATCTGCCCTTGCCCCCTGTCGGCCAGATCGATTCTTCCAAGATTAGGTGGCCTGATCGCGGATTGGCGCTCTTATTATTCAAGTAGCAGCACGTATGTGGCAGTAACGTGGATGCGGTAAAAGCTGCTCAATCTCACTGGCCTTCTGCGTTGGCAACCGCCTAAGCACATCTTTGAGGTAATCATACCCATTGAGCCAAAGTGGAGCGTGGAATCGACAATCCATTTATGGACGAGGTTTGCGTTGAGGCTGTGGCTGAGCGCGATGCTGGCAATCGAAGCGCCGGGCTGGGGGCACTCTTGAATGACCTGGGCCTTGAAGGACTTGGAATAGGAACGGCGTGTTGCCTGCATGAAATACCCACTTAAAAGGCTGGAACTGGTGCCCACTTAAATTCAAGTGCACACCATGTCTGGGCTTTGCGGGGTGGGGTAGATGACTTGGCCGGACGGATACTCAAATTCGTCAACGAGATCCCGAAGACCAGCGTCGGCAAAATCAACAAGAAACTCATCCGGGAGGGCGAGTTGAGCTGAAGGGCGTGAGTGGGTTCGGGTCTCACTGACCATCACCGGTGAGACCCGTTAAAACTGCTATTCGGGATCTACCTTGACCACCTTCCAACTGTCATCTGGATCAAAGCGCTTCATGGATTCGGCCAGTTTGGCTCCATTGGCACCCAGGTCTTTCTCGAAGACTTGTCCTTCATGGCTGATCATGAAGCTCATCACACCGGTGTCGTCGTACTTCGCCGGCCAGGCGATCAGCGCAAATCCACGGCTCATCTTGTCGCCAATGAGGTAGCTGAAGGCGCCGCCAGGTGCCGAAGGACCCTGGCCCTCAAGGATACGGAAGTGGTAGCCGTGCCAATCTTCACCGGCAATGGTTTCGCCGAACAAAGGCCCCAGCGGGCTGATCTGGCCGCTGTCGTCGTCGGTCCAATAGAGTCCATCATGCGTGCCGGGTGTGCTAAGGATTTTCTGCGCATATTCGAGTGCGCCGTCACCGTCACGATCCACTGATGCGTAGTCCATCTGGGCATCGTGATAGGTCAGAACCGCTTGCACGGCGTCGAGTTCATTGCGCCCGATTTGCCGGGCGCGGATTTCTGCTTTACCCGCCTTGATGTCGAAGTGCCAACCTTTTTGGCCTTTGACCAGCGGTATTGGCAATGTCCACTGTTCACTGCCCACCGACAGTAGCGCCTTTTTGTCGTCGGTTTTTTCAATGCGATGCTGCTCGCGGTATTGCTTCAAAAACGCGTCTACATCGCTGCGCTGCACACCTTCGCGCGGGATGTAATTGTGCCATTCATCACCCAGCAACTCGGTGAGGCGAGCCTTGTCGGCGTGTTCCGTGCCCAGCGCCTCGACAAACGCTTCAGCGGCCTTTTCAGGCGTTGGAAAGGATTGCTGCGCCGTCGCCATGCACGACCATGCGACACCGGTCGCAATCGCCAATAGGGGATAAAGCGCGCCCATGAGTGACTTGACCCGAGACTGTTTTTTCAACGACGGCCGCCCCTTGAACGTGGTGGACTGGAAGGTCTGCTGATTTGATGACCGGCTGATCGCGCCGCACTCGGGCGCTGGGCAGACACCTGGCTGGCCCGGCCACGGCTGGCTTGTGCGTTGGACTGAGACGGCGAGCGCGCCCCGGCGAATGCATTGTTACGAGCGCCGCCGGCGGACGCGCGATTTTGCGCAGCCTGGCGCGGCTGCGCGGAGTCCTGTCTGCGTTGATTTACCTGAGCGTTCTGTCTGCCCGAAGGCTGATTATCCCGAGTGGTTCTAGCAGTGCCTTGCCCCCTGTCAGACGGTTTCGGTCTGTCTGTACCCGCCTGCATTCTATTGCCTGCCGAGTTTCCAGACTGGGCCGCACGGGCTCGATCACGGGCTTCGCGATTGGTGGTGGCAGGTCTCTCGATACCGGCCCTGTCCATGGAACTTCGGGCTTTCTCACGTGCCTGGGTTCGCTGTGCGTTGTCACCCCGAAAGGCTTCGCGCCGATTGGCGCCGTCCAGTTGTCGGCCGAATTGTTCGCGACTGCGATTGTCCCGGTACGGAACACCATCGCGATGAGCGGTGTTGTGCTGCCATTTGTTATTGGTGATTTGATTGTTTCGATTGATGTTGTTGTAGCGGTTGACGTCGATGTCGATGTCGTTATTGCCCCAGTCACAATCACCCCACAACGAGCCGATGATCGCCACACCGGTACCAAACGCAAGCCCAGCCATCAAAGCCTGACCGGGGTAATACGCGGGGGGAGGAGGGTAGTACGCGGGCGGTGAAGCAGGGTAGGCCCAGGTGCCGTAGGTTGTTGTCGGGTTATAGGTGGGGACGTAAACCACCTGCGGATCGGACGGTTGAATAATGATGGTGGTGCTGCTGCTGTTGCCCTGAGCCGGGGCTGACGTTTTGGGCGCGGGCGGCGCCTGAACGGTCACGTTCTGATACTGGTTGCTCTGGAGATTGCCGGCTGCCTGCGCCTGACGACGCAAGCGTTGCACGCCGTTCATGAGATCGTCGGGTTGCGCCAGAAAAGCATCACCCAGGCGCTGCACCCAAACGGGATCCTGGCCCAGCGTTGCGAGGACCTGAGGGAAGGCTACCAGCGCCTGAACGCTGGGATCCCAAGGCTGGCTCGCCACTTGTTTGACCGCATCATCACCCTTGGCGTCCGGATGAGCTTTAGACCAGGTTACCGCTTCGGCGATTTCCCCGGGATACGTGGTCGCCATGAGAACCTGTGCAAGCAATGGATCGGGGTAGAGCGCAATGGGAGCCAGCATTTGATCCAGCTGTTCCTGGGTAAACACGGCATCTTTGACCGGTGTCGTGACGGGCGCTGTTTCAGCAACGTTCGAGGTTGCTTCCAGTGGCTGCGCCAGACACGAAGGTCCCGTTAAAACCAGTACGACTGACACCGCGTAAAATAGCGAAATACGCATTGCCTTACCTCTTTGTGGCCGGGCAGGTTTGGAATGGCTGGATCAATGTCGGGCAGGTCAAGCGGGCTGCTTCGATGCCCCTCACTTAGGGTAGCAAACATATTTTTTTTCATGAGATCAGCGTAGCTGCTTTATCAAACGACATTTGATTCTGGATCCGTGAGCCCACAGGCAACGACCCGAGGCAAGGAACCTGATGCGACCAGCGGTCCGTTCCTTGGGGGCGGGCGGTTCAAGGCATATTTTTATCGATAATCGTTTGTATGACCTCCAACGAACCATTGATGACAAATTGCGCGCCCATACAAACGAGTAGAAAGCCCATTAATCGTGATATTGCATCAATGCCGGATACCCCAGTCACGCGCATGACTATTCCCGACCCTCGCAAACATATCCAGAGAATAACCGCCGTGAACAGAAAGATGAGTGGAGGCGCTGTTAATAACACCCAGGCTGGAAATGCCGTACTGTTTTTGATAGTGGCGGCGGAGCTTATAATCATTGCGATTGTCCCTGGACCCGCAGTACTCGGCATGGCTAACGGGATAAAGGCAAAATTGGTTTGTTCGATCATGCTGCTGGTAGCAGTGGGCTGAGGAGGTGGCGGAAACAGCATCTTCAAACCCATTACAATAAGAATTCCGCCACCGGCCATACGCAATCCAGGTATGGAAATACTGAAAACCTCCATGACAAACTCACCTATGTAATAGGTGATCGTCATAATAAGAAATACATAAAATGAAGTCAGGAATGCTTGTTGGTTTTTCTCAGGCTGGCTGAGTCCTTTGCTCAAAGCGAGAAACAGCGCGACGGTCGTAGGAGGATTGGTCAACGGCAGTAAAGCCAGCACTCCAAGCGCAATAGCGTTAAACAAATCTGTCATGTCGAAACGTCCTTGAACTGTCTCGGTTTTCGTCAGCACATTTAACAGCCGCGTTGCCTAGCGTGAAGTTCTAACCTCCATGACTTCGGTGTAGATGGCATTGACTGTCTGACCCACCTGGAGTTTCTTCATGCGGGCCTGAAGGTTAGGGGCCTCGACCTTCAAGACTTTCAATTTTCCTTCGGGGGGAAGCAAAGTCACTTCATGTTTCTTCAAATCGATGTGAGTGATTTTCGAAGTGACCTTGACCTGACGAACCGCCTCGCCGCCAGGATTGGGATTGTCCTTGCTGGCGCGCAGGGTCATTGATTCGTCGCTGACACCTGGTTCGCCGTCGACGTTGGTATCGAGCACATAGGCAACTGAACGAACAACATTGATGTCGACCTTGTCGCCAACTTTCAAGTTATGCAGGGCTTTGGCTTCGTCCGTAAGCTGGAGAGTCACCGGGCTTTTATCTGCTCCTTCAATAGTGACCTGATAATTCGCCGGATCGACGGCCAGCACCTGCGTAATGAAATGACCCTCCATCGTATTACTACCCAGCGGCACTTCGGCTGCACTGACCGAATAGCTGGTTGTGGACAGGACTAAGGTAAGGGCACCCATGTGGGCAAGAAAGCGAATCGGTTTCATAGGGCTGCTTTTCCTGATGACAATTGAAATAGCCGCACGATAGATCTCGAAGTAGATCTACTGCGCACATTCTCCAGAGCATAGCCACCGATTGCGCGTTCCGGGCGGGTCAGCGTGGGAATGCTTTGGAGTTGAGTATTTGCCAGGCTTGTCAGCGTCCGTAATTAACCGGAGCTCGGTAAGCCTTTGATAGATAACGATTTCCGGTTAATTTTTGCTATTGACCGGAAAAATTATCGAATATTTCGCATTTTTTCCGGTTAATTACAGATCAGAATGCTCTCATGTTCCATAGCATATGGTCTCGCCCTAATTCAGATATAGTTTCCTTCTCCCTTGCACTCTGAGATCTACATTCGATAGGTCAGCAAATTAACTCGTCTAAAGATTTAGGCCATCTCAATCGGACGCTATGAGGGCGCCCTAATCCGAGGTGTATGGATATGCGCAAATCTTAATCAATTAAGTTCAAAGTGAAGGCTGCCTGCCTGATGCTAAGCGAGAGGAGTCGGTCCCCGAGGCGAGCGCAAGTCTGGATATCGGTCCTTCGACGTTGCGCCGTTGGGTCTATCAGGTTAGTAAAAGGCGCTTGGGTTCGACTGCGGTGGGGCCTAGGCGAATATAGCGGATCAGCGATTGATGCGGTGGCTCAAAGCCTTGCTGATGTAAAAGGACCTGGATATCGAAATCCTAAAAAAGACTAGTGCTCTCCTGTTTTTTGGACACCCAATATCACTCTCGTTGATAGAGGAGTTAGACGAGCAGTACGGCGCTAACAACTGCTACCGGGCCCCTGGGATCAACCGGGTTGCTTTTAAGTACGGCATGAGCACCATAGGCAACGTGATTCTGATCGGGAAAAGCTCAAGGCCTTGTTGATCGAACATTACAGGGCTCCGAAGGAGTCTGAGGGCGTTCGCAACTTGGCCAAAGACCAGCAGGGAAGGTACATGGTCCGCAGTTTAATGCACGAACCTGCTATGGTCAGCCGTAAGCACCGACGCCATAATCACAATTCGCCCTGTGTTGAGATTTTGGTGGCGGCACACGTCCTCTGCTTTTGAACTAAACGTCGTCTACAACCAGGCAGCGATTTCGCTTTATCTGGTCTCGAATTAAATGCAACGCTAGACGTGGTGTGAAAACCCAAGTACTCAACAGTGAGCTTAGATAGACTGACGGTATATCAAGGAGTGCATCTAAAAAATGATCCGAGCCAACTTTCAATGTTACGTTTGAATGCTTGCTTGATTTTGCAATGCGAAGATACGAATTCGGTGTATATAAAATATAGGGGGAGGTTATGAAGAAGGGGTTATAGCTGACTGGGTTATGTATCCATTTATTGATATCTTTAAAGTTCTCTGAGATTTGTAGTTTTAGTAAATTTAACGCTAAAAATATAGGTTTTTGATTAAGCAAGAGGTAACCGATAATTCGACTATTTGAGGTGGCATAAACTATGTATAGTCCTGAGCGGGAACTACCGTAAATATCAGTGACTACTAAGCCGATATTGAGATAGCGAAAGTCAATTTTCTTATATGTGTTATTCACCCTTAAACCCTTTCAAGAATTGCAGATAGTTTTGACTTGGAAATGCCGAGCCCAATTTTTCAAGGCGACGTATTATTGGATCACTTTCGTCTGATGGAAATACGTTACTAAATCTCCCAATCTCATAAGCGGAGCATGAATAAATCGAACTGTGCTCGTTTGATATTAATTCTAGGGCGCGGGAGTCTAACGGTGAAAATTGCCCAACGACATAACCTGTTAATATCAATGCGCACATGCGTTCAAAGGGCGATGCAACTAATGCCCCTATCAGCATCAGCGCTCGTGCTCCCGAATGTTTTAGTGCTCCCCGCTGTCTGGTTGACTTCGAATACATAAAACAGGCAAGGCCTCTATATTCACCTGCACTCATGAACAACTCCATAACAAAGCGGTAAGCGGTGATCATTTTCTGTGCGCTATTGTCTGCAGAGTCTTCCAGGCGACATATATGTCGCTGCATTTTTAAGGCTAGTAATATTAGGGTGTTAAGATTTTTACCCACAACGGTGCATTTGTTAGTCGCAAGGTGATTGCCGAAGAACGCCCCGGTACTGTATTGCTGTTTAAACGGCAATTGACTTAAAAGACACTGATGCACAGGGCAAACTGGGCGCGCAACATATCTCCAACTTTTTAAGAATACATAACAATGCTTTTCTTTTAAAGATTCTATAAGGCACGATACGCATGCGGTTTGCCAATTTGAATAAGGGATTACCCATCTAGATTGAGAGGTGAAAATTTTCAGTAGTGTTTGCGGGTCGATATTGATCACGTCATAGACTGTGGTTGATAATAGTATTCCCTCAGAAAAATCAGGATCTAAAATTGGATAACAATCTATGCTTGAGTAAAAAAGAGCGTCTATTTTTGTTGATGAAAAGCTGCGGGGGGATAATTTTAACTCACATCTCCTGATCCAGGATGTAAAAGACTCATCATTGACTGGATTTAGCAGCGAATAAAATAGCATTATGACGGACCACATTCTTTAGTGATAGACACTCAGTTACTTGCGAGTCTGCATTTGATGGGGAAAGTAATTCCGCCACGGCGTACTCACGAACCAAATTCAAAAGATTTCCGGTGTTTCCGTTGCAAAGCTTGTATAGTTGATTTCCATGTGCGCTGAAATTTGCCCCGATCTTATACTTAACCCGAAGAGATTCTTGAAGTTCGCCAATAAATAATGAAAATTGCAGGTTCTCTTCCCACTCATCAATACGATGGCATGTAACTGACTCTTCATTTTCAAACCATCCAGCAGAAGACGGATTGTGAGTTGATAATATTACGTCCACACAAACGGAATTGCGGGCAATACTAAACCAAGCTTTTACTGCTTGTTGCTTCTCCGCTGACTTATTAAGACCTTCTGAGAAGTCTTCAAAAATAATACAATCGATTGCCGCATGGGCGATTAAATCAATCACTAGGCGGGGAATAGAGGTTTTTTTTGTCTTTAAATCAGATTCATCAAAGTAAAGCCCATAATGTTGCAATAAAAGTCTCCATGGGTTGAATTCTTCATTAAGCGGGGCGGAGCGCAACAAAACTATATTTTTAAATTTGCGCCGCAAGCGTTTGCGACACATTTGAATTACAGTTGAACACCCGGAGCCAGTTTTGCCCAAAATAATATGGATTGAGCCTACTTTATTGGTGTTGAGAAGCGCAGCAACAATAGTATTGGTAGCGCTTACCACTTGAGGAGTTGGCGAGCTAAATTGATTATGAATTCGTTTGATTTTGGCGGTGAGGTTGTGCTCGGTCATTTCGTTTATCATTTGATTTGCCTAAGTAAAGACACACCATATTTGGCTGCTAAGAGAGGCGCATTAGTGATGAGTTCAATTGTGATTTTTTCTGTGCCAGACGAAACAGCTTCCGCGGCACATACCTGGATTATTTTCACTACGTTATCCATCACACCATTTGCTTGCTTTAGTATGGCGGTTACCAGCTCCTTACTGTGCAAGTGCGAGGGCTGTTTCAAGGGGAGTGTGCGCTCATAGGCAGCAACAAATGCTCTAAATTCTTCGTCCAATTTCCATTTCTCTAATGGCCACTGCAGATAGCGGCGTTCCAGTTGTGGGTCGAGACGAAGAGCTTTGCTTGCCTTATCTACGCCAAATGCAAACACGCAAAGGTTATACTGATCACCGGACAAGTTTTTGAGTAAGGATAGGTTGATTTTTTGTTGCATTGTTGAGAGAGTTACAGCGTCGTGGATCTCGTCAATGACAATGCCTTTGATATTATTTCTTTCCACGGTGTGGGCAAATTCTTTCGACGCATTATATCCGCTAAATTTTTTAGTGACCTCCATTCCAAATGCTTCGAGCAACAGCTCCCTAAAGTTGTAATTGTTTGGGTTCTGTCTGAAACTCATGAACACCAATTTATGTTCCTCATTTTTATTAACTTCTTTGATTTTATTGATGATACTTGTTTTGCCATAGCCACCGCTGCCCCAAACCAGCATACAGGGCGCTTGGACCTTATTTTCGGCGCGCAACATATAGTGCATTGCACTCAAAATCGCCTGCGATTTGGGATACTCGATAAAAACATCTTGCAAACAAATCATGAGGCGCTTGTCCATGGGAAGGCTTAACAAATGTTGCCTTGATTGACGCACATGGCTCATATCAGTAGGGGTATTAGTCATTTTGGTCAAATAGTTTAGGAGTTAGTGAAAAGTTGACTTCGGTTTCGTCAACGGAAAAATTATCAATGGGCAAAGCATTGGCATCCCAGATAGATTTAGGAATACCATGATTATTGTTCTCCGCGTGGTGGCCTCTTGCTTCAGGGTGCTTATTCGCTATTTTGGCGCTTCGAGTGTTCTGCCGACTAATTTTTATCAGTTCGTTATTGGCACGCATCTGCCTTAATGCATTCTCGTCAGTGATAGTGCCAGGTGGTAGTTTTTTATTGTATTGGCGCTCGCAACGATAGTCTTCATAGCTGATATAGTCCTGCTCCGAGGAAATTTGTGGAACTTTGATGTATTCTCCCTCAACGTTTACCCACACTATTGTCATATCAAAAGGGTCAAATTTTACGATAACTCGGCTTCGTCCTTGCACGTTGTTTAGCTGGTTAGAATAATAGCGTCTATTATTAAGTGTAATGCCGTTGTTTCTCACAGGCTTTATTGTTTCTGGTAGAAAATCCAAGTAAAGCGCTCGGGGATTTATCGGTACTTCAGGAAGTTTATCTTGCGCGGTGTCGAATGCTTTCTCCCAAGCATCCTTTGGAGAAATACCTAGCTCGGAATGAACTGTCCCGTGATATATTAATACTTGACCCGCAAACCACGTGCAGAACTCCTTAAAGGTCAATGCTGATTGTTTTTCGCTGTCGTAGTCACCACGCTGCTGGGTATTAGAGAACGTGGTTCCAGGTAAAAAGTGAACAGCAGAAGTCATAAATGTTCCTATCAATCGTTCTATATGACCACCCATGTGTTTTTTGCCTATTTTTCGCCACTCAGGAATTATTTTGTATTTGTGCAGGGCGGCTACAACTATCGGGGATCGAAACTCCGCAGCATTGTCCATCAATAATCGTTCCGGAAATCCGTAATACGGGTAATGACTTGACTCACTAGCTAACTGGAAGTATCCAGTGTTTTTAGGTAACATCGCCATACCCATTGTTTGTTGCACTGATATAATAGATGGTGAAAACATGGTTAAGTAATAACCTAATATCACCCGCGTGTGTAAATCCATGATTAAGGATAGCCAAGGTCTTCCTATGATTTTTGTGCGGTCATGTTCTGCACGGAGCAGAAGATCCACGCGCGTATGATCCATTTGAGCAACTTGTAATGGATAATCGGTGTGAGCAATACCTGGTCGGGCTTGGAAAACTTGATTTGAAGCGTCGAGTCCGTGCTTTTTTCTGTGAGTAGCCTTCTTATCAAAACTCTTTATTACTTTTTTTACAGTTGATCTACTTGGGGAGCTCAAACCCTTACCGAAGCATTCGCTCTGCACTTGTTTCCATACGTTTGAATAAGAGGCTGAGCGGCCGTGATAGTGCTTCTCGTAGCATTCAGTGATGATGGGCATAATTTTATCGGCAACCCTTATGCTGCCTTGCTTAGGCCCTGGGTTGTTTTTCATTAACGTAATTGGACCTAAGTCGCGACTGTATCTTTTTTTTAGATCGTAAAATGCCGATTTTTTTAAGCCAAGCATGTCGGCAGCTTGTTTAGCTGAAACTGAGCCGTCCAAGTAAAACTCAAATATTACCGATCTCTCACCTGCTAATATGATTTGTGAAGCGTTATGCTCGGTAAGTAAACCCTCTGTTTCTTTATGAGTCTCCGAATGGTCTGGCGATTGGGGAATTGGTTGAATGTTTGACACATCAACGACAGAAATATCTCCGCATCCATACTCACTGACCGTCACCGCACCATTCTTGCCAATATCCCTGACAATCGACAGTTTTCCATTGGCAACTACAAATTTGCCGCGCTTAATCGAGATCCTCAATGAATCCTCCCGTAGTTTCCCGTTCATCCATCGTATGGGCTCGTAGATCTTTAGACGGTACGTAGCGGTTGGGGTGTTTGCTGATACCGTCACTGGCTGTAAAATGCTAACCAGCGGACGCCACAATTTATACGTGCAATTTATAAATATTTTTTACTGGAAAACCCCAACAAACACTGGGGAAATTGATGTGTAAAAAATTTCGCATTGGCGACGCAAAAAAAAAAGCCTGATTCAGCCCTATTTTGTACATTATGATGTTTTATGTATTCGGTACGGAATTGATCGATGGGCCGGAAGAAGAAAACTTCATTACAAATATTGAAGGCATCAGCGTTGGCATATCAACTTGCGGTACTTGCTGGTGTGAAGCCTACTGGGCATCATCTTGCGAGATGGTACGAGAGAAGGATGGCATTACCTTACGGGTCTGAATCTGAAAGCACTTGGAGGAGGTTTCTAGAAGGTACAATGCCTCAAAAACACAGGATTACTATATTGGTTAAATTGGAGCCAGAACTTCTTGACTTGTTTAATCACCCATTGTGGGTTGCATTGAATGAGGAGAGTAATCTTTTGGATATTTTTGCGATACTAAAAACCCAGGTATACCCCTCGAAATCATATAAAATATCTTCGCTTGAAGATGCTACAAGCGCAATGCCAGCGCTGGACCGAATCTCATTATTTATATTAATGATACTGTCATCTGCTAAGCATGAATACATCATTTCTCCGGCAACCGCGTGGCTCGCCGATAGCTACGCTCAACTTAAACTAGAGCCTGGTTGGGTTGATTTGAGTGGGCCTTTAATGTACTTAATTTTAGTGAGGTTTGAAAGCGTACCTTTGTTTTCAAACTCTAGATTTTTTTCATGCAATACCGATTCAAATCATAAATTCTGGAGTGACATTTATGATGATTACAGAAAAAATCAACCAATATCTAATTCTACCGCTTGGGCAACATGGTGCAGCTCGATATCTCGCTTGGATTGGTTGGAGCGAAAGAGATATCTCGAATATGTAAATGGAGTTAACAGTTGCAGCCCTGAGGAAAACAATAAGCGCAGAACAGTTTATAAAAAAGTACGAGACCAACGATACAAGCTTGTCCGGAAAACACCAAAGATATCGATTCAGTTGTTGAGTGGTTAGAGTTTTACGGGTTATTTTAACGACTCTACAAGTTGCTGTTGAAAAAACCGCACTGCACCCAACAGATGTTCGTATTTTAAATTTTCCTCCGTTAGCTCGGAAAATATTGCCATAATCTCTTCTGTCATTTGTGGGTTAGACGTGGCGGCGCCAAACTTGTCGAGAGTGCCTAATAAGCGAACGAGGTACTTACTATGACTGAATGAGTTAGCATTATTTCTGAAACGAACATCAGGGATGTAGAGCGTGCTCATCATGCGTGAGCGCGCAGAAAAACTGTCCATATTTTTAGCTTTCAAGGCTCGTAGATGTTTCACTATTGTGGTTTTGGACCCATGATTACCGAGCTCAGCGCGTATAGCATCCAGCGTTGGTTTTACTCCATTGCTTTCTAGTTTTAGTACAGCTTGTTCAACCAGTACTTCACTAATAGTTGGTCGCATAATTTCATCCGTCGCCAGTTCAAGTGACTATATTACCATAAGCTTTTATGGATGTGATCTATAGCAGGTCACGGTAGGCCAGCCTGAGGTGTCCACTGCCGATACCAAAACAGTTAGTGCATGCGCTGTCCGGTCAGGGTCGCTTTGTCGTCGAAATTGTCGCCCCTTCCTTTATGGTAAAAACCTTTCGCTCACGAACAGCTTAACGATGTGTGCTGCGATTCCAAGTAAAAATAGTGATTTGGAGAGTTGTCACGGTACGTTCTGTTGTACTGTGAGTATCTTCTCGCCTGCCGTTTAGTACTCTAATAAATGATCGAGGGTGCTCAGTCGTGAACCATGCAACGACCTATTATCTCAATACTAACGGCTAGTTATGGGATCAGAAAGTGGAAAATCGGCTTCACTCTTCACTGATTTTGCAGGATGCTATCTGCCAAATATATCTGCGCAAAGGTCGTCTTTTATGTTTGTTGATCCCACGCGATCCATCAAAAGCGCCACTTATCGGGCTCGTTTAGAAGCGATGCTTCTGATTCCTGTGGATTCATCCGATGAACGCATACACACGCTAATCGCAGCAGGCTTCAAGAGCGACAGCGTCAGTCGCCTGTTGGAACTTGGCATAATTAGCGCTGCGGTGCGCGATCAAATTATTCCATACACAACCCTTAAGCGTAGGTTGGCACGTGGACAACGCCTATCAGCGAGCGAGAGTGATCGCTTGTTTCGTATTGCACGCGTTATTGCCATGGCCGGGGTGGTTTTTGGCGACGAGGAAAAAGCCAAGCGCTGGCTCTCCACATCCAAATGTTGCTTTTCTGGCAAAAATCCGCTTGCGATGCTCACTACCTTCCAAGGCTCTTACCTGATTGAGGAGATGCTGAACCAGGCAGCAGAAGGATTCACATTTTAATCTTTGACGCCGTATGAATTTATTGGTGACTTAAGAAGGTGGCTGGTAAGCCTCTAGCGCGCCACTTCGCTATTGACCTGGTCATCCGCGGGGCGAGGTAAAAAAACGAGTCTGGTTAAATATCAGGGAGCGACGCTCCTACTCACGCTGGTTTGTATCGATTTCGCGCCGAATACGCTCCATAAGCGAATCGAAATTCGTATCTGGATCGAGGATTAAAAAACTCTCCACCAGCAGAGTGAGCGGGTGCACGTTCATTCTCTGAGCAAGCTCTGAGGCCTTTTCCAACGTGACATTTTTAAGCCCACGCTCGAGCGTGCTGAGGTAGGTCCTGCTGCTTATTATTCCGAAGTCCTCTTGTGTCAAGCCGCTATGAAGTCGTGTGGTGCGTAGTGCGATGGCAAATGCCTCTTTGAGTTCCATTTTGCTCGATCCACAAAAGGAACGATGAAGCCTTTTTGAGATCTATAGGGCTACAATCTATAGTGTTCATTTTATTGGAGAGTGGTATGACCTCACTGAGAATTGGCTCCAGGCAGGTAGCTTCAACGAGCAATGCAGATAGCGCCTCAACCATGGTTTTAGTAGCTGTTGCCAATGTCATTCATCCGGAGCAAGGGGTCGAAATAGTCAAACGCCTGTCGGGGCAAAATCTGGTCGAACTCTTTCTAGAGCTGGATCATCCAGATTCCGAAAAAGATGTCGTTGGTATCGTGCTTGCGGTTCCTCCAAAGCTGAATGGTTCGCCCCGGTGGGGAGCGGAGACTGTGGTCGATTTCGCTCAAGTAAAACTCCGAACTCCCGACGGTCCTTGCTTGGATACCTTTGCGTATCGCCTCGCATCCGAGGACGTGTTCAGCGACAACGAGAAGGTCGATCCAGCGGATGTTCTAAACTGGCATTCACTTTATGAAGTATGTACGCCTGATGGCCCCGAGGGTGCAGAACTTCTTGCTCACCAGACTTGGCTCTCCGTTGTCATCGGTCGGTTAGTGAATGCGGTTAATGCTCCAGAGGACACAGGTGCTTCTGGGTGATCTACGCTGTTTTCTTGGTGCGTCCTGGCTGTTGCTCCAGCCACAATGCTGGTGGGTCGTACCGAATATCTATACGGGGCAAAAATGAAAGGAAAACGCAAAATCAAAAACGTCAAATGGCGTTTATTGGTTCAATTTCAGGTTGAAGCCCGTCGTACATGCGCAAAGCGATCGAAAAAGGTTTCCAATAGATTCCTCGACTCTGTCTCGGCGTATTTAATGGATCACGAGCCCTGTGGAAGACTTGCCGGTGGGGCACCCCCGACCATCAGTCAGTAGCTTCGCTCTCAAGGTACCCGCGTCCCATGCTCAATTCGAACCTCGCAGATCTTCTCGCTCAGACTGTGGATGCAGTGATGCAAGCCGTTGAATTACTCGTTGCCGAATGGGAGAGGGTAGAGGGCCACACGGTAAAGGTGACAAAGCAGAAGTGGATATGGAAATCTAAGCTGTTCGCTGCCAATTTCTGGACTTTCTTTGCTGTGATTTTTGGGGGGAAGAGACGGGGCATAATCTCACAAGACATTCGTAGTGCTGGGTCGTCGATCCCTACGACGGTACTAGCGACTTTCTGAATGGCCACCCTTATGAGATAGCTAGTCACGCCGACCAGTAGGCAAGGGGGATGAGGTAGCTTTGCGTTGTATTAGCTGAACTGCTGCCTACGCACCATTACAAGTTGACTAGGGCTTGGTCGGATCTGCCGTACGCCAGATTAGTTTGCTGGTGTCATATCCCTGTTTCTGAGCAATCTCTTGCAGCTGTTCGCGCTTGACACCATTAATTTAAGATGCGCGTGAAAGCACCCATAGATATTCTCGGTTTGGGTGGCCGACCAGTGCGAACTGGTAGTCAGGGGAGTGAAAAGTGCTATCGATTTCTTGATGGTGGCGTCCACTGCCGGCATGGGCCGTTTTCTGCCCCTGGTGAGAGGCAGAAAACGACCCCAAGCGGATGAGCGCGGACCTTCTTGAGACCTCATTCAATCAGACATAACTGACGGTCGTTGACTGTTACTTTGTAGATATACTATTTGCGATTTTTTCCATCATCGGACATCGGACCCATCACGGATGAACGCGCTTTTCCGCTCCCTGCTCAGTATCGAGAGTCGCGCGTAGATATACCGGAAGGCGGCGCTTCGCTGGAGTTCTGATTAGATTTACGTGAAGCAGTTTTAGAAGTTTGTCAGTCACTGACCTCCAGGGCAGTTGGAGGCTTCGAAGGCGCTCCTTTAGCGTTGGCGTGAGTTCGAGAGGTTGAATCGCGAGGCAAGGGCGGCGAGCGCACGCCGGGTATTTCTCATTGAAATATTTTTTTCAGTTTGCGTGTTTTCCGTTTCCGGGGGCTGGAGAGGGGACTCCTTCATCCTCATATAAATCATGACCTTGCTGATTATTCGCCGAGTTGGCCCTGTGCTTGCAGTTGGTACAGAAACAACTAAGCCCTGGCAGTCCGCACTCCCTGCCAGGGCCTTCTTAAGGAGGCATGCGTGGATCAGCGTATCAAGGTCATCATTCCCATCCCCATGGACCAGGCGAGCGCCGCTAATCGGGCGTCGCAGTTACCGGCCAAGTTCATTCTTCCCGGTTTTCATCCCGAGTTTGTCCCCGTTACCAAAGGCGCCTCGCTGGGGGACAGCGCTTACGATGTGCTGCTCATGGATTTTTCCGTGGTCCAGGCTGGCCTTCGTGCCCAGGACGAAGGTTACAGCGCGGTCTGCATTGATACGGTTAGCGATTCCGGTCTGGCCGCGCTGCGTTCGCGATTGGACATTCCGGTGGTGGCCCCCGGTATGGCGGCCTTCCATACCGCCTGTATGCTGGGCAAGAAGTTCAGCATCATCACCATGTGGGACGAATGGTTCCCCTTGTACGAGAAGACGTTGACCGAATATCAGCTCTGGCCGCGAGTGGCATCGTTGCGCTCAATCAAGACCCGGCCCGACCTCAGAGAGTTGCTCGAAGGCAAGGAGGAGGTGGTCTGCGCCAAGCTCGAAGCCGAGGCAAGACGGGCGATGGAGGAGGACGGGGCCGATGTGATTGTGCTTGGTTCGACCACCATGCATCAGTCCCACGCCTACCTGGCCGAGCGCCTGCCGATTCCGGTCATCAACCCCGGGCTGGTTGCCTACAAGTTGTGTGAAATGATGCTGACATTGGGTCTCAAGCAGAGCCGCAAGGCTTATCCAGCCCCTCAGTGCCTGAATGACGCGGCTTATCACGGTTTCGCCGGCCAATAACGACAATAAGGAGAACAACCACCATGAGTCATCTTTCCCGCGAGCAACTGATCGATCTGGCGACCCGGCAGTACTTCGCCAATGTGGACAACAAGAACATGCAGGCCGTCCTGGACTGCTGCCATGAAGACGTGGCGTTCACCATCCAGACCGACAACCTCACGCACAGCGGCCATGGAGGTGTGCGCAAGATGTTCGACAATCTGTTCAATAATTTCGAGGAAATCTGGCACGGCGATTTTGAAGTCGCTGCCGACGTTGAGGCCCAGACGGTCTGTGCGCGTTTCAACGTCTTCCTCAAGGACGCGCAAGGCAATGAAACTCGTCTGCGTAACTGCAACTTCTGGTACGTCGAGGACGGCAAGTTCCGCCGGGTCTTCGTCTTCATGAGTGGCGAAAACGTGCTGCGCTGATCCATCGCGAGTACTTCCCGGGACATCGCCGTGGATGCCCCGGGAAGCCCTCGGTATTCGCTTGAGGGCCGCGCTTGACGCGATCCAGTGTCTGTCCGTATCGACGGGCAACGCTCACCAGAACAAGAACAAAGGATGAGTAAAATGACCCAGCCCACGACGCCGGGGGAGCTTCGCTATCCCGCGCTTTTTACCCCCCTGAAGATCGGCAACATCACCGTGCGCAACCGGCTGATGCAAACCGCCCACGCCAAGGGTTTTACGTCGGCCGATGGCCTGACCAATGATCGTGACATCCATTACCAGGCCGAGCGGGCCAAGGGCGGCATCGGCCTGATTGTGACCGGTGCTCGACACGTTCACCCCAACTCCACCGGGCCCAATCGGTCACTGGCACGGGGTAACCGCGACGAGATCATCGAGCGCGATGCAGAAATGGTTAAGGCCGTTCACGCGTTCGGCGGGCGCATCATCGCCCAGTTGATTCACTTCGGCCCCCAGGGGCGCAGCGGTGCACTGGATGACTACCGCGTGCTCTGGGGGCCTTCGACCATGAAGTCGCCGGCCTACAACGAGTGGGCCCGGGAAATGACCAAGGCGCAGATGGACGAGGTGTCCGAGCACTTCGCCCTGACCGCGCTCAACTCCAGAGCCTCCGGGTTCGATGGGGTGGAGTTGCACTATTCCCACGGCTACCTGCATCAGCAATTTCTGTCCTTCGTTTACAACAAACGTACTGACGGATACGGCGGCAGCCTCGACAACATTGTGCGTTTCCCTCTGGAAACCCTGGCCCGGGTACGCGAGGCCGTCGGGCCTGATTTTGTGGTGGGCATCCGAATTTCCCTGGACGAATGCACGGTCGACGGCATGCACGCCGATACCGCCATCGAGATGACTCGGCGACTGGTCGCGTCAGGGCTGGTGGACTATGTGAGTGCCACGGCGGGTACTTATGCGGCCCATGCGGACCAGATCCCCCCGGGGGATTACCCGGAGAACTGGCTGGTGGAAGATGGGGCGCGCCTGCGGGCGGCGTTGCGCGAAATCAGCGATATCCCGGTGTTTATCGTTGGCCATATCGTCGACGCGGACAAAGCCGAGGCCATGGTTGCCAGCGGGGCGACCGACATGGTGGCGATGACACGCACACAAATTGCCGACCCCGAGTTCTGCAACAAGCTGCGTGAAGGCCGCGAAGATGAGATCAACCACTGCATCCGCTGCAATCAGGCCTGCATTGCCCGATTGATGGCCGGCAACGCCATCTCCTGCGTGGTCAACCCGGCCGCCGGACGTGAGCAGCGCTTTGGCCTGCACACCCTGCAACAGGCGAGCACGCCGCAACGCTGGCTGGTGGTAGGCGGTGGTCCGGCCGGGATGAAAGCTGCGCTGACCCTGCGCCAGCGCGGCCATCAGGTCACGCTGCTGGAAAAGGCAGAGCGTCTGGGCGGTCAGTTGAATCTGGCGGCCCGGCTGCCGCGTCGGGAAAAGTTCGGCTTTATTCCGCGGGATCTGGAGCGGCAACTGCGCAAGGCCGGGGTCGAGATCCGTCTGAACAGCGCAACGAGCGCTGACGAGGTACTGGCATTCGGGGCCGACGGGGTGATTCTGGCGACAGGTTCGACCCCGCTGAAAACGGCGTTTACTTCGACCCGGCCGGCGGTTGATCGGGTGCCGGGTACCGAGCAGGAGAATGTGCTCAGCGTGGTCGAAGTGCTTGAAAATCCGGGCCGGGTCGGCAAGCGCGTGGTGCTGTTCGATGAAGACGGCGGCCGCTATGCGCTGGGCACGGCCGAGTACTTGCTCGACCGCGGGCATCAGGTGCACTTGGTCAGCCGCTTTATCGCGCTGTCGCCGAACCTGGCGTTGACCCTGGATCTGCCGGTGAGTTATCGCCATGTGTTCGCCAAGGGGCTGACTTACACCCTCAACAGCTGGGTACGCACTATCAATGGGCAGCAGGCGCAGTTACTGAACCTGTTCACCGATCTGGACAGCGAGTGCCTGGGAGCCGACACCTTCATCATCGCGGCCGGTCACAGCCCGGACGATGCGTTGTACCGGGCCCTGCAGGGGCGAGTTGCCAAACTGCACTGCATTGGTGACGCCTGTTTGCCGAGACCTCTGCAGGACACCCTTTATGAAGGCATGTTGGCGGGTCGCGAGCTGCTGGATGATCCCGCACGTTTCATTGAGCAAGGCGAGCTGGAAGGCTTTGGTGCCGATTGGCGCAACGCCATGGGCGCACCTGCACACTGATCCGGCTCAAGACTGACCCGCAGGCGGACTGTTCCCGCCTGCCCTGGAGAACTGCAATGACTGTCGAACGTTATCCGCACCTGTTTGAACCCTTGCGGCTGCGCGGGATTACGCTGCGCAACCGCATCATGCAGTCGGCCCATGCCATGGCCTTCAACTCGCCCGAGGGGCTGACCAATAACCGCGACATTTACTATCACGCGGCCCGAGCCAAGGGTGGGATTGGTTTGATGATCACCGGAAACCGGCTGATTCATCCCACGTCCAATACCTTCTGCCGGGGTTACTCCTATGGCTACCGCGAGGAAATGGTCGAGCGCGATCGGGCGTTGACCGACGCGGTGCATGGTTTCGGTGCCCACATTTTTGCCCAGCTCAACCACTTCGGGGTCATGGGCGAGACCCATGCAATGGATGACTACCGGGTGCTCTGGTCGGCTTCCAACATCAAGTCACCCATATTCGGTGAAATGGCCAAGGCCATGGAGCGTGCCGACATGGACGAGATCGTGGAAGGCTGGGTGCGCTCGGCGCAATACTCGCAACAGGCCGGCTTCGATGGCATCGAGGTGCACCTGGCGCACAGCTACCTGCTGCACCAGTTCATTTCCCCGCTGTTCAACAAGCGCGAGGACGAATACGGCGGCAGCTACGAGAATCGCATGCGCTTTGCGCTGGAAGTGATCAAGGCGGTGCGCGAGGCGGTCGGGCCAGACTTTGTGGTCGGCATCCGCTTGTCGATGGACGAAATGGTGCCGGGCGGGATGGAGATCGCCGACTGGATCAAGGTCGCCCAGACGGTCGAGGCGACCGGCCACATCGACTACATCATGGCCACCGCCGGCGTGTACCAGTGGGCCTTGCGCGACTTTGGCGTACGGGTGGTCATCGCCCCCAGTTTTGGAGATATTTTTCGCAATAACTGCTTCAACAATGGGTTGCTGCCGCTGACGCTGGAACAGTCTGTTATCGACCAACTGCTCAAGCAGGCACAAGCCTGTCCGGGGCTGGAAGTTGAAGTCGACGTGGAACGACGCTTGCTTTCGGTAGGGGCCGAGGTATGGTGCTTTGACCTCGATGAAGGACGCCGCCAGCGCCTGCTCCATGGCCTCGACGAAGTGGGCGAAAGCCTGGGTTACGCTTCACGGATCAGAGCCTACGAAGAACAGCGCCAGCTCAGCGAGCCCTGGCTTTTTCGTCGTTGAGTGTCCCTGAACCTGCGCCTTATAAAAATAACAAAGGGGGAAGCAAACCATGGAATTCGCCAACGCGGAATTCGACCGCGTCCGGATCTGCCTGATCGGTAACTCGCAACTGAGTCAGGTGGTGCACAGCCTGATACCGGAATTCGAGGCGCTGGCCAACATCACCATCATCGACAACATTTTCAACGATGCGGTCAAGGCAGCACGCGACCTCATCGAGCGTCAGCAGGTCGATATCTTTATCAGCGCCGGGGCCAATGCTTTTTACCTGCAGGACACGCTGCCGACCCCGGTGCTGGCCCTAAAAGTCGAGCAGGCCGACCTGATCCAGGCCGTGCTCACTGCACGGCGCATTTCCTCGAAAATCCTGTTGCTAACCTACGAGCGGCAGGAAACCAACGTCGAGCTTCTCGGCCTGTTCGACGGCGTTGAACTCACACACCACACCTACAGCACTGCCGAACACGCCAAGGAGATATTCCACAGCCTGCGTGACGAAGGCTTCGGGGTGGTCATCGGCTCCAGTTATGCCTGCGACCTGGCCGAGCACGCGGGGCTGCAGTCGGTGCTGCTGTACTCACGCGAGTCCTGCCGGAACCTGCTGCGCAAGGCCATTCGTCACGCGGGTCAACACAAACGTGAGCAGCAGCAGTTGGCGATCGGCCAATTCCTGCTAGAGCAGAATACCCAGCCGCAGATCCTGACCAACAGAAGCGGCGGGGTGGTGGCGTGGAATGCCGCGGCCAGCCTGCTCATCCCCACCATCGGCCGGCGGCGCCGGCTCGATGGCCTGCTCGACAGCAAGATGCTCGATGCCCGCAGCCTCAGGGCCGAAGGGCTGCTGCTCGGCGACCGCTTGTGCAGCCTGAACAAGCACCCCTTCGAACTGGATGGCGATCTGGTCGGCTTTCTTTACAGCTTCCTGCTCAGTCCGCTGGCCTTGCCACGGGACGATAGTCGGCGACTGGTGTTTCAGTCCGCCCGCATGGCCGAGGTGCTGAATCAACTGAACGTGTATGGCGCAACGCCCGGCACCGTCATGATTCGTGGCGAGACCGGCACGGGCAAGGAGCTGGCAGCGCGTCAGGTGCATGTTTCCAGCGCCAATGCCAAGGGGCCGTTCGTGGCAGTCAACTGCGCGGCCATACCGGCCGAACTGTTCGAATCCGAGCTGTTCGGTTACGCCGATGGTGCGTTTACCAGTGCCAAGAGCGGCGGCAAGTCCGGCCTGCTGGAAAGTGCCAACAACGGCACCTTCTTCATGGACGAAATCAACTCACTGCCGCTGCCACAGCAAGCCAAGCTGCTGCGGGTACTTCAGGAGCGTGAAGTGAGCCCGGTGGGCGCGCGGCGGCCAATTTCTCTGAACATCAAGTTCGTTGCGGCCTGCAACGTAGACCTCATGGATGAGGTGCGCGCCGGCCGGTTTCGCGAAGACCTGTATTACCGGATCAGCACCTTTGCCGTGCACATCCCGCCGCTGCGCGAACGCGCTGAAGATATTCCGCTGCTGACCAGCTACCTGATGCGCCGTGAAGGCCTGCGTTACGCCCTCGACGTGGAACCCGATGCCCTGATCAAAGGCGTGGCCTCGATTTTTCGCCGTTACCATTGGCCCGGCAACGTGCGTCAGCTGGAAAATGTGGTCGAACGGCTGATCGTTTCGCAGCGTCTCTACGGCAGTTGCGAGGCGTTGCTCGAGGCATTGCCGCGAGTCGTCCCGGAGTTTTACGCACCGTTGAGCGAAGGTGAGGGCGGTGGGCATTTGCACCACGTCGAGCAGGAGGAAATCGTCAAGGCTTTGCAACTATTCGGTGGCAACAAGAGCATGGCGGCGGAATACCTGGGCATCAGCCAGACTACGCTGTGGCGGCGCCTTAAGCGATTACAGACTGGGGAAAACCAGGCTTGAAAAGTGATTTCACTAAAAACCACCCGGTCGCAAGATGCCACCCATGGTTTTCTCGAAGACCAGCACCTCTCGGGTCTGCCACGCAATTGGTACTCACGCGAATGATCTACTGGCTCCCCGCTTTACCGCTTTTTTACAAGGCAGATGGTATTCGGGTGGGAACTAACCAGTCGGGATACCTGGGTGCAGGGGACTATCTGAACCATTCGTCCGGTTTTACTCAGGGACAAGTCGGCTTCAGTGGCGAAATTGCGGGATTTAACACTATTGCCCTGGTGCGTGATCGGGCGGCGGTAGCGGGGCCCAACAACCGTCCGTTGGCCGACAGTGATGGTGATGTGCTGGGGAATGGAGCAAGTTGGGTATCGCCAATCTTAAGACGCGTATTTCCAACACCACGTTGACCATGGGTCGACAGGGCATTAGTACGCCGGTCCTTGCCGATTATAATAACCGCGCTCCACCTTTGAGTTTCGAGGGGGCAAGTGTCGTCAGTGAGGTGTTTAACAATCTGTCACTGCGCGCAGGTTCTTTCGACCGGGTCTCGCCACGCATGTCGGTTAGAAAGCCCGCTTAGAGTCAGAGATATCTGGGCCATCCGGGTCAGGCTCCAGCTTGCGGAGAAGACACGGGATCTGGCGCTCTTCAACTTGGCTATCGACAGCAAACTGCGTGCCTGCGACTTAACACCTTAGGCTCAATCTGGCCGAAGCGGTCCAACACGCCGTGGATACCGAAGTCCGGCGAACAGGAGCTCCACACCGCGCAGGTCTGAGTTGGGCATCGTGAATCCTCCATGGACAGTTCAGCCTAGCAGTCAACAATCGACGCGGTGTCTGTCCAAGGAGATGATACTTCCAAGGTCCGCAATTGGCCGACTGCTGACTGTCTTGAACATCACCAGGGTCGGGTGTCACGGCTACTTCGACGCGCAGACTTTGCAGCTTTCGACTTCAAACGTTTTGTTCGTGATTTTGGTCAGGCCCGCAGCATGTTCCATGGCGCTATTTGTGTTGTTGAGCACCGTGAGCATTGGCGTGTTGTCGATGTAATAGCTTACCTTTGAACACCTTGGGGCTGAAGACGTAACCTTAAAGTCGGCACCAGTTGATCTTTTTTTCACAACAACAACTGTCGCATTGCAGATTCCAGCCTCCTCCCGGCAATTGCAATCACCTGTACTAGATGTCTGTGGAGGCTTTTTGGCAACTGACGATCCTTTTTTTGAAGAAGTATCTGATGCGCGTGATTGCCAATCGTCGTTACCCATTGACGCCTCGAACGAGTCCAGAGATTGGAAGTTTCTTTGCGTCTGCGAACTCTGCCGTTGCTCACGCTCGGAATTGGCTCGCTCCTGGTCGATCCTCTGTTGCTCCGCTTGACGCGCTTGCTCATCCTGCTTGTCGAGAAACGTGCCAATAGCTTCGAGAGCTGATGCCGCGGCAGCTACTTTCGCCTGATCGCTTGCCTGGTTGGATATACTCGGGACGGCAGCAGACTCTCCATCGTAGCGGTACTTACTGTTAGCCCCCGAACAATCATTGTTGGTCGTGTAACAGGTAGCATTGGCACCAAAGCTCAGGCTGAGGATTGCCGACATAACTGCAGCCGTTATAAAAAATTGGGCGCGGGGGTACATTTGGGTGCTCCATGTGTGTCTATTTTCATGCAGTATTGCCCCAGCTTTGCTAGCTTTCCATAGCCTTCTGGCGGTTGATGAAAAAGGTGCGTTCAAGCCTATGCTCATTGTACATTAAGGGATCCGTATGAACCGACTGACTATTGCAGCACTGAGCGCCGTGCTCCTCGCCTACGTAGGCCATGCATCGGCTGAACTTAAAAAACTACGGGATTGGCCAGCTGCGTTAGAGGCACCTAGCCCAGAAATAAGAAAGCAGTATGAGTACGATCCTGAAGCTGGAGCGGCGACATCAAAACTCCTGAGTTCCACCTCAAGAATTTTCAAAGATGGGGCCGAAGTAAATACACAGATAACGAACTATCGAAACTCCACGCCGGTTTCTGGCACTGGAAGCTGGAATACGTTGTTGCCCGCATATCATGGGTTTTCTGCTTTTTTTACATCGCCCATGAAAACTACAAAGCTAAAGTACTCATCCAGCGGGCCATGGCCAGCTAGCGAATTCAAGATTTTTAGCGAGAATATAAATCCTCAAGGTGTAGGTAAAAGCGCTACTGCCTGTAAGCAAGTTAAAAACCTAAAAGCGGATAGGTATCTTGCAACCTTGCCTGGGAATATTTATACCTACGAATGCCTGATGAAGTATGGTGGTACTAGCGGGGATTTTACTTATGCGCCGGATGCACTGTCGCTGATAAATATGTATTCTGACTACCTCGGCATTGTCATCTCTTCTTTCTACATAGACCCCTCAGTAACTCCCGGGCTGAGAGTAAGGGGGGAGTACAAATTCGTAGATGTAAATGGTAAAGAGCAAATTGTGGTGACAGAAGATGCTGACATGCGGTCTAAATTTTCGCAGCTATAGCTAAACCCCACAATTGTATGGCAGGCCTGAGTAGGCCTGCCTTTTATAGTCAGATTCTTTAGTGATTTTATCGCTCTTGCACCTTGGTTGTATGTGTTGCTTGCTTTTCTTTTGCTGGGTCTGAATACGTTTGGCCAGAAAAAATAACAGTGCTTTCACACCACCACTTTTTTTGGTGCTCACCAATTTTACAGGTAGGGGTAGGCCTGTTTGTGATTTTACCGCTTATATGGTTTAGAAAAGGCTTAGATGCGTCTTGCTCCGCTTTATCAATGTCTTTGTTCAAGGCTCTTAGTGCTTCCTCTTGGGTGTTAGCACCAACAGGGCTCTTGAAGTTTGAGGTGTTAACATAAGAATAAATTTTTTTGTTTTGAGTTTTTTGCTTTTCAGATTCAGCCTTGCTCTTGTCTGCTGCAATCTTGCTTTTTTCAGTGCTCGTCTTGTTTTTCTCCGCTACGATCTTGCTCTTCTCAGGACTATTCTTATTCTTCTCTGTTACAGTCGTCTTCTTCTCAAGTGCCGCTGGTTCTTTCGCACTTTCCTTTTTAGTTTCCTCGCTTCGAAAACTACGAGCGGCTTTTAACATTTTCTCCCGGTGAGTTTCGGCGCTATCGCCTCCGCCATAGTTCGGGATCACTATAGAAGCTTCGTTAGCGTAAGCATTCATCCCGAAACAACATAGCGCACCGTAAAGCGCCAATCGACTAATTGTCATTAATTTAACCCCAGTCATAGAATTTTTTTTGTGGCCATGCTTATTATCGGCGCTGAGGCTCATAAAAAATGAGGGCCCCTACAGGCTTCGTGAAATGTAGTTCAGTTTGTTTCGAATGGCCACGGAATTAATGCGCCTCAGTAATTAGCTTGCTAAGAGCTAGCTTGGTGGCTTCTCTAACACAACACATTGCGCATCGTTGTATTTGTCATAGGGAGCGCTTCAGCGGAGGATTTTTATATCAGGAAATGCGACGAACAAAGAAAGTTCTCGTCGAAAAAATCACTTATTTCCGCCCGCCGGCGGGCTTTGTGACACTATTTTGTGCAAATGGGACGTGGGGTGAAAAGGTTGCGTCCGCCCAAGCCCGCTGCGGGGATTGGGGCATTTTGCACTGACACAGATTGCAAGACTTTGCAGAGGAGTGGTGGGGCATTACTGCGACTCCGACAGTCCTAGGTGGGATGCGTCTACAGTTCGCTCCTCGTCAATTGTTGCCTAGTGTTAAATGCTGCAAAGGATCACCCAGGATGACTATCGTTGGGCTTTCTTCAGACTGTTCAAGCGCACATTCGCCCTTTGCACAGCAGCCATTTTTTCAGGCCGCTTCATGCGTTTCCACTTCCTGATATCGTCCTTGCTGCGCCCGCAGCTCACACACATGTCACCGCTCAATTGGCAAACCGAAATGCACGGGTTTTCGATTTCTTTAGCCATCGTCAATCACCTTTGGTATGCGTTATTGCGCAAGACGCTTCTTCCAATCACCGCCGTGAGTGCGCAGGCACTCCTCCTCAGAGTCGAACCGGACTAGGTGATCTGAAGTCTTCACCTCGATGTTGCCTCGATCAGCGCAATAGACATTAGCTCGAATATCCGCGCTTTTTCGGAAGCCTGGGCGAGCTTTTTGTCTACCTGAGTTTCGACAACCCAAGTCACTTGGAGGGTTTCAGTCAACGCGTTCATGTCGGCGGTGTGGGTAAGCCAGGCAAAACCTTTAATCTCAAGTTTTGCTGTTTCGCACGCTTCGGTGAGCGTGGCAACCAACCGTCGTTCGATCCGTGCCAGTTCACATTTACCTTGGGGCATTGCGGGATCCTTCGGTGAGTAGTGGGAAGAGTTGAATCATTCCGGTCGGATCTACGAATTCTGCTGATTGTTGCCTATCACGAAAGTCCGTAATCGACCCAACGCTGCCGGTCAGCACCGGTAGTAAACGGCCACAACCGGACCTTCTGACCTGACCTCCAGCATCGCCAAAAGCAGACTTTTGGGCCGTCGGTTTCTCGTCACTTTTAAAATTTATGCAGACCCCCGAGACAGAGCAATGAACGGAGGGAAGTGGTCATGCCGTAGAAGGCAATGCAAGCAGTCTTGAGGTGTTTGGTCGATGAAGTCATTTGTAGAGTCTGAGAGGCTGCCTAAATTTCTAGGCAGCCTTGTTTCATCAGAACTTCATGGACTCACCATCCTCAGGAATCATCACCTGATCCTGAATTTTGTTTTCTTGCACAAAAGCGCGTAATTCCTTACGGCTGAGCGACATGTGGTTCACGACATCCATGTGTACGGCAACGATGGCCGCATTGGGCGCTGCCTTAGTGGCCTGCAGTGTGTCTTGCTTGCCCATGATGATGGGATGCTCCTCAAAACCGCTCATGAGAGCGCTGCCCGTGTTCAGGATCACCACGTCTGGCTTGTGCTGCTTCAATGCTTGATCCACTTCCGGGCGCCATACGGTGTCGCCGGCGACATAAACCGTTTTGGCTTTGGGAGCAGAAAACACGACGCCCATGACGGGGCCCATCGCTTCAGCACGTTCAGGGTCTGCAAACCACAAATCACTGCCGTGCTGGCCGCCGGTCTTGCTCAGCTTCACGCCGTTGAACGTGGTTGTGCCCTTGAGGACACGCACATCCTTAAAGCCTTGACCCCGAATTGTTTTGGCATCGACTTCATTTTGCACAAACATAGGCATGTTCTTGGGAATCTGCTTTTGCGCAGCTTCATCCCAGTGGTCCGTGTGGGTGTGGGTCACCACGACGGCTTCGACGCTGTTCAACACCTCATCAACCGAGAAAGGCAGGTCTACCAATGGGTTGCGCAATTCACTGCGGTAGGTGCCTGGAAAGCCTGGGAACCCACCCTTGGCTGAGAGCATGGGATCGACCAGAAACGTGGTGCCAGCGAAGTCGATCTTGACGGTAGCGTTGCGAATTTGCTGGACTTGGACTGCGTTCGCCACAGACGTGGACGCTGCCGGGTCGCTGGTGCCGGAGTATGCGGTGCCGCAGGCGAGGAGCATAGCGATGCCACTCAGGGCAATGCCGCTGCGCAAAGGGCTCAAGACTTTCATGGGGTTTTCCTTTTCAATAATTTGCTGATTGCGCGTAATGGAGGTTTCGTTTGTGCGTTAGGGTCAATTTTGCGGATCGGCAGGATTTTGCGCCATTGGCCCAAATGACAATGATAGATATAATTGGGCCATTATTGTTGTTCACTTGTTTCTGGAGACTCCATGCAGCCCGTCCGTGTCGCCGTGCTTGCTTTCGAAGGTGTCAGCCTCTTTCACCTCTCGGTGCCTGGCATCGTGTTCGGCGTGGCGCCGGCACCCAGCGGACTGCCTCCGTACGAAGTGCGGTACTGCGCGCCGACGCCTGGCCGTGTTCGTTGCGACCAAGGCATGGAGATTGAGGTGCCTGGCGGCCTCGACGCCATGGAGGATGCCGACCTTGTCATCGTTCCTGCTTGGAACCATCCCGAAAACGTTGCTCCCGCTGTCCTGTCGAAAGCCCTGCGCAAAGCCCACGCTCGCGGTGCCCAGGTGGTCGGCCTGTGCCTGGGCGCCTTCGTGCTGGGTGATGCAGGCTTATTGGACGGGCGGCGCGCGACGACCCATTGGGCCTGCCGCGACCTCTTCGCCAAGCGCTTTCCGCTGGCGAACTTTCTCCCTGACGTGCTGTATGTGGACGACGCCAACGTCATTACGTCTGCAGGGACGGTTGCGGCGATTGACTGCTGCTTGAACCTTGTGCGTCAGCGCCATGGCGCTGACGTTGCCAACCGCGTGGCGAAGTTGCTGGTGACACCACCGCACCGTCAGGGCGGACAAGCGCAATACATAGAGCAGCCGGTGCCGGCACTGCCCAGCGAGAACCGTTTACCCGGAGTGCTGGAGTGGGCACGCGAGCATTTGTCGGAGCCGCTGTCACTGGATGTATTGGCCGACATAGCGCGCATGAGCCGGAGAACCTTCACCCGACGGTTTCGTGAGGCTACGGGAACCACCTTTGTCAAGTGGCTGGCTGCCGAGCGTATTGCGAGGGCACAGCAGTTACTGGAAACCACGGATTTGTCGATTGAGCGCGTTGCGAGCGAGGTAGGCTTTGGCACCGCGCTGTCACTGCGTCAACACTTTGCAAGCCAGCTGCACACGTCACCCTCTGCATACAGGCGGCTCTTCTGTGAAGGCCAACAAGGCTATTTGGACGCCTCAATCAAAAGAGAGTAGAGACCGCCCAACCATGCCTGTGAACAGTCAGCCATCAGTATCATCTATGGATGGGTATGGCCGCTTTGGCGAAAGACGTATGTCTCTTTTGGGTCAAAAGGGATCAATCCCGAGAGGCTGCTTCTGGCGGATTGCTGCCTACTGTGAAGGTCTGAAAAGGACTCATAGTTGCCAGTCATTTGAGTTTGCAGAGCCAGGGGCGATTCCCTAGGACTGCCGTAGTTGCATAATCGCATCTGTAATCGCTTTTGCATTTGTGTCCAGGGTTTCCATGGCCACGACTGCGTTATCTGCCACACTCTCTACGCCATTCTCTGAAAGCCACTTAGTGATCTTTTCTATCGCCGCACCCAAGGCATGTTGGTTGTGAAGAAGCAATGCCAGAGCGTCTGCCGCGGCAATCTTGCAGTCTGAATTATCTAGCATGGCGGCCGTCCTTCATGAGTGGTGGAGAGAGCCTAGTTCAAGTGGGTCAGAACAGCTTCCAGCACAAACGCTGGCGTTTGAGTCCATTGAACCTTTTCCGACTACTTTACGCACCAGAACAGGGCGCCAGTCCCATATCAGTCCCATATGGCCTTTTTTCAGACGCCAAAAACCACAAACCCCCGACTTTCTCTAGGAAAATCAGGGGTTTGTGTTTTACAAATTTGGCGGTGAAGGAGAGATTCGAACTCTCGATACAATTTCTTGTATACACACTTTCCAGGCGTGCTCCTTAAGCCACTCGGACACTTCACCGTATCTCTTCAAACATGTTCTGTCTGTCGAGGCGCGCTAATGTAGTCGAAAGCTTTTCCGATGGCAAATTTTTTTTGCAGAATTTTCATGTGCTTAGCGTTTTAGACGTTCCGCAGGTTCTGGGTCATGGCAAACCTGCCAATCTCTGGCTGCGCATCTGCTTCTATATAGTCGGTAACGTGCGTCAGGCATGGCTGGCCGCGCGTGCCCGGAAGGTGAAACGGTGACTGACGGGTCAGTCACGGCGCTTTACCTGGCCGGCGGCGGTGGGTAACGTCTGCTCCAACTTTCATACAAGGAATAGCGTCATGAGTGAGTTGATTTCCTACCACCTCGAAGACGGTATCGCGACCCTGACCTTGAGCAATGGCAAGGTCAATGCCATCTCCCCCGACGTGATTGCTGCGTTTAACGCAGCGCTGGATCAGGCCGTGACTGATCGCGCGGTGGTGATCATTACCGGCACGCCGGGCATTCTGTCGGGCGGTTATGATTTGAAGGTGATGACCTCCGGCCCGAAACAAGCCGTGGCGTTGGTGACTGCCGGTTCGACCCTGGCTCGCCGCCTGTTGTCGCACCCCTTCCCGGTGATTGTCGCGTGCCCTGGGCATGCGGTGGCCAAGGGTGCGTTCCTGTTGTTATCGGCGGATTACCGCATTGGGGTCGACGGCCCGTTCAGCATTGGTCTGAACGAAGTGCAGATCGGCATGACCATGCACCACGCCGGTATCGAGATCGCGCGTGATCGTCTGCGCAAGTCGGCGTTCCACCGTTCGGTAATCAATGGCGAGATGTTCAATCCACAGAGCGCCGTGGATGCTGGCTTCCTCGATGTCGTGGTGTCGGCCGAAGAACTGCAAGGCGCGGCATTGGCAGCGGCTCGTCAGTTGAAGAAGATCAATATGACGGCGCACAAGAACACCAAACTCAAAGTGCGCAAGGCGCTGCTGGATACGTTGGACAACGCGATCATCCTCGATCAGGAACATTTGGGTTAAGCCTGAACGTGCCACACAGAAAAGCCCGACCTTAGTGTCGGGCTTTTTCATACACGCTTGGTTGAAAAGCCTACAACCGCTCTAGAACGCGTCTGACACGCAAGTCGGAAACATACGCTCAAACATCGCCTATCTCCTGCGTCACCAGGGGTAATTGCCGAAAACAGTGCACATCCGTACACTGCGCCACCTTTTGTTCCGGTGGGGCCTGTAAATGCTGTTTGTGTCGCGTATGTTCTTGATGGGACTGCATTTTATTCTGGCCGGTGTGCTCGGGGTGATTTTGGGTCTGTGCCGGCCATTCAATCCGGACAACAGCCGACTGTGCGCGCGCCTGTATGCGTGGCCGGCAATGTGCATTCTGCGTTTGCGGGTGAAAGCCGAAGTCGGTCCGTTGATGGACAAGCCTGAGAGCTGCGTGATCATCGCCAACCATCAGTCCAACTACGACCTGTTTGTGTTCGGTAACGTGGTGCCCCGCCGCACCGTGTGCATCGGCAAGAAAAGCTTGAAGTGGGTGCCGCTGTTTGGTCAGTTGTTCTGGCTGGCGGGTAATGTGTTGATTGATCGTGGCAATGCGCACAAGGCACGCCAGTCGATGCTGACCACCACCCATACTTTGCAGCATGAGGACACCTCGATCTGGGTGTTCCCGGAAGGCACACGCAACCTCGGTGAAGAGCTGCTGCCCTTTAAAAAAGGCGCGTTCCAGATGGCGATCGCAGCGGGTGTGCCGATTGTCCCCGTGTGCGTCAGCAGTTACGTCAAACACATGCGATTGAACCGCTGGAACGGTGGGAAAATTCTGATCCGCTCGCTGCCAGCCATTCCTACGGCAGGCCTGAGCCTGGACGACATGCCGCTGCTGATAGCGCAGTGCCGCGAGCAGATGCGCGAGTGCATCGCCTCGATGGATCGGCAACTGCAAGCCGCGTAAAACAAACCCGCCGTGTGCGGGTTTTGTTTTGCCGCGAACTCTACGGATTTTGCTGACTCTCAAGCAGCAGACAAGGCTAAGCTGAACGCTGCTTGCCACTGCCACCTGCTAACAAGAAGTGAAGCTGAATCATGGGTAGAGTTGTTGCTGCTGCGGTTTACAGCGCTGGTAAAAAAGTCACCAATATTACCCTCGACGAAGGCGCGGCCTGGGCTGCCAAGCCTGGCCATTTTGTCTGGATCGGTCTCGAAGAGCCGGATGCCCAAGAGTTGGCCAACCTGCAACGCCAGTTCAACCTGCACGAACTGGCCATCGAAGATGCCCTGGAAAAACACAGTCGGCCCAAGCTTGAAACCTTCGGCGACGCGCTGTTTATCGTCACGTATTCGCCGATCCGTCACGAAGGCAAACTTGAGTTCATCGAGACGCATATCTTTGCCGGTAACGGCTACATCATTACCGCGCGCAATGGGCATTCGGCGTCCTACGCCCACGTCCGACAACGATGTGAGGCACGTCCGCTGCTGTTGGAACACGGGGAAGATTTCGTACTCTATGCCCTCCTCGACTTCGTCATCGAAAACTACCAGCCGGTGGGTGAAGCCATTCATGCCGAAATCGACGATCTGGAGCGCAACGTGTTGTGCAGCTCGTTGAATGAGCACGACATCCAGAAACTCCACAGCCTGCGCAGGGACGTTGTGCGTTTGCGTCGTTACGCGGCGCCCATGGTGGAGATCAGCGAGGAGCTGCAGAAGCTCAACTTTCCTTTCATCGACAAAAACATGCGCCCGTATTTCCGCGATGTGCAGATCCACGTGACACGGCAAATGGAAGACCTGTCGACCTTGGCGGATATCGCCAGCCAGACCATTGAAATCGGGGTATTGCTGGAAGCGTCACGGCAGAGCGTGGTGCAGCGCAAGTTTGCGGCGTGGGCGGCGATTCTGGCGTTCCCGACGGCGGTGGCCGGGATTTACGGGATGAATTTCCAGAACATGCCCGAGCTGACGTGGCATTACGGGTATTTTGCGGTGTTGGGGTTTATTGCGGTGGGGTGTGTGAGTTTGTGGGTCAGTTTCAAGAGATCGGGGTGGCTTTGACAAGCCTATGTGGAGAGGGAGCTTGTTCCCTCTCCACAGGTGATGTGCCCGCCCTTAAACCGAATGGGTATCCGGTTTGTGCGCCACAAACCGCATCATCCACTCCGCAACCGTGGTGCCGTGGTGTTCCTGCTCAAGGCTCGCCATACCTTTGGAATAAATCTGCTCGCCCAGCGCTTCCTGGCGAATATCCAGCAACGCCCGCGAGTAATCGTGAATGAACTCCGGATGTCCCTGGAAGCACAGAACCTGATCGTTGATGTGGTACGCGGCGAACGGGCAGAATTCGCTGGAGGCGATCACCGTGGCGTTTTCCGGTAGCGAGGTGACCTGGTCCTGGTGACTGATCAACAACGTCAGCTCTTCGCGCAGCGGGCTCATCCACGGGGCCTTGGCCGCGAGTTTGTAATTGTGCGTGCCAACGCCCCAGCCCTGGGTCGCGCGTTCGCTTTTGCCGCCCAACAGCAACGCCAGCAATTGATGTCCGAAGCACACGCCCAGCAGTTTGTCGCCACGCTCGTAGCGCGTCAGCAGGTAGGCCCTGAGGGTCTCGATCCACGGATCGGTGCCGAAGGAATCGGCTTTACTGCCGGTGACCAGATAGGCGTCAAAGGTCAGATCATCGCTCGGGTACTCGCCCTGCATCACGTTGAAGACGGTGAACTCGGCCTCGATGGGTTGCTGCGAAAACAGACGCTGGAACATCTGCCCGTAACCCTGATATTGATCGACCAGTTCCGGACGCAGGATGTCGGTTTCCAGAATGCAGATGCGTAACGACATAAAAAATACCTGACACATGATGGGAATAATGCACACCTCAGAGCCTGCCTCGAAACACGGTGACAGGCAAGCCCCTGAGTGCGTCATCGGTCCCTTAAAACGCCTCCCCTTTCGCCGCTTTTTCCAGCAGCAGCGCGGGTGGCGCAAAGCGTTCGCCGTATTGCTCGGCCAGGTACTGGGCGCGGGCGACGAAGTCTTTCACGCCGTACTGGTTGATAAACTGCAGCGCGCCGCCGGTCCACGCCGCGAAACCGATGCCGAAGATCGAGCCGACATTGGCGTCCGCCGTCGAGGTCAGCACGCCTTCCTCGACGCAACGTACCGTCTCAATGGCTTGCACGAACAGCAGCCGATCACGCACGTCCTTCGGCGAAATCTGCCCGTCGGGTTTTTCGAAACGGCTTTTCAGCTCTGGCCATAAATGCTTCTGACCAGCGGCCGGGTACTCGTAGAAACCACCGCCAGCGGCCTTGCCCGGACGTTTGTATTCGAGCAGCAAGTCAATCACGGCGAACGCCGGGTGCTCGATCAGCGGTTTGCCTTCGGCTTGCAGGTCTTTGGCTGTTTGCTGGCGGATATGGCTCATGAGGCTGAGGGACACTTCGTCGGAGATCGCCAGAGGCCCGATCGGCATGCCAGCCTTGCGCGCCTCGGTCTCGATCATCGGCGCACTCACGCCTTCGCCGAGCATGGCGATGCCTTCGTTGGTAAAGGTGCCGAACACCCGCGAGGTAAAGAAGCCGCGGCTGTCGTTGACGACAATCGGCGTTTTCTTGATTTGCAGGACGAAATCGAACCCGCGAGCCAGAGTTTCTTCGCTGGTATTGACACCCTTGATGATTTCCACCAGCGGCATTTTTTCGACCGGGCTGAAGAAATGCAGGCCGATGAATTTGCTCTGATCCGGCACGGCAGTGGCGAGCCCGCTGATGGGCAAGGTTGAGGTGTTGGAGGCGATCACCGCGTCTGGACCAACGACACGTTGCGCGGCCGAAGAGACCTTGGCTTTCAGCTCACGGTCCTCGAAAACGGCTTCAATGATCAGGTCGCAGCCGGCCAGATCAGCGTCATGTTCAGTGGTTTTAATCAGCGCCAGCACCGCTTCCCTTTGCTCGGCGCTCAACTGGCCCCGGGCGACTTTCTTGTCCAGCAACGCCGCCGAGTGCGCCTTGCCCTTCTCCGCTGCCGCAAGGTTGATGTCCTTGAGCACCACTTCAATACCGGCCGAGGCGCTGACGAAGGCGATACCGGCGCCCATCATGCCCGCGCCCAGAACACCCACGCGACGCGTCACGTAAGGCGCAAACCCTTGGGGCCGCGAGCCGCCGGCATTGATCTCGTTGAGTTGAAACCAGAAAGTGCCAATGAGGTTTTTCGAGATCTGGCCGGTGGTCAATTCGGTGAAGTAACGGGTCTCGATCAAGTGCGCCGTATCGAAATCCACTTGGGCGCCCTCGACCGCGGCGCAGAGAATTTTCTCTGGCGCAGGCAGGCAGCCCTGGGTTTTGGTGCGCAGGATCGACGGTGCAATGGCCAGCATCTGCGCAACTTTCGGATTCGACGGCGTGCCACCGGGAATTTGATAACCCTTCACGTCCCAGCGCTGCACCGCCACGGGATTCGCCTGGATCCAGGCGCGCGCCTTGCTCAGCAGTTCATCGTGATCCATCGCCAGCTCATCGATCAAACCCGCCTGCAACGCTTGCTGCGGGCGAACTTTCTTGCCTTCAAGCAGGTACGGCAGGGCTTTTTCCAGACCGAGCATGCGCACCATCCGCACTACCCCGCCGCCGCCCGGTAGCAGGCCGAGCGTCACTTCTGGCAGACCCAGCTGCACCGATGGACTGTCCAGCGCCACGCGGTGATGGCACGCCAGACAAATCTCCCAGCCCCCGCCCAGCGCGGCGCCATTGATCGCGGCGACCACCGGCTTGCCGAGGGTTTCCAGGGTGCGCAACTGGCTCTTCAGCGTCAGCACCATGTCATAGAAGGCTTTGGCCTCCGGCTTGCCCACCTTGATCAGCTCGTTGAGGTCGCCGCCGGCGAAGAAAGTGTTCTTGGCCGAGGTGATGATGACGCCCGCAATGCTGTCTTTCTCGGCAACCAGTCGAGCGACGCACGCGGCCATGGCCTCGCGGTAAACCGCGTTCATGGTGTTGGCGCTCTGGCCCGGCATGTCGATGGTCAGGACGACGATCTGGTCCTGGCCCTTTTCGTAGCGAATGGCATTAGTCATGGAGCATTTCCTTGAAATCGGGGCTCAGAGGCGTTCGATGATGGTGGCGATGCCCATGCCGCCGCCGACACACAGTGTCGCGAGGCCGTAGCGCAGGCGCCGGGTTTCCAGTTCATCGAGCAATGTGCCGAGGATCGCGCAACCGGTGGCGCCGAGCGGGTGGCCCATGGCGATGGAGCCGCCGTTGACGTTGACCTTGTCCGGGTCGATGGCCATGTCCTTGATGAATTTCAGGACCACCGAAGCAAACGCCTCGTTGACTTCGAACAGGTCGATGTCTTCGACCCGCAGCCCGGCCTTGGCCAGCGCTTTGCGAGTCGCCGGCGCCGGGCCGGTAAGCATGATGGTCGGGTCGGTGCTGGTGACCGCTGTGGCCACGATCCGCGCCCGTGGCTGCAAGCCCAGTGCGCGGCCCTTGGCTTCAGCGCCGATCAACATCAACGCTGCGCCGTCAACGATCCCGGAACTGTTGCCCGGCGTGTGCACATGGTTGATCCGTTCGACGTGGCTGTAGACCCGCAACGCCGTTGCATCGAAGCCCATCTGTCCCATCATCTCGAAGCTGGCTTTCAGCTTGCCCAGGCCTTCGAGGGTGGATTCGGCGCGGATGAACTCATCGTGATCGAGCAGCACGATGCCGTTCTGGTCCTGCACCGGCACCAGCGATTTGCTGAACGAACCGTCGGCTCGGGCCCGCGCGGCTTTCTGCTGGGAGTGCAGTGCGTAGGCATCGACGTCCTGACGGCTGAAACCTTCAAGGGTGGCGATCAGGTCGGCACCGACGCCTTGCGGGGTGAAATGGCTGTGCAGGTTGGTTTCCGGGTCCAACGCCCAAGCGCCACCGTCGCTGCCCATCGGCACGCGGGACATCGATTCGACACCGCCGACCACCACCAGTTCTTCGAAGCCGGAACGCACTTTCATCGCCCCGAGGTTGACCGCCTCCAGCCCCGATGCGCAAAAACGGTTGATCTGTACGCCCGCCACGCTGACGTCCCAATCGGCCACCTGAGTCGCGGTCTTGGCGATGTCGGACCCTTGATCGCCCACTGGCGTCACGCAACCCAACACCACGTCATCAACCTGACTGGTGTCCAGGGCAGTGCGCTGCTGCAACGCCCTGAGCAACCCGGCCACCAGGTTCACCGGTTTGACACTGTGCAGAGCGCCGTCGGCCTTGCCCTTGCCGCGGGGCGTGCGTAACGCATCGAAAATAAAAGCTTGGGTCATGACGTCCTCGAACCTGATGGTGAGTAGCCTCAAAAGATCGCAGCCTGCGCCAGCTCCTACACACGACGCGTCGCAGGTTGCGATCTTTGATCTTGAATAGGTACGCTCACCTTAAGCCGAGCCGCCGCCGATTCAATGACCGCAATGCTCACGAGCGTTGACGGACACGCTCAGACGGACGGTAGTGCGCAAGGCGATTAACCGTTTCAGGACACCGAGCTGTCTAGCAAACGGGCGCCAAAGAAGCTGGCAATAGGCCTCATGCCTTTTTTAAAGCAATTTCCAAGCCTTCCATATGAAATGGATCTAAGCCACGGGTGACGCGGGCCCTAAGGTGAAGATGTACGAAGTTGTCGTCGGGTTTTGCCGAGGCACTCGTCTTACAGGAAGTGCAACGCTCTGCCGTCATGGAGATATGCAGGCAGGCATCAGGAAATAACAAAAAAGGCGGTCAAGCCATGTTCAAACATTCGAAAGTACGTCAAGCCGGGCTCATTCTTTTCGCCACTACGCTGTTGCTGATTTTGCCGAACCTGACCAAGGTGATCGGCTAGTCGGATTCACATGAATACGGCGTCAAAGCTTCAAATCGCGGCATCAAAAATGTGACTGGCTCGCTACCCGGGCCGGCGTGGGTGTGCGACCCTTTGCGGCACTTCCACGACATGGATGGCATCTGTTGAAAACGCTCATTTTTCTCGGGGGCTTGCTGCTCAGCACCTCTGCGTTTACCGCACAGCTGAACCTCGAGCTGGGCGCGAACAGCCGCACCTGGCAGACCGATGAACTGCTAACGCATCCTCAGACCCAGACCCTCACGATCACCAACGACGTTTCCTACAAACGGGACATGAGCTATCGCGCCGTGCCCCTGGCCGCGCTGTTGACCGGCATCAAGCCTGACGATCACTTGCAAGCCGTCGCGCTGGATGGTTTCGCCGCTGAACTGGCGGCCGCGCCGTTGCTCAATGCCAAGGGCGCACGAGCGTGGTTGGCCATTGAGGATCCGGCCAAACCGTGGCCGGCACTGTCGGCGGGCAAGCCGAGTGCGGGACCGTTCTATCTGGTCTGGACTGACCCGCAGGCGGGCAACATCAGCCCTGAACAATGGCCTTTTCAAGTGGCAAGCATCAAGCGCCTGGCACCCGTCGCCGAGCGCTTCCCTGCTCTGTTGCCTGATCCAGCGTTGAAGGCCGACGACCCGATAAAACAAGGGTTCGCGTTGTTTCAGAAGAACTGCCTGGCGTGTCATCGACTCAATGGCGCCGGCGATGCGCAGTTCGGGCCGGATTTGAATGTTCCGTTTAATCCCACCGAATATTTTGCGGCGGATTTCCTCAAGCGCTACATCCGTGATCCACAGAGTTTGCGGCAGTGGCCGCAGGCAAAGATGCCGGGGTTCTCGGCACAGGTGTTGCCGGATGGGGATCTGGATAGGTTGGTGGGGTATTTGAAGCACATGGCGGGACGCAAACAGATTACGCCCGAGTAGCCGATAGACCCGTGGCGAGGGGATTTATCCCCGTTGTGCCGCGCAGCGGCACTGAATCAGGCGCTACGGTGTATCAGAGGGCTGAGTGCAGGCAGGTTTCAGGGCCGCTGCGCAGCCCAACGGGGATAAATCCCCTCGCCACAACAGCACTTCCTCCCCAATAAACGATGGCTACTGCTGCTGGACGGAGATAACCGGCATCGGTGTCGGCGACACGAACACCTTCGCATGCATCTGCTCACAGCCACCGCCCCGACGCATGCCGCGCACCGGGCAGGCGTCCAGGTAATCCAGCCCCACCGCCAGTTTCAAATGACGCTCCGGTCGGGCCAGTTGGTTGGTCACGTCAAAGCTGTACCACGCGTCATCCAGCCAGGCTTCCGCCCACGCGTGACTGGCCAAGTGTTCGCAGTTCTCGCTGTACAAATACCCCGACACATAACGCGACGGAATGCCCAGGCTGCGGGCGCAGGCGAGAAAGGCGTGGGTGTGATCCTGACAAACCCCCGAACGCCCGGCGAAAGCATGGGCGGCGCTGGTGTCCACTTCGGTGGAGCCCGGCGTGTAGGTCATGTGCGAGTTCAGGCCGTGCATCAAGTCGATCAATGCCGAGCGGTCGCGGCGTTGTTTGCATTCCTTTGCGGCAAAGGCGCGCAAGGCTTCGTCGGCCTCGGTCAGACGGGTAAAACGCAGGAACGGCAGCGCCGACTGGCTCTCGTGCTCCGCTTCGCGCAGTTCGTCGATGTCGACCTGACCACGGGCACCGATGATGATCGCCTCGTGCGGCTCGTCCATGGTCAGCACATGCAGGATGTTGCCGAACGGATCGAGCTGCGCGCGCACCGGGCGCGGCAGGTCGAGTTGCCAGCTCAGCACGTGTTGGCGCTCGCTGTCGTGAGGGGTGAGCCGCAAATACTGGATGCTCGCCCGCACCTGATCTTCGTAGTGATAGGTGGTCTCGTGGCTTATGGAAAGTCTCATGCAGCCTCCAGGTAGGAACTGTGTATGGCGTTACCCAACTGGCGCACCAGCGGAATGAACTCGGTGAGCCAGGCGTGCAGGCCTTCGTCGAGAATTTCGGTGATGCCGGTGTAGCGCAGGCGCGCGTCCATCTCCGCCGCCAGCCGCTGCGCCGGACGACCATTGGCCCCCGGGAGCTGGGCGAGGATCTGGTCGATTTCCTCAGTGCACGCGCGCAGGGAGCGCGGCACATCGGCACGCAACAGCAGCAGTTCTGCCACATGCCGGGCGCCCGGAGCGTCGCGATAGATTTCGGTGTAAGCCTCGAATGACGACAGCGCCCGCAGCAACGCACTCCACTGGTAATAGGCGTGAGCCGTGCCGTCACTGACTGCTTCGGCCTGATCGCCGGCCATTTCGTAGCGGGCGTCGAGCAAACGCAGCGTGTTGTCCGCCCTTTCGATAAACGTGCCGAGGCGGATGAAGCGGAACGCATCGTTACGCATGATCGTGCCGTAGGACGCGCCGCGAAACAGGTGGGACCGTTCCTTGATCCACTCGCAGAAACGGCTCATGCCGTAGCGACTCAGGCCCTGCTCGGCGATCCCGCGAATTTCCAGCCAGGTGGCGTTGATGTTTTCCCACATGTCCGCAGTGATTCGACCACGCACGGCATGGGCGCTGGCCCGGGCCGAACCAAGGCAGCTGTAGATGCTGGCCGGGTTGGCCGCGTCCAGGGCGAAAAAGTGCAGCAGCCGTTCGGCGTGCAGTTCGCCGTGGCGTTCCAGGTAATCGTCCAGCGTGCCGGTAATCAGCAGCGGCATGGCCAGTTCGTGCAGACCGTCACCGCGACCATCCTGTGGCATCAGCGACAGCGAATAACTGATGTCGAGCATCCGTGCGAGGTTTTCCGCCCGCTCCAGGTAACGCGACATCCAATACAAATCCGAGGCAGTTCTACTTAACATGGCAAGCTTCCTTCAATCCTCGACCACCCAGGTGTCCTTGGTTCCGCCGCCCTGGGAGGAATTCACCACCAGGGAGCCTTCACGCAGCGCCACACGCGTCAAACCGCCGGGCACAACCCGTGTTTCGCGGCCAGACAATACAAACGGGCGCAGGTCGATGTGGCGTGGCGCGATGCCGTTTTCGACAAAGGTCGGACAGGTCGACAGCGACAACGTCGGTTGCGCGATGTACGCGTGGGGCTTGGCTTTGATGCGCGCGCGGAACGACTCGATTTCCGCCGCCGTCGCCGCCGGCCCCACCAGCATTCCGTAACCGCCGGAGCCCTGGGTTTCCTTGACCACCAACTCTGGAAGATTCGCCAGCACGTGGGAAAGCTCGGAGGGATTACGGCACTGAAACGTCGGAACGTTCTTCAGGATCGGCTCCTCATCCAGGTAAAAACGGATCATGTCGGTGACAAACGGATACACCGATTTGTCGTCCGCCACCCCGGTGCCGATGGCATTTGCCAGCACCACGTTGCCCGAGCGGTACGACGACAGCAGACCCGGCACGCCCAGCATCGAATCCGGATTGAACGCCAGCGGATCGAGGAACGCATCGTCGAGACGCCGGTAGATCACATCGACGGCTTTTGGCCCGTCGGTGGTGCGCATGAACACCTTGTCGTCACGCACGAACAGGTCCGCGCCTTCCACCAGCTCAACGCCCATCTCCCGGGCCAGAAACGCATGCTCGAAAAACGCACTGTTGAAGCGACCCGGCGTCAGCACCACAACGCTTGGATTGTCGATCGGACTGGAGCTTTTGAGGGTATCGAGCAGCAGGTTCGGATAGTGGTCGATGGGGGCAATGCGCTGCGCCGAAAACAGCTCGGGGAACAGCCGCATCATCATCTTGCGGTCTTCGAGCATGTAGCTCACGCCGCTGGGTGTACGAAGGTTGTCTTCAAGCACGTAGTACGTGCCGTCGCCGTCGCGCACCAGATCGACGCCGGAGATGTGGGAATAGATGTCCCGGTGCAGATCCAGGCCTTGCATTGCCAACTGATACTGCTCGTTGGCCAGCACTTGCTCGGCCGGGATAATGCCGGCCTTGATGATGCGTTGCTCGTGATACAGGTCGGCGAGGAACATGTTCAACGCCTTGACCCGCTGGATGCAGCCGCGTTCGACGATCCGCCATTCGCTGGCGGGAATGCTGCGCGGAATAGTGTCGAAGGGGATCAGGCGCTCTGTGCCCTGCTCGTCCCCGTAGAGCGTGAAAGTAATGCCGGCGCGATGAAACAGCAGATCGGCCTCGCGTCGCCGTTGTGCCAGAAGCTCGTCAGGCGTTTCGGCCAGCCAACGGGCAAACTCCCGATAATGCGGGCGGACCTGGCCGCCGGCATCGTACATCTCATCAAAATAGGTGCGGATCATGCCGTACTCCTTGTCACCCGGACCTACAGGCCTTCGCAAGGCCCGTGCCATCGGCATAAACGCTTAAATTTCAATCAGTTGGATAATTGAATTGCACGCACCGCACCATTCCTGTGCGGCAAATGCCCCCACCTGATCGCCCCCGCTTCATTGCGAAGCAATGCAGTTGCCTATCACCAGCATAGCCAGAGTTGATTTCACTGCTCGGGCGTCGATGCGGATAATCCGTGCATTCGCTGGAAATGCTCACTCAACTTCCCTTTTAGCCGCCTGTTCAGGCGGTTTTTTTTGTCTTTTTGAAATGTTACGAATTGAAAACAAGATCAACAGATCGCAGCCTTCGGCAGCTCCTACACAGGAACGCGTGCCCCTGTAGGAGCTGCCGCAGGCTGCGATCTTTTGCTACCAATAGCAAAAACTAAAACGGCCAACCCGAAGGTCAGCCGTTAGTGGATGTTGTCGCTGTTCATAGTGTTATGCGAGTAGCCCTCGTACCTCCTGCTTGACGCCCCATCCTTCGATGATGCCGCCCAATGGCTCGACCACTGCCTCGAAGTCCTGCTCAAAGTCGCCGATGCCGTCGTAGGTGGCGGACATCACTTTACTCAGTTCCAGGGCCCAGGCCCCGTCGTCGCGCACGCTGATTTGTGCGTTCATGGACTCACCGCAGTAATGCCCTGCCGCCCTGCGTGCCCGCTCCTCGTCCGGGAAAATGGCGTAGAACTCGATCGGATGGAATCGTGAAAAGTCGAAACCGCCTTCTTTCATGCGGCGCAGCACCGAGCTGCTGATGTCTTCTTGATAGGCTGTGCTCATGAATCGTCCTCCTGAACTGATGGATAGACTTTCCGTACTCCCGATGCCCGCAACCGAATGGTGCGCGCGATGCGGCAAGCGTTTTGCCGATGGGAAACAAGCATGTAGCTGACAAGACCAGACCTTAGCGATCCATTCGCTGATCTCGCTTGCAGAGTAGCCTCAAGTGAGACGCGCTGCCAAGGCCTGGTTATTTCAAGAGGATGACACGAGGTTTCAGACGGGAGTAATGCCGAGGATTTGTATGCTGTTCTGGGTCTTGAGACTTTTGACGCTTGCATCAGCTGTGCGCCCTTCCAGATCGTTCAGATCCAGTTCGGCGGCGACAGGGAAAAGACGCTCCTTGAGCAGTCTGGCGGCGTGCTCGTTATCCGGGCACTCGTCACACTCAAAGATTTCGTCGACTGTTTCGCCGTGATCATCCACGAAAGTGATCTTCCACTTTTGCATCAGTGCCTCCTCGAACAAACCCGCAAATGGGCTTACAACTATCTGGACTTTTGCCCGGACTGATCGTTCAAATGGATTACGGCCCGCTGACGCATTCCCTTGTAGGAGCGAGCTCGCTCGCGATGGGCGTGAACGATAACGCGCGCTGTCTGGAAACAGGCGACGCCCTCAAGTTCATCGCGAGCAAGCTCGCTCCTACAGGGGTAGTGTGAGGTCGTTAGTCGTTGCTGGGTTTGTTGATCGCCTGCAACACGTACTGCGGCAATGCAAACGCGCCGATATGAATTTCCGGGTTGTAATAGCGGGTGATGATGCCGCTGCCGGCGAAGCGCTGTTGCAGGCATTCGCGGGACAGTTTGCGATAGGCGGTGTTGGTCGCGCCCCAGGCGAAGGTCATGGAGCCGCCGATGTAGGTCGGCACGGCCGCCTGGTAAAAGTGCCAGTCCGGGAACAGGCTGCGCAGGCGTCCGGCGGTGGTTTTGACTTCTTCGATCTGCATGAACGGCGTGCCGTTCTGCGTCACCAGAATGCCGCCTTCGTTCAGGCAACGACGGCAGGCCTGGTAGAAGTTTTCCGAGAACAGCACCTCGCCCGGCCCGATCGGGTCGGTGGAGTCGGAAATGATCACGTCGAATTTTTCGGTGGTGGTCGCGACGAAGCGCATGCCGTCGTCGATCACCAGGTTCAGGCGTGGATCATCGAACGCGCCCTTGGAGTGGTTCGGCAGGTATTCCTTGCACATGTCCACCACGGTGCCGTCGATCTCGACCATGGTGATGTGCTCGACACTGCGGTGCTTGGCCACTTCTCGCAGCATGCCGCCATCGCCGCCGCCGATGATCAGCACGCGCTTGGCGCTGCCATGCGCCAGGATCGGCACGTGGGTGAGCATTTCGTGGTAGATGAATTCGTCGGCTTCGGTGGTCTGGATCACACCGTCCAGCGCCATGACGCGGCCCATGCGCGGGTTTTCGAAAATCACCAGGTGCTGGTGTTCGGTGCGCACTTCGTGCAGCAGTTTTTCCATGCGAAAACGCTGGCCGTAGCCTTCGTAGAGGGTTTCCAGGTACTCGCTGGTAGGGGTGGTGCTCATGGGAAGTGCTCCGATGAATGCGGGTGGCAACGGACGGTTACCCGCCCATGAAGGCCAATCGATCCGCTCGATTGCCCGGGAAAGGCGCGCATTCTACGTCGCGGAAGATGACAGGTCGAACGTCAGTTGCCAGGCCAACACAATTGCTGTGGGAGCTGGCTTGCCTGCGATGGGATCGCTACGGTCCGTCTGACAGACCGCAGCGCCAAAATCGCAGGCAAGCCAGCTCCCACAGGTTTGGTGGTGTTGCTGGGATACGGATCAGATCCGCACGTTGCCCCGTGGTCCGGCGATGGCCCAGATGATCAGGCCCAGCACCGGCAGCAGCAGGATCAGCAGGACCCAGACGATTTTCATCCCGGTGCTGGCGCCACTTTTCAGCACGTTGATGATTGCCCAGATGTCCAGGGCAAGAATGATCAGGCCGATCAGGCCGTTGAACGTGGAACCCATGGTGTCGCTCCCTAAAAGTGGTGTGCATGCTTAGGATAGTCGGCCATTGCGAGGGTTCCGTTTTATTCCATCAAACGTGGATAGCGATTTTCAAGGCTTCCAGTGAAGGTGCCGCGGCGATACCAACCTCGGCGCACAACTCGAGCACGCGCGGTACGTCGTTGCCGTAGACCAGCACCACTTGCAGTTCGTCGTCGAGCAACTGGCTGAAGTTCACCAGCGTGTAACCGCCGTTTTCCTTGCTCATGCTGCCCATCTGCACTTGAATGCGATTGAGCGCGGTCAGGGCTTCGGTCTTGGCCAACTGCTTGGGTTTGATATTGAAATTCACACCCGGGCCGAACGACGAGACGATTTGGGCGAACAGGTCCACGTAGGTGTCGGCCTGGAACAGCACGGTTTCCGGCAGGCTGCCGACCACCACCCACTCGCCCAATGGAATCGGGAAGGTGTCGTCGTAGTTGATGTCCGGATTGGCCGTCAGAAAAGCCACGGGATCGGCGTAGGCCTGGGCCGCTTCGTCAGCGACCTTGAGGATTTCGTCTTCGCTCATGCACCCGGAGCTGATTTTGCTGATGAGTTCGACGAGTGCGGCTTTCATGAGGGCGGAATCCTGTAGCGAGGGAATTTTGAAGGCGCGAAGGATAGCGCACGGGAACGTTGATGCACATCAAGAACCGGCGCCACGAGTAGCGGCACAATGCTGGCACCTTGCCAATGCTGTTTCCGCTATCAGAGAAAACCTCCATGGGTGCCTGGATTAGCAACATTTCGCTGAAATACAAATTCTGGGCGGTGAACGCCGTCGCCTTCATCACTACCCTGTTGTTGGTGTTGTACGCCGTGCAGCTCGAACAACAGGCGCGCAGTCACGCGTCCCAAGCGTCCGCGCAAGCGCAGGCGCGCTTGCTCAAGGGCTGGCCTGCCGGGCAAGCGCTGCCCAAGGCCGATAACCTGCTCACGTTCAGTCGGGGCCAGGCACCGTTGCTGCACGAAATACCCGTGCCGGAACTGGCCGACGCCAGCGGCTGGGTCGAGATCAACGCGATGCCGCTGTTCGGCGACAATCCGTTGATGGGTGCCGAAGTGTTCACGCACACCGATGGCCAACAAGTGGCGCTGATCGCCCATGGTCCGAGCCTGACTCAAGTGTTCGGCGAACGCTTCGCCAACTACGCAGTGGCGGTGTTCATCCTGATGCTGGCGATGCTGGGCGCGTCGCAATTGTTGATCCGCTTTCTGCTGAGCCAGCTCAATACCTTGAAAGACGTGATGCTGCACGTCGAGAAGACCGGGGACCTGGCAGCTCGCGTGCCGCTGGCCTGCACCGATGAAGTCGGGCAAATGGCCGGCGCGTTCAATGCCATGCAGGCTGGATATCAGCGGGTGGTCCACACCGTCGCCAGCACCGCCCGACAACTGGATGTCGGCGCCGCGCGGCTGGCATCGAGCATGAACGAGGTGCGCCACGGCATGCTCGGCCAGCAAAGTGAGACCGATCAGGCCGCCACGGCGATCAACGAAATGACCGCCACCGTTCATCACATCGCCCAGCATGCCGGCGCCACCCGCGATCTCTCGCAAACCGCCGACACCTTGGCCGGTAGCGGTCAGGAAGTGGTCAGCCGGGTGCAGAAGTCGATTGCCGGTCTGTCGTCTGGCGTGCAGCAAACGGCCGAGATGATTCAGCGTCTGGCCGAGGACAGTCAGAAGATCAATGGCGTGGTCAATGTGATTCACAGCATTGCCGAGCAAACCAACCTGCTGGCGTTGAACGCCGCGATTGAAGCGGCGCGCGCCGGGGAGATGGGGCGCGGTTTTGCGGTGGTGGCCGATGAAGTGCGCAACCTGGCCAAGCGGGTGCAGGCGTCGACCGATGAAATCACGCTGATGGTCTCGGCGTTGCAGGCCGGTACCCGGGACGCGGTGGATTTCATGCAGGAGAGCTCGTTCAAGGCCGACGATTGTGTGCAACAGGCCCAGGAGGCCGGCGCCGCGTTGCTGGAAATTACCAGCGCAGTGGCGCAGATGCGCGAAAGCAATACGCAGATTGCGGTGGCGGCCGAGCAGCAGAGCCATGTGGCGGAGGAGATGAACCGGGCGGTGGTGAGCATTCGCGATGTGACCGAGAACACCGTGCAGCAGACCGTGGATTCGGCGACGACCAGCGATGCGCTGGCGGCGTTGGCTGGGGAGTTGAGCAAGGCTATCGGCCAGCTCAAGCTGTGATGGCCCCTTCGCGAGCAGGCTCGCTCCCACAGGTTTTCATGTCGTTCACAATAATTGGGTACGACGCAAAACCCCTGTGGGAGCGAGCCAGCTCGCGAAGGCGTCAGCCTCGGCAGCATCAATTCCTAACATGGCCACCTATCATTCCGATAGCCAACCTCGATTCGCCGCCCGCTGATGCCGCGCCTATTCTTCAATCATGTGTTCAACACGGATCGAGGATCAGCATCATGGGCAAACGTCACCCCCACCTTCCCGCCTGGCAATGGCGCGTGTGCCCGGCCAATCATCAGCACCCGGCCCATCTGGTGATGCAACTGATTGCCGTACCGCTGTTTATCGTGGCGTTTCTGCTGCTGGCGTGCGGGGTATTCAGCCTGAGCTTCGCCAACGTCGCGATTGGCGTCATCGGCCTGCTCGCAGCATTGGGCCTGCAACGTCATGGTCATGACTGATCAGGCAAATACCGTGACGGTCTGCCGGCTGATGGCAATCAACTGACCGTCTGCGCTCCACAGCTTCGCCGCCGCGTGACCGTAGCCGTCAGCGGCATGTTCGATTTCAACGTAGTATTTGCACCAGTCCCTGGTGCTCAGTTCAAGCAATGGCTGGACGAATTCGATGGTCCAGGTCAGCGTGCTGCCCATCGCGACTTTCTTCAAATGCGGCAACAGCGCCGGTGGCCACGCATCCACCAGTGCCAGAATATGCGACTCAGTGACCGCCTCTTCCTTCACATCCCCCCGCAAGCGAACCCAACCGCCCATGTCGCGGGATTTGTTGCCGGTGAACGGCAGGCCGCCGACGCTCCAGCGCATCGCCATGTGACGCATGAATTCCGGGGTCACGCCTTTGATGTACGGCAGTTCCTCGCAGTCGTCCCAGTGTTTCATTTCCGGTGCCGGAGTGGCCGTCACCGCGACTTCGGACGGTCGCGAGGCACCGAAGCTGCCCTGGATCAACGTCACCACCTGACCGTTCTGCACTGCCCGGCCCAGCACCTGGCTGACGGCCTTGCCTTCGCGCAGCACATCGACTTCGAAACTGACCGGCACTTCGGGCTCGACCGGCCCGACGAAGGTGATCGCCAGTGAACGCACCGGACGCTCCGCCGGCACCCGGGCGCGCATGGCTTCGTATTGCAGCGCCGCCACCAGACCACCAAAACTGGCACGCCCCTGCGCCCATTCAGCCGGGATAGACAGCTCAAGCGGCTGGCTGCGGACGGCGTCGAGCAGATCGGAAAAACGCATGAAAACCTCAGGGGCAGGAAATAGATGGAGGGATCTTAACCAGCCTTCGACCGTGGCACAGCGATTGTTCCGGCCAAATAGGCGGACAGAAAGGCCGTAGTTTCAACAGCAATCAATGTGAGAACGAGCCTGCTGTGGTGAGGGGATTTATCCCCGTCCGATTGCGAAGCAATCGTAAACCAGGCAGCGCATTCTGATTCAATACTGCAGTAGTTGGGTTTAGGGGCGCTTCGCACCCAACGGGGATAAATCCCCTCACCACAGCAAGCAAGCTCCCACAGGGATGTTGCAGTTTCAGGATTTGAAGCAGGCAGCACTGAGTTTGTCGAGCACCCGGTCGGCGCGGGCTTCGGCCTTGGCCATGGTGGTTTTCCACACCGCCACACAAGGTTGCAGATCGGCTTCCTGTTCGGCACGGGCCAGCCATTGCCAGCAATCGTGCCAATCACCCAGCGCGGCCTGGGCAGATTTCAGCCTGGGCAAGGCCTGCTTCGGTAAACGATCCAGTTCAGGATAGGCTTCGATGCCATAGCGCACGCGCTTGATCAGCAGACGCAGTCGATGCCGGTCATGGGCCGGATCGTGCAACGCCTGATCGAGTTTCTTCCATTGTTTAGCCAGGCGTTTTTCGATGGTTTTGCGCAGCCCCTTGAGCAACCCCTGACGCTGCGATGCCCGTAGAAAACGCGGAAAAGCGTCGAAAAACATCAGCAATTGCGCCAGCTCAGGACTGGCCGCAACGGCCGGGTAGGCCTCGGCCATCTGCGCCATGCGACGTTGCGCCGCCTCGGGTTGGTCGTGCTGGAGCAAATACGCCGCCAGCACTTCGCGGTCACGCAACGGCGTGGTCAAGTCGCCGACCCGTGACGCCGCCGCCTCCAGCTGCTCGACTCCGGGCAAACCGCGCAACGGCCGCAGCAGACTGCGCAAACGGCGGACCGTGGTGCGCAGATCGTGCAAGGCTTCCGGGTCGGTGCGGGCATGCAAACGGGCCTGGCAGGCCAGTAAACGGATTTCCATGCCCAGCACGTGAGCTATCAACCGATCAACCAAGGCAGACATCGCTTTCTCCCTGAATCGAATTTCTGAGGCTTACATCATGCCTTAACGGCCGGCGCGGGATTCACGAATGTAGAAGCGCGCCTTTTCAGCCTTGTTGGCGCAACCCTCGTAGGCTTCAAACTGCTGCTGGGTCTTCGCGCCGGTCAGCAGTGAAAGGGCCTTGGAATAGCTGACAGTCCCGGCTAAACCCTCGGCCTTGGCCAAGTCCAGCTCATGCCACGCGGCATCAATCTGGCTACCGCAGCTCTCGCGGTAAGCGGTTTTACCGGCACAACCGGCGAGTGCCAGGGCAATCAAAGGCACACAGATCCAGGCTTTCATCACTTACACCTCAAAGATAGGTCAACAGTCGTGCAGGTAAGACGGTCCGGCGCGTGAAAAGTGCCTTGGTCCCGTCTCGGAAACTGCAGTGCTTGCGAGAATACCCAACTGCCGCCATGGAGTATCGAAAAAACGACGCCATCCTTCATCAAGCGACCTTGGCGATTGAAGCGCGCCCCTTGATGGGTGCATTGTTCAACCTGGTCAAATGAGGGCGATTCATGAAAAAGCGTGTCGCACTGGTACTCGGTTCCGGTGGAGCCCGGGGCTATGCCCATATCGGTGTCATTGAGGAAATCGAAAGACGTGGCTACGACATTGCCTGCATCGCAGGCTGTTCGATGGGCGCGGTGGTTGGCGGGATCTATGCCGCTGGCAAACTCAAGGATTATCGCGACTGGATCGAGAGCCTGGATTACCTCGACGTGTTGCGTCTGGTGGACGTCAGTTTTCGGCTGGGCGCGATTCGCGGGGAAAAGGTGTTCGGGCAGATCCGCAAGATCGTCGGCGAGATCAACATTGAAGACCTGCGCATCCCCTACACGGCGGTGGCGACCGACCTGACCAACCAGCAGGAAATCTGGTTTCAGGAAGGTTGCCTGCATCAGGCCATGCGCGCTTCGGCGGCGATCCCCAGCCTGTTCACCCCGGTGATGCAGGGCAACCGGATGCTGGTAGACGGCGGCATTCTCAACCCGTTGCCGATCGTGCCGGTGGTGTCGAGTCATTGCGACCTGATCATCGCCGTCAACCTCAACTCGACTAACCAGCGTCACTATAAGTTGCCGGTGATCCAGCGCCCTCCAGCGTTCAAATCGCGCTTCGACCGGCTGATCAACTCGATGGGCTCGAAGCTGCCCTTCCGCCGCAAGCAAGCGGAACAACTGCTGTTACTGGAGAAGGAAGCATTGATGGCGGAAGCGGCGGAGGTCAACCCGTGGATCGAGTCCGCCGAACCCGAAGCCCAGCAACCGGCGGCGGCCCCAGAGCGCGAAGGCGCGCCGAAATCTGCCACTGGCTCGTTCATCATCGACAACGTTGGGCCGGCTTCTTTGCTGGACTTGATCAACCAGAGTTTCGAGGTGATGCAGACCTCGTTGGCGCAGTACAAGATTGCCGGCTATCCGCCGGATATCCTGATCAACGTACCGAAGCGGGTGTGCCGGTTTTTCGAGTTTTACAAAGCGCCGGAGTTGATCGCACTGGGACGGGAAATTGCCCGGGATACGCTGGATCGGTATGAGAAGGAGCGGGACCGGGATGCCTGAGTCTTTCCGTTGAGGCAAAGGGCCTCATCGCGGGCAAGCCCGCTCCCACAGGGATCAGTGGTGTAGCAAACAACACATGTCCCTGTGGGAGCGGGCTTGCCCGCGATGAGGCCGGATCAATCACCGCAAAAGCTACAGACCACCCTCACTCAGCAACCGATACCCAACCCCCGCCTCGGTCACGATAAACCTTGGCCGGGTCGGATCATCCGCCAGTTTCTGGCGCAAATGTCCGACCACAATGCGCAAGTAGTGACTGTCTTCGGTATGGGTCGGTCCCCAGATATCCTTGAGCAATTGCTGCTGCGTGATCACCCGCCCCGGATGCCGCGCCAGTTGCGCGAGCACCGCGTATTCCTTGCGGGTCAACGCCACTTCGACACCGTCCAGCAACACCCGTCGATACGCCAGGTCCACGGTCAACGGGCCAAACAACAACGCCGCTTGCTGCGCCTCCCCTGCCGGGGCCTGGCGCAACAACGCACGCACCCGCGCCAGAAACTCCTGGATGCCGAACGGCTTGGTCACGTAATCATTCGCGCCACCGTCCAGCGCTTCGACTTTCTGCCCTTCACTGGCGCGCACCGACAGCACCAGCACGGGCACCGTCGACCATTCGCGAAATTCGCGCAGCACTTGCTGGCCGTCCATGTCCGGCAGGCCGAGGTCGAGCACCAGCAGGTCCGGCTTGCTCAGCGCGGCTTGCGCCAGGCCTTCAGTGCCGGTGCCCGCTTCCAGCACTTTATAGCCCTGGGAAGCGAGGCTGATGCGCAGGAATTTGCGGATCTGCGGTTCGTCGTCGATGACCAGAATGGTCGCGGTCTGGCTCATGGTTGGCGGTCGCGGCAGGGAGAGATCGAGAGGGTATCAGGCTTCACACTGAATGCTCACTTTCAACGTCGGGTTGTTCCTGCAAAGGCAAGTGAAGGGTGATGCAAGTGCCGCGCCCTTCGATGCCATCGGCAACGCTGATCCGCCCACCATGAGCGCCGACCATGCCCTGACAAATTGCCAGCCCCAGCCCCGTGCCCTGCCCCCCCCGATCACCGCGCGCAGCGGTGTAGAACATGTCGAAAATCTTCGCCCGCTCATCCTCGGGAATCCCGGGCCCTTCATCGCTGACTGAAAAGAACAGCTCGTTTTCAGCAACCCCGGCACGCAATTGCAGCCGGCCCTGAGCGGGTGAAAAACGCGCGGCGTTTTCCAGCACATTGATCAGCGCCTGTTCGATCAGCGCGGCGTGGACGTACAGCAGCGGCAACTGCGACGGCACATCGGTGCTGACCTGCAACGGCGCCAGCACTGCGCGCAAGCGATTGAGCGAACTGCCGACAATGTCAGCCGGCGACACCCAGTCCCGCGCCAGCTTCAGCGCACCGTGACCGAGGCGGGTCATGTCCAGCAGGTTTTGAATATAGCGGTCGAGGCGTTCAGCTTCATCGCGAGTACCTTCGAGCAGTTCCCGGCGATCCTCCAGCGGGATCGCCTCGCCGAGCGCCAACAAGCTGTCGATGCTGCCGCGCATGGACGTCAGCGGCGTACGCAAGTCGTGGGACACCGAGGCCAGCAAGGCACTGCGCAGCTGCTCGGTTTCGCCGTGCAGTCGGGCGGCTTCGAGGTCCTCGGCCAGCTGCGCCCGGGCCAAGGCCTGAGCCAGCGGCTGACTCAATGCGGTCAGCAAACGCCGACGCTGGCCGCTCAAGGTCTGGCCCGCTTTCGCGCACACCCCGAGTAACGCCAATGGCCCGTCCTCCACCGACAGCGGCCACCACCACCAGCGCCCCATTGGCAGCGTGCCGGTGCCCGCCCCCGCCGGTTGATCGTGTTGCCAGGCCCAATCGGCGGCGGCGCGTTCGGCTTCGGTGAATTCCAGCGGGCCACCGGTTTCGATTTTCCAGCCCGCCGGTCCGTCGCGATTAAGCAGGCACAGCTGCAAATCGCTCCAGCCGTTGAGGTGCTGAGCGGCGGCGCTGACCACGGCCTGCCGGTCCGTGGCAGCGGTGAGTTTGCGCGACAGGTCGAGCAGTTCAGTGGTCTCTTCCTGAGTGTCGCGCAGCGCCTGCAATTGTCGCCGCTGACGCGCCGCGAGGTTGCCGGTGAGCGCGGCCATCAGCAGGAAAAACAGCAAGGTCAACACGTCTTCTTCGCGCTGAATGCTGAAGGAGAAATTCGGCGGAATGAACAGAAAGTCATAGGTCAGAAACGACAGCGCCGCACAGGCCAGCGCCGGGCCGAGACTGCTGCGCACCGCCACCAGCAACACGGCAGCGAGGAACACCAGCGAGATGTTCGGCAGCGGTAAAACACTCGCCACTGCCCAGGCCAGGGCACTGGCCAAAAGTGTCGCCATCAGCGCCAGCGCATAGTCGAACCACACCAGCGAATGAGTCGCGCGCTGGCGCGGTTGATGCTGTTCGTGATCGCTGTCGAGGACGTTGATTTCCAGGCCGCGCGCATCGCGCAGCAGGCGTGATGCAAGACCTCCGCCGAACACTCTGCGGCGCAGACGCTGGCGCGACTGACCGACCAGCACCAGACTGGCGCGGCGTTCGGCGGCGTGCTGGATCAGGGTTTTCGCGACTTCGCCGGCGCGCAACAACACCACTTCGCCACCGAGGCGTTCCGCCAGTTGCTGAGCACTTTGCAGACGCAAACGCGACTGCTCGTCGCGCACGCTGCCGTTGTCGACGTGCACCAGACTCCACGGCAAATGCCGACGCTGAGCGACGCGGCTGGCATGACGCACCAGCCGCTCGGCCTGGGCGTCGCCATCGACGCCGACCAGCAGCCGACCACGCACCGCCGGCGCGGCCTGCCCGAGCTGGCGATAACCCTGGGCCAGATCGTTATCGACCTGGGCCGCAGCGGTTTGCATCGCCAGTTCACGCAGGGCGGTGAGGTTGGTCTGGGTGAAGAATGCATCGATCGCCGCCCTGGCCTGCTCCGGCACATAGACTTTGCCGTCGCGCAGACGCTCGAGCAGTTCGCGCGGTGGCAGGTCGATCAGCAGCAATTCGTAGGCTTCTTGCAGCACCCAGTCCGGCAGGGTTTCGCGGACCTGCACGCCGGTGATCCCGCGCACCTGATCGTTGAGACTTTCGAGGTGCTGGACGTTGACCGTGGTGAACACGTCGATGCCGGCGGCGAGCAATTCCTGGATGTCTTGCCAGCGTTTGGCGTGACGGCTGCCGGGGGCGTTGCTGTGCGCCAGTTCATCCACCAGCACCAGTTTCGGCTTGGCTTTGATCAGGCCGTCGAGGTCCATTTCTTCGAGCATCACGCCACGGTATTCCGAGCGTACCAACGGTTGCTGCGGCAAGCCGCCGAGCAGTGCTTCGGTCTCGGCGCGGCCATGGGTCTCGACCACACCGGCGATGACTTTTACGCCTTGGCGCAACTGGGTATGGGCGGCCTGCAGCATGGCGTAGGTCTTGCCGACACCGGGCGCGGCGCCAAGGAAAACCTTGAGCCGGCCACGGCCGTCGCGGGGCAGGTCAGCTAACAGCGCGTCGGCGCGGCCGGAGTTGCTCATGGGTCAATGCCTTGTTCGACGTTGGATGGGGTTTTGCTTTAAAAGATCGCAGCCTTCGGCAGCTCCT
>NZ_CABVHK010000011.1 GCF_902497785.1 Pseudomonas fluorescens
CTTTGCGCTCGATTTCCAGCTCCTGCGGGTCAATCCAGGGAGCGATCAGGCGGGCGATGCTTTCCGGGCTTTCCAGTTCCTCGCGCGATTCGCCGGGCTGGAGCATGAACTCCCAACGTTCCCTGCCGCCCGGGGCGGGCATGTGCGGCGTTGGACGCTGTGGATCACAGATAAACTCGATGTGATCAATCGCTGTTTGATGGCGGTTCTTGATATCGACAATGAGCCAGTCTTCCGCGTAGGTCTGTCCTTCGAATTCCTCGCCAATCAGTGCCCTGACCCTGGAGCTTGCGCCGTCCGCACCTACCAGATAACGGGCGCGGACGGAATGCATCTGGCCATTCTGATCGCGCAGGGTGGCAACCACACCGTCTGCCTCCTCGAGCAGGTTCTCGAGCTCGAAGCCCCCCAGGCTGTTCACTGATTTCAACCGGGAAACCTGGCTGCGCATCGCGTGTTCGAGGTCGGGTTGATAGAAGGTCACCAGTTTCGGATGGCCGTCGATACAGCCCGCCGTGTCGGCCCGACCGAATTGCCCGAGGACCGGGGAGTGCATCTTCACCTCAGGGATGGCGATCTTCTCGAATGCGTCGTCCGATAATCCTGCCAGTTGCAGGATGCGCAGCGCCTCGTTGTCCAGCGCAATGGCGCGGGGCATCAGCAACACCTCGTGGCTTTTGTCCAGCACCAGTGTCTCTATCCCATAGCGGCCGAGCAGCGCCGCGATGGTCGCACCGACCGGACCGTTGCCGACGATCAGCACATCGACGGTGGCAGGCGGCAGTTCGGAAAGGTTCTTGTTGTTGTTCATCTCGAGCCCTTGTTGTGATTGAAGTCGTGAGGCGCGCAGGTCTCATCGTCAGGCAGGGTCAAGATATGTAAAACTGAGACAAGTTTCAATATTGAATTATTTGTCATTAATCTTTCAGATCAATGACAGGTTTTGACGGAGCAAGTCGAGGCTGTTATCCAGCGCCTGGAGTTCAGCCTCGACCAAGGTGACGTTCGCGCCGTCAGTTTCGATCACCGAACCGCATCAGCAACCCTGTGGTGTTTCCCCCCTTGCCAGACGGGCGTTGATGTCTTCGATGATCGCCGGCAACTCGACGATGGTGTCGATCAAGTAGTGCGGACGAGAGCCTTCGAAAACCTTGACGATGCGGGCGCGTTCGGCGGCGAGTTTGTCGGCGGGCAGGGCCTTGTACTGATCGTAGGTCAAGCCCAGTGCGTTGCCGGAGCAGGTCAGCGCGACCGTCCACATTCCGGCACTGCGGCCTTCAAGGATTCCCGGCCAGGTGTCGTCAACCTTTACACAAGCGGCGACATCGCTGATGCCCAGCGCAATCACGTTGGCCAATGCCTGAGCCGGGTACGGGCGCCCATTGGGCACTTCATCGGTGGCCACCACATGGTCGGCGACGTAGCCGTTTTGCCGCGCCAGCTCGACCACTTTTGCCATGACGACCGCCGGATAACCCGAGCAGGAGCCGATTTTCAGGCCCTTGTCGCGCAAGGCATCGATGGCATCCAGGGCTCCGGGAATCAGCGCCGAATGCAGTGCGATCTTCTCGATCTGTAGCGGCATGAAGCGCTCGTAGAGCGCGGTCACGTCTTCATCCGTCGGCAAGCGATCGAACGCTGCGCGGTAGCGTTCGGCGATCTGTGGCTGGTTGCAGAGCGTGCGGATGTGGTCCCACTTGCCCATGCCCATAGGGCCGCGCGCTTCCTCCAGCGAAACGGCCACACCGAACTCGGCGAAGGCCTCGACGAAAATCTGGGTGGGGGCGAAAGAGCCGAAATCGACGACGGTGCCCGCCCAGTCCAGGACCACGGCTTGCAGTTGAGTGGGTTGTTGATAGTTCATGGTGAGTCTCCATTTTTGGGTAAGGGAAGGCCTTGCCTCTCGTCACCGGGAAGCAGGCCTGTTCAAACGCGTTACAGAATCAAATGGCTGGCGGTGGGCTTGAGTCAAACAACTCGGCGATCATCGGCCGGTTTCTGCGGATACCCAGGCAGCACAGGTGGTAGTCGATGGAAAACGGATGGTCGACAAAAGTGATCGGGGTGGTGCCCGGTGTTTCGGCGTATTCCACGGCAGACACAAAACCGATGCCAATGCCCTTGGCGATGGCGTGGACGATGGCTTCGCGGCTGTTCAACTGCATGACGCAGTTGAGCGAGACGTCGAGACGCTTGCAGCTTTCTTCGACCAGCTGACGCGTGCGTGAGCTCTTTTCCCGAAGCACGCAGCTCTCTTTGCTGATCTGCTCAACGTGCACCTCTTTCTGCGCGGCCCACGGATGGTCGTCGCGGACCACGGCAATGATCGGATAGCGTCGGTAAAGCCGGGTCTCAAAGCGTTGATCGAAATCGGACAGCGCCAGAATGGCCACATCAATATCAAAATTGAACAGTCGGTCCAGCGTCTCTTTTTCCGGGGAGAACGAGGTTTCAAGTTCGATGTCAGGATGGCGCTGCATCAGTTCGTACGTCAGGTTCATCGCAATGGGCGGGGAGACCGCACCCAGGCGCAGCATGCCGGTCTTGCGCTGCTTGAAACTGTGCAGCAGTTGCACGGCTTCATCCTCCTGACCGAACAGGCCTTGGGTGATCGCATAGAGCTTGTGTCCCGCCGAGCTCATTTCGATAAAGCGGCCACGACGATGGAACAGCTCCACGGAAAACTTTTTCTCCAGCGCATTGACCTGTTCACTCACCGTTGGCTGACCGACGCTCAGGTATTCGGCGGCGAGGGTGAAGCTGCCGGTCTTCGCCACCGCATGAAAGGAGCGTAGCCACTTGTGGTACTGGTACATAGAAGGTCCTGTTCCTGAACTGACGCTTTTGATTCAAGGCTTTGTGCCGGGTCATCAACGTCTGATGAACAGCGCGACCACCGCACTGCACAGGCACGCACTGGTGACTACGATGAAGATCAACGATGTATTGCCAGTACTGTCGAGCATACTGCCGATCAGCGGTTCCGCCAGACCTGCGAACAGATAGGACGAGAAGTTCATGACGCCGGTGGCCGTGCCAGCCCGCTTCGCTCCGACCAGATCCGGGCACAGCGCCCAAAAGCTGGACGCCGGGCCGTACACGAAGAAACCGCAAAGGAATAGCGCTATAAGCCCGGTCGCGCTATGGGGCGCAAGCGTCCACATCCACAGGCTGGTGGCTGCACCGAGGACCATGTAGAGCATGATCGCCAGGTAGCGTTTGGAGCCGAACAGCTTGTCTGAAATCCAGCCATTGCTAAGCGCGCCGATGGCCATGCCCACGGGCAGCGCCACCGTGATCCACTTCGGATCAATCATGCTGTCGCCGCTTTTCCAGTTGGCCCCCAGAAAGTGCACCGGCACCCAGACGATCAGGCCGTAGCGAGCGGCGTTCTGGAATCCCAGAGACACAGCGGCGACAATCAAACGGAAGTTCTTCAGCACCGCTTTGTAGCGTTGCGCCGAGGTCTCGACTTCGCCTTGCGCCACTTCATGATTTTTGTCATCGGCGTTGGCTACGCCGGTATCGGTCAACGGTTCAAAACCCATGTCCTGCGGACGTTCGCGTGCCACCAGATAGAAGATGATGCCGCCCGCCAGCATCAACAGCACAGGCAACCGAAAGATCCAGCGCCACTCCAGGTGCATCACCTCAAGCACTACGATTGAGGTCACGTAAGACAGCACCGAGGCGCAACCGGCGGCGAACACGTACAAGCCATACACCTTGCCGCGCTCGCCGGTGCTCCACCAATTGGATATCAGCCGACTCCCTGGCGCCCAACCCAATGCCTGGAAATAGCCGTTGATGCCCCAAGGCAGAATCAGAGCGGCAAAATTGCTGGCGAAACTGGTCACCCAGTTGGCGGCGCAGGACAACACGGCACCCGCGGTCATGATCCGGCGACCGCCGTATTTGTCCGCAAGGTTACCGTTGATCGCCTGCCCGATGGCATAGGCCCAGAGCATGGCGGCCGAAGCCCATCCAAGGTGCTCCTTGGTAAAGCCGAACTCGGCCTGGATACCCGGAATGGCAAAACCGAAGGTCTGCCGGCCGGTGTAGAAGAACAAATAACAGAACATCGCCGCCAGCAGCATGCGCCACTGAGCGACTCGAAACGAGGAAGTATGTGTGGCCAGGGCAGGCATGGTTTGGGCACGATTCATGATCTTTTCCTTATTATTGTCGGTCCCGCCGAATGGCGTCGGCAGGTGCACACTTTTGTGGGTGCAGCAGGAAATCGTCGCGGCTCGTCATGCCGCTGTCGGTGCGTAGGGGGTAGAGTCTCTAGGCGGCCTGGGAGCCGATGAAGTTTTTACCGCGTGCACCCTGCAGGGCGAAATTGATCATTTCCTCGGCTTCCGATGCTGAGACGCCGTAGTCGGAAAACTCGGTTTTCACTTCCAGGCTATGCAGGAATTCGCGTAACTGGTCTTGGGCCTGCTGCAGGTCGCTGCCGAAGATACGTTGAAGGGTTCGGTCGCGCGCTGCGTCATGGCCCCAGGCAAGGCCCAGCACCAACGGCAGGGTAAAGGAGCAGGCGATACCGTGCGGCAAGCCATGGCGCAGGGTCATTTCGTAGGAAATCGAATGCGCCAGTGCGGTCTTGGTATTGGAAAACGCCAGGCCTGCCTTCAGTGCGGCTAATGCCATGCGCGAGCGCAGTTCCTTGTTGGACAAGTCACGGCGCAGCAGCGGCAGGCATTCGAGGATGTCCTCGATGGCGGAGACTGCGAAGGTATCCGAGACCGGGTTGGCATTGATGTTCCAGATCGACTCGAGTGCATGCGACAAGGCATCCAGGCCAGTGGAAACCGTCACCCCGGCTGGAACTGTGAGCATTAACTGCGGATCGACAATCGCCACTTTCGGCCAGGTGCATTCCAGGTGCAGCGAGTATTTCTTGTGGCTGGCCGAATCCCAGATCGTCGCCCAAGGGGTGACTTCGCTCCCCGTACCTGCGGTGGTCGGGGCCGCGATCAGTAACTTGCTGCGCGCCGGAACGAAGGGTTTTCCGGTTGCCAGCAATGCGAGCAATTCATCAAATCGGCCCGATTCGGTGCCCACGATCAACGCCTTGGCAGTATCGATGGCGCTGCCTCCGCCCACCGCGATAACGACCTGGCATTCGTCGGCCTGTTGCCAGAAACGTTCATAGGTCGCCCGTAGCTGAGCGACGTCGGGATTGGGCTGGACATCCTCGATCACATACACCAGTCGGTCGCCCAACAGGTCCTGGATGCGGTCGACCAACCCCAACCCACGCGCTTCGGGGAAGGTGACAAGGGCGACTTTCTGGTTGTCGGTAATATCGGCAAGCTCGAGGAGGCTGCCCCAGCCGAAACGTGTATCAACTGGATTATGGAAGCGGGCAGTCATGGCGGGTCCTTTGTTTTTGTTGTTGGAAGTGACCCCATACTCGGGGCCCTTCAACAACAGCTCAAATCGATAATTCGCAGGCTTTGATCGGCTGAGCCGATACCGTCGTCAGTGAAAGGTTTTTGCGCGAAGCGTTTTCAGTCATGAGCGCCGCGCTGGATAGCGTTGCGCAGCCTCCCAGACACCGCGTCTGCAGCGATCACCATCAGGGTGATGACGATGATGCAAGTGGCGGTCTCCTGGTATTTGAAGAGTTTCAGGCTACTGACCAACTCAAATCCAAGCCCGCCAGCACCGACCATGCCGAGCACGGTGGCCGAGCGAAGATTGACTTCGAAGCGGTACAGGATCACGGCAATCCAGGCCGTGATGACTTGTGGCAATACGCCGAAAACGATGACCTGCAATGGCCGCGCACCGGTCGCCTGTAGCGCCTCGATCGGGCCCTGATCGATTTCCTCGATGCTCTCGGCAAAAAATTTACCGAGCATTCCCAAGCCATGCAGTGCCAACGCCAACACTCCGGGGAACGGGCCCAGGCCAACCGCCGAAACAAAAATCAGCGCGAGGATCAGCTCGTTGATGCTGCGGGTGAAATTCAGAAACTGCCGGGTCGTGTGGAACACCAGGCGATTGCGGCTCAGGTTGCGCGCGGCGAGAAATGACAGCGGGATGGCCAGTAGCACGCCAAGCAATGTTCCCCAGATAGCGATTTGCAGAGTTTCGACGGCGGGTGCCAGCAATCTTGGGAGGATACTCAGGTCTGGTGGAACGGTGCGTGCCAGGAAATCACCAATTTGCGGCAGACCGGCCGCCAGTTCACCCACGCTCAGCTGCGCGCCGGAAGCGCTCCAGTGCAGGGTCAAAATCACCGCCAGCACGATTGCGCCGGTGGACAGCCAGCCGCGGGCGCCGCGAGGCAAATCCACTGTCCACAGATAGGGTTGCTGTTTCATCTTCAAACCCTCAGTTGCGAAGCATGGTTGATCGACTGGGGTGCTGTAGCAGCCGGGCTTTGCGACTCCGTTGCCGGTCCGGGGTAGATACGCTGCAAGTCGGCTTCGGTCATGCTTGAAGCGTCACCGTCAAATACCAGCCTGCCGTGGGCGAGGCCGACGATTCGATCACCAAACTCGCGGGCGTAATCCACCTGATGCAGGTTGCACAGCACCGTGATGCCCAATTCCCGGGTGGCGTCGCGCAGATATTGCAGAACCAGGCGCGCGGTCTTGGGATCAAGACTGGCCACCGGTTCGTCCGCCAGAATCACTTGTGGACACTGCGCCAGCGCACGGGCAATGCCGACGCGTTGCATCTGTCCACCGGACAGCGCATCGGTGCGTTCGCCGGCTTTATGGGCAAGCTCGACGCGTTCCAGGCACTGCATTGCCAACGCCACATGCTCGCGACGAAACAGTTGCAGGACTGACGAGAGCGTTGACACAGCGCCCAGGCAACCGGTGAGGACATTCTTCAGTACGCTGAGCCGAGGCACCACATTGTGGTGCTGGAAGATCATTGCCGCCTGACGTCGCAGCACGCTGGTGTCGCGGCAGGCGAGTGCGTCGATGCCCGCCACTGTGAGCGCCCCTGAATCGGCCTGCACCAGCCGGTTGATACAGCGCAACAACGTGGATTTGCCGGCGCCGGACTGGCCCAGCACCACCACAAATTCTCCCGCGGCCACCTCCAGGTCGATGCCGCGTAAAACCGGGTTTGGCCCGTAGTGCTTGGTCAGTTGGCTGATGCTGATCATTTCAGCCTCCGCAAATCGAGATCGAGCACTTTGGCGGTGTCGCGCACCACGTCGTAAGCCGCGTCGGTTGTCGGCTGGAAGCCATCCAGCTGGCCCTGGTCACCCCACGGCACGTCCTTGATCGAGGCGAGGGCGGCCGCGACTTTCTGCTTCAGTGCCGGGTCGAGGTTTTTACGCCAGACCATCGGCGATTCCGGAATCGGGCGAGAGCTCCAAACCACCTGGAAGTCATCCGGCTTCACCAGTCCCCTGGCCACCGCGTTTGCAAGAATGCGGTCGGCGACAGCGGCGGCGTCAACCTTCTGGTTCGCCACCGCGAGGATGCTGGCGTCGTGGGAACCGGAGAAGATCACGCGCGAAAACAAGTTGCCCGGGTCAAAACCGGCCTGTTCCAGTCCAGCCTTGGGAAACAGGTGGCCGGAAGCGGAACTCGGGTCGACAAACGCAAACGTACGGCCTTTGAGATCGGCCAACTCACGAATGCCGCTGTCCTTGCGAGCCAGAATCAAACTGCGGTAGGCGCTCTGACCGGTTTTTTTGGTGACGGCTACTGCGAAGGCTTCGACGTCCGCCACCGATGTGGCCAGCACGTAAGAGAATGGGCCGAGATAGGCCACGTCCAGCTTGCCTGCACGCAGTGCTTCGATAATGCCGTTGTAGTCGGTGGCGACAAAGGGTTCGACCGGCATGCCCAGTTTGCTTTCGAGGCTGCTGAGCACTTGTTTGCTGGACTCGATCATCGCCTGGGAATCTTCCGACGGGATCAACCCTATTCTGAGTGTGTCGTTCGCCGCCGCGTGGCACACGCCGCTTATCGAGAGGCACGCAATAGCAGCGACACGCAAAAATCTGGAGAAGTTGTTCATGGCATTCCAGGAGGTGGGTGGGAGTCGCCTCAGGTTAGGAATGTCACGTGACAGTCATACGATCAATTCAATATGGGTTTGTGCAGCTAACTATTGATGGAGTCTATGGATGTCGACCGCCAGAATGCGTGCTTTTCTCGCCGTGGCCCGCCACGGAAGTTTCAGCGCGGGAGCGCGGGCGTTGGGGCTCAGCCAACCGACGCTGACCACCCAGGTCCAGAGCATGGAGCGCCAATACAATCTCGAACTGTTCCACCGCCGCGGGCGGCGCATTGAGTTATCCGATGTTGGCCGGCAATTACTGCCGATCGCCCAAGCGATGGCCGCGCTTGATCTGGATGCGCACAACTTGCTGCGTGATTCCGGTCAGCTCGACAGTGGCCAGCTGAAACTTGGCGCGGTGGGCCCGTTTCATGTGATCGAAATGGTTGATCACTACTTGCAACACTATCCGCGCATTGACGTTTCGATACGGGTGGGCAACTCGGCGCAGGTCCTGGCCGATCTTGAAAGTTATGTGACGGACATCGCGGTGCTCGCCGGGCGGCATGACGATCCGGGGCTTTGCGCGGTGCATTACGCGCGTCACGCCATCATTCTGTTTGCTCACCATGAGCATCCATTTGCCGGGCGCGATTCAATACGCCTGGAGGAACTGGAAGGCCAGCGGCTGCTGCAACGAGAGCCAGGTTCGACAACGCGTCTGGTCCTGGAACAGGCCTTGAGTGCGGCGCAGATCGTTCCGCGCATCGCCATGGAAATTGGCAGCCGCGAAGCACTCCGTGAAGCGGTGGTGCGGGGCATCGGGTTGGGGGTCGTGTCCGAAGCGGAGTTTATCGCTGACCCTCGCATCCGGACGATCCGCCTCGAAGGCGATCCGCTGTACACCGAGACGTATCTCTATTGCCTGGCGGAACGTCGTTCCAGCCGGCTGATTACATCGTTTTTCGATGTCGTACTTTCTGCACAGACTAACGGCTCACAGGTATGACTAGTATCAGGACAGGCGAACGGCGGCGTTGTGCTCAGTGCGTTCTACGCTAGCGGCCGCACTGTCCCACGTCTGCATTAGCTGGTTGATGGCCGTATCAATGACCTCATGCGCCATGCCATCCCGAGCAAGGATGGAAATGCCCTGGAGGAAACTGTCGAACACCGTAGCCATCGCGGGCACGTGGAGAGTGGCCGGCAACTGTCCGGCACTGACACCCCGTTCGACACACGCCAGAATCCCCGCGCGCGTTCGGGTGCGAGATTGGGTCAGGGCATCGGCCACCCGCGCATTCTCCGGGCTGGGCGCACTCATTACGCCGAGGGCCACCATGCAGCCTTTCGGGTGACCTTCTTCACACTGCATGCGCGCCGACTGGCGCAGCGCCGTCTCGATGGCCTGGCGTGGCGGCAGGCTATCGTCCCACAGGCATTCGGTGACCTGAGCGAAGGTCGCCAGGTAACGCTGCACACACTCATCAAACAACGCCTCCTTGGAACCGAACGCCGCGTAAAAACTCGGCGCGGAAATGCCGCCGCCCAGTTCGGCTTTCAACTGAGCGAGGGAGGTCGCGTCGTAGCCGTGCTGCCAAAACAGGTGCAAGGCCTGCTCTACGGCGAGATCGCGGTCGAAGGTGCGGGGACGGCCCATTTGCGCCATGTGAAGGCTCCTCTGGATGAGAGATAAATACTAGTTGATACATAAGTCGTTGACAACGCACGCCGGTAGCCCTCAACATTTATATCGATCAGTATTTAAGTCTGAAATCTTCTCAAGGAATCTGCCGTGACACCCTCAATCACTTTGTCGGCAACGCCCGAGCGACTGCCCATCGGCGCCTTGCTCGCCCTGGCCATGACCGGCTTCATCTGCATCGTCACCGAAACCCTGCCCGCCGGCCTGTTGCCGCTGATCAGCGAAGGCCTGGCGATTTCTCCTTCCATGGCCGGCCAGATGGTCACCGCCTACGCGCTGGGCTCGGTGCTGGCGGTCATCCCCATGACCATCGCCACCCGAGGCTGGCGCCGCCGCAACGTGCTGCTGCTGACCATCGTCGGGTTCCTGTTGTTCAACTCGATCACCGCGTTGTCCTCTCACTACGGCGTGACCCTGATCGCGCGCTTCTTCGCCGGCATCGCCGCGGGGCTGGCCTGGAGCCTGCTGGCCGGCTACGCCCGACGCATGGTCGCGCCCCATCAACAAGGCAAGGCGCTGGCGCTGGCCATGGTCGGTACGCCGATTGCCCTGTCCCTGGGCGTGCCCCTCGGCACCTGGCTCGGCGGCCTCGTGGGTTGGCGCACGACCTTCGGCATTATGTCGGGGTTGACGCTGGTGCTGATTGCCTGGGTACTGGTGAAAGTGCCTGACTACCCGCCCCAAGCCGCGCATCAGCGCATGTCACTGCGCGCCGTGCTGACCATGCCGGGCGTGCGGCCCGTGCTGGCGGTGGTGATCAGCTGGATGCTGGCACACAACATTCTCTACACCTACATCGCCCCGTTCGTGGCCTCGGCGGGGTTGGGGCAGCGGGTGGATTTGGTGTTGCTGATGTTTGGTATTGCGGCGCTGGCGGGAATTTGGGTGACTGCCAAATTGGTTGAGCCGTTATTGCGCAACACGGTGCTGGTGAGCCTGGCGGCCTTCGCGGCGGTTTGCGTGCTGTTCGGCTTTTTGGGCAGCGTGCCTGAAGTGATTTACATCGGCGTGGTGTTTTGGGGGTTGAGCTTCGGCGGCTCGGCGACGCTGCTGCAAACGGCATTGGCGGATGCGGCGGAGGAGGGCGCGGATGTGGCGCTGTCGTTGAATGTAGTGGCCTGGAACAGTGCGATTGCGGGGAGTGGCGTGCTGGGTGGGGTGTTGCTCGACACGTGGGGCGTTGCGTCTTTTCCCTGGGCGATGGCGGTGTTGGTGGGAGTGGGGTTTGCGATCGCATGGGGGGCCAGCGCTCACGGCTTCAAACCGGGCCCGCGTGCGGCTGGCCGGGCAGCGGTTGCGGGGCACTGAGCGTTTTTGCAGCCGCCTGTTTTGGATCGCCTGGTTGACGTGCAGAGCCGGGCGATAAAGCGTCAGACGTGATTTAGCTTATTTCTACGTTCGCTGCTAACGTTAATGGGTGTACTGAGCTGTTGCCCCCTGCGGCATTCGCCGTCTCGCCGTTATTTCCATCATTACTGCACTGCGGTTTTTTGAAGGGAGCTACCAATGACGGTTCTACGTATTCGCGATGCGCCTATACACGCCGCCAGGCTTTCATCGGTACTCGGCACGATGGCAGTGGCGAGCCTGCTGGGTACGTCTGGCCAAACCTGGGCTGGCGGAATTTCACTGTATGAGGCAGGCCATGAAGGCAGTGGCCTGGCCAATGCGGGGGCGGCAGTCCTGGCCACCGACCCCAGCGTGTTAATGAGCAACCCGGCCGGGATCAGCAAGCTCAAGGGCACGCAAATCAACGCCAACGCCCAATTCATAGTGGGTGGCATCAGCTTTTCCCGCGATGGCGACAACACGTTTGACGGCGGTAACGGCGGCAATCCCTTGCCCTATTTGCCGGGCAGTAGCTTTTTCATCAGCCACGAAGTCAATGACAAGGCCAGTATCGGCTTTGGCATGTATGGCAACTTCGGCCTGGCAGTGGACTACGACGATGATTGGGCCGGGCGTTATTTCACCCAGGAATCAGCGATTATTGGCCTGTCGTTCCAGCCGACGTATGCCTACAAGATCAACGAAGATCTTTCGATCGGCTTCGGCCCGCGGTTGATGTACACCTACTTTCGCACCGAGGTGGCCATCAATAACAATGTCCTGGGCCAGTTCAATACCCCCGATGGGCAGCTGCGTTACAAGGACGCCGACTGGGGCGTCGGCTTCAATATCGGACTGCTCTACGACCTCGATGAGCGGACCAGGCTTGGCCTGGCCTATACGAGCAAAATCAAACTCGAATTCGAAGATCAGGCGGAGCTCAAGGACATCACCAATCCAGTGCTCAGGCTGGGACTGAACCGGCTCGATGCGCAAGGCTTGAGCCTGGACATGACGGTGCCGCAAACGGTGTTGGCCAGCCTGTCATACCAACTCGATCCGCAATGGACACTGCTGAGCAGCGTGGGCTGGCAGGACTGGAGCGAGTTCGGCAAGATCGGCGTCGAGGTCGATTCCGATGCCCTGGGCAACGTCTCCACGACGGCCGATAGGCAGTACAAGGATACCTGGCACCTGTCGTTAGGGGCGCAGAATCAGATCAACAAGCAATGGCGCTGGAGTGTCGGGGTCGGCTACGACTCCTCCGCTGTCGATGATGAAGACCGCACCGTTGATAACCCCATGGGCGAGAACTGGCGCCTGGCAACTGGCGTGAACTATGCCCTGGACGCCAACACCGACCTGCACTTTGCCTATACGCTGGTTTGGCTGGGCGACATGCCGGACCAACAGACCAAGAACACCGGGGGCTCCCTATCTGGAGAGTACTCGAACGCAGCCTTGCACATGCTGGGAGGGGGGGGTTGTCTGGCGCTTCTGAGTCAGCGGCTGATTGAACACGAACCCGCTCAATAGTCGTTAATGCAGTGTCGTCTTGCGGCACGCAATTCCGGGTTCCCGAACCACGGAGACCAAGGCTATGGAACACGATCAGGAACCCGGCGTCCTCTCTCGGCGCGACGTGCTGCGCATCACCGGTCTAGGGGCGGTAGCGGTGGGCCTCGGGGTGAGTCGCGCTGGAAGTAGCGAGGCTTCAACCTTGAGCGCTCCCGCCCCCTCTGTCAGCGATGGAGTGCGAGCGGCTGGTCCTTACAACATCCTGTTCATTCTTACTGACCAAGAGCGCTTTTTTCGTCCAGGTGAGTTGCCTGCCGGCTATAGCCTGCCCGCGCATGAACGGTTGATGAAACAGGGCACGACATTCGTCAATCACCGCATCGGCTCCTGTGTGTGCACGCCATCGCGTTCGGTGCTCTACACCGGCCAGCACATCCAGCAGACGAGAATGTTCGATAACACGAATTTTCCATGGATCGACAGCATGTCGACCGATATCCCAACCATCGGGGACATGTTGCGTGGGGCGGGTTACTACACCGCCTACAAAGGCAAGTGGCACCTGACCAAGGAGTTCGAGACCGCCAACCAGATTGATACGCCGAACAGAATTTTCACGAAGGAAATGGAGGCCTATGGCTTCTCCGACTACTTCGGCATCGGTGACATCATCGCCCATACCCAGGGCGGATACCTACACGACGGCATCATCACCGCCATGGGCGGCAGCTGGCTGCGAGGCAAGGGGCGCGAGCTGGCGGCGCAAGGGAAACCGTGGTTCCTCGCGGTCAACCTGGTCAACCCGCATGATGTGATGTACTACGACACCGATGGGCCGGGCACCGTGATGCAGGCAAAGCGCGGCATCATGCAAGTGGCGCGCGATCCCCGCGATCCGCTGTATGACCAGCAGTGGGACTTCACACTTGCGTCCAATCATGCCCAGCCGCTTGACGCGCCGGGCCGCCCACCGGCGCACCGCGATTTTCTTCGTTCGCATGACGCGCTTGTAGGTTCCATTCCGAGTGAAGAAGCTCGCTGGCGTCGGCGGCACAACTACTATTTGAATTGCCTGCGCGACGTCGACCGCAATATCGCTGTGCTGCTTGCTGAACTAGACGCGTCGGGGCTGAGCGACCGGACGATTGTTGTTCTCACCGCGGATCACGGCGATATGGACGGCGCCCATCAGCTTCACGCCAAAGGAGCGGTGGCGTACCGAGAGCAAAATAACGTTCCACTGCTCATCGCCCACCCGGCCTACACGGGCGGCAAAGAGTGCCGGGCCGTCACTTCGCACGTCGATATCGCCACGACACTGGTCGGCCTCACCGGCACGTCAGCTGACAAGCAGGCAGCTATCGTCAAAGGCCTCCCCGGCAAGGATCTGTCCGGTTTGCTGGCAGCTCCCGAGAAGGCCGGGTTCAATGCCGTCAGGGAAGGCGCGTTGTTCAACTACAACATGTTTGCCTACATGGACGGAGACTTTCTCAACAAGGCCATGGAGTACATCCAGCAGGGCGGTAAACAGAACCAGCTCAAGAGTGCCGGCATTGTCCCGGACATGAAAAAGCGTGGGGCGGTGCGGTCGGTCTACGATGGGCGCTACGTGTTCGCCCGTTATTTCTCGCCCAAAGAGCACAATCAGCCGACATCCCTGGAATCTCTTTACCGGTTCAACGACGTCGAGTTGTACGACCTGCACGTCGACCCACTCGAGATGAACAACCTGGCAATTAACGACAAGCAGAATCGCGAACGGGTGATGGCCATGAACGAAAAGCTCAACCGGCTCATTGAAACAGAGGTCGGCGAGGACCGTGGACAGATGCTCCCCGGCGGCATCGACGCAGGGTGGGAAGTGACAGCGCAGACGATGGCGCCTTGAGTCAGTGCGAGCCCGATAGTGCTCCTCAGACGAACAACTGATCGTTAGCCATCGCAGTGCTCCGTGAGCATTGGTCGGACCGTAACCGTGGCTACGGCCGATGCAGGCGGCTGCGACATTTCGGCTGGAGACGGTAGGCGAACGAGCGATGAGCGATTAGACGGCAAATAAGGCATGGCCGTCTGAACGGAACTCATTTATCCGCCCGGTTACAGATGCCATTCCAGATTCACAAACGTCGTGTTGGCCTCCGTCCCCGATGTATTGGCCGAGCTGTTGCCGAACTTGTTTTTCCAGTACTCATAACCCACCCCGGCGAAGAACGTGTCTTTCTTGCCGACCGTGAGCGCGCCGACATCCACCAGCAGGCTGAGGTGCACCAGGGTTTCGCTGACGCTGTCGTTACCAAAGCCGTCTTTGCCCTTGGGCGGGACGAAGTTGGCAAAACCCTTGAATTTGAGCGGTACCGAATCGAGCTGGAAGGGAATGTCCCACGCGGTTTCCAGGTAGTAGGTGTCATCGAAGTGGATATCGTGCTCGCGGGCGAACGGCGAGCCATTGTGGTTGCGCTCGGAGCGGTACATCACGCTAAAGTCCCAAAAACCCGGCACGTCGAAATTCACCGTCGGGCCGATCACGAGCATGCGCTTCGCCGGGGCGAACGCGGTGTTTTTGGTGTTCCAGTCGACGCCGCCTGACAGTGACCAGTCGCGAACGGGACCCCACTTGAAATCCTTGCCGGAAATTTTATGCAGCGACAGTTGATGGCGATAGATTGCATACACCTCGGTCGCACCGTTGTCGCCACCGTCGGCTGGATCGTCTTTATCGGAAAACAGCACCTGAACGTTGAGGAAGTTGCCGCCGTATTGGTAGCCATCAACGTGGGTGAACTCGACGACATGCTTGGCGATGGGGCCGTCGATACCTGGCTCGGCAAAGTGGGTGCCGTACCAGTAACTGAATGAATTGTCGCTCCAGTCTGCGGCGTGTACTGCAGTGGCCATCGTCAACAACAGCGTACTGGCGGCAAAGGTCTGCCGAACGAGAAACTTGCGCTTCTGCATCTTTGATTTCCTTGAATTACCGAGAAACCTGTAGGAGCCAGCTTGCTGACGATCGGACCGACACGGTCTGCCTGACTGCCGCCACCGCCGGTAAACCAGCCCCAACAGGAGGGATGTGTTGGCGGCTGGATCAGTCGCCCTGCATCAGCTGCTGCACGCCTTCCCACGCTTCAGCGCGCAGTCGCTCCAGATCCAGACCCGGAATCACGCCGTTGTCGACCACCAGCCGCCCTCCGACCATGCTGTACTGCACGGCAATCGGCTCGCCTGCGACCACCGGCGCTACGGCGATATCGTGGAAGCCAAAGAACCGTGGGTGATCGAGGCCATAGATCACCAGGTCCGCTGCCTGGCCCACTTCCAGCGTGCCGACCGCGCCCAGGCCCAACACCTGCGCGCCGCCGGCCGTGCCCCAATGAATGACCTCCTCGGCGGTGGTCGCAGAGGCGCCTTGTTCGGCGCGATGAATCAACCAGGCGGTGTGCGCCTCACCGACCATACTGCCGGATTCGTTCGATGCCACGCCGTCGACACCTAGCGAAATCGGCACCCCGGCCTCGACCATTTGCGGCACTGGTGCAACGCCGCTGCCCAGTCGCGCATTGCTCACCGGGCAATGGGAAATGCCGGTGCCGGTTTGCGCGAGCAGGCGGATTTCCCCCGGTTGCAAATGCACCGCGTGGGCGAACCAGACGTCGGGCCCGAGCCATTCGTGTTCGGCGACGAATTCCACCGGCAGGCAGTTGTATTTCTCGCGGCAGAAGTTGACGTAGTTCTGCGTCTCCGAGAGGTGCGTGTGCAAGCGCAAACCGAGGCCGCGTGCGGTATGCGCAAGCTCGCGCAGCAAGGTCGGCGGCAGCGAGAACGTCGGCGTGGTCGGCGCTACCACCACGCGGCGCATCGCGTCCGGCGTGTCCTGGTGGTAGCGCGACTTGAGCCGTTCAATGTCACCGACCATCTGCGCCAGCGTCTCCGGTTGCAGCGCGGTTTTCGAGAAGCCGGGATGCGCGCTGGCGGACTCCAGCGCGCCACCGCGGCACAGTACGAAACGCATCCCGAATTGGTCCGCCGTGTCGAACAACAGGTCACCGGTCTCGGTCGTGCCGTTGGCGTGATAGAGGTAGTGGTGATCGGCGCAGGTCGTCACCCCCGACAACAGCAATTCGGCCATGCCCAGGCGCGCGGCGATCTGCGCCAGTTGTGGGGTGAAACGGTTGAGGCGCGGATAGGGCACGCTGGCCAGCCAGCCTTGCAAGTCTTGATTCAAGCCTTCGGGTACCGCTTTGAGGAGGTTTTGAAACAGGTGATGGTGGGTGTTGATCCAGCCGGGGTAGACCACTGAGTTGCGCGCATCGATCACCCGTTCGCCGGGTTGCGCCACCAGGTCCGCTGCCATTTCGGCAATGCGCCCGTTGACGATGCGAATGTCGACGTTGCCGGCGCGGGCACGCGAGCCGCGCAGGCCGGTCATCACCGCCAGCGGGTTTTTGATCAGAATGTTTTGAAGTTGAGTCATGTGCTTCTCCAGTCAGAGGCTGTGGGGCGCAGGCTTGGTGGCGGCGCTGTCGGGCGCACTGACGCCGTTGAGCGCCGCGTTGAGCAGCACCGACACCAGGCAGGCGATCACCACGCTGCTGTGCAGGAACGGCTGGGACCACTCGGGCAGTTGCTTGAACAGGGCCGGCGCCAGCACCGGCACCAGGGCGGCGGCGATGGTGAAACCGACGATCAACACGTTGAAGCGGTTGCGCTCGTAATCGACTTTGGCCAGGGTCTGGATGCCGGCGGCGGCGACCACCCCGAACATCGCAATCCCGGCGCCCCCGAGGGCGGCGGTCGGCATCGACGCGATGATCGCCCCGGCCTTGGGCACCAGCGCCACGGAACACATCAGCAACCCGCTGATCGCCACCACCCAGCGGCTGCGCACGCCGGTCAAAATCACCAGGCCGACGTTCTCCATGAAGGCAATGAATGGAAACGCGGCGAACATCCCGGCGATGGTGCTTGCCAGGCCATTGGCGCGCAGGCCGTTGATCACCTGGGTTTCTTCCACCGGTTTGTCGACGATGTCGCCGATGGCCACGAACAGCCCCATCGACTCGACCATCTGCACGATCATCACCACCACGAGGGTCGCAATCGGGATCAGGCTGAAGGTCGGCAGGCCGAAGTAAAACGGATACGGCACGGTCAGCCAGGGCGCTTCCTGCACGCTGTGAAAACTGCCCATGCCCAGACCGTAAGCCAGGCCCGCACCCACCAACATGCCGATCAGCACCGCCATGTTGCGCAGCATCGGCCCGCCAAAGCGGTTCACCAGCAGAATGGTCGCGAGTACTACGGCGGCAACGGCCAGGTACGCCGGCGCCCCGAAATCACTGGCGTTGCGCCCGCCGCCGATCCACTCATAGGCAATCGGAAACAGCTGCAAACCGATCACCGTGACGATGCAGCCGGTGACCACCGGCGGAAAGTAGCGACGCAATCGACCTACGAACGGCGCAACGAGCATGGTGAAAATCCCCGCGCCGATCACCGCCCCGCAGACCCCGGCAAACCCCACCTCCGGGTTGCTGCCGATGGCAATGACCGGGCCGACACTGCTGAAGGCCACGCCTTGCAAGATCGGCAAACACACGCCGAATTTCCAGAAGCCGACGGTTTGCAGGAGCGTGGCAATGCCGGAGCAGAACAGCGTGGTGCTGATCAGTACCACGGTGTCGGCGTGGGACATTTTCAGCGCGCTGGCGACAATCAACGGCACGGCAATAGCGCCGATGTACGAGACGGCCATGTGTTGCAGGCCGAGGGTGAGCATCTGTCGGACCGGTAGAACCTGGTCGACGGGGTGGATGGTGACAGGGGTAGTGGCTGACGACATGGAGAATCACCTCTTGCTGTTTTTATGCTGTAGAGAGGGGTATTCGTTCTGATGCCAAACCAGAGACGCCTGGATTCCTGTGGGAGCTGGCTTGCCAGCGATGACAGCTGAACAGTCGACATTTTCATCGACTGACAGTCAGCCATCGCTGGCAAGCCAGCTCCCACAGGTTCTGTGCTATTTCGACTGATTGGCATCAGGCATTTCGCTTTATGTGCCCGGAACCGCCATCCACCGGCTCCGATGCCGTTGTTTCAGCCTGCCAGGCAGGCGGCGAAGCCCTGGTTCAACGCCGCGCGGTCCAGGTCGCGGCCGATGAACACAATCTTGCTCGAACGCGGTTCCGTGCCCCACGACGTCGAGGCGCGGAACTCGACCAGGCTGTGCACGCCTTGCAGCACGTAGCGTTGGTCCTGATCTGCCACCGACAACACGCCTTTCATGCGGTAAAGGTTGTCGGCCTGCTCGGTGCGCAGCGTGCTGATCCAGCGGTGGAACGCGCCCAGGTTCACCGCACCGTCTACGGCAATACCGATGGAAGATACGCTCGGGTCGTGTGCATGGTCAGGTTCATCGTGATGATGGTCATCGGCGTGGTGATCGTGCTCAGCGCCGATTTCCATCAGTTTTTGCGTTGACTCGAACGCACCGATGCCGAGGATTTTCGACAGGTCGATCTCGGCGTAGCTCGAGGTGACTATGTCCGCCGTGGCGTTTAGCCCACGAATCTTGCCGCGCAGTGCGGCCACGTCGTCCTCGCTCACCAGATCGACCTTGTTGATGACAATGCGGTCGGCACAGACGATCTGGTCGACCGCCTGGTTGTCCACGCCATCGAGCTGCACATCCTCCAGATGCTGGGCGATGTGCCTGGCATCGACCATGGTCACGATGGCGTCCAGTTCCACTTCATCGGCAATCGGGTCGTTGATGAAGAAGCTCTGCGCCACCGGGTACGGATCGGCCAGGCCGCTGGTTTCGATCAGGATGTGATCCAGCCGCACCGGGCGCGCCACCAGTTCGCGGACGATGCGCACCAGGTCCTCGCGAACCTCGGCGGTGCAGCACACGCAGCCGTTGACCATCTCGTAGATTTCTTCGGTCTCGGAGCTGAGCACCAGGTCGCCGTCGATGCCGACTTCGCCGAACTCGTTTTCGATCACGGCAATCTTGCGGCCGTGGTTTTCCTTGAGGATGTAGTTGAGCAGGGTGGTTTTGCCGGCGCCGAGGAAGCCGGTGAGGATGGTCACAGGGATTTTGCGGTTCGGGGTCGGGGCGTTGAATGGGTTATTCATGTAGAGCTCCTTACTGACGAATGGGTCGCAGTGCTTTCAATTGTGGGAGCGAGCTTGCTCGCGATGAGGGGCCTCAGCCGACACTGATGCTGGCTGACCCGCCGCTATCGCGAGCAAGCTCGCTCCCACAGGTTTTGTGTTGGGTTGGATGGCATGTGGGTTCACCCCAGCGCAACGCGGTGCCGGCGTCGAGGTCGAACAGGTCGAGGACACGGCCGAGGCTGTGATCGACCATCTGCGCAAGGTTTTGCGGGCGGGCGTAGAAGGCCGGCACCGGTGGGGCGATGATCCCGCCCATTTCAGTGACGGCAGTCATGTTGCGCAGGTGGGCGAGGGTCAGCGGGGTTTCCCGGGCCATCAACACCAGGGTCCGGCGTTCTTTCAAGGTGACGTCGGCGGCACGGCCGATCAGCCCCGAAGAGGTGCCGGTGGCAATCTCCGCCAAGGTGCGCATGGAGCACGGCGCGACCACCATGCCCAGGCAGCGAAAGGAGCCGCTGGCAATCCCGGCGGCGACGTCGTCGGCGCGGTGGTAATGACTGGCCAGCGCGGTGACGTCCGCGAGTTTGTAGTCGGTTTCATGGGCCATGGTCAGCAGCGCGGCACGGCTGATGATCAGGTGGCTCTCGATGTTCAGTTCTGCCAATAACTCCAGCAGACGCACGCCGTAGATGAATCCCGACGCGCCGCTGATGCCGACCACGATGCGCTGGCGGTTCACGGTTGATAGCCTTTGAGCAAGGCGCGCGCACGCTCGACCACGTCCTGATCCAGCTGCGCCTTGATCCCGTCGAAGCCGGAACCGCGTGTGGCGTCCAGGCCCATGCGCGAGGTGGTGCCATTAACCGAGGACGAGGGATCGAGCGGGCTGCCGGGCAAACCGTCGATGACGAAAATATCCTGGTGCGGCTGGAAGTGCGTGGCCAGTGCCCACAGCACCTGGCTGTCGTCGCTGATGTCGATGTCGCTGTCCACCGCGATCACGGTTTTCAGGTACGGATCCCAGCCGAGCAGGGCGAGCATGATCTGCCGCGCCTCGCCGTCGCGGCTTTGATCCAGCGCCACGTAGCAATGAAAATGCGTGCCCGAGTTGGGGTAGTGCACGGCGGTGACGGCGGGGAAGCGCGCCTTGAGTTTCTCGCTCATTTCCGCTTCCCGTGGCAGCCGCGCCAAGGTCAGGTGCTCTGCGTAGCGCCCGCCGACCACGTCCACCAGCCAGGCGTCCTTGCGCCGCATCAGGGTGTCGACCCGCAGCACGTTATTGGTCGACCGGTCTGAGGAATAGCCGCTGAATTCGCCGAACGGACCTTCCTCGGCATAGGCCGCCGGATCGATGGCGCCTTCCAGCACGAACTCGGCGTAGGCCGGCACGCCAATGCCGTAACGCGGGGTCTTGACCAGTTCCAGCGGCGCACCGAACAGGCCGCCGGCCACTGCGCGTTCATCGCTGCCGAACGGCAAGCGGGCGGCGGCGGCCAGCATGAACAAAGGATGAGCGCCGACCACCATGGCCACGCGCAATTCTTCGCCGCGCTCGCGGGCGGTTTGCAGCATGCGCCACAAGTGACCACGGGAATGCAGGCTGGTGGCGAGGGTCTGCCGGGCATGGCGCATCGAGCGGTGATAGCTCATGTTGGCGATGCCGGTGACCGGGTCTTCGGCGATGATGATCGCGTTAGTGATGTACGGACCACGGTCACTGTCGAAGTGCTTGAGCATCGGCAGCAGCGCCAGGTCTACGGCTTCGCCTTCGAAGATTTCGTCCAGTACCGGACCGGTGTCGAGGTAGCGCGGCGCGATCGGCTGATTGGCGCGGGCCTGAAAGGTCTCGTGCAACTGCGCGGGGGCGACCCCGAACATTCGTGCGATACGGGTCCGGGAGGCAAACAGGTTGGTGGCCACGGGTGCGCCGAAATGGCCGACGTTTTCACAGATCAGCAGCGGATTTCGACCTTGGGCGGCCAAAGCGTCGACCAGGGCAGTGACGTCCTGATCGGCGGATAATTTTTCGTGAATGGTCAGCACATCGTCGGGGTACTGCCGGCGATAGGCGTCGATGAAATCGTGGAAATCCTGGGTATCGCCGAGCGTAGAGAGGGTCATGGTTTCACCTCGTTGAAACTGGGCTGTGCAGCAAAGCAAATGTCTGGATCTGCGTGAGACCTGTGGGAGCGAGCTTGCTCGCGATGGCGGTGGGTCATTCGACATCGATGCTGAATGTCCGGACCCCATCGCGGGCAAGCCCGCTCCCACAGGGTTTGTGCCTGGGTTCAGAGATAGGTGGTGGTCAGGCGAATGTCCGCCTCGGCCAGGTCCTTGGGTGGCGGTGTCGGTTCGATGCCGCACAACCGGGCGATGTTGTTGCCCAGGTAGTCCTCAAGGTGATCCTCATCAATCCCCAGCCCTTGCGGCGCGGGCGAACACAGCACTTCGAGTTCGCGCAGCCACATGCCTGGTTCGTTCGGCGGCGAATCAGTGCCGAACACGATCTTGTCGCGCGGCAGCTCTTTGGCGAACTCGACGATCCGCGACTGGAAGCACCAACCGGATTCGCAGTACACGTTCGGCGTGTCCATGGCCATCCAGAACGCCTCGAACGAGTAGTTGCCGCCGGTCTGGATGCCGAAGTGACCGATGATGAAGTTGACCATCGGGAACTCGCGGATGATCGGGTAGAACATCGTCGGAATGGTGTACGGGCCGTCGCCGGTGTGGATCAGCACGACGATGTTGTACTTGGCGCAGACTTTCATCGCCGGACGCAGCCAGTCCAGCGCCCGGTCCGGACGATAGCCGTGCATGTTGGCGTGCAGCTTGAGCATCTTGAAGCCGTATTCCTTGATGTGGAATTCCAGCTCGGCTGCACCGTTTTCCGGTCCCCAGCGCGGGTTGAAGTTGAAGTTGCCGATGAAGCGGTCCGGGTATTTCACGCACAGCTCGGCGACGTAGGACATGTAGTCGCGCACGCCTTCGCGGCCCCGACGGTTGCCGTCGCGATAGCCGGTGTTGCCCGGTGGCGGCTGGATGAAACCCATGTCGATACGGCGGGGTTTGCCGTTGATCATGTACGGGCCGTCCATCAGCTTGAGCATGCGCTCGCCAGTGAACGGTTCGCCGGTGTGGCGCCAGGCCTCGTCGACCAGATTGGTGGGGTGCAGATGGGTATCGATAATCATCGGTTCAACTCCTGGCCAGCTGGGTGGTGACAGGGCGCTTCAACTGCGCCTCGGCTTCGGACACGGAACGTGGCGGCGGGGTCGGTTCGAGGCCGATCATCCGTGCGGTGTTATTGCCCAGGTATTCTTCGAGGGTGTCTTCGTCGAGATTCAGGCCTTGCGGCGGCTCGTGGCAGAGCACTTCCAGCAGACGCAACCACATGCCCGGCTCGTTCGGCGGGGTGTCGGTGCCGAAGAGAATTTTGTGGGTTGGCAAGACCTTGGCGAATTCGACGATCCGCGATTGCAGGCACCAGCCCGATTCGCAGTAGACGTTGGGCAATTCCATCGCCCATTGCATCGGTTCGAACACATAGACGCCGCCGGTCTGCACCCCGAAGTGCGCCATGATGAAATCGACGTTGGGGAATTCCTTGATCATCGGCACCCATTCCGAAGGGATGCTGTACGGCCCGTCGCCGGTATGCAGCTTGACCGGAATGCCCAGTTCGGCGCATTTCTCGAAGCACGGACGGACCCAGTCCAGCGCACGGTCCGGGCGATAAGCGTGCATGTTGGCCTGCATCTGAACCATCTTGAAGCCGTGTTCGGTGACGTAGCGCTCAATCGCCTCGACACCGTTTTCCACGCCGCAGCGCGGGTTGTAGACGAAGCAACCGATGAAGCGATCCGGGTAGGTCTGGACCATTTTCAGCGTGTAGGCCATGTAGGCATCAATGGACTCGCGTCCGCTGAGGTCGCCGTCGGTCCAGGTGTAAATGGTGTTGCCCTGGGGTGGCTGGATGAAGGCTTTGTCGATGCGGCGAGGTTTGCCGTTGACCATGTAAGGGCCATCCATCATCTCCAGCAGACGCTCGCCGGTGAACGGGTCACCGTCATGCCTCCAGGCGAGGTCCACCAGATCGGTGGGATAGCAACTGATATCGATGATCATTGAAGTCGATCTCCTGATAGCGGGGAAGGGAACCTTGCGGTTCGCAGCAGCCACGTCCGGGGCAATCGGCCATTTCTATGCGCATTGCTGCGCATTCCCTCGCCTGGTCGCATCCGGCTCGGGACGCTGGCTGCTTGGGGAGGAGTATTGGAAGAGGGGGTTGGGTTCGTACAATATTAATTGGGCGAGGGGTTGATACCTGTTCGATATCGACCTTCATCCTGGCCATTCGTACGTCGACGCGTCGTACTCGCTGAAAAGATCGCAGCCTTCGGCAGCTCCTACAGGGGAATCAGGTTCATGTAGGAGCTGCCGAAGGCTGCGATCTTTTGATCTATGCCAAGGTTTGCGCGGCCAACTGCTTGATCACCTCAACAACCGGCGCCACCCGTTCGCCGTGCCCCGGCGGCCACACCGCATACAAGTTGTAATGCGCCGCAATCTGCGCGTCGTTCAGCTCCACCAGCCGCCCTGCACGCAACGCATCTGCCGCGAGCAAACCGCGCACCAGCCCTGCGCCAACCCCGGCCTCGGCGGCGGCAATCAGGTTGGCCGCGTTGTCAAAGATCACCCGCGCATTCGGCTCGGTCGGCGCCATGGCGGAGGCCTCCAGCCAGGGAATCCACGAGCGTCGCGTATAGCCCAGCAGCGGCAATTGCAGCACCTGCGCCGGCGTAATCGGCACCTGCAAGCCATGTCGCTCAAGCAGCGCCGGGGAGGCCACGGCGGTCACTCGATCTCCGCAGATCTGGGTCATCTCGCAATCGTCCCAATCGCCATAGCCGTAGCGCAACGCCAGGTCCACGCGCTCGAACGAGCTGCGATCCGAGCGCGGCATCGACAGCAGCACCACTTCATGGTCAGGCAACAAATCGAGCAGTTCCGGCAGCCGTGGATTGAGCCAGCTCTGCGCCAATTCACTGTCGACATCCAGGGTCAACCGTTGCGCGACGCTGCGGTTCTTCATCGAGGACAGCGCCCGGTCGATCTGCGCCAGGCCGTCGGACAGCACGCTGGCAAACAGTTGCCCGGCATCGGTCAGGTTACTGCCGCCGCCTTCGCGGATGAACAGCGGCTGACCGATGAAGTCTTCCAGGCTGCGGATCTGTTGACTGATCGCGCTGTGGGTCAGGTCGAGTTTGCGCGCGGCGCTGGAGAAGCTGCCGCTGCGCGCGGCCTGGATGAATGCGCTCATGGACTGCACCGACGGGTATCGCTTGTACATGCTGTTAGTCCTACTTACACAGGATGGCAGAAATTGTCGCTGGCCGGTTTTTGCCCGGGCTCCCAATAATCGGCGACCAGGCCTGCACAAAGACGGGCCGCTCTCTTGGAGCCTGACAATGATCGAATTCACGGTAAACGGCGAACGACACGAGCTGGTCGAGCCATCGCCCTCCATGCCCTTGTTGTGGGTGTTGCGAGACCACTTGAAACTCACCGGTACCAAGTTCGGTTGCGGCATGGGTTTGTGCGGTGCCTGCACCGTGCACCTGGACGGTGTCGCGGTGCGCTCCTGCCAACTGCCGGTCGCGGCCGTGGCGGGACACCGCATCACCACCATCGAAGGCTTGTCCGCCACCGAACAGCACCCGCTGCAATTGGCCTGGGTTGCCGAAGATGTGCCGCAATGCGGTTACTGTCAATCCGGTCAGATCATGTCCGCTGCCGCGCTGCTCAACACCGGGGCAGCGGTGACCGACGACTCGATCCGCAACGCCATGTCCGGCAACCTGTGCCGCTGCGGCACTTACGGGCGCATCAACAAAGCCATCAAGCGCGCGGCTGCTGCGCCGAAGGAGGCGTGATGACGGTTATCGACGACACTCAGGTCAACCAGCCACGGCGCATTTTTCTCAAGCAGACGGCCACGGTCGCTTCCGGCCTGGCGATTGCGTTTTATCTCCCTTCGGGCCTCGCGGCGACAGACAACAATGTGCCGGCGGCGGCAGGTGAATTCGAACCGAATGCCTGGGTTCGCATCCTGCCCGACGGCACGGTGAAACTGGTGGTGCACAAGCACGATTCCGGCACCGGCACCCACACCGCGCTGGCCGCGTGCGTGGCCGAGGAACTCGACGTCAACCCGATGACTGTGCAGGTGATCTCGCCGGAAAACCCGTTCTTCGAGACCTACATTCATCCGGTCTGGAAGGTGTTTTCAACGGGGGGCAGCACCAGTGTTTCCCTCGAATACGATCGCCTGCGCCTGGCCGGTGCCACGGCTCGTGCAGTGTTGATCACGGCAGCGGCAAAGCAGTGGAAAGTCAGCCCCGACAGTTGCACCACCGAAGACGGTCGCGTGCTGCATTCCGCCAGTCGGCGCTGCCTCGGCTACGGTGAATTGGTCGGCGTTGCCGCGCAGTTGCCGGCCCCGGCCAAGGTCACGCTGAAGGACCCGGCGCAGTTCAAGTACATCGGCAAGTTGCGGCACAAACGGGACGCGGCAGCCAAAGTCTGCGGGCGCTTCAAATACAGCATCGACGTGGTATTGCCGCAGATGCTTGTGGCAGTGATCCAACGCACACCCGTTGTCGGCGCAAAAGTGCTGGCGGTGGATTCCAGCGCCGCGCTGCAAGTGCCGGGCGTGCGCAAGGTGATCGCGATTCCGGGCCGCCCCGACGTGCTCGGTGGCAATCAGGAAGGCGTCGCTGTACTGGCCGATACTTACTGGGCCGCCCAACAGGGTCGCGAACTATTGAAGGTGCAATGGAGCGACTCGCCGCTGGCCGGGTTCGACAGCGATCAACTGGCCACGGCGCAGGCTGCAGCCATCGACGACAAGACTGCGCAAAGGGTTAGCGCGATGGCGGCGGGGGACGTCGCCGCGCAATGGCCGACCGCGGCGAAGCTGCTCGAAGCCGACTATCGCATGCCGTACAAAGTGCAAAACCCGCTGGAGCCGGTGTGCATCACCGCGCAGGTGGCGGACGGCGGTATTACCTACTGGGGCGGCGTGCAGGTGCCGTCGTCGGCGCTGGAAGCGGCGGTCACGGTGTGCAAGATCAAGAAGGACAAAGTCACCATTAACGAAATGGTCTCCGGCGGCAGTTTCGGTGCGCGAGAGGCCAAGTACTGGCTGTTCGAAGTGGCGTACCTGGCGCAGCAGGCCAAGGTGCCGGTCAAATTGATGAACAGCCGCGAAGACGAAATGCGCTCGCTGTTCATGCACCCGGCGACGTTGCACCGGGCCAAGGGAGCGCTGGACGCCGAAGGGCGCCTGACGGCGTTGCAACTCAACGCGGTGTCGCCGGCGTCACCGGAACAGTGGGAACCGGGTTATTTCGAGCGCCCGGACCACATGGACTACAGCACCACCGAAGCCATCACCGCCTGGGATTTTGCCTATCGTCCGGCGAATCTCGACCTGGTGTGGGTCAAGCATGAAAGCCACGTGCCCAGCGGCTGGTATCGCTCGGTGAGCTTCATTCCCAATGTGTTCGCCGTCGAAAGCTTCATGGATGAACTGGCCCACAGTGGTGGGCAGGATCCGTTGGCATTTCGCCTGGCCAACATGCACGACCGGCCCAGGCACGTCGCGGTGCTTAAAAGCGCCGCCGAGCGCGCCGGGTGGGGCCAGCCATTGCCGCAAGGCACGGCCTTGGGCATCGCCACCACTCAGGGTTACACCAGCTTCATTGCGGTGGTTGCCCGGCTGTCGAAGCAGGACGGCGTGATCAAGGTCGACAAGCTGACCTGCGTGGTCGATTGCGGCCTGGCCGTGTCGCCGGGCGGTGTCGAAGAGCAGATCTACGGCGGCCTGATGTGGGGCCTCGGGCACGCGCTGTTCGACCGCATGGACATCAAACAGGGGCGGGTGGTGCAGAGCAACTTCCATGACTATCGGGTGGCCCGCATGTCTGACATGCCGGCGGTGGACATCCTGCTGGTCGAGGGTGAGCCGAACAAACCCGGCGGCGTCGGCGAACTGGGCAGCCCGCCGGTGGCCCCGGCCATTGCCAATGCCCTGTTCAGCCTGACCGGGGTGCGCCAGCGTTCGACGCCACTGGCCTTGGGGTAAGCCGTCATGGACCTGCGATTGCTGCGTTATTTCATGGCCCTTGCCGAAGAGCTGCATTTTGGTCGGGCGGCCACGCGTCTGCACATCTGTCAGCCGCCGCTGAGCCAGCAGATTCGGCTGCTGGAGGAAGAGTTGGGCACGCCGTTGTTCGAACGCAGCCATCACCGGGTCGAGCTGACGGCGGCCGGACAGATGCTCAAGGAACAGGCGCCGCTGGTGTTCGAACAACTGAACCGCGCGCTGGACCTGACACGTCAGACCGGACGCGGGCAGTTGGGCGAGCTGGAAATCGGCATGATCAGTTCGGTGATGGTGGGCGTGCTGCCGCGGGCCTTGCACCTGTTTCGCGAGCGCTATCCGCAGGTGGCCTGGCGTCTGCATGAAATGACACCGGCGGCGCAGGTCATGGCGTTGAAGGAGAAACGCATCGATGCCTGTGTGTTCCGGGTCGGTTATGACGATCCGCAGTTGCGCAACGAACTGCTGATCTATGAGCCGATTCGTGTGGTCATGCCCGCCGATCACCCTTTGGCCCGTCGCGAAATCCTGGCACCGGCCGACCTGGCGCAGGAGCCGTTCGTGGCACTGGAACTGAAGCAGTCGCGGTTTGCCGATTTTCTCTATCAGTGCTGCATCAAGGCCGGTTTTACTCCCCAGATCCGCCAGCAGGTGATCGAGGTGCAAACCTTGCTCAGCCTGGTGCAGGCCGGTTTTGGCGTGGCGTTATTACCGGCGTCCATCGAGCAGATGGCGCCCGCGGGGCTGGTGTTCCGTCGCCTGACCCCGGCGTTGCCGGAAGTGCCGTTGTACGCCACTTACCGCGCAGACGATGACTCGCCGGTGCTTAAACTGTTTCTCGACACGTTGCGCGAGCGCGTCCTCGAAGAACGCGGTGGCCGCCCTTGAGTGATCTTGCCCAAGGCGTTAGCGCAGACTCCACGACACCCCGACATACATCGCCAGACCCTCACCCGGCGTCGACCTGGCAGCGTCCAGACCTTTGTCATCGTAGCCCGGCGTGACGGTGGCGGCGTAGCGCTTGTCGGTCAGGTTGCGCAGGTCCAGCCACGTCTGCCAGTCACCCTTGGGCGCGTTGTAGCCCAAGGTTGCGCCGAACAGCGCGTAAGGATCGGCGTCGTAACTGTCGGCATAATCGACCGCTACTTTCGACACCCACTGCGTATTGAGCGCGGCGAAGAAACCCTGGGGCCAGTCGTAGCGCAGTTCGCCCTGGTAGTAGTGCATCGGCAGGCCCGGCAGGCGGTTGTCGCCGAAGCGCTCGTCGTCGCGGTAGTGGAAATCGCTGAAGGTGTAGCTCTGGCGCAGGCTCAGTTGGCCGCCATCATCGCGCGACCAGAGGTTGCTCTGCAGGCTGGCTTCCACGCCTTGGTGCACGGTGGGGCTGGCGTTGAGTTCGTAGGGCGTGGTGGCGTTGGCGTCAGGCAGGACCGAGAGCAATTCGTGACGCACCTGAGCGTAGTACCAGGCCAGGCTCCATTGCCCCATCGCGCTGTCGCCACGGCCGCCGACCTCCAGAGTCGTCGCGGTCTGGTTTTGCAACGTGACCGGATCGCGCTGGGCGCCGGTGGCGACACCGCTGCCGGCCGGGAAACGAATGTTGGAGCTGTAGATCAGCGACCAGGGATGGGGCGCTTCGACCGAGCGGCTGAGGTTGCCGAACACTTGCAGGTCCGGCGTCAGCTGGTAACGCAGGCCCAACCGTGGCGCGTAGTCCCAGTCGCTCAGGCTGGTCTTGCCGCCGCCTTCAGGGTAGGTGACGGCGCTTTCGCGGCGGGTGTAAATGGCGGCGAGGCCGGTGGTCAGCCACAGGTCATCGGCGATTTCCAGGTCATTGCCGACATGCAGGACGGTGTCCGAACCCTGATAAGTGAAGTTGCGAATGTGCGTGCCCGGCGCGTAGCCGGCGGTATTGCCGGCAGGAATACGCACCAGCTCGCTGGCGCCGGCATTCGGCAGGTGTTTGGTCACGCGCAGGCCCAGGGTGCTCTGGCTTTCCAGCCCCCAAAGGGTGTCGCGGCGTTTGTAGTCGAAGGTGCCGCTGACATCCGCGTACGCCACTTTCAGACGGTTGGGGCCTTCGCGCAGGTCCATCGGGTAGTCGTGGTAGACAAGGCCGGTCTGGAGGCTCGAATCGTCATCGATGTACCAAGTGGTTTTGTTGCCGATAAAGGTGCTGCCCGGTTGCTCGCGGCGGTCGTCCCGCGCCACGTACGCGGGGTTGGCCGCCCGTGGGTCGTGCTCGATGGAGCGTTTGGTCACCCGCCCGGCGAGGTCGTTGTCGGTCTGGCGATAGCGCAAGTAGAAACGCGTTTCCAGGTTCGGGTTGAAGCGATAACCGAAGTTGGCGATCACCCCCTGACTGTCACTGGCGGTGTGGTCCTGATAGCCATCGGCGCGCGCGTCGGTCATCGCCACGTAGTAATCGAAATTGCCCAGCACCTGCCCGGAGCTGACTTGACGCTGGAGATAACCGTGGCTGCCCATCGCGTAGCGCACCTGCAACTTCGGCGCGTTGTAGCCGGTGCGGCTGACGTAATCGATGGCCCCGCCCAGGGCCAATGCGCCCTTGTCGAAACCGTTGGCACCGCGCAGCACTTCGACGTGATCGAGCCACAGCGGTTCGAGCAATTCATAGGGTGTGCCGCCGGGACCGGTCAGCGGCAGGCCGTCGAGCAGGGTGTACAACCCCGAGGCATGGGCGCCGGGTGCACGGTTGAGGCCCGAGCCGCGGATCGAAATCTTCACCCCTTCATTGCCCGCCGACTGGGCATACACCCCAGGCTGATAAGCCAGCACATCCTGGTTGCTGGCCACGCGACCCTGCAACGGGCGGCGCATGTCCACCACATTGGTGCCGCCGGGCACCTCGGCCAGCCGGGCCTTGGCGTCTTCCACCGACTGGTCTTCGCCGCTCTGGTCCTGTGCGTTAATCAGCACTTGCCCCAATTCCAGGCTCTGGGCTTCGGCCATGGCCGGACAGGCAAGGGCCAGCCCCAGCAATGCAGCAGGCAGGGATGTGGGCGAGGGCATCGAGATAACTCCAGACGTAAGAACGGGCAGTGAACACTGCGACGTATGGAAGAACGAAGGAAACACATGGCAATTTTGTTTTTTTGCCAGGTAAGTTGTCCTGCTTTAAATCGACTCCCCGGCATCGAGCCTGGCAAGCAGTGTCTGGCCGCGTTGCCAGAGCGCTTGCTGTTTGGCGTCAGGCATACGATCGAGGTTTTTGTAGATCATGCCCATGCGCTGGTTGCCGCGCAGAAGGTCGCGGTGGCGCATCAGAAAATGCCAGTAGAGTGAATTGAACGGACAGGCATTGTCCGTGGTGCTCTCACTCACCTTGTACGCACAGTCGCGGCAGTAGTCCGACATCCGCTTGATGTACTGGCCACTGGCGCAATAAGGCTTGGAGCCCAGATAACCGCCATCGGCGTGCATGACCATGCCAAGGGTGTTGGGCAGTTCGACCCAGTCGAAAGCGTCCATGTAGATCGCCAGGTACCATTCGCAGATCTGGCTGGGGATGATGCCGGCGAGCAGGGCAAAGTTGCCGGTCACCATCAGTCGCTGGATATGGTGGGCGTAGGCATGTTCCAGGCTTTGGCCGATAGCGTGGCGCATGCAATTCATGTTTGTCTCGCCGGTCCAGTAAAACTCGGGCAGCGCTCTGGTGTTGCCGAATACATTGCCATCGGCGTAATCGGGCATTTTCAGCCAATAAACGCCACGCACATATTCGCGCCAGCCGATCAGTTGGCGGATAAAGCCTTCGGCAGCATTCAATGCGACGCGGCCTGACCAATATGCCGACTCCACGTCGCTGCACAGCTGACGCACATCCAGCAAACCAATATTAAGTGCCGCGCTGATCCGGGCGTGAAACAGGAAGGGCTCGTTGCTGGCCATGGCGTCCTGGTAGTCGCCGAACCCCGCCAGGCCGTAATCCAGAAAGTATTCCCACAACACCTGGGCATCGGCGTGGGTCACCGGATAATCGAAGGAGTCGAGAGATCCGTAGTGGCTGCTGAAGCGCTCCCTCACCAGCGAAATGACTTCCCGGGTGATTGAGTCCGGCGAAAAGCGCGCCGGGTAGGGGGCTTTTACGCCCTTGGGTAACGCCTTGCGATTGTCTTCATCGAAGTTCCAGGCGCCGCCCACCGGCGTGCCGTCGCCATTGAGCAGCAACCCGCTTTTGCGCCGCATCTCACGGTAGAAAAACTCCATGCGCAGCTGCTTTTTGCCTTCGGCCCACGCCGAAAATTCGCCACGTGTGCAGACAAAACGAGTGTCGTCATGCCACTGGATGGGTAAACCGCAGTCTCTCAACGACTGCTCCAGCCTCCAGTCCCCGCACTCGGTCAGGTGCAGTTCCTCCGGCTGCAACAGCGAGTGCCAACGCTTTAACTCACTCGGCACCGAACCGCTGTTTCGCGGGTCATCGAGCGTGACGTATTGCACACGGATGCCACGCTGCTGCAATGCCTGGGCAAAGTGGCGCATGGCACTGAAGATCAGGGTGATTTTTTGCGGATGATGGGGCACATGGCTGGCTTCCTCCATCACCTCGACCATCAGCACCGTATCGTGCTCGCTGTCCAGCTCGGTCAATGAAGCCAGGTCGAAACAGAGCTGGTCGCCCAGGACCAGGCACAGCCGGCGATTCGTATTCATTCAGCAGCATCCAGCAAAAAGGGAAACAGTCGAAGACGGATCGTCATCTTCGACTGTGACCGCACAGTTTGCTATCCGACTGCGGATCCCGCGAATAAAAATCGCCTCAAGTCTTAAAGATGATCCGCATCAATCACCGCCTTGGCGAATGCCTTCGGATCTTCCTGTGGCAGGTTGTGGCCAATGCCGCCGCTGATCAGGCGGAACTCGTATTTGCCGGTGAAGCGCTTGGCGTAATCCTCGGGCGCAGGGTGCGGTGCACCGTTGGCATCGCCTTCGAGGGTGATGGTCGGCACGCTGATCGACGGCGCCGTGGCGAGTTTTTGCTCCAAGGCTTCGTATTGGCTTTCGCCCTGGACCAGCCCCAGGCGCCAGCGGTAGTTGAAGACGGTGATGTCGACATGATCGGGGTTTTCCAGCGCCTTGGCACTGCGGTCGAACGTAGCGTCATCGAACGCCCATTTCGGCGAAGCCAGCTGCCAGATCAACTTGGCGAAATCGTGGGTGTTTTTCTCGTACCCGGCGCGACCGCGGTCGGTGGCAAAGTAAAACTGGTACCACCACTGCAATTCAGCCTTGGGTGGCAGCGGGTTCTTGCCGGCGGCCTGGTTACCGATCAGATAGCCGCTGACCGAGACCAGCGCCTTGACCCGTTCCGGCCACAGCGCCGAGACGATGCCAGCCGTACGTGCGCCCCAGTCATAACCACCGAGCACCGCCTGTTTGATTTTCAGCGCGTCCATGAAGTCGATGACGTCACTGGCCAGCGCCGCCGGTTGGCCGTTGCGAAGGGTTTTTTCAGACAGGAAATGCGTGTCGCCATAGCCGCGCGCATACGGCATCAACACCCGATAGCCTTTCGCGGCCAGCAGCGGCGCGACCTCGTCATAGCTGTGGATGTCGTACGGCCAGCCGTGCAGCAAAATCACCACCGGCCCATCCGCGGGGCCGGTCTCAGCGTAGGCCACGTTCAGCAGACCCGCATTGATGTACTTCAAAGGGCCGAACGGCGAGGGCGCGTATGTGGCACCGGCCTTGATCGCCTCTGGCGGCGCGGCGGCGGTGGTTTGTGCGTGGGCCGCACCGAGGATGCCGAACAGGGATAACGCGAGGAGCGACGAACCGAGCAAACGGCGGCTGGATTTGCCGGGGGTGTTGTGCAGTGCCATCTTCATGCGGATGTCTCCGTTGCAAGCCGTTGGCCAGGGGGTCTGGCTGATCCCTTGTAACCTTGCTGGCATTTGAACGCGGCGACGTATCTGGCCTGTGTCGGATTGCAGGCTCGGTGAAAACTCATGTATCTACGGGGTAGTCAGACACACTGTGATACACCAGAACGTGCCGATGGCAAACCTGCGGCAGTCGTTACTTGGGTTTCCAGTGTCCACCACCCGACTCGCAATCCACTTTCACCTGACTCAAGTGCTCGGCGTCGTAGTAATACGTCGTGACCTGGGCGTTGTCGGGAATGTTCAGCGACTTGGCGTTCTTGTCCTTGCTGGTGGAGTGAGGATTGGCCAAGGATTCCTGAGTCAGGGTGGCGACGCAGGTCGCCTGATAATGATCGTCGCACTGCGCGACTTTTTTCTTGGTGCTGGTGAGCATTTCCTTGCTCTCATTGCTGCATGACCAGTCGATGGCATTGACCGGCATGCCTTCGTATTCGTAGCAGCTATGGGATTCGACCACCGGCACGGAGGGGCTTTGAGAGCGGGTCAGCACGTCGCAGCCTTCGGCAAATACCAGGGTCGGGCTCAGGCAGGCGATCAAAAGCAGAAGTCGATTGTTCATCGGGATTTCCTCTCCAAAGGCGCCTTGGTGGGTGACGGATCGGCGCTGATAGAGTTTCGAAAACACCATGACGCGTGGGGTTCAATCCGTTTGAACCCCCGCAGCCGTGGCTCTACTTCTCCATAAAGGTGCGAATCGCGGCAATGGTCTGCGTCGGCGCTTCTTCCATCAGCCAGTGACCGGCGCCTGGCACCACCACTTCGGTGACATTGTCCGCGGCATTGCGCATGACGATGGCTTCGTTGTTGCCGAAGGATTTCTCCCCGCCGACCGCGAGCACCGGCATGGTCAGCTTGTTCTTCATCGAGGCTTCGTTGTCTACCGCGTCCTGGCGAATGCTGCGGAACTGGGCGAACGCCGCGTGCATCGCGCCGGGGCGTGCGTAGAGTCTGGCGTAGTGTTGACGGGTGGCTTCGTCCACTTTGGTCGGGTCGCCGGCGAACTCGTTCCAGAAGCGGTCGAGGTAGATGCGCTCACGACCCGCCACCAGGCGCTCGGCATCCGCGCCACCGAAGTCGAAGTGCCAGAGCATCGGCGAACGCACGATGTCGTTCCACGGCGTAATTCCCGGCACGGGTGCATCCATCACCACCAGCCGATCGGTGAGTTGCGGGTAACGAGAGGCGTAGGCGAAGGCAACCATGGTGCCGATATCGTGCCCGATGACCACCGAATGTTCGATACCCAACGAGGCCAGTACCGCGCGGACATCGCCCGCCTGAGTCTTCTTGTCATAGCCACCGTCCGGAATCGACGACAACCCCATGCCACGCAGGTCCGGCACCACCACGGTGTGATCCCGGGCCAGGTCAGCGGCGAGGGGTGCCCACATGTCACCGGTGTCGCCGAAGCCATGCAGCAGCACCACGGCGGGCCCTTTACCGCCGACGCGTACGTGGATTTTCGCACCTTCTACCGGGATGTCCTGGGTGCGAAACGAGGAGGGGAACGGCGTGATGTCGGCATGGGCGGGGAGGCCGAGCACGAGTAGCAGGGAAACGGTCAACAACGTGCGGATCATGGCGCTGCCTCTGGAGGAATCGATGGGAGGAGCGTAGACGGTTTTGCGATATCCTGAGCGCCCGGACCGACCCTTCATCAACCTGACCAGGTGACCCACCCTTGATCGAACGACGCCAATTTAGCGGAGGCATGAAGGGCAAGAATCTTCGCTATTTGAACGATAACCCCGACGAGCCTGTTCACATGACCCGGACCGGCTTTTTGCTGCTCGAGCATTTTTCGTTGCCGGCGTTCACCCAGGCGCTGGATACGATAGTCACCGCCAATCTTCTGCGTCCCGGATTGTTCTCATCGCGAACCTTCGGTTTGAGCGAGGGCGAGGTAGTCAGTGATCTGGGCCTGATCATTCGCCCGGATGCGCGGATCGATTGTTCGGCGATTCAGCACCTGGACCTGCTGGTCATCTGCGGCGGCTACCGGACTGAGCTGAAGACCAGTGACGAGTTGATCAGCTTGTTGAGGCATGCTTCCGGGCACGGCGTCAGCCTCGCCGGGTTATGGAATGGCGCATGGTTCCTCGGCAATGCGGGATTGCTGGACGGCTATCGTTGTGCGATTCACCCCGAACATCGTCCAGCACTGGCGGAAGTGGCCAAAGCGGCGCACGTCACCAGCGAACCTTACGTGATCGATAGGGACCGGCTTACGGCGTCCAGTCCGTCGGGTGCCTTCCATATGGCGCTGGACTGGATCAAGGGCTTGCACGACAAGGCCCTCATCGAAGGCATTGAAGACATTCTCGCGTTCGAAGAGTCGCGCTACCGGCGCATCAAGCCAACGGAAAATGTCTGTGTCAGCGCGCCGTTGCGCGAGGTGGTGAAGCTGATGGACGCCAACCTCGAAGAGCCTTTGGAGCTGGAGCAACTGGCAACCTATGCCGGCCGTTCCCGTCGCCAACTGGAGCGGCTGTTCAAGGAACAACTGGGCACCACGCCGCAGCGCTATTACATGGAATTGCGGATCACCGAAGCGCGACGGTTGCTGCAGCACACCGAACTGTCCCAGGTGGAGGTGCTGGTGGCGTGCGGGTTTGTCTCGCCGAGCCATTTCAGCAAGTGCTACAGCTCGTATTTCGGCTACCGGCCGTCCAAGGAAATACGCCTGGTCAAATGATCCTGGAATCACTGTAGGAGCGAGCTTGCTCGCGATGGACTTCAGGGCGACGCGTTTATCCAGAAAATACGCGTTATCGTTAACGACCATCGCGAGCAAGCTCGCTCCCACATTGAGAGACGTGCGTTGTCGTACGACTATAGTAGACAGAATTTTTCGGGGCCGTCATATAGGCGCGCTTCAGTGATAACGCGCTGTGGCCGGGTTGCCCGTTGAGACGAACGGCCATTTCCGCGATTGACAACCGGGTAGAGGAATCGCTATAAAAGACACAGTTGTACGACGACACACATTGTTACAACGCTAAAAATAAGAACCGGGTCTCCTCATGAACACAATTCGCTTTCTCGCTTTGCTGCGTGCCGCTTCATCTGCTTCGTTTAAAGGCCTACCGCCAAATCCCCGATAACCCTGCTCCGACTGGCAGTGAACGCCAGCCTGCCTTGACGCGTGCCCATCGCGTTTTGGCGACGCTTCATGACACGACTGGTCTCGCTTGACACCGAGCGACCATCACCACAATCCAATAATAAAGTGATGCCATGAATCTGAACGAGCCCATCAATGCGCAACGTGTCGGCCAGGCCGTCGGCAAATATCGCTGGACCATCTGTGCGTTGCTGTTTTTCGCCACAACGGTCAATTACCTGGACCGTCAGGTGCTCAGCCTGTTGGCGCCGGATTTGTCGACGCAGTTTGGCTGGAGTAATAGCGACTACGCCAACATCGCCTCGGTCTTCCAGTTTGTATACGCGATCTCCATGCTGTTTGCGGGCCGTTTCGTCGATAAAATCGGCACCCGCAAGGCCTACGTCATCGCCATCAGCATCTGGTCGACTGGCGCAATCATGCATGCGTTTTCAGTGCCGATGGGCGAGGGCATCGCGGCGGTGTGCAGTGCCTTCGGCCTGGCCGTGATCCCGGTGTCGATCGCCGGGTTCATGCTGTCCCGCGCCGTGCTGGCGATCGGCGAGGCGGGTAACTTCCCGATCGCGATCAAGGCCACGGCCGAATACTTCCCGAAGAAAGAACGCTCCTTCGCCACCGGTATCTTCAACTCGGGCGCCAACGTCGGCGCGATCCTCGCACCGATCTGCGTACCGCTGATTGCCGGCCTGTGGGGCTGGGAAGCGGCGTTCATCGTGATCGGCCTGTTGGGCTTCGTCTGGGTCACGGTGTGGATTGCGCTGTACGACAAACCTGAAAAACAAAAACGCCTCTCGGCCGAGGAACTGGCTTACATCCGCAGCGACGCGCAGGTGATCACCGCCCCGGCACCGGGCGCCAGCGAGAAAAAAGTATCGTGGTTCAAGCTGCTCACCTACCGCCAGACCTGGGCATTTGCCTTCGGCAAGTTCATGACCGACGGCGTGTGGTGGTTCTTTCTGTTCTGGCTGCCGACCTATCTGTCGGCGCAATACGGCATGAAGGGCCAGGCCATCGTGTGGCCGCTGGCCGTGCTGTACAGCATGACCATGGTCGGCAGCATCGGCGGCGGCTGGTTCCCGAGCTACTTCATGGCCCGGGGCGACGCGCCGTATGACGGTCGCATGAAAGCCATGCTGGTGATCGCCTTCTTCCCGCTGCTGGTATTGCTGGCGCAGCCACTGGGCTACATCAGTTTCTGGGTGCCGGTGCTGTTGATCGGCGTAGGCGCCTCGGCGCATCAGGCGTGGTCGTGCAACATCTTCACCACCGTGTCCGACATGTTCCCGCAAAAATCCATCGCTTCGGTGGTCGGCATTGGCGGTCTCGCCGGCGGCTTGGGCGGCGTGGTGATGACCAAGATCGGCGGCTGGGTGTTCGACTACTACAAATCGATCAACGACATCCACACCGGCTACATGATCATGTTCGCCATCTGCGCCTGCGCCTATCTGGTGGCGTGGAGCGTGATGAAATTGCTGGTGCCACGCCACAAGGAAATCACTGATCTGTAAACGACCGGGTTGACGACGTTGAACCGGCCGGCTGTCCGCAGTGGCTGTCGTCGGTTCAGCTGACCCGTCTGCTTTACGGCCGCCGCTTGCGCAGTTGCGCGGGGCTGACGCCAAGGCGCTGCTTGAAGACGGTTGTCATGTGCGCCTGGGAGTTGAAACCGCAGCTGAGCGCGATCTGCGAGAGCGTGGCGCGTGAGTCGCGCATTTGCGCACGGGCCTTGGCCAGGCGTCGGTCGATCAAGTAGCTGTGCGGGCTTTTGCCCGTCGCGTGTTTGAACGCGCGAATGAAATAGCCTTCGGACAATTCCAATAAACCCGCCATCGCCGGTACCGCCAGCGGGCCATCGAGGCCGGCGTCGATAAATTCATCGAGCAGGCGCAGGCGGCTGCCGGTGATGGCGTGTGGCTGCGGCGCCGAAAACCCGTCATGACCGCTCGCCCGTTCAGCCAGGGCAAGTGCCCACATTTCCCAATCATCATCCACTTCGGCGTGCAACAACGCGGCGCGCATGCGCAGCGCCAGGGCGATGGCGTGCGGGTCAATTCGATTATTGAACGCACGTTCTCCGGCCAAGGGCGTGCCATCGGTGCGCATCAGCCGCAGGTATTCACCGCCCTGGGGTGATTCGGACAAGACGTCACAGCCGGCGGGGACGAACGCCAGGCCGTTGGGCATGGCGACAAAGGGCTGCACGCGGTCGCTGCCGATGGCGTGCAGGCCGCGCTGGCTGTCGAAGGCAAAGCCGACGGCTGACTGACTCGCGACGTAGCGGGTGGCGTAGGCGCAACCGGGCAACAATTCGATCGCCCAAGGGCCGGCCTCGACACGGCGGACCGTCTCGGGCAATAGCGCTGGTTTCAGGCGATTTTGAGGTTTCATGAGCACCATAGTAGTGAAGAGGCGAGGCAAAAGTCAGGTCAGTTTTCTGAAAGCCGACACCGTGCGTGCGAGGTTAGAGTAGGTCAAACCTCTGGGAGACGACTCATGCACCGAATTACCCGCGACGATATCGAACAAGCTGCGCGCCACGTGTATCAAGTCATGCCGGCCACCGCCCAGTACGCCTGGCCATTGCTGGCCGAGCGGTTGGGCTGCACGGTGTGGGTCAAGCACGAAAATCACACGCCGACCGGTGCGTTCAAAGTGCGCGGCGGCATCACCTTCATGCACTGGCTCAAACGCGAGCATCCGAACGTGACGGGCATTGTCAGCGCGACCCGCGGCAATCACGGCCAGAGCCTGGCGCTGGCGGCCCGTGCTGCGGGTTTGCGCGCATTGATCGTCGTGCCGGTCGGTAACTCGGTTGAAAAGAACAATGCGATGCGCGGCTTCGGCGGCGAAGTGGTCGAGTGTGGTCGTGATTTCGATGAGGCCCGCGAGGAGGCCGCACGCTTGGCGGACCTGCACAAGCTGTTTTTGGTGCCGCCATTCCACAGCGAGCTGGTCAAGGGCGTGGCCACCTATGCCCTGGAGCTGTTCAACGCGGCGCCGGACCTCGATACCGTCTATGTACCCATCGGCTGCGGATCGGGCATTTGTGGCGTGATTGCCGCTCGTGACGCCTTGGGCCTGAAGACCCAAGTGGTGGGCGTGGTTTCCACTGAAGCGGCGGCGGCCAAGCTGTCGTTCGAAGCCGGAACCCTCTGCGAAACCGCCTCGGCGAATACCTTTGCCGACGGCCTGGCCGTGCGCAAACCGATTGCCGATGCGTTTGCCATTTACGGGGCAGCGGCGACGCGGATCGTTTCCGTCAGCGACGACGAAATTGCCGAAGCCATGCGCGTGTATTACACCGATACCCACAATCTGGCAGAAGGGGCCGGGGCTGCGGCGCTGGCCGCACTCATGCAGGAGCGGGCAGGGATGGAAGGCAGGAAAGTCGGGGTGATTCTGTCCGGCGGGAATGTTGACCGGGCGGTGTACGCGAACGTCATTGGCTGAGAACCCCGGACCTGATCAGGCCTTGGCCCGGTGACGCAAACGCGAGTAAGAAATCAGCATGCTGGTCAGTTCTTGTGCCACTCGGGAGAAGGGCGACACACGCCGGCTGATCAGGCACACCTCACCCGACGCCAATGGCTCCCGGAGCGCAAGGCTGACCAGCGACGATGAAAACAACTTCATGTCGACAAGCATGCCGGGCTCAAGGGTCAGGTAATCGGTTTCGGCGACGATGTGCAGGCTTTCCAGCAGCGATTCGGTGGTGATCGCGATCTTCGGCGGCGCAAGACCCTGGGCATTGAACAGCTCGGTCAGATGATCCTCCGCGCTGCCGGTGGTCCCCGCCGGCCGCACGCTGATCCACTGGCAATCGGTCAGCTCGTGCACGGAGCGAGCATTCGCCAAGGGATGGCCCTTGCGCGCAATGACGCTGTTTTTCGAGCTGAAAAGCCGCTCGATGTGCAAGTCGATATCACAGTCATCAGGGCTCACGGGACACATCACGAAGTCGAGGTGGCCGGCGCGAATCATCTCGATCAGCCTGTTCGTCCTGCCACTGGCGACATGAAGTCGCACGTTGGGAAAACGTCCGGTAAAACTGCTGAAGACTGGCATCAGGCACGCAGCCAGTGGCTCGGCGGTGACACCCAATGCGATCTGCCCTTCGGCCATCCCGTTCGATTGCCGTGCGTCCAGAACAGCGCGATCGCAATCGAGCATGATCGAGCGCGCCCGGCTCAGGAACACCTTGCCGGCCAGGGTCAGGCTGATCCCCTGGTTGGAGCGCATCAACAGGGTGACCCCCAGTTCTCTTTCCAGGCTCTGCACCGAGTCAGTCAACGTGCTTTGGGCCGCGTCCAGTGCGCGTGCCGCCGAACGAAAGCTGCCCCTGTCGACCACCGAGCAAAAGGCCCGGAGCTGGGTCAGCTTCATGAAGCAGTGATCCAGTTGTTGCCGTTGTGGCCATGGGCAGTGTGAGCGGCAGAAAAGGTCAGGGTGTGGCGGTGTGGGGTGCTCATGACTGGATTTCCTGAGGGTCTATTATCGCGATCGATTAGATCGCATGCGATGTATAAATAATCAGCCATTGGCTTACGGATGTCAAAAGCAATGTGCCTGCGTGACGACGAGCGGCGCAGCAGGGTGTGCGGATAACCCGGACATGATCGGTTTTTCCGTTCTTATCGGCGCCTTGTTCACGCTTATAAAATCAGTCCTGTCAGATAGTTACGTCACATAGTTGTATCTGATTCCTTATAAAACCCGAACTCACGGTGACCCGTTTGTTCACCCAGGACTGACGCATGACTAGCCCTTCAACAAAAACAACGATCGCTTCCACCGAGATACGTCCTTTCCAATTCAGCGCTTCGGAGACAGAACTGTCAGAGTTGCGCCGACGCATCCAGGCCACCCGATGGCCGGACCGGCAAACCGTCGATGACTCATCCCAAGGGGTACAACTGGCAACGATTCAGAAGCTGGCCGAGCACTGGGCGACTACCTATGACTGGCGCGTTATCGAAGCCAAAATAAACGCAGTGCCAAACTTCATCACCGAGATTGATGGCCTGGATATCCATTTCATTCACGTGCGCTCAAAACACGAGAACGCGTTGCCGCTGCTGATGGCGCACGGCTGGCCCGGGTCGGTGATCGAGTTGATGAAAGTCATCGGGCCACTCACCGATCCCACGGCGCACGGCGGCAGTGCCAGCGAGGCGTTCAGCCTGGTGATTCCATCGATGCCCGGTTACGGCTTCTCGGAGAAACCGACCGCCGCCGGCTGGAATCCCGAGCGCATCGCCGATGCTTACATCGAGTTGATGCAACGTCTCGGCTACACCCGGTATGGGGCGCAGGGCGGTGACTGGGGGTCGATTGTGGTCGATCTGATGGGGGTGAAAGCGCCGCCTGGCCTGATCGGTCTTCATACCAACATGGCCGGCGTTATCCCGCCTGACATCGATGCCGCCTTGTTTCGCGGCGAGCCGGTACCTACGGGGCTTTGCGAAGAGGAGCAGCGCGCCGCTGAACAACTCGCCTTCACCTACAAGCACATCGGCTACGCAATCATGATGGGCGACAGGCCTCAATCGCTGACCGGCCTCAGCGATTCGCCGGTGGGTCTGGCGGCGTTCATGCTCGATCACGATCCGAAAAGCTACGAGATGATCGCGCGTTCAATTGACGGACAACCGGAAGGCCTCACGCCCGATGACGTCCTCGACAACATCACCCTGTTCTGGCTGACCAACACGGCGATTTCCTCGGCCCGGCTCTATTACGAGAACCGGTCGACGTTCTTTGCGGTCAAGGGCGTCAACATCCCGGTCGCGGTCAGTGTGTTTCCGGATGAACTGTACGAGGCGCCGAAAAGCTGGTCGGAACAGGCCTATCCGCAACTGGTGCATTACAACCGGGTGGCCAAAGGCGGCCACTTTGCGGCGTGGGAGCAGCCGGCGCTTTTCTCCCGGGAAGTGCGCGACGGGTTCAAATCGCTGCGGTAAGTGACGAGCCAGCGGCATCGAAGGCCTGATTGCCGTTGGGTAGAGCAGAAAGGCCCGGTCCGGATCATTCATCGTCACGGGTGAAAATGATCCGGACCGCGCGACCGGAGGGCAGGGTGAGCACTTCCGATACCATCGCATGCGATGTATAGTCGGGCCATGCAGTCCCCCCGTCTTTGGCCACAGAGAATGCTCATGAAATCCCCTGAAAAGACCGCCACCCTCGATCTCAAACTGTCCGACTTCCTGTGTTTCGCGGTGTATTCCTCCAACCTTGCTTTCGGCAAGGCTTACAAGCCCATGCTCGAACGGCTTGGCCTGACCTATACCCAATACATCACCCTGGTGGCGTTGTGGGAGGAAGACAACCAGACCGTCGGCAGCCTCGGCGAAAAGCTGTTTCTTGAATCCAACACCCTCACGCCGATCCTGAAGAAGCTGGAAGCCATGGGGTATCTGCTGCGCCGGCGCGACCCGGAAGATGAACGCCAAGTGCGTATCAGCCTGACAAAAGAGGGGCGCAAACTGCGTGAAGGCCTCTCGGAAGACGGCTTCCCGCAAACCGGCCTTAACCCTGACGACTTCGTGCAGATGCAGCAGGCCATCGTGAAACTGCGTGACAACCTGATCCGCACGACCAAAGACCGGGACTGACAAGTTTTGCTCACTCAGTAGATCTTCGGTCGGGCGATAAATCTGTGGCGAGGGAGCTTGCTCCCGCTCGGCTGCGCAGCAGTCGCCAATCGGACAATTCGATTAATTTAGCCGGACGCTGGGCCGCTCGGGACCCAACGTGGTGCGACGTTTCGCTGAATCCCCTCGCCACAGAGATCTGCTGAAATATAAGGGACTGACTACCAGCCTTTCACCCCGCTCATATCGGGCAGTTTGTGTGCGATGCCTTTGTGGCAGTCGATGCAGGTGGCCTCGCCCTTGGCCAGCGACGTCGAGTGCATGGCCGACGCACGCTTGCTCTGGCGGGTGAAGTCCATGAACTCGAAGTTGTGGCAGTTGCGGCATTCGCGAGAGTCGTTGGCTTTGAGCCTGGCCCACTCGTGTTCGGCCAGTTCGCGGCGCAGGGTGAGGAACTTGTCGCGGGTGTCGATGGTGCCGAAAATCTTGCCCCACACCTCTTTTGAAGCCTGCATCTTGCGCGCGATCTTGTGGGTCCATTCGTGGGGCACGTGGCAGTCAGGGCAACTGGCGCGCACGCCGGAACGGTTGGTGTAGTGGATCGTGTCCTTGAGTTCGACGAACACGTTGTCACGCATTTCATGGCAGGAAATGCAGAACTTCTCGGTGTTGCTCAACTCGAGCGCGGTGTTGAAACCGCCCCAGAAAATGATCCCGGCGATAAAGCCCCCCAGCGTCAGGAAACCTAGGCTGTAGTAGAGGCTCGGCCGGCGCAGAATGCCCCAATAGTCCTTGAGCATGGCGAACAATGCTTTCATGTTGCCTCCTCAGGGTTTCTGCGCAGCGTTGGCGTCTTCTTGGAGTATTTTGTCGATGTTCTCGAAGTTATTGCCCACCAGTGGCAGCACGTCGGTTTGCGGCACGTGGCACTGGTTGCAGAAGTAGCGCCGTGGTGACACCGCCGCCAGGGCCTGGCCGTCGCGGTCCATGTAGTGCGTGATGCTGACCATCGGCGCCTGCGTCCGTGCGCTGGCGGCCCGGCTGTGACAGGACAGGCACTTGTTGCCGTTCATATCGATCTGATAACCGCGAATGGTGTGGGGGATGGTGGGCGGCTGGTCCGGGTAATTGCGTTCGCGTTTGAGGTCTTTGTTTTCTTCATTGGCGATGGGCGGAGCCGGCGAGTTCTGGGTCAGGGTACCGCCGGGCCGACGCCCGTCCGGCGCGGGCGCATCGAGCGGGTAGTTGATCTCGGCAGCGATCACCACGCCCATCACAGCGAGCAGGAGCAACGGCAGGATTCGAAAAGGCATGACGGTTCTCCTCAGGCCACGCTGACCAACTCGATTCGGATCGCGCATTTTTTGTAGTCGGTCTGCTTGGAGATCGGGTCGGTGGCATCGAGCGTGACTTTGTTGATCAGCTTGTTGGCATCGAAGAACGGCACGAACACCAGCCCTTGAGGCGGTTTGTTGCGGCCGCGGGTTTCGATGCGCGCACGGATTTCACCGCGTCGGCTGATCAATTTCACTTCACTGCCGCGCCGCGCCTTCAGCGCTCTGGCGTCCTCGGGGTGCATGTAGACCAGCGCGTCGGGCACCGCTTTGTACAGCTCCTCGACCCGCTGGGTCATGGTGCCGGTGTGCCAGTGTTCGAGCACGCGTCCGGTGCTCAGCCAGAACGGGTAGTCGGCGTCTGGCGCCTCGGCCGGCGGTTCGTAGGGGAGGGCGAAGATGATCGCTTTCTTGTCCGGGTAGCCGTAAAACTGCACTCCGCTGCCTTTCTCCACGTAAGGGTCGAGACCCTCGCGGTAACGCCAGCGGGTTTCCTGGCCGTCGACCACCGGCCAGCGCAGCCCGCGTTCGCTGTGGTAGCGGTCGAACGCGGCAAGGTCATGCCCGTGGCCGCGACCGAACTGGGCGTACTCCTCGAAAAGGCCTTTCTGCAGGTAAAAACCAAAAGCCTTGGCTTCATCGTTTTTGTAGCCGGCTTCCAATTGCTCGACGGGGAACTGGTCGACCTGGCCATTCTTGAACAGCACGTCGAACAGGGTCTTGCCCTTGAGCTCGGGAGACTTGGCGAGTAAATCGGCTGGCCAGACTTCATCGGTGGTGAAGCGTTTGGAAAACTCCACCAGTTGCCACAGGTCCGATTTGGCGTCGCCCGGCGCACTCACCAACTGATGCCAGAATTGCGTACGCCGTTCGGCGTTGCCAAACGCGCCTTCTTTCTCCACCCACATCGCGCTGGGCAGGATCAGGTCGGCGGCCTGGGCGGAAACGGTCGGATAGACATCCGAGACAATCACGAAGTTGTCCGGGTTACGCCAGCCGGGCAGCACTTCCTGCATGATGTTCGGCCCGGCGTGCATGTTGTTGCTGGCCTGGGTCCAGTAGACATTGAGTACGCTGTCCTTGAGCATCCGGCTTTGTTCCACCGCGTGGAAACCGGGCTTCTCCTGGATGGTGCCGGCGGGAAGCTTCCAGATTTTCTCCGCCGTGGCGCGGTGTTTGGGGTTGGTCACGACCAGGTCGGCGGGCAACCGATGGGAGAAGGTTCCCACCTCGCGGGCGGTGCCGCAGGCCGATGGCTGGCCGGTCAACGAAAAGGGGCTGTTGCCCGGCTCGCTGATTTTGCCAGTGAGCAGGTGGATGTTGTAGATCAGGTTGTTGGCCCAGACGCCGCGGGTGTGCTGGTTGAAACCCATGGTCCAGAACGACACGACCTTGCGCTTGGGGTCGGCATACAACTCAGCCAGGTTCTTCAGCCGTTCGGCCGGAACACCGGTTTCCTTGGCGGTTCGCTCCAGGGTGTAGGGTTTGACGAAGGCTGCGTATTGCTCGAAGGAAATATCCGTCCAGGTATTGGCCTTGCCGGCATTTTTCGCCTTCATTTCCCGTGGATCGTCCGGGCGCAAACCGTACCCGATGTCGTCAGCGCCTTGGGCAAATCGCGTGTGCCGGGTGACAAAATCCTGGTTCACCGCGCCGCTTTCGATGATGTGATTGGCAATGTAATTGAGGATCAACAGGTCGGTTTGCGGTTTGAACACCATGGGAATGTCGGCCAGCTCGAAGCTGCGGTGTTCAAACGTCGACAGCACCGCCACCTTCACATGAGGCTGGCTCAGGCGCCGGTCAGTGACCCGGCTCCAGAGCACCGGGTGCATCTCGGCCATGTTCGAGCCCCAGAGCACGAAGGCATCGGTGGCTTCGATGTCGTCGTAGCAACCCATCGGCTCATCCATGCCAAAGGTGCGCATGAATCCCATGACCGCCGAGGCCATGCAATGCCGGGCGTTGGGGTCGATGTTGTTGCTGCGAAAGCCGGCCTTCATCAGCTTGTTGGCGGCGTAACCTTCCCACACGGTCCATTGCCCGGAACCGAACATGCCGACCGATCCGGGCCCTTTGCTGTTCAAGGCGGCCTTGAATTTCGTCTCCATGATGTCGAAGGCCTGCTCCCAACTGATCGGCTGGAATTCACCCTGCTTGTCGTATTGGCCATTGGTCATGCGCAACAGCGGCTGGGTCAGGCGATCGACGCCGTACATGATCTTCGACAGGAAATAGCCCTTCACGCAGTTCAAGCCGCGATTGACCTCGGCCTTGACGTCGCCATGGGTGGCGACCACGCGGTTTTCCTTGGTGGCGACCATTACGCTGCAACCGGTCCCGCAGAAGCGGCAGGGTGCCTTGTTCCAGTCCAGCGTGACCATGTCGGCTTCGGTCACCAGGTTACTGGCGGAGGTCACGATCGGCAGGCCCGCAGCGGCGGCGGCAATGGCGGCGGCCTGGGCCTTGACGAATGTTCGGCGGGACATGCTCATTCGCTATCTCCTTCGGGTTCGAGGAGCTCGTGGTAGACCAACGCGGCGTTGAGCACGCCCGGCAGGTTGTTGATCTGTTCGATGCGTTGCAGGATCTGGCTTTCGTGCGCGGCCTCAATCACCACCACCAGTTTTCCCGCAGGGCTTTGCTGGTGCAGTTCCAGGCCATCCAGCAGAAGCAGATTGGCTTTGACCGCGTCGAAGTATTCAGGTCGGGCAAGTACGAGCAGGCTGGCGATATGCAGGGCGTCGTCCATGTGCTGACTCCAACAGACTTTATGAAAATGCTATTAGTTGGGTGGTCCCGGTGGGCCGTACAACATTTGAAAAAACCAGACGATAAAGCCGTAGCCGCCGACGATGAACACCGACAGCAGCGGAAAGAGGCAGACGACCAGAAAGACGAACAGCCGGGTTTCCTTGCGGCGTTCGGGTGTGCGTTCTTCAACGAGTGGCATTGAGCAATCTCCCGCCTGACTTGCACTCAGCCTAGATCACTAAGTTTTCGCCTGTGCGTTGAAGCGGGCTTTTAACGACCGACGGCCGGACTGCTTCGAATCGAGCCTTTACGCGGGCGCTACTCCGGGCACATCCATGTTGATCTTGCGCCAGACTGCTTCGGCGAAACTGTAGACCGAGAAAGCAATCAGCCCGAAGGCCATCACCATCAATATCACCGCGCCCGCCGGCAGATTCTGCAACGCGTCCAGCGCTTCCTTCATACCTGGCGGGTCCATCGCCTTGTACTTCGAACCGCTGACCATCAGCAGCACCGCGATCTCGATAAACACCACCCCTCGGGCGATCAGGCCAAACCGCGACACCGGACGCACATAGCGCATCACGTCTTCGTCCGCTTCAAAGTATTTTTCGAACGTGGCCTTCCAGCCTTTGATGAGGTGGGCAATGCCGACGCCGAGGGGGATCAGGGCGATGAGGTAGACCAACAGATTCGAGTGCTCCCAGGACAGCAGATGAGCCAGCAGATCTTTGGTTTGATTGCCTCCGGAATCACCCGACGTTTTCAGGCCGCTGATGAGCAGGCCTAGCGCAAAAAAGGCCAGCGCGCCGTTGATCACGCCGCCCGCCAGCAAACCTGCCCGAATTATCAGACCCTTGAAGTGCGTGCCGTGATGATCGACGTCACGCGTCGCTTGCAGCACGCGCCAGCCGGCGAAGGCGAGCAGGCCGATCACCACCAGTGCCACCAGCACATAGCCGAAGGGCTGGCTGAGCAGTACCTCCAGGCTTTTGTGGCTGTCTTTGGTTTTGGTCGAGTCGTGGGCGGCCAACAAGGCGAAAATGCCGATGATCAGGTAGATAACGCCTCGGGCGGCGTAACCACCACGGGCGAGGGCGACCAGGCTTTGATGAGCGGACATGGGTCTGATTCCAGAAGGGTAATAAAGGAACAGACCTGTGGCGCGGAGTGGGGTTCGATAAAGGTCGTAATCGCGTTCATTTAAGACAGATTCCATGCGAGCAAGGATCTGTGGTGAGGGGATTTATCCCCGTCGGGCCGCGAAGCGGCCCCAGCGTCCATTCAGGCTGATCGAGACTCACGACTGCTTTGCAGCCGAACGGGGATAAATCCCCTCGCCACAATGTGATTGCGCCCGCTTAAGTGAACAGCATTACGATAAAGGTCGGGGTTTGTCGGGAAAGGGGAGTCGTGTCAGTCCATGGAAAAGTGGGCGTTAATGTTCATTCCGGAACCGTACACATTGCCGACATCGGCAACGCGCCGTTCAATCAACCGATCCGACCCACCCTCGGCAACACGGCGCTCAATCAGGCGATCCGATCCACCCTCGGCAACGCGGCGTTCAATCAACCGATCCGATCCACCCTCGGCAACGCGGCGTTCGATCAGGCGATCCGATCCACCTTCGGCAACGCGCCGCTCAATCAACCGATCCGATCCGCCTTCGGCAATACGAGTCGGTGCCGACCGGGCTCGATACTGCTGCACCGGTGGGGACATTTCATCAGGCGCGTTGTTTTCACGGCCGGCCACTGCATCAGGTTCAGCGTGAACGTCAGTGGCAACGGCGTGAGTGGCAATAAAGCCAGTCGCGGCGAGAAAAGCAATGGCCAGACCCAGGTCGGCAGTTTTCATATATTCACCCTTGTTGATCGGACAGGCTCGGTTCATAAAGCGCTAATCCAATAATAAGGGCGTGAATTTTCAGGTCACTTATGCCTTGGGCTGCTCCGCCGCTATCTTCGTATAAGTCGATCATCCGTTGGTATAGCCGTCATGCGCGGCGGCACGCGGATTCAAGGGAGCACGCCTATACGTATGTATGTTGTTGCCCCTGTGTACGAGTGGGAATCTTGAAGTAAGCGGAGCGTTGGCAATCAGCTCCCACAACTTCAAGGGTGAGCGCGTTGCTGAACACTCCAATCATTTCGATCGTCGATGACGACGACACCGTCCGTGTTTCCCTGGATAGCCTGGTTAGGTCAATGGGCTATGCGGCCCGGACTTACTCGTGTGCCGAAGAGTATCTGGCGTGTTATGCGCTGGATTTAACCGCGTGCCTGATTTCCGATATCCGCATGCCTGGCATGAGCGGCCTGCAACTCTTTGAAGAGCTGCAAGCGCGTGCGATGGGCTTCCCGGTGATCTTCATCACTGCAAGCCTCGACGAGACCCCCGAACTCAAGGCGCGGGAAATGGGGGCGGTGGGTTACTTCAAAAAGCCCTTCAAGGGTGAGCAACTCATGCAGCAGGTGCGTGACGTTCTCAACATCCAGACAGCCGGATAGTGTCGGGATGAGTTTTTCAACACAGGTTCGCCTACCTCACTGCGCAGTTGCCCACTCACGCTTACTCCGGCAATCCCGCCAGCCGCAGGCCCTCGGCGAACCGCGCAAAATCTTCGGTTCGCTGGATCGGCAGCCAGTCCTTGAGGTTGCAGATGCGCAACGACGGATCCAGCGCATGCAGGCGTTGCATCGCCTGATGCGCCTTGTCCATTCGTCCGCAATACGCATGGCTGGCCGCAACAAGGGCAATCGGCGGCAGCAGGCTGGGTACGTTGCCCAGGACTTTTTCGGCCCAGTCGGTTGCGATGTCGAAACGTCCGGCGAAGAAATGCGCGAGCGCCATGCCGATCTGCATCCTGAACATTTCCGGGTCCAGCGGACTCAAGCGAACGGCATGGGTCAGGTCTTTGATGGCATCGTCGGTTTCCCCGCGCAGTGCGCGCAGGATGCCGCCCAGGTACCAGGCGGGGGCGAGGTTGGGGTTAAGCAGGCGCGCCCGATCCAGCAGCGCGATGGCACCATCGACCTCGCCGGCCAAATGCGCCAGCGCATGACCGCCGCGCGTCAGCGCGACCGCGTCATCCCGGCCCAGCGACACCGCCAGGCGCGCCAGTCGCGCACCTTCGGCGATCTCAGCGTTGCGGTCCGTCATCCAGCCGTTCAACTTGCGCCAGAAATGGCACCACGCGGCCATGCCATAGGCCGAGGCAAACTCCGGATCCAGCTCAATGGCGGTGTAGAACAGCGGCAACGCTTCTTCGATGGCTTCACGGGTGCCGCTGTGCAGTTTTGCCATGCCGCGCAAGTAGTAATCGTAAGCGTCCAGGCTGCCCGTCGGTTTGCGTTTGGCGCGTTCGATCTCCGCGCGTTCGAGTTGCGGCGCGATGGCGCCCACCACACTCTCGGCGACTTGGTCCTGCAACTCGAAGAGATCGTTCAGCTCGCCTTCAAAGCGTTCTGCCCAGAGGTGCGTCCCGGTGGTCGCGTCAATCAGCTGCCCGGTGATGCGCACCTTGTTTCCCGACTTGCGCACACTGCCTTCCAGCACGTAGCGCACGCCGAGTGTCTGGCCAACGCCCATGACGTCCACCGCGCGGCCTTTGTAGGTGAAGCTCGAATTGCGTGCGATGACGAACAGCCAGCGGATGCGCGACAGGGCGGCAATGATGTCCTCGACCACGCCGTCGGCAAAATATTCCTGCTCCGGATCGCCGCTCAAATTGTGGAACGGCAACACGGTAATCGACGGTTTGTCCGGCAGCAGCAGCGGGGCGGGCGGCGGTTCCTTCGCCTGCGGCGGGTCGCCGGCATCCATCGCTTCAGAGGGCAGTGTGGTGGTGATCTCCCCGACGAAGCGGTAACCCTTGCGCGCCACCGTGCGGATCAGGCGCTGTTCCTCGCCGGTATCGCCGAGTGCCTTGCGCACGGCATTCATGTGGCTGGCGATCGTCGACTCCGAGACGATCCTGCCGCTCCACACGGCCTCCAGCAGCTCGTCTTTACTGACCACGCGCTCACCGTGGCTGACGAGCAGCAGCAACAGGTCGAAGACTTGCGGCCCGACGGCCACGACTTGCCCACGCCAGCTCAGTTCACGGCGCTCCTGATCGAGCACGTAGTCTTCAAACACGAAGGGCAAAGTGAGCGTCCCCTGGTCGTGGGCTCTCGACTCCGTGTCCGAGCGGGCGGTTGGTACGTGGTGTCGATAATACGGCAGCCCGTAAAACCCTGCACCGTCCAGCGACGGTCTCGTCGCCCGGCGAAGGCTTTGGACGCAAATCCAAGGGGGCCTGAAGGCAAATCCAAGGCCGGCGCAAGGACTCCACGCGGGGGTGCAGGCACTCTTTGCCTGCACCGACGGCAATGCTTGCCGTCCATAAGTGGAGAGAGCCCATGAAGATCGTCGTCATTGGAGGCACTGGCCTCATCGGATCGAAACTTGTGAACAACCTCCGCGAGCGCGGTCACGACGTGCTCGCCGCCGCCCCCAGTACGGGCGTCAACAGCATCACCCGCGAAGGGCTGGCCAACGCGATGGATGGCACCGACGTCGTGGTCGACGTGGCGAACGCGCCGTCGTGGGAAGACCAGGCCGTCCTGGATTTCTTCGAAACCTCGACCCGTAACCTGCTGGCCGCCGAAGCGGCTGCCGGGGTTAGCCATCACGTTGCGCTGTCCATCGTCGGCAGTGAGCGCCTGCCCGAAAACGGTTACTTCCGCGCCAAGGTCGCGCAGGAAGACCTGATCAAGGCGTCACGTATCCCTTACACCCTCCTGCGTGCCACGCAGTTTTTCGAATTCGTCGGCGGCATCGCGCAGTCGGCCACCGTGGGCGAGGAAATTTGCCTGTCGCCGGCGCTGATCCAGCCGATGGCGTCCGACGACGTGGCCGCCGCGCTGACAGAGGTGGTGTTGGCAGCACCGCTCAACGGCACAGTCGAAGTCGCCGGCCCCGAAGCCATACCGCTGGACGAACTGGTCCGGCGTTTTCTGCGGGCCTCTGGCGACACCCGCAAGGTCGTGCCGGATGTGCATGCGCGCTACTTCGGCGCGGTGCTCGACGACCAGTCGCTGACCCCCGGCGAGAACCCGCGACTGGGAGCGACCCGCTTCGAGGACTGGCTCGCCGAGGCGCGGTACTGAGGCGATGGCCGTCAAACAACAACGCGGCGACCCGACGTCGGGTCGCGCTGATCACAACACACCATAAGGAAGCATTGCCATGTTGACCCAATTAATCCTAGCCGCTGCATGCGCCGCGTTTTCGCTCACCGCGTCGGCGGCTGACAAGCCCGCCGGCAAGGTCACGGTGGTGTTCGACCAGCCGATTCCGAATATCCCCGGCAAGAGCATGCGTGGCGTGCTCGTCGAGTACGCGCCGGGCGGCTCGTCACCGGCCCATACCCATCCGAAATCGGCCTTCATTTATGCCACGGTGCTTGAAGGCGCTGTGCGCAGTGCGGTGAACGGAGCGCCGGAAAAGGTCTACAACGCCGGCGAAAACTTCGTCGAGGAACCGGGCTCGCACCACCAGGTCAGCGCGAACGCCAGCGACACGAAACCTGCGCGCCTTCTGGCCGTGTTCGTCCTCGATACCGGCGAAACAGTGCTGGTCACGCCCACCGGAAAGTAATCCGGTGCACGCGCTCATCGACGCCTGACAGCAGGGCGGCAGGCCATTGCCGCCCTGTAGCGGTTTCAGGTCCATGGCATTGACACAGGACATGAGAAACATGAACTCGCACCGGGACAACACCGCCGTCGACGCCGCAGCCCCTGTGGCGCTGGCGCGGCGCAGCAAGAAAAAACTCATCGGCCTGCTGCTGTGCATCGGCGCCGTGGTGGTCCTGGCGGGGGGATGGGCCATGGCGGTGTCGAGCGGCGCCACCTCGACGGACAACGCTTACGTGCGCGGCGACGTGACGTCGCTCGCCGCCAAGGTCGCCGGCTACATCACGGCGGTAGAAGTCGAGGACAATCAAAACGTGCGGGCGGGCGACGTGTTGTTTCGCATCGACGACCGTGACTACCGCGCGCGGCTTGCGCAAGCCGTGGCCAATATCAAAGCTGCCGAGGCTCGCCTGACCCATGTCGAGGCGGAGACGCTGCTTCAGCGTTCGCTGATTCGCCAGGCCGAGGCCCAGCGCCGTTCGGCTTCCGCCGAGATGAACCTGGCGGCCAAGACTCACGACCGCAGCCGAAAACTGATCGTCAGCAATGCCGTCAGCCAGGCCCACGTCGATGAAAGCGACGCCGCCCGATTGCGTGCCGAGGCAACGGTGTCGGGCGCTTCGGCAACGGTCGAAGCGCAGCAGCAACGCATCGCCGTGCTGGTGGCCCAGCGCGAAGCCGCCGTTGCCGCGGTCACCCAGGCGCAGGCCGCGCGGGACCTGGCGCAGATCGATCTCGACAGCACCGTCGTCCGCGCGCCAGTGGATGGGGTGGTCGGTAACCGGCAGGTGCGTCTCGGGCGGTATGTGACGACGGGCGTTTCGCTGCTCGATATCGTACCGGTCCATGACGTCTGGATCGTGGCGAATTTCAAGGAAACCCAGCTTGAAGGCCTGCGCCCCGGACAACGCGTGCGCATCACCGTCGACGGCTACCCCAGCGAAGCCTTCGAGGGGGTGGTCGACAGCTTTGCACCGGGCAGCGGCTCGGCGTTCAGTTTGCTGCCCGCAGACAACGCGACCGGTAACTTTGTGCGGGTCGTGCAGCGGGTTCCGGTGAAGATCCGGCTGGTCAATAATCCGTTGCCGGGCCGCATCGTCCCCGGCCTGTCTGCGCGGGTCGAGGTCGCCGCCGGGAGCGACTCATGAGCGTCGCGGCCACCCTGAAAACGGGCACATCGACCGGTGTGATGCTGTTCGTGGGGATTGTGCTGGCCACCCTGACCGAAGCGATCGCCAGCACGGTGCTGGCGCTCGGACGCAGCGATATCATCGGCGACACCTACGCCACGCCTGATGAGTTCGCCTGGCTGGACGTCGGCTATACCGCGTTCAAGCTGATCGGGTTCATAACGTCTGCCTGGCTGCTCCAGCGCTTCAATCCCCGTCATGTGGTCATTGGCGCGACCCTGGTCATGGGCCTGGCGTGTTTGATTGCCGCGTTTACCGCTCGACTGGACCTGTTGATCGCGCTGCGGATTATTCAGGGTTTCGCCGGGGGCACGCTGCTGGTCGGGGGGCAGGTGATCATCTTCCGGGGCTATCCGCGCGCCCGTCAGCCGATTCTTCAGGCGCTGTTTGCCATGGGCGCGGTGGTCGCACCGGCGACGTTCGCGCCGGCCCTGCAAGGATGGTTGATCGATAGCCAGTCCTGGACCTGGATCTTTTTCAGCGTTGTGCCGATAGCCCTGGTGGCAAGCGGCCTGTTGCTGATCAGCGACGGCCCGGCACCCGCCAGACGGCGGGAGCGTGCGTTCGACTGGATCGGCTTTGCGCTGATTTCGCTCAGCCTGTTCTGTTTCACTTATGTGCTCAGCCAGGGCAGTCGTTGGGATTGGTTCGAGGCGCCGCGCATCCTCTGGCTGACCTTCATCGGCGCTGCGGCATTGCTGGCGTTTCTCGGCCAGCAATTATTGGCCGCAGGGCAGGGACTGCTCGACTTCACGCTGTTCAAGTCGAGCGATTTCACCTTCGCCTTTATTGTCAGTTTTGTTGCCGGTGCTGCCTTGTTCGGTAGCGCGTTTCTGATCCCGGCGTTCGCGCTGTCCGTGCTCGCGTTCACGCCCACCGAGGCCGGCTTGCTGCTGTTGCCCAGTGGCGCGTTGTTTATCGGCGCGCTGCTGGTGGCGGCTGTTCTCTTTCAGGTCCGTCACGTTGCGCCGTTCGCCACGGTGCCATTCGGTATCGCGATGATCATGGTCGCAATGTGGATGTTGTCCGGTTCGACCAGCGAAAGCGGCAGTGACGACATGATGGCCGCCGTTCTGTTGCGCGGCCTGGGCCTTGGCTTTCTGTTTCTGTCGATCACGTTGATAGCGTTCAGCGACCTTAACAGCCGAAACCTCGCCGCTGGCATAGGCCTGTTCAATACGGGGCGGCAGATAGGTGGGCTCATGGGAGTTGCAGGGCTTCAGACCTTGATTGATCACCACGCCGTGGCCAATGCCGTGGTGCTCGGCGCTAACCTCACGCCGGGAGGGCAGGCGGTGATCGAACGGCTGACCACCACTGCGGCGATGCTGGGCGGGAAGGGGATGGAGGCGGCGGCTGCCAGCCGGGCGGCCACGAGCCTGTTGGGCCGGCTGGTGACCGGGCAGTCCACTGTGATTGCCTTCGATACCGCGTTCATGGCTGTCACGTTGCTGTTTGCGGTTGCTGCGCCGGTGCTTGTAGCGATCAAGATCGGCTTGTCGCGTTTTGCGAAACACCGCGCTGGGTGAACGGTGTACATATCCATTTCTGCGGTAACGGCCACTTAGGGTTTCGCCCTTACGGCGACTCACTTTTTTTACAAGCGCCAAAAAAAAGTAAGCAAAAAAACGCTCGCCCCGGCGTCCGGCCCCTCGCTAAGGCTCGGCGTTCCCTCGCTCCGGTCCTGCTCCGTGGGCCCGCTGCCATCGGCCATCCATGGCCGGGGGCAGCTAGCCCGGCATCCATGCCGGGCTGCCCACTGCGCAGAACCTCCACTCGGCCTCCCGAAGGGGCGGGCAGATCAAAATCAAAAGCAGGATCAAATGCGCAAGGCGAGCTAACGCTCGGCCTCGTGGTTTGGTTGGATTGGTTCGCTGCGGGGTTCATTGTGGGAGCGAGCCTGCTCGCGAATGCGTTCTGACAGCCACCGCATTTTTCCGGATGTCCCGGAAGCTCCCGGCAATAAAGCTCCTGGTGCCGTGCTACACCTCCCGCCCATGCGCGACCGCCGCCAGTTGCCCGGTATCAACGCGCACAAACACAGAGTCGCCCACCGCCGTGAGCACTTCGCCGGCGTAGACCTCGCAGATCACCCGGGTTTTGCGTCCGACCTCGCCGTTCACTTTCGCCCGCAGGGTCAGCGGGACGCCCATCGGGGTCGGTTTGATGAATTTGATGCCGAGGTTGCCCGTGACGCAATTGATCCGGGGCAGGCTGGCGGCGTCGCGGTTTTCCGTGCGGTAGTGGTAGGCCATCGCGGTCCAGTTGGAGTGGCAATCCACCAGCATCGCGACCAGTCCGCCGTACACCAGGTCCGGCCAGCCGCAATATTTTGCATCCGGCAGGTGCTCGGCGACGACGTGCACGCCGTCTTCATGCCAGTAGCTTTTGATGTGCAGCCCGTGCGGATTGCTGCCGCCGCAGCCGTAGCAAACGCCTTCAGGCGCGGCGGTGTCTTGCAGGGAAGTCTCGAGCGTGGACATAACGGGGTCTTCCTTAAAATGTGAACCAGTCGAGGAAGATGTTAACGCCGAACGCAGAAAGATTGACGTTGAATTGGCCGCAGGCTCATCGTTCTGCGAACGCAGCCGATAGCGTGGTATGCAACCGACTTGCGCCAATCAACAGCGGGAATCCATGCCAACACATCTCGCAACTCCTATCCATGCCCCCTGCCATCGCTCCAGCGTGCGGTTGGCACGTGCCTCGCTGTTCAAGTTTGCGGGGCTGTTGGCCGGGGTGTTTTTACTGGCCGGGTTCGCGCTTATTTATCTGGCCAATGATCTGGACCGGACGGAGGAGGGCGAAAGCGCGTTTTACACCAAGAAGGCCATGCAGTCGCTGGAAAAGTCCTTGCGCTCAACCGTCAGGGATTACGCGTTTTGGGGGGATGCCTACACGCATTTGCATGTTTCAGTCGACCCGGACTGGGCTTTTGTCAGTCAAAACGTCGGCCCCACGCTGTATGCCGATTTTGGATTTCAGGGGCTGTTCGTCGTCAATGACGTGAATCGCACGGTTTACTCGGTGATCAAGGGTGAACTGAAAACCGTCGAGGCCGGCGAGTGGCTGAAGCAGTCCATCGCCGGGATTCTGGATAAGGCGCGTGCAGGCGCGGAAACCGAAACGCCGATAACCGCCTTCATCAATATCGACGGAGCACCCGCCCTCGTCGCGGCCGCCGCCATCACCCCGGGAACGGACCCGACCGTGGAACCTGATGACCGGGCGCCGTCGGTATTGATTTTCGTCAACGTGTTAAACAGCACCAAACTTGAGAAGATCGGCGACGACTTCGGGATCAATCAGTTGCACGTCGTCACGCCCGGCCAAAGGGCAGTTGCATCGGTCTACCCGTTGGGCGACGACGGTTCCGCCGGCAGCCTGCAGTGGACGCCTGAGCAACCTGGCCTGCGGTTACTGGGTGTCGGTTTACCCTTGATCGGCTTCGCCGCGCTGCTGGTGTGCCTCATGACGTGGGCAATTTTGCGTCGCACCACCGCGGGTGCATTGGCGCTGGACGCCAGCTACGCGTCGCTGCAGAGCAGTCAGGAGGCCCTCGCCACCAGCGAAGCGCGCTTTCGCGACGTCGTTGAAGCCAGTTCGGATTGGGTGTGGGAAATCGATGCCGAGTGGCACTTCACCTTTTTGTCTGAGCGATTTGAGGCGGTAACGGGGCTCTCCCGAGAGGCCTGGATGGGTGCGCTGATCAACGATCTGCTCAGCACCGAGCCGGGCACGCTGTCCCAGTGGCTGAGCATCCCCAACCGGCGGCCGGACATCAGCATTCAATGTCGCTACCTCGACACCAAAGGTCAGGAGCGAATCACCCGTCTGTCGGCTCGAAAAATGACCGTTGGAGGGTACCGGGGGACGGCGACGGATGTGACGGAAGAAGTCGAAGCCCGTCGGCGCATCGAATTCCTCTCACAGCATGACGCCCTGACCGGACTTCCCAACCGGACCCGTCTTCGGGAATTTCTCGACGGTAAACTCAAGGCGTTGCCAACGGTAGAGCAACCTCTGGTTATGCTGTGCCTGGACCTTGATCGCTTCAAACCGGTCAATGATTTGCTCGGCCACGCTGCCGGTGACCGGGTGCTCAATGAAGTGTCGAGTCGCCTGGCGGACTGCCTGCGCCACGGCGACCTGGTGGCCCGGGTCGGCGGCGATGAGTTTGTCTTGATCCTGACCGATGTCAGTTCCCAGGAAGAAGTCGAGGCGCTCTGCCGCCGCCTGATCGAATCCATCGAGCGGCCGATCGGGATCGAAGAGCAGGAAGTGTTCGTCAGCGCCAGTATCGGCATCGCGATGGCGCCAAATGACGCTTGCGAGGCTGCGGAACTGCTGCGCTATGCGGATATTGCGTTGTACGAGGCCAAGGCGGGAGGGCGCAACACCTGGCGTTTTTACGCCGGCGATATGAACGCCAGGATCATTGAGCGCCGCCAGCTGGAAAGCGACCTGCGTTACGCGATCAAACACGGCGAGCTGCGCCTGCATTTCCAGCCGCGCTATCGCATCGCCGACGGTCAGATGGTCGGTGCCGAGGCGTTGGTCAGGTGGCAACATCCTGAGCGCGGCCTGATTCCACCCGACACGTTTATTCCGATTGCCGAGGAATCGGGGCTGATTCTTTCTCTGAGTAACTGGGTGATCGATACCGCCTGCCGTTGCGCTGCCCGCTGGCCGGAGCGCCTGTTCGTCTCCGTCAATCTGTCGCCCAGCGAATTCAAACGCGGCAATCTGGTCGAGCGCCTGCAGACCACACTGCGCGATTCTGGAATCGATCCGGCCCGACTGGAACTGGAAATCACCGAAAGCGTCATGCTCGAAGACGCCACCGGCGCACTTGAGATCATGCGCACGCTCAAACGCCTCGGCGTGCGGATCTCGATGGACGATTTTGGTACGGGGTATTCTTCACTGAGTTACCTGCGCACCTTCCCTTTCGATGGCCTGAAAATCGACCGCAGCTTTTTGAGCCGGCTGGTCGATAACGAGGATGACAAAGCCATCATCCAGGCCATCGTAGGGCTGGGCCGTGCGTTATCCCTGACCGTCACGGCAGAAGGCGTCGAAACGGCCGATCACCTGAAATTGCTCAAAGCGGTGGCGTGTGATGAAGCCCAAGGCTATTTCCTCAGCCGGCCGCTGGATACGGAAGCCTTCGACGCGTTGGTCGGCGTGTACGAGGAAGTCCGTTAAAGACTCTTTGTGCCGAACGTCAGTCACGGCCCTTTAGCCCTTGGCGGTCTCCGGCAGTCTGGCGATCACCTTGATTTCGAACTGGAATCCATACAGCCACGTCACGCCGACGCCGGTCAACGTCGGGTGCGGCGCGTTGCCCCAGAACTCCGGCACGATCTTCCAGATAGTGTCGAAGGTCGACTCGGGGTCGACGATGAACACCGTGACGTCAATCACGTCGTCAAAGGTGCAACCAGCCGCCAGCAGAATCGCGTTCAGATTGTTGAAAGCCAGTCGCACCTGGGCTTCCAGCTCGGGCTCGGGCGATCCATCCTCTTTGCTGCCGACTTGCCCCGAGACGAACAGAAAGCCGTTGGAGCGGATGGCCGGGGAATAGCGATTGCGCTCGTAAAGCGCTTGGCGTTTGGGCGGGAAAACTACATCACGCGATGTCATAAGGTGCCTCCATCAATGGGTCGGTTCCAGCGTTGAAGGGACTTTAGGCACTTGCATCCGGGCGATAAACCAGCGAGCTTGGCTATCACTGTTTGGCAAATCCAAACAATCCGATCGATACAGGGGCCGCAATGGACCGTTTTGATGCGATGCAGGCATTTGCGCGAGTGGTGGAGGCGGGCAGTTTCACCAAGGCGGCCGACACCCTGCATATGAGCAAGACCACCGTGACCCAACTGGTGCAACAGCTTGAGGCGCGATTGCGGGTCAAGTTGCTCAACCGCACCACACGCAAAGTCAACGTGACGGCCGATGGCGCCGTGTATTACGAACGGGTGCTACGCCTGCTGGCCGACATGGACGATGCCGAGACCAGTCTGTCCGGCGCCTCATCATTGCCCCGCGGGCGATTGCGCGTGGATGTGCCGAGCCCGTTGGCCCGCCTGATTCTGGTACCGGCGTTGCCGGATTTTTACGCGCGTTATCCCGACATCCAGATCGACTTGGGTGTCAGTGATCGCATCGTCGACTTGATCGACGAGAACGTCGATTGCGTGGTGCGCGGCGGCGAGTTGACGGATCAGTCGTTGATGGCGCGCAAAGTGGCTGACCTGCCGCTGGGCGTGTTCGCCGCGCCCAGCTACCTCGCCCGTGTCGGCACGCCCGCGCATCCGCGCGACCTGGAGGATTCCGCCCATCGAATCGTTGGTTTCCTGTGGGCGCGCACTGGCAAACCGGTGCCTTATGCCCTGTACAACCACAGCGAACGTTTGCAGATAAAGGGTCGCTACGCGCTGGCCGTCGACGATGGTAACGCCTACCTCGCGGCCGGCCTCGCCGGGCTGGGCGTTCTGTGGTTGCCCAGGTACATGTCTAGAGATTGCGAGGCGAGTGGCGCGTTGGTACCGCTGTTCCAAGACTGGAGCCTCGAGCCGATGCCGCTCTACGTGGCATTCCCGCCGAACAGGCACATCAGCCTCAAGCTGCGGGTGTTTATCGACTGGGTGGTTGAGTTGATGGCGCAACACGCGCCGGTCAGCGGCCGGGGGGCTGCGTGACATCCGACGCGGTGATTTCGCTCAACCGCGTTGGCGCCGGCGGCCGCTGTGGACTACCTTTCAAGCGTTCAGCCTGAAGTAGAACTACGCTGCATGTTTTTGCCTGGCTACCGATAAATTCCGCGCCGTCTCACTGAGGATTTTAGGGGCTCGACGAACCACGTATGGATCATGCGGAGCCTAAAACAACATGCAGGACCCTCGCCCGGACCCGACGCTCGACCTGGAATACGCTGCGCAACGTCCGATTTTCACGGATTTCCTGCAGCACGCGGGGCAATCGCCTGATGCAATCGCGGTGATCTCGCCAGACGCGACGTGCAGTTACGGTCAGCTTGAACAGGTCAGTCAGGCAATTGCTGCTTTCCTGATCGGACAGGGTGCCACTTCCTCCGACCGGGTTGTCATCGTGTCGGGGCGTTGTGCGGGGTTGGTCTACGCCATGCTCGGCGCGTTGCGCGCCGGGCTGATGTTCACGGTGGCCGACGTCGCCTATCCACCGGCGCGCGTCGCTCAAATCATTCGGGCATTGCAGCCTTCTTACGTGTTGCTGTGCGGTGAAGCCGCTGTCGGTCCCGATCCAGAGCACCTTGACTCAACACACGTCGTGCGAATCCCGGAAATCCCCGCCGCCGTGCTGCAGGAATTTCCCGTCGCTCAAAAGGGTCCGCCGCCAGTCGACCCGCGCGCCCCGGCCTATGTCACCTTCACGTCGGGCAGCACCGGCGAACCGAAAGGGATTGTGACGAATCACGCGCCGTTGGTTCACTTCATCGAGTGGCATGTCCGACGACATTCTTTTACCCGCGAGGAGCGCTTTTCCCTGCTGTCCGGTCTTGGCCATGACCCGGTCTACCGGGATGTATTCACGCCGCTGTCGATTGGCGCGACCGTCTGCATTCCCGCCCAGTCACTGGTCATCGATCCTGCGGCGCTGGCGAAGTGGATCCATGAAAGTGCCATTTCCGTCATCCACCTGACCCCGCCCTTGGGCAAGCTGATTGAAACCGGGGCAAAACTCAACGGACGGCCATTGAATGCCCTGCGCTATCTGTTCTGGGGTGGAGATGCACTCAGCAGCACGCTGTACGAGCAGATACGCGTCATCGCGCCCAACGCCATCAGCGTGAATTTCTACGGCACCACCGAAACTCCCCAGGCCATGGCGTTCCATCAAGTCGACCCTGATGCCAACAATGCGCGGATTCCACTCGGCAAAGGTGTTGAAGGGGCACAATTGCTGGTGGTGAATGACGCGAGCGAGTTGGTGGGCGAGGGCGATGTCGGCGAGATTCTGATACGCAGCCCTTACTTGTCGCTGGGTTACTGGCATGACACCGCGCAAACCAGCGAAAAATTCGTTGTGAACCCGTTTACGAATAGTGCGGGTGACCTTTGTTATAAAACTGGAGACCTTGGCACTTACCTGTCAGATGGCAGTGTCCTGTTTCTGGGGCGGGGCGACAGTCAGGTCAAGATCCGTGGGCACCGAATCGAATTAAGCGAAATCGAAGTGGCGGTATCGCGGCATCCGCGGATCAAACAGTGCGTCGTCTCGGCCGTCAACGACAGTGCGCCGGTGAGGCTGGTTGCGTATTGCGTTTCAGCAAGTCCCGTTTCATCGCTTGAATTGCGTGAACAGGTCAGTCGCGAACTTCCGGACTACATGGTGCCGGCATTGTTCCTGTTTCTGGACGCCATCCCGCTCACGCCAAACGGCAAGATCGACAAGCGTGCGCTGCCCCCGATCAACCTCGAGTCGACGGCTTCAACCTCGCGCCAGGACCTGTCACCTGCCGCCCATAAACTGGCCGCCGCGTGGGCTGAGATACTCGAAGTCCCGCACATCGATGCCAATTTGTCATTTGTGGAACTGGGCGGTGATTCGCTCTCGTTCGTGCAGGCGTCGATGGTGCTGGAGCAGTTGATTGGCCCGCTCCCCGACCAATGGGAAACGATACCGGTACGCGAACTTGGCGAGCGGACCAAGGCAGCCAGTTCTTCATTCTTTTCCCTGCGGGCGATGGAAGTCCCGGTGCTGTTGCGGGTGATGTCGATCCTGCTGATTGTGATCGGGCACCTTCAACTTTTTTCCGCTTGGCCGATTGCGGGTGAGACGACGGTGTTGTTCATCGTTTCGGGTATCAGCCTGGCCAGGTTTCAACTGCAGATCATCACCGAGCGCGGCAGCGCGCATACGTTGTTGAAATCCATTGCCACTATCGCGGTCCCCACCTTGCTGTACGCGCTGCTGGTGCAAATCGTCTTCGATCGTGTTCACTGGCAAACCCTGTTGTTCGTTTCAAACTGGTTTCCTGAAAGTGACGTCGGCTATTTCAACTATTGGTATATCGAAGTACTGCTGCAGATGATTGCCATCATCGGGATTGCATTGTCATTCGATCGCGTCAGGAAAACACTGATGGCGAATCCGTTTCGCAACCTGGTGATTGCCGCGTGTGGATTGGCAGTGGCAGATCTGGTGATCAATGCGTATGTCTTCGATGCCAATGCGTTGTATGGCCGGGTGCCGCAGCACTTTCTTGCAATCATGGTCCTGGGCATGGCCATTCATTACGCCCACTCAACGACCCGCAAGTGGGTGGCCAGTGTGGTCACGGTCGTGGTGCTGGGCGGGCAGGACCTGCTTCTCATGTACGGCACCCAGCCGCTCGGCGTGGACATCAGCCAGTACGTTGATATCGCCATTCCCGCCGTGCTCGCGGCGATCTGGATCAGGGCCGTTCCGGTGCCCGGTCTGTTGGCGCGGGGGCTGGCGTTGATTGCTTCGTCAACGCTGTACATCTACCTGACGCATTTCCAGTTTCAGTCCCTCGCCCGGCGCATTGTCGACCAGCCGATGGTCGGGGTGATCGTGGCGATTGTCGGTGGGATCGCGGTGGCTTATGCCTGGAACAAGGTGGTTCGAGTGGTGTTACTGCACTGGAACAAGAGCCGCAAGAAAGCCGCCGCGGATACCGTCGAACGGGTCGTGTGACGGTGGCCCGGGTCGCGGGCCACTGACGTTCCCTGCGCGTCCGGTTACGGCGTCCCGAACATCGCCGTCCAGTAAATGCCCGAGTCACTCTTAGGATCAACCGCATACGCTGCGCCCAACTCCTGGTACTGCGGGTTCATCAGGTTGGCGCAGTGCCCGGGGCTGGCGACCCAACCTTCAACCACCTTGCGCACGGTGTCTTGCCCGGCGGCAATGTTTTCGCCGATTTGCGGCCCGCTGTAACCCGCCAGTTCGGCGCGGTCACCTGGCGTGCGGCCATCGCGTTCCTTGTGATCGAAGTAGTTGTTGTTGGCCATGGACCGCGAATGGGTCTCGGCCGCCGTCGCCAGCGTCGCGTTCCAGGTCAGCGGGGTGGTGGCGGTAAAGGATTGCGTGCCGCACTGCTGTGGCCGGCTGCGGGCGACGTTGATTTCGGCCAGCAGTTTCTGGCCTTCCGCCTGCCAGTCGCCCAGCCGTGCACTCAACAGCGGACGGGCCAGCACGATGCGCCATTCACGGTCCTGGCGACTGACGCCGATGTCGACAAATTGCGGGTCCAGCACGATCTGGCAAAAAGTCTCCTGAATCGCTTTCATCGCCGATGGCGCATCTCGCGGCCCGGACAGGCTGATCGCCTGCACATTTTTCATCGGGTAACCCGCGGTCACCATGGCTTGCTGCAGATTGCCGACGTTGGTGGCGGACAGCGCCAGCCGAGGATCGCCCGCCAGCGGCGGCAGTTCCGAAGAGACCTCGCCCGCGCAGCGCTGCACCTGGCTGCGGTAATCGTTGATTGAGTCGATCAATTGTTTCTCGTCGACCGCGAGCGCTTTCGCGGCGAACAACAGGCCCAGTGACAAGGTGGCAAGGCGCAAAACGGATGGCAGGACACGCATGGAAATCTCCCTAATCTGACTGCGCACATCATGCGCGATGACACCCCCGTTTGCGCAATGCCTTTTCGCGACGAAATTCAGCGTGTTGGCCGTCTGTCGGAATGAAATCTGGCAACTACAATCAAGCCATGTCGCCCGCAAGGCGCGGTGCAGCGTCGACATATGAAGCTTGAATCCAGTTCACTCAGAAGGGTCGATCATGGGATTAATCTGGTTAGCAGCCTGCCTCGCACTCACGTTACTCGGCGGCCAGGCAGTGGCGACCGAACAGGAACAAAAAGAACATACGGCCGAAAACAAGGCCGAAGTACTGGAACATAAAGCCGCAGAGAAGGGCACCGATGTTCCGGTGCCCAAATCCGAAGCGATTACCACCTCCGAAGTGCAGGCCGTCGACCCGGCGGGCGCGGCGCCGCTGGACGATGCAATCACCTGTCTGGCGCGCTCGATCTATTGGGAAGCCAAAGGCAAATCATCGGCGGACATGGAAGCCGTCGCCAGTGTGGTGATGAATCGTCTGGGCCATGAAGGTTTCCCAGACACCGTTTGCGCGGTGGTCAAGCAAGGTTCGGAAAGCAAGAACTGCCAGTTTTCCTGGTGGTGTGACGGACGCGCGGACAGCGTTCAGGAAGAGACCGAGTACATGGTCGCCAAAGAAATCGCGCGCAAGGCCCTGAACAAGCAGCTCAACGACCGAAGCAACGGCGCGATGTATTTCCACGACCGTAGCGTCAAACCCGACTGGGCCAGGAAATACATCAAGACCACCGAGACGAAGAAGTTTCTCTTCTATAAGCCCCGGGGTGGAAACGCGATGTAGCGTAGACGCCGACTTTCATCAGTGGCTACCGCCGGCGTACAGTGTTGACCTGAAACCCGTCATGCCACCTTTAAGGTCAAGAGAGACTGTCGTCGTGCACAAGCTCGGACTCATCGTTTACCCCGGTTTCCAGGTGCTGGGCCTGGCCATGTGCGCCACGTTCGAATTGGCCAACGCGGCCGCCGCTGAACCGGTATACAGCATCAGTTTGTTGTCCGAGCACGGCGGCACGGTGCCGACCTCCGCCGGTTTTGGCGTGGAAACCACCGCGTTCGATCAGCGCTCGTTCGACACCTTGCTGGTGATGGGCGACAACCTTATCCGCCCGGTATCGCCGGGCATGGTGCAATTCTTGCTCAACGCCGCCCCGACCACCCGCCGCCTGGCCTCGATCTGCACCGGCGCCATCGCACTCGCGGAAGCCGGCTTGCTGGATGGCCGACGGGCGACCACCCACTGGTGTCACGCCCCGGCGCTGCAGCGGGCGTACCCGAAAGTGAAGGTGGAAGAAGACCGGATCTTCATCAACGACGGCAACCTCTGGACCGCCGCCGGGATGAGCGCGTGTGTTGACCTGGCGCTGGCGCTGGTCGAACAGGACCTTGGCGCCGAAGTGGCGCGGCGCGTGGCCCGGCAATTGGTGGTTTACCACCGACGCGCCGGTGGGCAGTCGCAGTTTTCGGCGATGCTCGAACTCGAGCCCAAGACTGATCGCATCCAGGCCGCGTTGAATTACGCCAAACAAAACCTGAAATCTGCGCTGTCCGTCGAGGCGCTGGCCGATGCGGCCAATCTCAGCCCTCGGCAGTTCAGTCGGGTGTTTCAGGCGGAAACCGGCCAGTCGCCGGCCAAGGCCATCGAAAACCTGCGCGTGGAGTCGGCCCGGCTAATGATGGAAACCGGTCGGCACGCCATTGACGTGGTTGCAACGGAAACCGGGTTTGGTGACCGGGAGCGTATGCGCCGGGCGTTTATTCGGGCGTTTGGGCAGCCGCCACAGGTGATTCAGCGGGCTAATCGTGCGTGATGTCCTAAAAGGGTGTGTATTCGACATTCAAGACAAAATATGATCAGCGTAATCTGGATCTCGTTCAAGCCCTTCCCCCGAACGAGATCATCACCATGACCATCGTCAAAGCCGCCGCCGTGCAGATCGCCCCCGTGCTCTACAGTCGCGAAGGCACCGTAGAAAAAGTCGTCAACAAGATTCGCGAACTCGGCGAACAGGGCGTGCAGTTCGCGGTTTTCCCTGAAACCATCGTGCCGTACTACCCCTATTTTTCCTTTGTGCAGTCGCCTTTCAAAATGGGCGCCGAGCATTACAAACTGCTGGACCAGGCGGTCGTCGTGCCGTCCATGACCACCGATGCCATTGGCCAGGCAGCGAAGGACGCCAACATGGTGGTGTCCATCGGCGTCAACGAGCGCGATGGCAGCACCCTCTACAACACGCAATTATTGTTCGACGCCGACGGCACTCTGATTCAGGCACGCCGCAAGATTTCGCCGACGTATCACGAGCGGATGATCTGGGGCATGGGCGACGGTTCCGGCTTGCGCGCAACCGACAGCGCCGTCGGCCGCATCGGTCAACTGGCGTGCTGGGAACACTACAATCCGCTGGCGCGCTACGCCCTGATCGAGGACGGCGAACAGATTCACGCGTCGATGTACCCGGGCTCGTTTGCCGGCCCGTTGTTCACCCGTCAGATGGAAGTCAGCATCCGCATGCATGCGCTGGAATCGGCGTGCTTTGTGGTGAACTCGACGGCCTGGCTGCACCCGGAGCAACAGGCGCAAATCATCGCCGACACCGGTTGCGAGATCGGTCCGATCTCCGGCGGTTGCTACACCGCAATCATTGATCCGCAGGGCGAAGTCGTCGGCGCGTTGACTGAAGGCGAAGGCGAGGTCATCGCCGACATCGATTTGTTCCAGATCGAAATCCGCAAACGCCAGATGGATGGCCGTGGTCACTACAGCCGTCCGGAAATTCTCAGCCTCAACATCGACCGCACGGCGCATCGGCATGTGCATGAGCGCGTCGCTCAGCCAGTGTTGGCTGTCGCTGGTCAAGCGCAAGAGGCGTGATGACGGCTACCGGTGATGGCGTCTTTGAAGTCGCCATGACCGGCAAGCCATGCTCCTGCGAGAAGCGGGTGGGACTTAGAGTTCCATCCCCAGAAAGATCAGCGTGTTGCCATGGGCCTCGACCGCTGCGCGCTGGTTGTAGCTGTCGCGATGCGAGCAGTTGAAACCGTGCTCCGCTTCCGGATAGACAACAATTTCGACGTTGTCATTGGTGTCGAACCGCTCGGCGATTTGCTCGACGGCTTCCAGTGGAATGTGGCTGTCCTGCTCACCGAAGTGCATCAGCAGCGGCACCTGGATTTCATCGGCACGGTCCAGTTGATTCTGGATGCCGCCGCCGTAATAGGCGATGGCCACATCCACCAGGCCGTTGGCGGCGGTGTGGTACGAGAGCAGGCCGCCGAAGCAGTAGCCGATGGAAGCGATCCCGCCGTCCAGACCCGGTTGGGCCTTGAGGGCGTCGATGGCCAGTTCGATGTCTTTCTGCGCCTTGCCGACGTCGGTGGCGTTCATCAACTCGACGGCGCGTTTCCAGCCGGCTTCGTCGTAGCTCAGTTCGATGCGCGCGCCGCTGCGCCAGAACAGGTCCGGCGCAATCACCAGGTAGCCGTCGGCGGCGTACTGCTCGGCGACGGAGCGGATGTGTTCGTTGACGCCGAAGATCTCCTGGATCAGTACGATCCCCGGTCCTTTCTGAGTATGCGGAATCGCCAGGTAAGCGCCGAACTTACCGTCGGCGCTGTCGATCTCGATCCATTGGGTGGTCACGCTCATGGTGGCTCCTGTCTACACAAGTGAGGTGGAAAGTGAAGCGTGCCACCATAACATTTCAACGATTGTTGCGACGCCAGAAGAATCGAGCCAGCAACGCATCGACGCTGAGCTTGCCGGCACCGGCCAACAACAGTGGCATCAGGGCAGCGAGGTAGATCAGCGGCAGTTTGAAATTGCCGTGGCCTTTGTTGGTGATGGCGTAACCCTGAGCCAGCTCACTCAATGTAGACCAATCGGCCGGCCAGTGAACGGCAGCGGTCGCAACCACAGTGACCACGATCAGCACGATGGCGCTGAAACGGGTGCCCAGACCGACCAGGATAGCCAGGGCGCAGATCAATTCGGCCCACATCGACAGTTCCCAGTTCAGCGTTGCCGGCACCTGGTCGAACGGAAACGGGAAGCGCTCCTGAATGTCGGCAAACCAGTTTTCGCCGTTCCATTTCTCCAGGCCGGACTCGAAGAATTCCCAGGCGATGAACAGCCGCAAGGTGAGGGGGGCCAGCCAGCTGCCGGCGCGGTCAAGGTTCAGGTGCAGGCCTTTCATGGCCGACGAGAGTGCAGTGTTCATGGACGTGATCTCCGTTCAGTCAGGTCCGCGGGGCTGGGCGGCCCCGCGCAGGGGTTACTCGCCGGCGCCGCACTTGCCTTCGCCACATTTGCCTTCAGCCGGTTTTTCCGCGGTGTCGGCTTGAGCCTGGCTGTAGCCGTGGGCCAGTTGCTTCATGCTGAACGCTTCGGATTCGGAGGCCGAGGCGGCGTTGGACAGGGCCAGGCCGCCAGCGATGATCAGGCCGAGGGTCAGGGAAGAAGTCGAGAGCTTGAACATGGGTGATACTCCGGTGCATTGAGTGAGTTGAGTGCTTTGATCGGCGTGGCCAATCGACAGACACAGTTCATCAAGCGGGTGTATCTGCGATGTGTCGCTGGCGCGGGGTTTTAGGGCGGGGGTGTGTCAAGGGCGGGGTTGTACACACTGTGATACGCAGGCCTCGACTTTCAGGTCGAACGCAGTACAAAGGTGGGAGCGAGCCTGCTCGCGAAGGCATTGTGGCAGGTGTACCCAAACACCCACGCCACGCCCATCAAATTTCTCACTGTGCGAGTAGGCTCGCTCCCACAGCGGAAATAATCAGCCCGGCGGTAGTGCTGCGGGTCAATGAACCCAGGATGCCTTCTTGCGTGGGCGTAGAGTCAGCGGATACTGAATGAGCCGCCCGCATTTTTACTGCCTTGCGCCGCAAATCCTGGCTCGCCGGATTGCAATTTGCAGCGGTCAAGCATGGCTTTCTTGCATATTGCATGGCCCGATTTTTAGACGAAATCGCTAAACCATTGATTTACCGATGAACTGCAGGGCGGAATGTGAGGCATGTTTTATGCTGTAGCTGTTCCTTAAAGCTGACCGGTCTACAGAGTCAGTATTTGATTGTTGTTGGCTATCTCACACTCAGGAGAGGGTTGCCATGTTTCTTTCTGCCTTGGAACTCCGCAACATCGTAGAAAGCAGTTTTCTGCCGAAACGTTGTCAATGCACGCTGTCGCCGGACCTGTTAATGACCGTCAAGGTGTATTCGGACGGGGAAACCGACCAAGTGGATCTGTTAAAGACCGGGATCGATGCCAAGTCGCTTAATGGATGTCGGGAAATCAATGACCTGATCGCCACGTTGCGTTCTGACATGCAGGATCGGGCCAGCATCCAGACGCTACATCCCGACCGGCAAGCGCTTTAACCTGCTGTCATCTCCTTCGGGTCTGGCAAAATCGCCAGACCCGCGTTCGTTCCTTCCGACCGATTAATTCTGATAACTGCACGCATCCGACAGTTTGCGATAGGTAATCTCTGCGGGTTTGCCTGACGTATCGATGTACTTCATGTCCGCTGTAATGACTTTGCATTCCATTGTTGTGGGTTCGTTCAGCGAAATGACCTTGGCCACGTGCAGCGGCATGCCGTAGTGATAAGGCACGGCTTGAGAGGAGGCGGTGTCGTTGGCCTGCGCTAGCCCGGCAAAACCGGTGCAGGCGAGTGCGGCGGTAACCAGCAAAATGCGTGTGTTCATGAGTAATCTCCAGTGCAGACAGAAAGTAAGCTCGACGTAACGGGCGTCGAACCTGCCGCACTGGGCGTCAGAAAAACCTGAGGGCGTGCGGTCCAGTAAAGTCTTGGACCGCAGCGTTAAGCGATGGTTAACCCGGCTGAATGCCGCCTGTCGTGAAGGGGATCAACCGCCTGGCGGAATGCCTTCGCGAGCAGGCTCGCTCCCACAGTAGATCTTCAGCGGCCCCCGACTTGGCGTTCGGCGCCATCCCCCTGTGGGAGCGAGCCTGCTCGCGAAGAGGCCATCAGCTTCAGCGAAGATCCAACTGATGACGATACGGCAAATCCGGCCCGGTCTTGCTGCACGTCAACGCCGCAGCCCGCACCGCGAACTTCAACATCCCGTCGATCTGCTGGCGTTGCAGCGATTGCACACCTCCCACCGAATCCAGCTGGTGCTCGGTCAACCAGGTAATCAATGCGGCCTGAAAGGTATCGCCAGCGCCCACGGTGTCGGCCATTTTCACCTCACAAGCCGGCACCGACCAGGAACCGTGGTGACGGCTGAACACCGTCGCCCCCTCGCCACCCCGGGTCAAAAATACCAACTGACAGCGATGCTGCAGCCAGCCTTCGATTACCCGCTGCGGGTCCTGCTCCGGATACAACAGGCTCAAATCCTCATCGCTGACTTTGATCAGATCGGCCAGCTCGACCAGCGTCGCCACCCGCGAACGCCACAGGTCGATGTTCGGCTGCGGGTTGAGCCGCACGTTCGGATCGAGGCTGATCAGGCGCTTGCCGCTTTCGCGCTGGACCAAGGTCAATAGCGAGTCGGCAATCGGCTGCACCACGAGCGAGAACGAGCCGATGTGCAAGCCGCGCACCTCAGGCCCCAATTCCGGCAGATGCTCATGTTTTAACTGCCGATCCGCGCAGCCTTCGCCACGAAAGCTGTAATGCGGCGAACCGTTGGCACCCACTGCGACCATGGCCAGCGTGGTCGGTGCGGCGAAGTCGACGAGGTAGTCCGCGCGCACGCCTTCCTCCTCCAACACCTGTTGCAAGCGCCGGCCGAGGTAGTCCGTCGACAACCCCGCAAACAGCGCCGAGTCGACGCCCAAGCGGCGCAAACCGACCGCGACGTTGAATGGCGAGCCGCCGGCAATCGCCTTGAAATTCACTTTTGAAGCCAGGCCGCTGGCGTCTTCTTCACTGAAGAAATCGAACAGCGCTTCGCCACACACCAGGTACATAACTGCTCGCTCTTTAAAGGGTTGCGACATGCTGTTGATAGCGTTCATAGGCCTGCTGACAGGCCGCCACGTTTTCCGCGATCGGCAGGGTTTCGCTGGCGGGATCGAGCTTCACGCAACGCTCGCACACGTCCGCCAGACTGTCTTCCTGCCCGTTCGCCCGGGATGTGCACCACGCCGCCTGAATCGCCGCGCCAAGGGCGGCCGCTTCGCTTTGCTCGGTACAGATCACCTTGGTGTTCATGATGTCGGCGACGATCTGCCGCCACACCGGGCTTTTCGAGCCGCCGCCGATCAGGCAGATACTGCGGCTTTGTAAGCCATTTTGGCGCAACAGGTCCAGCCCGTAACGCAATCCGAAGGTGGTGCCTTCGACCACGGCGCGGCACAGGTTGGCTTGCGTCAGATTGGTCATGGTCAAGCCGAGCAGGCGGCCGGTGGCGTGGGGCAGGGCAGGCACGCGTTCGCCGTTGAGAAACGGCAGCATGCACACGCCGTCGGCACCGATGGGTGCTTGCGCGACGAGGCGGTTGAATTGTTCGAGATCCAGCGCGAACAGATCGCGAATCACCCCGGTGGCGTTGGTCAGGTTCATGGTGCAGATCAGCGGCAACCAGCCGCCGCTGGAAGAACAGAACGTCGCAACCGAAGGGTCCGGGCTGACGGTTGGCAGGTCGGCGTAGGCGTAAACCGTGCCCGACGAACCGAGGCTCATGGTGATCGCGCCCGGCCGGATATTGCCGGTGCCGATGGCGCCCATCATGTTGTCGCCGCCACCGCTGGACACCAGTGCTTTTGGGTTGATGCCCAAATGCTCGGCGATGCCCGGCAGTATTGTGCCCACCGCTTGATGGGCGTCGATCAGCTCGGGCAACGCGGCTTGCAAACGCCCGCTGGGGTCGATGTCGCGCAGCAGCTGCATATCCCACTGGCGAGTGCGCACATTGAAATATCCGGTTCCCGAGGCGTCGCCGTACTCGCTGCAACTGCGCCCGGTGAGCCAGAAGTTGAGGTAGTCGTGGGGCAGCAGGATGCGCGCGATCCTGGAAAAAACCGCCGGGTGCTGCTCTTTGGTCCAGAGCAACTTTGACAGGGTGTAGCCCGGCGCGATGACGACACCGAGGCGCTCGAGAGAACCCTTTTCACCGCAGAGCTGGCTAAGCAAGCGGTCGTTCTGCGGGGTGGATTCGGTGTCGCACCAGAGCTTGGCGGGGCGCAGAACCTGGCCTTGATCGTCGAGCAGGACCAGGCCGTGTTGCTGACCGGAAACGCCGACGCCGAGGATGGCCTGGCCATCGACGTTGGCGGCGCGCAACGCACGGCGGGTGGCGGACGTGAACGCTTCGAGCCATTGCGCGGTGTCCTGCTCACGGCGGCCGTCGGCGCCGCTGATCAGCGTGTGAGCGGCGGCGCCCTGGCCGAGGACTTTTCCGCTGACGGCATCAAGGACAATGGCTTTGGTGCCTTGGGTGCCGCAGTCGATGCCGAGAAATAGTTGTGGGTTTGCCATTGTAGGTCCTTGGTGTGTCAGGTCGATATCATGCGCATTCAGCCTATCGGGCGGCTGTCAGTCCGCCATCGCGGGCAAGCCCGCTCCCACAGTGGGCTGTGGTGAACACACATTTGTGAACGACATTAGTCCCTGTGGGAGCGGGCTTGCCCGCGATGACGGTGGTAGTTTCATCGCCATACTTTCAAGCCAGCACCCGCTCCAGCGTCCGCGTCACGCCCACCTCGCGCAAGCTGTTGCAACACCACTCAAACGCCGCGACAAATTCCGCCGAGCGGGGGATTTCCTTGCCAAAGATCTCTTCCACCTCCAGCAAGCGCTGGGTGATCAGCACATCATCCGCCACCAGCGCCTGACAGAAGGCCGCCCGCGGATCAGGAATCGAATAGGTCACGCCATTCTCATCCACCCCTTTCAAATACACCGCCCACGCCGCCACCACCAGCGCCGCACGCTTGGTCTCCTGGCCATCGGCAATTAAACGATTGATCGTCGGCACAGTGAACTTGGGAAACTTCGACGAACCGTCCGAACACACGCGCTCCAGCTGATCGGCAATCGCCTGATTGGAGAAGCGCTCCACCAGCGTTTGCTTGTACTCGGTCAGGTCGATCCCCGGCACGGACGAGAGTTGCGGCGTCACGTCAAGGTCCATGTAGGCCCGCATGTACCGCACAAACAGCGGGTCATTCATGGTCTCGTGGACGAAACGATACCCCTTCAAAAACCCCAGATAGGTCAGCGCCAGATGACTGCCGTTGAGCAGCTTGATTTTCATTTCTTCATAAGGCGTGACGTCGTCGGTGAACTGCACGCCGACCTTTTCCCACGCCGGGCGTCCGTTGACGAATTTGTCTTCGAGCACCCACTGCACAAACGGTTCGCAGACCACCGGCCAGGCGTCGTCCACAGCATGTTTGTCGGCCAGTTGCAGGCGATGCGTGGTGCTGGTCATCGGTGTGATGCGGTCGACCATTGCGTTGGGAAAACTCAGGTTGTCGGCGATCCAGTCATGCAGGTCTGCATCACGCAACGCGGCGAAGGCCAGCAACGCCTTGCGAGTGACCGCGCCGTTGTGCGGCAGGTTATCGCAGGACATCAGCGTGAACGCCGGCGTGCCGGCCGCACGGCGTTTGGCCAGCGCCGCGCAGAGAAAGCCGAACACGGTTTGTGGCGCATCCGGGTGCGCCAGGTCGTGCTGAATCTGCGGCAGGTGGGCCATGAATTCGCCGGTGCTGTCGTCGATGCAATAACCGCCCTCGGTGATGGTCAGCGAGACGATGCGGATCTCGGGGCTGGCCAGTTTGTCGATCAACGCTTGCGCGCCATCCTCGGCCAGCAGCATGTCACGGATTGCGCCGATGACCCGGACTTCGGTGTCGTCGGTATCGCCGAGCTCGAACAGGGTGAACAGGTAATCCTGTTCTTTCAGATCGTCCCGGGCGCGGCGGTCTTCGGCACGCAGGCCGACGCCGCAAATCGCCCAGTCCAGACCTTCGCCGGTGTTCATCAACGCGTCGGTGTAGTACGCCTGATGGGCGCGGTGGAAGCCGCCGACGCCAATGTGCGCGATGCCTTGGCGCGTGTCGCTCAGGGCGTAGGCGGGCAAGACCACCTCGGGGGCGAGGTGGTGCAGGTTAGGTTTATTGAGTTTCATCACAGGCTCTCTGAAGTCAGGCCGCAGCGCGCAACGGGCGGGTCAGCGCCATGCCGTCGGCATCGAATAAATGGCAGTGTCCGGCGTCCAGGTGCAGGTCCAAGGTTTCGCCGTAGCGGCTGGCCAGATCGCCGCGAACGCGCAGGGTCAGCGCTTCACCGGCCGAGGTCAGGACGTGGCAGAAGGTGTCGCTGCCCAGGCGTTCACTGACGTCGGCGGTGACTTGCAAGGTGCAGTCGCCGGGTTGCGCAAGGTTCAGGTGCTCCGGTCGAATGCCCAGGGTCACCGCACCGCCGACGCTCAGGTTGGCGCCGCTCAGCGGTAATGTGATGCGGGTGCCGGCATCGAGCGCCACTTCACAACTTTGGCTGTCGACGCGGGTGACCTTGCCCTTGAGGAAGCCCATTTTCGGCGTGCCGAGAAAGCCGGCGACGAACAGGTTGGCGGGCTGGTGATACAGGTCCAGCGGCGAGCCGACTTGCTCGATCTTGCCGCCATTCAATACCACCACTTTGTCGGCCATGGTCATGGCTTCCACCTGGTCGTGAGTCACGTAAATCATGGTGGCTTGCAGTTCTTTGTGCAGGCGCAGTAGTTCCAGACGCATCTGTACACGCAGGGCGGCGTCGAGGTTGGATAACGGTTCGTCGAACAGGAAAATTTTCGGGTTGCGCACAATGGCGCGGCCGATGGCGACCCGTTGCCGCTGGCCACCGGACAGTTGTTTCGGTTTGCGTTCCAGCATCGGCCCCAGTTCCAGGATGCGCGCCGCTTCGCCGACTTTCTTCTCGACTTCAGCTTTCGGTACGCCGGCCAGATCCAGGGCAAACGACATGTTTTTGCGCACGCTCATGTGCGGGTACAGGGCGTAGGTCTGGAACACCATCGCCAGGTCACGCTTGGCCGGGCTGACTTCGGTGATGTCACGGCCATCCAGTTCGATAGTGCCGCCGCTGACTTCCTCGAGCCCGGCGATCAGGCGCAACAGGGTAGATTTGCCACAGCCCGACGGGCCGACGAAGACTACGAATTCCTTGTCGTTCACTTCCAGGTCGATGCCTTTGATGATGGAAAAGCCTTCGAAGCCTTTTTGCAGATTCTTGATTTTCAGGTTGGCCATGGTGATGGGCCTCCGTTCGTTTTTATTCGTTAAACCGCGCGGTCTACTGTAGGAGCGAGCTTGCTCGCGATGGATTCACAGGCGACGCGTTCAATCATGCGGTACGCGTCATCGTTCACGTCCATCGCGGGCAAGCCCGCTCCCACAGGGATTTGTGTCGGGTCGGGGATCCGGGGTCGATTCATTTCACCGCACCAAACGACAAACCGCGCACCAGTTGTTTCTGGCTGATCCAGCCGAAGATCAGGATCGGCGCGCAGGCCAGGGTCGACACCGCTGACAATTTGGCCCAGAACAGCCCTTCAGGGCTTGAGTACGAAGCGATCAACGCAGTCAGCGGTGCAGCTTTCGACGAGGTCAGGTTCAACGACCAGAACGCCTCGTTCCAGCACAGGATCAGCGACAGCAACACGGTGGAGGCCAGCCCGCCCTTGGCGATGGGCAGCAGCACCCGGACCATTTCCTGCCACAGCGTTGCGCCGTCCAGTCGCGCCGCCTCGAGGATGTCTTTGGGGATGTCCTTGAAGTAGGTGTAAACCATCCAGACCACGATCGGCAGATTGATCAGCGTGTAGATCACGATCAGCGCGATGCGCGTATCGAGCAGGCCGAAACTCTTGGCCAGCAGGTAGATCGGCATCAGCACGCCCACCGGCGGCAGCATCTTGGTCGAGAGCATCCACAGCAGCGTGCCCTTGGTGCGTTGGGTTTCGTAGAACGCCATCGAGTAGGCCGCCGGCACCGCGATCAGCAGGCTCAGGGCCGTGGCGCTGAACGAAATCACCACCGAGTTCCAGGCGAAGCTGAAGTAGTCGCTGCGCTCGTTGATGTGCAGGTAGTTTTCCAGCGTCGGCGTGAAAATGAACTGCGGTGGCGTGGCGAAGGCGTCGATTTCGGTTTTGAAACTGGTCAGCACCATCCAGAAGATCGGAAAGAAAATCAGGATGGCGATGGCCCAGGCCAGAGTGCCGAGCAGCAGGCTTTGCAGGCGGCGGGATTGTTGAAGAGTCATGGCGCGGACCTCAGGCTTTGTCTGTCAGGTTTTTGCCGATCATGCGCACCAGCACGATGGCCGCGACGTTGGCAATCACCACCGCAATCAAGCCTCCGGCGGAGGCCATGCCGACGTCGAACTGCACCAGCGCCTGGTTGTAGATCAGGTAGGCGAGGTTGGTCGAGGCGTAGCCGGGGCCGCCGTTGGTGGTGGTGAAGATTTCGGCGAACACCGAGAGCAGGAAGATGGTTTCGATCATCACGACAACTGCAATCGGCCGTGCCAGGTGTGGCAGGGTCAGGTGCCAGAAAATCGCAATCGGCCCCGCACCGTCGAGGCGCGCGGCTTCTTTCTGTTCCTGGTCGAGGGACTGCATGGCGGTCATCAGGATCAGGATCGCGAAGGGCAGCCATTGCCAGGACACGATGATGATGATCGACAGCAGCGGGTAATGCGCGAGCCAGTCCACCGGCTGTGCGCCGAACAGTTTCCAGACGTAGGCGAGAATCCCCGAGACGGGATGGAAAATCAGGTTCTTCCAGATCAGCGCACCGACGGTGGGCATGATAAAGAACGGCGAAATCAGCATCACCCGCACGATGCCGCGACCGAGAAATTCACTGGCCTCCAGCAGCGCGCTGATCAGCACCCCGAGCACTACGCTGATCAGCAACACGCTGCCCACCAGCAGCAAGGTGTTGGTGGCGCCGGGCATGAAGCCTGAGTCCGTCAGGAAGTAGGTGAAATTCTCCAATCCGACAAATTCGTTTTCGCCTGGATTGAGCAGGTTGTAGCGGATCATCGAGAAGTAAACAGTCATGCCCAGCGGCACGATCATCCACAGCAGCAACAACGCCACCGAGGGGCTGACAAGAAACCAGCCGGGATTGGCCAGCCGACTTTTACGCGCGGGCTGGGCAAGGTCCATGTGTGTTTTGGCAGTTGAAATATTCATGGCGTTGAACCGATTTATGCAGACCTGTGAGGATCAGAATGTGGGAGCGAGCTTGTGTGGCGAGGGAGCTTGCTCCCGCTCGGCTGCGAAGCAGTCGCAAAGATCTTGGGGTCGCTACGCAACCCAGCGGGAGCAAGCTCCCTCGCCACAGGTTCGTTCCCACATTGAGTTACGGGTTACTTGGGATAACCCGCGCGCTTCATTTCACGTTCGGTGGTTTGCTGCGCGGCCGCCAGGGCCTGGTCGACGGTGGTCTGGCCGATCAGCGCCGCCGAGAACGACTTGCCCACCTGGGTGCCAATGCCCTGGAACTCGGGGATGGTCACCAACTGAATGCCGATGTAAGGCACAGGTTTGAGCGTCGGCTTGCTCGGGTCGGCCTTTTTCAGCGACTCCAGCGTGACCTTGGCGAACGGCGCGGCGCTCATGTACGCGGCGCTGTAGGTCGAGGCCCGAGTGCCTGGCGGCACGTTGGCGATGCCGTCCTTTTCCGCCACCAGCGCACCGTATTCCCTGGAGGTCGCCCAGACGCTGAAGGTCTTCGCCGCGTCCTTGGCTTTGGAACTGGTCGGAATCGCCAGCGCCCAGGAATAGAGCCAGGCCGAGCCTTTATCGGTGGTCTGGTGCGGCGCGTAAGTAAAGCCAACGTGTTCGCTGACCTTGCTCTGGGTTTTGTCGGTGACGAACGAGCCGGCGACGCTGGCATCCACCCAGATCGCACACTTGCCGCTGTTGAACAGCGCCAGGTTTTCATTGAAACCGTTACTCGACGCACCCGGCGGGCCGGATTTTTTCATGGTGTCGACGTAGAAATTCAGCGCGTTTTTCCACTCGGGACTGGTGAATTCGGGCTGCCATTTCTCATCGAACCAGCGTGCGCCATAGGCATTGGCGACCGTGGTGATCAGCGCCATGTTCTCGCCCCAGCCGGCCTTGCCGCGCAGGCAGATGCCGTATTGTTCTTTATCTTTGTCGGTGAGTTTGCTGGCGAATTCGCCGATCTGTTCCCAGGTCGGGTGCTCCGGCATGGTCAGCCCGGCGTCCTTGAACAGGTCGGTGCGGTAATAGGTGATGGAGCTTTCGGCGTAAAACGGCAGGGCGTACAGCGAACCTTTGACCGACAAGCCTTCGCGCACCGAAGGGAACACGTCGTCGAGGCCATAAGTGGCGGGCAAATCCTTCATCGGTTCCAGCCAGCCCTTGGCACCCCAGAGTGCGGCTTCGTACATGCCAATGGTCAACACATCGAACTGCCCGCCCTGAGTGGCGATGTCGGTGGTCAGGCGTTGGCGCAGGACGTTTTCTTCCAGCACCACCCAATTGAGCTTGATGTCCGGGTGCTCGGCCTCGAAGGTTTTCGAGAGCTTTTGCATGCGGATCATGTCGCTGTTGTTGACGGTGGCGATGGTCAGCGTCTGAGCGCCAAGGCTGACACTGCTGAGGGTCATGCAGGTGAGGGCTAGCAGAGCTTTTACCGAAGGTTGCATCGAGCACTCCTTTTCTGCACCCGGTGGGGGCAGAAGGACAGTTATTGTTTTTGTGTCTTCCGGGGCAGGAAGCATGTGCGTCGATTACAGCCTTCAATGGCGGATGAGACAAATCATCCATCGCACTGTGATCGATACTATTTTGCACTGGACTGAAGCGAGGGAGCTGCAAAAGATCGCAGCCTTCGGCAGCTCCTACATTTGGAATGCGGTTCCTGTGGGGCTTGCGATTTTCAAGCAAAAGATCGCAGCCTTCGGCAGCTCCTACATTTGGAATGCGGTTCCCCGTAGGAGCTGGCGAAGCCTGCGATCTTTTGATCTTTCTTTACCCGAGGTTTTGCTCAGTCAACCGCTGCACCGCCAACCGCCGATAGTGCGACGGCGTCATGCCTTTCAATTGCTGGAACCGTCGATTGAAATTGGAAATGTTATTGAAGCCCGACTCGAAACACACATCGGTCACCGGTTTATCGCCGTCGGCCAGCAATTCGCAGGACTTGCTGATGCGTAGCCGGTTGACGAATTCGATGAAGCAGCGCCCGGTGGCCTGTTTGAACACACGACTGAAATAGGTCGGCTTCATGCCGAGGTGCTCGGCGACTTCCTCCAGCGGCAGTTCGCGGGCGTAGTGGGCGAAGATGTAATCCACTGCGCGGTTAGTGCGATCGATGTTGTGTTCGTCCGCCAGTTGCGGCGTTGTCGCGCCGGACAGCAACTGGTAGTCATCGGTGCCGGCCAGCAGCTCCAGCAGAATGAAAAAATGCCCGAGCCGCGTCACTCCCTGGCTGTCGGCGATGCTTTGCATCAACGCCATGGCCTGGCGAATGGTGTTTTTGCAGCGAAACTCGATGCCGTATTGGGCGCGCTCCAGTAACGGCACCAGGGACTTGAGTTCGGCAAAGACATGATGGCCGCTCTCAAATAACTCGTCGGTGAAGTTGACCAGCATGTCGCGCTTGGGCACCACTTCATCCTCGGCGACCTGGCTGATCCAGTTGTGGGGCAGGTTGGGCCCGGTCAGGAACAGCGTTTGCGGATAGAAATTGCCAATGTAGTCGCCAATAAACACCTTGCCAGAGCTGGCGATAATCAGGTGCAGCTCGTATTCCTTGTGAAAATGCCAACGCACCAGGGGGCAGGGAAAGCCGTGCTGGCGGTAAATGATGGACAAGCCGTTGTGGTCGTCCATCAATTCGTAGGAAGGGTCGGTCACGCGGGCGGTTCGAGTCATGTCAGTGCGCTTTTGTTGTTATCGCGCCCTGATCATGCCTGCTTCGGGGCCGTCGAAGCCAGTGCCTGGCGACTTAACTGCGCATTGACAGAGAGGGGCCAGGTTACGAGGCCGTGGTCTGAGTGCGATTCTTGGCTTCAATCCATTGCGCCATGTATTGGGTACTTTTGTGTTGGTGATGACGCAGCATACTGCCGGTGAAGTTATCCCTTCTGATCGCGGGTAGATGTTCCAAGCAATGCACAAGCCGGGCGATCAATGCTGGACCGTGAACATTTTGCTGGTAACGGTTGCTGAGCAGTTGCAGCCCATGGGCCTGAGCTTCCTGCCATTGACGCGGGTCCTGATGAAGTTGCACGGCAGCGTCGGCGAAGGCCTGTGCGGTGCAGGTCACCGCGCCCGGCCATGGCTCCTCGCCATGCATCGCTTCGGCACCTGTCGGCGTCGTGACAATGGGCGTGCCGCACAGCATCGCATCGACGATTTTGCCTTTGATGCCCGCGCCGAAACGCAGCGGCGCCATGCACACCCGTGCGGCGGCCATGACTTGCAGCGCATCTTCTGCCCAGTTCATCACCCGAAAACCCTGGGCCGCGTTGTGCAGGGCAGTCGCCTTGGGCGGTGTGTAAGCGCCATAGATGTGCAATTGAGCACCCGGTAACTGCTGGCGGATAAGCGGCCAAATGGCGGTTTTCAACCAGAGCACCGCGTCCCAGTTGGGCGCGTGGCGGAAATTGCCGATATGCAGAAAGTGCGCGCGTTCGTCGAACGGCACCGGCGCCTGACTCGGCAAATCGACCATCAGCGGGCACCAGTGCAACAGGTCGCGCGGCAGTTTGAACTGCTCGACCAGTAACTCGATTTCCACCTCGGAGATCATCAGGTTCAAGTCGCACCGATAAATCGCCGCGATTTCCCGTTTGGCCAGGTCCGTGTCGGCCATGAATTCGAATTCTTCGCGCAACGCCGGTGCGAACAGTGCGCTGAAGTCATTGGCGTCATCACTGTCTTTCAAACGCTGCTTGAGCCGCTGATGCCGGGCATCGCGCAGGCTTTGCAGGTCCGATGTCTCGAGCACCCGCACCGCGTCGGGACAATGCTTTTCAACGCGCCAGCCGAACTGCTCTTCCATCATGAAACGGTCGAACATCACGACATCCGGGGCCAGTTCGGTGATGAAGGTGTCGAAATTGCTGTTGTTCAGCTCGATCGGTACTTCGGCAATGCCCAGCGCCGTTAAGTCGGCCCGATGTTCGCCGCTGCGCGCCGGACTGCTGAACGTGATGTCCCAGCCTTGCTGCAAAAAGGTATCGAGGATCTGCATCATATGCCCGCCGGCCGCCGAAGAAGCGGGTTCGGGCCAGACGTAACCAATGACCAGGACTTTGGTTGCGCGGGTTTGGCTCATGCAGAAACATTCCTTAAAGCGGGCCTTGGGGCGGGGCGGGAAGAAAGCGGGGCGCAATTAAACCACAGGCGCTGACGATTCCCGAGGCCGCAGCGCTCAGGCTTGCGCGAGAATGCTTCTGACTTTGTCGCGCAACTGATCGATGGAGAAAGGCTTGCCGATTACGTGCATCCCCGCCGGCGCATCGATGCTCTCGGCATAGCCGCTGGCGAACAGGATGGGCAGCTCCGGGCGAACCAGGCGTGCCTGTGTGGCGAGTTCGCGGCCATCCATCACTGGCAAGCCGACGTCGGTCATCATCAGATCGATGTATTGATCTTCATCGTTGAGAAACGCCAGCGCCTGTTCGCATCCATCTGCCTCCAATACCTTGAATTCCAGCTCCTCCAGGACATCGACGATCAGCATGCGCACGATGTCGTCGTCTTCTACGACCAGGATGACGGATTTTTCGGCGGACATAATGGGGCTCTCAAAAATGGAAAGTACGGTGGGCCGGTCGATCAAAATCACCGGGCTCTTGCATCAGTAAGTAGCGAAGCCCGACAAGTTCCCGGACACCCAGGAAAAAGAATAGCTGCACTCAGCCCTGCAAGGGTAACCGCTCCTTTGCGCTGGAGCAGCTGAATGTAGGATTTTGCGTGAAATCACGTCAGAAAATTGGATCAATACGGCCGATTTGGGGCAAACTCCGTGGCTTTCAACAGTTCGACAAGGCTTCCCCATGACCACTGCGTCTTCGGTTGATGAGCAACGATTCCGTAAACTCCTGAGCCGCAACGTCAGCCTGCCGTTGGGTGTGGGCGTGCTCAGTGCGGTGTTTTTTGTCTCGCTGATCACCTATTTACTGTCGGTGATCCAGTGGGTCGAGCACACTGACCGGGTGATCAATAACGCCAATGAAGCGGTGAAACTGACCGTTGATCTGGAAACCGGCATGCGTGGCTTCCTGCTCAGTGGTGACGAGAAATTCCTCGAACCCTACGAAACCGCCCGGCCACGCGTCGCAGTGGCGGTCAAGACCTTGCTCGAACTGACCGCGGACAACCCGGTGCAGACGGATCGCTTGCGAAGGCTTGAGGCCTTGCAGGGTGAATGGGCCAGCTACGCGCAGAGCATGATCGACATGCAGCGCGCGAACGGTGATTACCGCAGTGTCGTCAAGGCCGGGCGCGGCAAACGCCTGACCGACGAGATTCGCAAGCAATTCGAAGACGTGATCGAGATGGAGCAGCAGTTGCGCGCCGCGCGCAACGAGGAAGTGCGCCGCACCACGATCTGGAGCATCAGCCTGTACCTTGTGTTTGTCCTCGGTATCAGCGCCTTGCTCGCCTACATCGGCCGTCGGGATTTGATCAACCTCTCGCAAAGCTACGGCGCCACGCTCGCAGCGCAACAGGCCAGCGCCCATCGCCTGGAGCAGCAAGCCTGGCTGCGCAACGGCCAGACCGAACTGGCCGAGCAGGTACTGGGGCAACTGTCGCTCAATACCCTGGGTCGCAACATTCTGCAGTTTTGTGCGCAATACCTCGGCACCGCCGTTGCCGCCATTTACGTGCGTGAAGAACACGGTGGCCTCAAGCGCGTCGCGTCGTATGGTTTTTCCCGCGAGCAGGAGGAACGCGATCAGCAGATCTACAGCGGTGAGGGGATTGTCGGCCAGGTCGCTCAACTGGCGCGTCTGATCCGCCTCGACCACGTTCCGACCGATTACTTCAAGGTCACGTCCGGTCTGGGCGAAGGCCTGCCGCACAGCGTTCTGGTGGTGCCAACCAGTGACGATGAGCGGGTCAACGGCGTGATCGAGCTCGGTTTCCTGCGGCCACTGGACGAGCGCGACATCGAACTCCTCGAACTGATATCCAGCAATATCGGCACGTCTATCGAAGCCGCGCGCTATCGCCAACGTCTCCAGGAAGTGCTCGCCGAGACCCAGCAGCTTAATGAAGAGCTGCAGGTTCAGCAGGAGGAACTCAAGACTGCCAACGAGGAACTGGAAGAGCAGTCGCGGATTCTCAAGGAATCCCAGGCGCATCTGGAAACCCAGCAGGTGGAGCTGGAGCAGACCAACGAACAGCTCGCCGATCAGGCGCAGATCCTGGCTGACCAGCGAGATGCCATGGACTTGAAGAACACCGAACTCAATCAGGCCCAGGCCCAGTTGGAAGAACGTGCCGAAGAATTGCAGCGCTCGAGCAAGTACAAGTCCGAATTCCTCGCCAACATGTCCCACGAACTGCGTACGCCGTTGAACAGTTCGTTGATCCTGGCCAAGTTGCTGGCGGAAAACCCCCAGGACAACCTCAGCGCCGAGCAGGTGAAATTCGCCGAGTCGATCTATTCTGCCGGTAATGACCTGCTGAACCTGATCAACGACATCCTCGATATCTCCAAGGTCGAGGCCGGCAAACTCGAGGTGCGCCCGGAGAACACCAGCGTCGCGCGCCTGGTGGACGGGTTGCGCGGAATGTTCCAGCCCTTGGCGACTGACAAGCGGCTGGACTTCCAGGTCGATCTGCAACCCGGTTCACCGATGATGATCTACACCGACCGCCAGCGTCTGGAGCAAGTGATCAAGAACCTGCTGTCGAACGCGGTCAAGTTCACCGAGAAAGGTTCGGTCAGCCTGACCATTGCCAGTCAGCCGAACGACGGCATCGCTTTCGTGGTTCGTGACTCCGGGATTGGTATCGCGGCGGATCAGCAGGAGAGCATTTTCGAAGCGTTCCGCCAGGCCGATGGCACCACCAATCGCCGTTACGGCGGCACCGGCCTCGGTCTGTCGATCTCCCGTGATCTGGCGGCGTTGCTCGGCGGTTCGATCAGCGTCACCAGCGAACCGGGGCAGGGCAGTGTGTTTACCCTGGTGCTGCCGCAGCAATACGTCGAGCCGGGGGAGACCTCGCCGCAGCCGATAAAGACTTCGCCGGTGGTGCCAACGCCGAGGGTGGCCACTGCCGCGCTGGTGCCGCTGATCGCAGAAGTCGATATACCGCGCTTCAATGACGACCGCACCAAAGCGCCGTTCAACACGCGTTGCATTCTCGTGGTGGAAGATGAGCCTAACTTTGCGCACATCCTCTACGATCTTGCGCATGAGTTGGGTTATCAGTGCCTGGTGGCCCACGGTGCCGATGAAGGGTACGACCTGGCCCGGGATTACATTCCTGACGCGATCCTGCTGGACATGCGCCTGCCCGATCATTCCGGCCTGACCGTGCTGCAACGCCTGAAGGAGAACGCGCAAACCCGGCACATTCCGGTGCACGTGATTTCCGTTGAAGACCGTGTCGAGGCGGCGATGCACATGGGTGCGATCGGTTACGCGGTCAAACCGACCACTCGCGAAGAGCTCAAGGACGTGTTTGCCCGCCTGGAAGCCAAGCTGACCCAGAAGGTCAAGCGCGTGCTGTTGGTCGAGGACGATGACTTGCAGCGCGACAGCATTGCGCGGCTGATCGGCGACGAGGACATCGAGATCACCGCCGTCGGTTTCGCCCAGGAAGCGCTCGAGCTGCTGCGCACGACGATATTCGACTGCATGATCATCGACCTGAAATTGCCTGACATGCTAGGCAACGATCTGCTCAAGCGCATGTCCACCGAGGACATCTGCTCGTTCCCGCCGGTCATCGTCTATACCGGGCGCAACCTGACCCGCGATGAAGAGGCCGAACTGCGCAAGTATTCGCGCTCGATCATCATCAAGGGTGCACGCTCTCCGGAACGGCTGCTGGATGAGGTCACACTCTTTCTGCACAAAGTTGAATCGAAGTTGTCCCATGAGCGGCAGAAGATGCTCAAGACTGCGCGCAGCCGCGACAAGGTGTTCGAGGGCCGCAAGGTGCTGTTGGTGGACGACGATGTCCGTAACATCTTCGCCCTCACCAGCGCGCTGGAGCAAAAGGGTGCAGTCGTGGTCATTGGCCGGAACGGTCGTGAGGCGATTGAAAAGTTGAATGAAGTCGAGGACATCGATCTGGTGTTGATGGACGTGATGATGCCGGAGATGGATGGTTTCGAAGCCACCATCGAGATCCGCAAGGACCCGCGCTGGCGCAAGCTGCCAATCATTGCGGTGACGGCAAAGGCGATGAAGGACGATCAGGAGCGCTGCCTTCAGGCGGGCTCCAACGATTACCTGGCCAAGCCCATCGACCTGGATCGCCTGTTCTCGTTGATTCGTGTGTGGTTGCCGAAAATGGAACGCATCTAATGCAGCATCTAGTGGAAAGCTTCTAGTGGAACGGAACACCGAAATCGAATTGCGCTTGCTGATTGAGGCGATCTACCTCAAATACAGCTATGACTTTCGCGATTATTCCGGCGCCTCGATCAAGCGCCGCGTCCAGCACGCGTTGGGCCAGTTCGAGTGCGCGACCATTTCCGCCCTGCAGGAAAAGGTCCTGCACGATCCGACGGCGTTTATGCAACTGCTGCAATTGCTGACGATTCCGGTCAGCGAAATGTTCCGCGATCCTTCGCACTTCCTCGCCATCCGCCAGGAAGTGGTGCCGCTGCTCAAGACCTATCCGTCGATCAAGATCTGGATCGCCGGTTGCAGCACCGGTGAAGAGGTTTACTCGATGGCGATCCTGTTGCGCGAAGAAGGCTTGCTGGACCGCACCATCATCTACGCCACCGATATCAACCCGCGTTCGCTGGACAAGGCCAAGCAGGGGATTTTCTCCATGGAAAATGTCCGCGCCTACACCTCCAATTATCAGCAGGCCGGTGGTCAGTGTTCATTCGCCGACTACTACACGGCGGCTTACGGCTACGCGATTTTCGACAAGAGCCTGTGTGAAAACGTGACCTTCGCCGATCACAGCCTCGCGACCGACAGTGTCTTTTCAGAAACTCAATTAATTTCGTGCCGTAACGTATTGATATATTTCAATAAAAAACTTCAGGATCGCGCGTTCGGATTGTTCCACGAGTCGCTGTGCCATCGCGGTTTCCTGGTGCTGGGCAGTAAGGAAACTCCGGATTTTTCGGCCTTCGGCAAGCAGTTCGAGCCGTTGGTCAAACAAGAACGGATCTACCGAAAATCATGAACGACGCCGCTATCCTGCCTTCAGTCGAAGCCATTGTGATTGGCGCATCCGCCGGTGGTGTGGAGGCGTTGCTGAATATTCTCAGCCCTCTGCGCAAAGGCTTTGCGCTGCCCATCATTGTGGTCTTGCACTTGCCGGACGAGCGTCGTAGCCACTTGGCCGAAGTGTTTGCCCGACGCGTGTCGCTGCGGGTGCAAGAGGCCAGTGACAAGACGCCGGTCGAAGCCGGAACGCTGTATTTCGCCACGCCGGGTTATCACTTGTCGGTGGAGCAGGACCGCACGCTGTCCTTGAGCCTCGAAGACCGCGTGCATTATTCGCGGCCGGCCATCGACTTCCTGTTGGAGTCGGCTGCCGACGCCTACGGCCCGAAGCTTGCCGCTGTGTTGTTGACCGGCGCTAACCGCGACGGCGCGAGCGGCATGGCGCATGTCAAGCAACGCGGCGGCCTGACCATCGTGCAGGACCCCGACGAGGCGCAGGTCGCCGTCATGCCCCGGGCAGCGCTGGATGTGCTTCAGCCAGACCACATACTCCCTATACGCGGCATCGGCCGTCTGCTTGTCGAGCTGGAACGAATAGCATGCTAAGTAACATTCAAGCCAAACTGCTGATCGTCGACGATCTGCCGGAGAACCTGTTGGCGCTCGAAGCGCTGATCAAGCGTGAAGACCGCCTGGTCTACAAAGCCTTGTCCGCCGACGAAGCCTTGTCGCTGCTGCTGCAACACGAATTCGCCATGGCCATTCTCGACGTGCAGATGCCCGGCATGAATGGTTTCGAGCTGGCCGAATTGATGCGCGGCACCGAGAAAACCAAGAACATCCCGATTGTGTTTGTCAGTGCCGCCGGTCGTGAATTGAACTATGCGTTCAAGGGCTACGAAAGCGGCGCCGTGGACTTTCTGCATAAACCGCTGGATATCCACGCGGTCAAGAGCAAGGTCAACGTGTTCGTCGATCTGTACCGCCAGAGCAAGGCGATGAAGCAACAGGTCGAAGCCCTCGAGCAGAGCCGTCGCGAACAGGAAGCGCTGCTCAAGCAGTTGCAGAGCACACAGCTGGAGCTGGAGCAGGCGGTGCGCATGCGCGATGACTTCATGTCGATTGTCGCCCACGAAGTGCGCACGCCGCTCAATGGCCTGATTCTCGAAACCCAGCTGCGCAAGATGCACCTGGCCCGCGACAATGCCGCGGCGTTCGCCCTGGACAAGATGCACGCAATGGTCGACCGCGATGAACGGCAGATCAAAAGCCTGATCCGGCTGATCGAAGACATGCTCGACGTCTCGCGGATTCGCACCGGCAAATTGTCGATCCGACCGACGCGCTTCGATTTGTCGGCGCTGGTGCGCAACCTGTTGCAGAATTTTGCGCCGCAGATCGACGCCGCCGAGTGCTCCGTCTCCCTGGAGGCCGGGCAAACGGTGGAGGGCCGCTGGGACGAATTTCGCATTGAACAGGTGATTTCCAACCTGCTGACCAACGCGTTGCGTTACGGTGCCAAGAGCCCGATCACCGTGAAGGTGTACAGTGACAACGGTCAGGCCCTGGTGGAAGTGCGCGATCACGGGATCGGCATTGGCGAAGAAAACCAGAAACGCATTTTCCAGCAGTTTGAACGGGTGACGGCTAAACATGCCGTCGCCGGTCTGGGCCTGGGGTTGTTTATTTCGGAACAGATTGTGACCGCCCATGGCGGTACCATTACCGTCGAGAGCCGGATTGGCGAAGGCGCCTTGTTTCGCGTTTGTCTGCCGCTGTAGGAAAACAGCCAGAAAAACGCAACCTCTGATCGACCTCACGGTCGTATCAGCAGCTATTGACCGAACATAGGCTTCCCATGAGTGAAGATGCACAAGACGTCGTATTGATCGTCGAAGATGACCCCTCGATTCTGATGGTGCTGTCGGCCTATCTGTCGGGTGAGGGCTACCGGGTATTGCAGGCCGAAAACGGCGAGCAGGCCTTCGAAATTCTGGCGAGCAAGCCGCATCTGGACATGATGATTACCGATTTTCGTCTGCCGGGCGGCATCTCTGGCGTGCAGATCGCCGAACCCGCCGTGAAACTGCGACCGGAACTCAAAGTGATTTTCATCAGCGGCTACCCGCAGGAAATCCGCGAGACCGACAGCCCTATCACGCGCAAGGCGCCGATTCTGGGCAAACCGTTCGATCTGGATGTTTTGCAGGAATTGATGCAGGACATGCTGTCGTAAACCGGACCCTGTAGGAGCTGCCGAAGGCTGCGATCTTTTGATCTTATGAAAAGCAAGATCAAAAGATCGCAGCCTTCGGCAGCTCCTACGCCGGGATTGAGTGGCGTCAAATGCGGATCATCTCCCGCACCTTCGCTGTCAGCAGGTCGAAGGTAAACGGCTTGGTGATCATCTGCATGCCCGGATCGAGGAATCCGCCGCGTACCGCCGCGTGTTCCGCGTAGCCGGTGATGAACAGCACTTTCAGGTCGGGCCGGTACTGCCTGCCGATTTCCGCCAGTTGCCGGCCGTTCATGCCCGGTAACCCGACGTCACTGATCATCAGATCGATACGCTGTGCGGAATCGAGAATCGGCACCGCGCTGTCGGCATCGCCCGCCTCGACAAAGGCATAACCCAGCTCGCCCAGCACTGTACTCACCAGCACCCGCACTGCCGGGTCATCCTCGACGATCAGCACCGTTTCGCCTTCCTGAGCCAACAAGGGATGCTGGACGTCTTGCGGATCGTCCTGAGGTACATCGCCGCCAAACCGCGGCAGATACAGGCTCACGGTGGTGCCTTTGCCCACTTCACTGTCAATGGCCACGTGCCCGCGCGATTGTTTGCTGAAACCATAAATCATCGACAACCCCAGGCCGGTGCCCTGGCCGATGGGCTTGGTCGTGAAGAAAGGATCGAAGGCGCGATTCATCGTGGATTCCGGCATGCCGCAACCAGTATCCGTGACGCTCAGTACCACGTAGTCGCCCGGCTCCAGGTTGCTGTGGGCGTCGGTGAAGGCGTGATCCAGAAACTGATTGGCGGTTCTGACCACCAGCTTGCCGCCGTCGGGCATGGCATCCCGCGCATTGATCACCAGGTTGAGCAGGGCGCTTTCCAGTTGATTGGGGTCGGCCTCGGCTACCCACAATGGCGAGTTCAACTGCATGTCGAGCTGGATGCTTTCATTGATGCTGCGCTGCAGCAGCTCGCCCATGGACACCACCAGCTCGTTCATTTCGACCGGCTTGGAATCCAGCGACTGGCGCCGCGAGAACGCCAGCAAGCGGTGGGTCAGGCTGGCCGCGCGGTTGGCCGACGTCACGCCGAGGTCGATCAGGCTGTCGAGGTCTTCAGTGCGGCCACGGGACAACCGCCGGCGCAGCAGCTCGAGGCTGCCGATGATCCCGGTCAGCATGTTGTTGAAGTCGTGGGCAATGCCGCCGGTGAGCTGACCGACCGCTTCCATCTTCTGCGACTGGCGCAGGGCTTCTTCGTTGTGGCGCAACTGCGCGGTGCGTTCCTCGACCTGCTGTTCCAGGGTTTCAAGGGTGGTTTGCAGGCGCAGCTCGCTCTGACTGAGATCGACCAGCCGGTCCCTGGCTTCGTACTGTCGTCGTCGTCCGCGCAACGCAGTGGTCACCAGGCTGATCAGGGTTACCGGATGAAAAGGGCGCTCGAGAAAGGTGATGTTGCCCAGTTGCGGGCCGAAACGTGAGGCGGGATTCTGTTCCGGGCCGCCATGGTAGGTCATCAGCACAATCGGCAGATCGGACCAGGTCGGTTGCTGTTCGATCAGCCCGAACAGCGGTTCGAGATCAGCGCCCAACAATGCCTCGGAGGAGATCAACAGCAGGCCCGCCCCTTGCTCAAGCTCGGCGCACAAGCCGATCAGATCCCGGGTGATGACGCCGTCGTAACCCGCTTCGTTGAGCATCAACAGTGCGATTTGGCTGTCACGTCCCAGCGGCGCGAGAATGATCGCGCGCTCGGACGTCGCTAGCTGCACCGTCACGGGTTTTTGTCCTTAAGCAAGGGTGGGGTTTCGCCGACGTAGGTCGGTACACCGCGCAACACGCCCTGGAACGCGTCCAGTGGCTCGCCAATGGTCATGCCTTGCTGGCTGATACGGTATTCGCGGATGGTGGTTTCATGGCTGCCGGTACGTTTCTTGATGACCGAGATCGCACGGCGAACCTGGCCCAGCGCCTCGAAGTAGCGCAGCAGGATCACCGAATCGGCCAGGTAGGTGATATCGACCGGGGCCTGCATGTCGCCGACCAGTCCGTGCTGGGCAACGGTCATGAAGGTCGCGGCGCCGCGGCGATTGAGGTAGAGCAGCAGTTCATGCATGTGCAGCACCAGGGCGTTTTCTTCGGGCATTGCCGCCTGATAGCCGTTGATGCTGTCGATGACCACGGTTTTGATTTGTTGCTGGTCGACGCAGCGGCGAACCCGGTGGGAAAACTCGCCGGGGGACAATTCCGCCGCATCCACTTGCTCGATCAACAGATTGCCGGTGTCTTGCAGGGCTTTCAGGTCGATGCCCATGTTGCGCATGCGCTCGAACAGCAAGCCGAGTTCTTCATCGAAAATGAACAGCGCGGCTTTTTCCCCGCGCGCCACGGCGGCAGCGGCGAAGATCATCGAGATCAGCGATTTGCCAGTACCGGCCGGGCCGAGGATGAGGGTGCTGGACCCGGTCTCGATGCCACCGCCGAGCAGGGCGTCCATTTCGCGGATGCCGCTGGTGAGTTGGGTGCGCACGTACTCGCCGCGATGTTCGGCCGCGACCAGGCGCGGGAACACGTGCACACCGTCGCCCATGATGGTGAAGTCGTGAAAACCGCCGCGATACTTTTGTCCACGGTATTTGACCACGCGGACGCGCCGGCGCTCGGCGCCATAGTTGGGCGTCAGTTCTTCAAGGCGAATAACCCCGTGGGCGACGCTGTGCACGGTTTTGTCGAGGGATTCAGTGGTCAGGTCGTCCAGCAGCACCACCGTGGCGTCATAGCGCACGAAGTAGTGTTTGATCGCGAGGATCTGGCGGCGGTAGCGCAGGGAGCTTTGCGCCAACAGGCGAATTTCGGAGAGGCTGTCGAGCACCACACGGGTCGGCTTGACCCGTTCGACCACTTCGAAGATCTGCTTGGTGGCTTCGCCCAGTTCGAGGTCCGAGGAGTACAACAGGCTTTGTTGATGCTCGGCATTGAGCAGGCTTTCCGGTGGCGTCAGCTCGAAGATGTGGATGTTTTCATCCAGCTCCCAGCCATGGGACAAGGCCCCTTGACGTAGTTCGCGTTCGGTTTCGGACAGGGTGATGTACAACGAGCGCTCGCCGGATTTGGCGCCGGCGATCAGATATTGCAAAGCGACGGTGGTTTTGCCGGTGCCGGGTTCGCCCTCAAGCAAAAACACATGACCGCGGGACAATCCGCCGGCCAGGATGTCATCCAGACCTTCGATGCCGGTGGCGGCTTTTGCACTGAACAACTCGTTAGATGTAGACAAAAAAAGCCCTCTCATGACTAGGGGAAGCGAGGCAGCAGGCCTGAAGAGCCTGAATGAACTGCCTGATCACTTGACCGTTGGCCGAGATAAGCGTTCCGCACTTTGTTGCTGAGAATGGTGTAAAGCAAAAAATCGCAGCCTGCGGACGCTGCGATTTTTCAAAGGCCTTGCTGCAACGCCGGGTCGTCGGGATTGAGTTGTTCGAGCTGCGCCAACAGGATCTGCACGTTCTGCAACTGTCCGCTTTCTTTCCAGTAGTTGATCAACAGCACCCGGGCCTTGCGGTCGGCGGGGTGGCGCTGGACGATTTCCTGCAGTTGTTTCTGCGCCGCTTCCAGCTCCTGTTCATCGTGCAAGGTGGTGGCCAGGTCGTAGCGATAATCCTTGTTGTCCGGGTCGAGCTCCACGGCTTTGGACAGGCCGAGCAGGGCGAACTCACTCTGGCCGTGATGCAGCAACCAGAGCCCGAGGGCATGTTGCAGGTAGGCGGAATCGGGCTGGGCCTTCAGCTGTTTGGCCAGCAGCAGCCGGGCCGCCTCGCCTTGCCCCAACTTGTCCAGCACTTCGATTTGCATCACCAGCGCGGGCAGGTTGTCCGGGGCCAGGCGCAAGGTATTATCCAGCGCCTGTTGCGCCGCTTTGAATTCGCCATTGTGCAAGTGCAGGCGGGCCAGCTGATATTGGTTGTCGGCGCTTTCCGGGGCCGCGCCGAGCAACTGTTCCCAAGCGTCCACAGCCTGTTGCAAGGGCCCGAAATACAACCCCAGATTGTCCGGCGACAGCCCCAGTAATGCGTTCACTGCGGCCAGCCGGACACTGTGTTCGCCGTCCTCGAGCAGCGGCCCCAGCAGCAGGCTGCGCTGACCACCGGGAACCAGCCCACTGATGCTTTTGATCGCGGCGATGCGCACGTCGGCGGACTCGTGTTGCAAGTCGGCAGTCGCCAGCTTCAGCGCCTGGGGGCTGGGGTAATTGGGCAGTTCGGCATGCAGCCAGACCCGGCGTTTGGGTGAAATGTCCGGGCGACCTAACTGCTGATAAAGCACTCGCGCGGCCCCCGGCTGACCTGCGCGCGCCTGGGTCAGCGCTTCGCTGTAGCCACGTTTGATCGCTTCGGGAATGACCGGGGTCGTGCTGCGCAGGTACAGCCAGGCAAGGCCGATGGCAAACAACACGCAGAGGCTGATGATCAGGTAGCGGCGGGACTGGGGCATGCAGTAATCCGGGAGCTGGCAAGCTTTGGCAAGGTTGCCAGCTTCGGTCAGGCAGGCCTGCGAGTCAAACCTGCCTTCGTTGAAAGCCCGAAGAGGCCCGTCAATCAAGGAGCTCCGGGCGGTCGCGGTACTGTTCCAGCGCTTCGGGATTGGCCAGTGCATCGGTATTTTTCACCGGTTGGCCATGCACCACGTTGCGCACCGCCAGTTCCACCACCTTGCCGCTGATGGTCCGTGGAATGTCGGTCACCGCGACGATCTTCGCCGGCACATGCCGAGGTGTGGTGTTGGCGCGGATGACGTCGCGAATGTGCTGTTGCAGGGCCTCGTCCAGCGCCACGCCATCGCTCAGGCGTACAAACAACACCACGCGCACGTCGTCCTGCCATTGCTGACCAATGGCGACGCTGTCGATGACCTGTGGGACTTTTTCCACCTGACGGTAGATCTCCGCCGTGCCGATGCGCACGCCGCCGGGGTTGAGGACCGCGTCCGAACGTCCGTGAATCATCATCCCGCCGTGAGCCAGTTGCTCGGCATAGTCACCCTGGGCCCAGACGCCGGGAAACTGGCTGAAGTAGGAGGCGTGCAGCTTTTCGCCGGTCGGGTCATTCCACAATCCGATCGGCATGGCCGGGAAGTGCCGGGTGCACACCAGCTCACCTTTTTCGCCAATGACCGCTGCACCGGCGTCGTTCCAGACTTCGACGGCCATGCCCAGGCTCTTGCCTTGTATTTCGCCGCGACGCACTGCTTGCAACGGATTGCCATTGACGAAGCACGACACGACGTCCGTGCCACCGGACATCGAGGCCAGGCACAGGTCATTTTTGACGTCGCGATAAACGTAATCGTAGCTTTGGGGCGATAACGCGGAGCCGGTACAGAGCAAGGTTTTCAGGCGCCCGAGATCGTGGCTCGAACGAGGTTTGACGCCATGGCTTTCCAGGGTCGAGAGGTACTTGGGGCTGGTGCCGAACACGCTGATGCGCTCGTCTTCGATCAGGTCGATCAAGCGCTCGGGGCCGGGGTGAAACGGCGAGCCGTCATATAGGACCACGGCGCTGTCCACCGCCAGGGCCGAGACCAGCCAGTTCCACATCATCCAGCCGCAGGTGGTGTAGTAAAACAAGCGATCGCCGGGGCCCAGATCGCAATGCAAGCCATGTTCTTTGACGTGCTGCAACAGCACGCCGCCGGTGCTGTGGATGATGCATTTGGGCACGCCGGTGGTGCCGCTGGAATAGAGGATGTACAGCGGATGGGCGAACGGCACGGCGACGAAATCCGGCGCGCCGCCCGGTTCGTAGAACTCATCCCACAGCGCCACAGCCGCCTGCGTGTGGAAGTCTGCGATGCGCGCTTGTGGTCGAGCGTAAGGCACGACGATCAGCTGTTGCAGCGACGGCAGGCGTGCAAGGATTTCGTTGACCTTGGCGCTTTGGTCGATGTCCTTGCCGGCGTAGCGGTAACCGGCGCAGGTGATCAGCACTTTCGGTTCGATCTGGCCAAAGCGGTCGATCACCCCTTGGGTGCCGAAGTCCGGCGACGAACAGGACCAGATGGCCCCGAGGCTGGTGGTGGCGAGCATGGCGACCAGGGTTTGCCAGGTATTGGGCATGCACGCGGCCACGCGGTCGCCGAGGCCGACGCCGCAGGCTTTCAAACTGTTCTGGAAACCGGCGACGTGCTCGGCCAGTTCAGCCCAGGTGAGCTGTTCGCGCTGGCCGTTTTCGGCGATGGCAATCACGGCGACGGCGTCATCACGGCGACGCAGCAGGTGCTCGGCGAAGTTCAGGGTGGCGCCGGGGAACCACTGGGCACTGGGCATGTGAGCGCCTTCGATCAGCACGGCATCGGGTTGCGTGTGGAAGCGGATGTCGAAGAAGTCGACGATCGCTTGCCAGAAGTCGATCCGTTGATCGATGGACCATTGGTGCAAATCGGCGTAGTCGGCGACATGCAGGTGGTGCCGTTGATTGATGAAGCGCCGGAAAGCGTCCATGCGCGAGTTGGCGATGCGCTTGGCGTCGGGTTGCCAGAGGATGTCGGACATTTTTTTGCCTCTTGTTCTATGTATACACAGGGCTCTTGTGGCGAGGGAGCTTGCTCCCGCTGGGTGGCGAAGCCGCCCCAAACACGACTGCTGCGCAGCCGAGCGGGAGCAAGCTCCCTCGCCACAGGTTTACTGCGCCAACCACCCACCATCAATATTCCATGCCGCGCCCCGCACCTGGCTGCCGGCTTCACTGCATAGAAACAGCACCAGCTCGCCCAACTGCGGCGGCGTGACGAACTCCAGCGACGGTTGCTTCTCGGCCAGCAAATCATGCTGCGCCTGCTGCGGTTCAATCCCGGTGGCGATGCGGTCATCGATCTGCTTTTGCACCAGCGGGGTCAACACCCAGCCCGGGCAAATCGCGTTGCAGGTGACGTTGGACTTGGCTGTTTCCAGTCCGACCACCTTCGTCAAACCGATCACCCCATGCTTGGCCGCAACGTACGCGGCCTTGCCCACCGAGCCCACCTGGCCATGCACCGAAGCGATGTTGATGATCCGTCCCCAACCTTTGGCGCGCATGCCGGGCAAGCTCAGTCGGGTGCTGTGGAACACTGACGACAGGTTGATCGCGATGATCGAATCCCAGCGCTCCACGGGGAAGTCTTCCACCGACGCCACATGCTGGATCCCGGCGTTGTTGACCAGAATATCCACGCCGCCAAACTCGCGCTCGGCGTACGCGATCATGTCGGCAATCTGCGCCGGGTCGCTGACATCGGCGGGGTGATGGCCGACCTTGCCACCGAACTGTGCAACCTCTGCAATCACCGCCGAAGCATCGCCGAAACCATTGAGGATCAAGTTGGCGCCAGCCTTGGCCAGGCTGAGGGCGATGCCCAGGCCGATGCCGCTGGTGGAGCCGGTGACCAATGCGGTCTTGCCCGAAAGAGAAGTCATGAATACCTCACACAATGCCAGTGGCGTAGAAGGTGCCGATCACCACAAAAACCGCCAGGGTCTTGATCAGCGTAATACAGAAAATGTCTTTGTAGGCTTCGCGGTGGGTCAGGCCCGTCACCGCCAGCAAGGTGATAACGGCGCCGTTGTTCGGCAGGGTGTCCATGCCGCCGCTGGCCATGGCGGCGACGCGGTGCAGCACTTCCAGCGGGATATTGGCCGCATGGGCCGCGGCGATGAAGTCGTTGGCCATGGCCGCCAGCGCGATGCTCATGCCGCCCGACGCCGAGCCGGTGATGCCGGCCAGCAGGGTCACGGTAATCGCTTCGTTGACCAGCGGGTCGGGAATGCTTTTGAGCCAGTCGGCCAGCACCAGAAAGCCCGGCAGGGACGCGATCACCGCACCAAACCCGTATTCCGACGCAGTGTTCATCGCCGCCAGCAGCGCGCCGCTGACCGCACTTTTGCTGCCTTCGGCCAGCTTGCTGCGAATCGCTTTGAAGCCGAATACCAGCACCATAATGATGCCCACCAGCAACGCTGCCTGAACCGCCCAGATCGCCGTGAGTTTGGCGATTTCGGTGGTCACCGGCGCGGTCATGCCCGGCAGTGCGAGGCTGTGGGTCTTGCCGTACCACTGCGGAATCCACTGGGTGAACAGCAGGTTCATGATGCCCACCGCCAGCAATGGCGAGAGGGCGATCCATGGGTTGGGCAGCTTGATGTCGGGCGCGGTTTCCGGCTCGTTGCGCAGGTCGGTGCCGTAACCCTCACCGGCGCGCTGGGCCTTGTTGCGCTGGCGCTGAAGGAACAGCATGCCGGCGCAGAACACGAAAATCGCGCCGATCACGCCCAGCCACGGCGCCGCCCATGCGGTGGTGTTGAAGAAGGTGCTGGGGATGATGTTCTGGATCTGCGGCGTGCCGGGCAGGGCGTCCATGGTGAACGAGAATGCGCCGAGGGCGATGGTCGCCGGGATCAGGCGCTTGGGGATGTTGCTCTGGCGGAACATTTCCGCGGCAAACGGATAGACCGCAAACACCACTACGAACAAGGAGACGCCGCCATAGGTCAGCAGCGCACAGACCAGCACGATCACCAGCATTGCCTGACGCGTGCCCAGCAGACCAATCGCCGCCGCAACGATGGAACGCGAGAAGCCTGACAATTCGATCAGCTTGCCGAACACCGCACCGAGCAGGAACACCGGGAAATACAGTTTGATGAAACCGACCATTTTCTCCATGAACACCCCGGTAAACGCGGGGGCGACGGCGGAAGGGTCGGTGAGCAGTACGGCGCCGAGCGCGGCAATCGGGGCGAAGAGGATAACGCTGTAGCCACGGTAGGCCGCAAGCATCAGCAGCGCGAGGGCTGCCAAGGCAATGATCACACTCATGGTGTGTCTCCTGGATTGTTATTTTTGTGGTGGATCTTTCGTGGGAGAGGGCGTTAGCGAGATTTGTGCCAAGAAGATAACGTATTGAAATATAAGGATATTTATTGTTTTTCGAAGTGTCGTTGAAATATTTATCTCTATCTTGAGACTTTATCTAGCAGGACCGGCCTCATCGCGGGCAAGCCCGCTCCCACAGGTTACTGAGTCAATCCGAAGAAACTAAGTCCCTGTGGGAGCGGGCTTGCCCGCGAAGAGGCCGTGTCTAGCTATAGAGATTCATGTCTCTTTATGGAGACTCTGCAATCCCCAACGCCACCATCTTTTTGTACAACGTCGACCGCCCCAGCCCCAGTTGCGCCGCTGCCTCAATGACTTTCCCCCCACATTGCGTCAGGGCAGCTTCAATCAATTGCCGGTCAAAGCGCTCTCGCGCCTCGCTGAACGTTTCATGCGCAACCGGCTCAATCACCCGCAACTGCGCACGCTCCACCGGCGTGAACGTGCCAATCGCCGCGCGAATGTCCTGTGCATTCAACAGCAGATCATCACTGAGCAATGCCGCGCGCTCCAGCACGTTGCGCAGTTCGCGGATATTGCCTGGCCAGGCGTGCTGCCCCAGCAATGACAGCGCTTCGCGGTTCAGTTCATGCTGGCTGCGCAGTTCTTCGAGGATGGCTTCGCTGAGTGCCGGCAAGTCATCGAGTCGATCCCGCAACGGCGGTACCTGGATCGGCAACACGTTGAGGCGGTAATACAGATCGGCGCGGAATTCGCCGCGTTTGATCGCCGCTTCAAGGTCGGTGGACGTTGCCGCGATCACCCGCACATCGCTCTGGATCACCTCATTGGAGCCGACCGGTTCGAATTCCTTTTCCTGCAATACCCGCAGCAGTTTGCTTTGCAACGGCAGCGGCATGTCGCCAATTTCATCGAGGAACAGCGTGCCGCCCTGGGCGATCTGCAGCTTGCCGGCGCGACCCTTGCGATCGGCGCCGGTAAATGCGCCGGGGGCAGTGCCGAAGAATTCGGCTTCCAGCAGCGCTTCGGGAATCGCCGCGCTGTTAATGCTGACGAAGGCTTTGTGCGCGCGTGGCGAGGCACCGTGAATCGCCTGCGCCAACAGCTCTTTGCCGGTACCGGTCTCACCCAGCAGCAACACCGGCGATTCAGCGCTGGCACTGCGCCGGGCGCGGCGCTTGACTTCCAGGCTGGCGGCGCTGGTGCCAATGAAGTGCGCGAAGTTGTACTTGGTCTGCCGCGCCCGCAGCAGCGAGCGGGTGGAAGCGAGTTCTTCCTGCATGCTCATGTAGCGCTTGAGCATCGGCGACAGGCTGCGCAATTCGTCGAACAGGGCAAACCCGATCGCGCCGATCACCACGCCGGCGTCGTCGTGAATCGGCAGGCGCATCACCACCAGCGGTTCTTTGGGGGTGTCTTGCATGTCGAGCAGAATCGGCCGACCGGTGCGCACCACTTCACGCAGCAGACTGCCGGGGATCACGCTTTCGCAGGGCTTGCCGATGGCTATTTCGGCCGACTCCAGACCGAAGCGGCGTGCGTAACGCTCGTTCATCCAGACGATGTTGGCGTCGCGATCGACAATCACCGTGCCTTCACTCGACTGCTCGATGATCTCGAACAAAGAGCGGATCGCCAACAGACGAACGCGCTGGTAATCCTTGAGGCTTTCGGTGGTGTTCATGTTGGCTGATCCTGAGTGTGTGTGGCTTGTGCTGGCCTCTTCGCGAGCAGGCTCGCTCCCACAGTTGATCGCGTTTCAATGTGGGAGCGAGCCTGCTCGCGAAAGGGGCGACTCGGTGTCGTGCCTACCGCGGATGCGCCGCCGCCAGCAGCTCTTTGGTATACGGATGCTGCGGCGAATCGAACACGTCGTGGCTGGCACCGCTTTCCACCACTTTGCCGTCCTTGATCACGATCATGTCGTGGGCGAGGGCGCGGACCACCGCCAGGTCGTGGCTGATAAACAGGTACGTCAGGCCATGCTTTTCCTGAAGCTGGCGGAGCAGGGCGACCACTTGTTTTTGCACCGTGCGATCCAGCGCCGAGGTCGGCTCGTCCAGCAGAATCAGCGCCGGCTTGAGCACCAGCGCCCGGGCAATGGCGATGCGCTGGCGTTGGCCGCCGGAGAATTCGTGGGGATAGCGATGGCGGCTTTGCGGGTCGAGGCCGACTTCCTGCAAGGCCCGAATCACCTCGGCCTTGCATTCGTCCGCCGTCAACTGGCTGTGCACTTCAAGCCCTTCGCTGATGATCTGCGCCACCGACATCCGCGGGCTCAGGCTGCCGAATGGGTCCTGGAACACCACCTGCATTTTCTTGCGCCACGGCCGCAGCTGCTTTTGTGTCAGGCCGTCCAGCGCTTCACCCTGAAAACGAATGCCGCCTTCGGAGTCGAGCAGACGCAGAATCGCCTGACCCAGTGTCGACTTGCCGGAACCGGACTCGCCGACAATCCCCAGGGTCTTGCCGCGCTGGACATTCAGGCTGATGCCGTCCACAGCGTTCAAGTACGTCTTGCGCTGAAACAGTCCGCCACTGAGAGGGAATCGCACGTGCAGATTGTCCACTTCTAGAACGTTCTCGCGCGCGTCCCGGGCCAACGCTTCGCCTTCCGGTTCGGCGTTCAGCAGGACGCAGCTGTAAGGGTGCTTCGGCTCGGTGAACAGCGTTTCACAGGGCGCCTGTTCGACGATTTCCCCGGCCTTCATCACGCACACGCGCTGGGCAATGCTGCGCACCAGATTGAGGTCGTGACTGATCAGCAGCAGCGACATGCCGAGCCGCTGTTGCAGTGATTTGAGCAGGATCAGGATCTTGCGCTGCACCGTGACGTCGAGCGCCGTAGTCGGTTCGTCGGCGATCAACAATTCCGGTTCGCAAGCCAGGGCCATCGCGATCATCACCCGCTGCCGCTGGCCGCCGGAGAGTTGATGGGGATAGGCCTTGAGCCGTTCCTTGGGTTTCTGGATACCCACCAGGTGCAGCAATTCGAGAATCCGTACCTGTGCCGGTTTACCGGTCATTCCCTTGTGCAGCAGCAAGGTTTCGCCGATCTGCTTTTCAATGCTGTGCAGCGGGTTGAGCGAGGTCATCGGCTCCTGGAAAATCATCGCGATGCGATTGCCGCGCAGCTCGCGCAACACCTTCGATGAAGCGCCGAGCAGTTCCTTGCCGCGGTAACGAATGCTGCCAGTGGATTGGGTGCCGGTCTCGGGCAGCAATTGCAGGATCGAGTGTGCGGTCACCGATTTGCCGGATCCCGACTCGCCGACCAGCGCCAGGCATTCGCCGGGGCGGATGTCCAGGCACAGATTGCGCACCACGGTCTGGCCATTGAAGGCCACGCAGAGGTCACGGATTTCGATCAGGTTGCTCATATCAACGTCCGCTTGATCAAGATCGAGGGTCAAAGGCATCTCGCAACGCCTCACCGATAAACACCAGCAAAGAAAGAATCAACGCCAGCGTGAAAAACGCGGTCAGGCCCAGCCATGGTGCTTGCAGGTTCTGCTTGCCCTGACCGATCAACTCGCCCAGCGAAGCACTGCCGGCCGGCATGCCGAAACCGAGAAAATCCAGCGCGGTCAGCGTCGATATCGCCCCGGTCAAAATGAACGGCAGGTAACTCAGGGTCGCGTTCATCGCGTTGGGCAGGATGTGCCGCACGATCACCTTGCGGTCAGTCAGGCCCAGCGCACGCGCGGCTTTGACGTATTCCAGGTTGCGCCCGCGCAGGAACTCGGCGCGCACCACGTCCACCAGCGCCAGCCAGGAAAACAACGCCATGATCCCCAGCAACCACCAGAAATTCGGCTCGACGAACCCCGACAGAATGATCAACAAATACAACACCGGCAAACCCGACCAGACCTCCAGCAAGCGCTGACCGATCAGGTCCACCCAGCCACCGTAATAGCCTTGCAGCGCGCCGGCGGCGATGCCGATCAGCGCGCTGACAACGGTCAGCATCAGCGCAAACAGAATCGACACCCGCGCGCCGAAAATCACCCGGGCCAACACATCGCGCGCCTGATCGTCGGTGCCCAGCCAATTGACGCTCGACGGCGGGCTCGGCGCCGGTTTGTTCAGCTCGTAATTGGGCGTGTCGTCGCTGAACGGGATCGGCGGGAATAGCATCCAGCCGCCGTCCTTGTTGATCAGCTTCTGCACATAGTCACTGCGATAGTCGGCCTGGAACGGCAGTTGTCCGCCGAACTCCTGTTCGGTGTGGCGCTTGAAGGCCGGGAAGTACAACGAGCCCTGATAGCTGACCACCAGCGGTTTGTCGTTGGCGATCAGTTCGCCGCCTAGGGTCAGCAGAAACAGGCCGATAAACAACCACAGCGACCACCAGCCGCGACGGTTTTTCTTGAAGCGCTCGAAACGTCGACGCGCCAACGGCGAGAGCTTGAACATCAGGCGTTCCTCGCGGCGAAGTCGATACGCGGATCGACCAGGGTGTAGCAGAGGTCGCCGACCAGTTTTATCAGGAGGCCGAACAGCGTGAAGATGAACAGCGAGCCGAACACCACCGGATAGTCCCGCGACACTGCCGCTTCGTAACTCATGCGGCCGAGGCCGTCGAGGGAGAAGATCACTTCGATCAGCAGCGAACCGGCAAAAAATACGCTGATGAACGCCTGGGGAATGCCCGACACCACCAACAGCATCGCGTTGCGGAACACGTGGCCGTAGAGCACGCGGCGTTCGCTCATGCCTTTGGCGCGGGCGGTGACCACGTACTGGCGAGTGATTTCGTTGAGGAAGGAGTTCTTGGTGAGGATGGTCAACGTGGCGAAACCTCCGATCACCAGCGCCGTTACCGGCAATACCAGGTGCCAGAAGTAGTCGGCGATCTTGCCCACGGTGGACAGCGATTCAAAGTTGTCCGAGACCAGGCCGCGCACGGGGAACCAGTTCAGCGAGGTGCCGCCGGCGAACACCACGATCAGGAACATCGCGAACAGGAACGCCGGCATCGCGTAACCGATGATGATCGCGGTGCTGCTCCAGATGTCGAAATGGCTGCCATGGTGCACGGCTTTGCGGATGCCCAGCGGGATCGACACCAGATAAGTAATGAGCGTCGCCCACAGACCGAGGGAAATGGTCACCGGCATTTTTTCCAGGATCAGGTCGGTGACCGTGGCGCCGCGGAAAAAGCTTTTGCCGAAGTCCAGTTGCGCATAGCTCTTGAGCATCAGCCACAGGCGTTCCGGGGCCGGTTTGTCGAAGCCGTACTGTTTTTCGATTTCCTTGATCAGCTGCGGGTCGAGGCCGCGACTGGCGCGCGAACTGCCGCTCATGACCTCACTCGAACCACCGCCGACACTGGCGCCGCCGATGCCTTGCAGATGCGCAATCGCCTGTTCCACCGGGCCACCCGGTGCGGCCTGAACGATGACGAAGTTGACCAGAAGAATGATCACCAGCGTCGGAATGATCAGCAGCAAGCGCCGCAGTATATAAGCCCACATCAGTGCGGCCCTCCGGGTCTGCCGCGCTTGATCAGTTCGGCAGTCATCTGTTGGTTGGTCAGCGGCGTGGTGCTTACTTCCCACCAACTCTCGATGGCTTCGTCATTGGCGGCCTGCACACTCGGAATGCCAAAGCGGTTCCACCACACGGTCGAGCTGCCCGGCGGGTAATAATTAGGAATCCAGTAGTAGTTCCATTGCAGCACCCGGTCCAGCGCATGGGCGTAGCGCAACATGTCGGCCTGGGTGGTGGCGCGGACCAGGCCGTTGACCAGCGTATCCACCGCCGGGTTTTTCAGCACCATGTAATTGTTCGAGCCCGGATCGTTGGCCGCCGCAGAGCCGAAATAGTTAGTCAGCTCGTTGCCCGGCGACGTGGTGACCGGGTAGCCGGTGACGATCATGTCGTAATCCCGGGACATCAGGCGGTTGACGTACTGGGACGAATCGATGCGGCGGATGTTCAGGTCGATGCCGATCTGTTTCAGCGTACGTTTGTACGGCAGCAGCAAACGGTCCATGCCGTTCTGGCTGACCAGGAAGGTAAAACTCAACGGCTTGCCTTCGGCGTTCACCAGTTGGTCGCCATCGGGTTTGAAACCGGCCTGCTCAAGCAGATCCAGCGCCTGCAGTTGTTTGTCGCGGATCACGCCGCTGCCGTCGGTCTTCGGTGCTTCGAAGACTTGAGTGAACACTTCATCGGGGATCTGCCCGCGCAAGGGTTCCAGAATGGCCAGCTCGGCGGCATCGGGCAGGCTGCGCGCGGCGAGGTCGGTGTTGGAGAAGAAGCTCTGCTGGCGAATATACAGATTGCGCATCATCTGCCGATTGCTCCATTCGAAATCCCAGAGCATCACCAGCGCCTGACGGACGCTGCGGTCCTGGAACAGCGGATTTTGCAGGTTGAACACGAAGCCTTGCGCCGATTGCGGGGCGTTTTGCGCCAGATGCGCCTTTTGCAGGCGGCCGTCGCTGAGGGCCGGGCTGTCGTAGCCGATGGAGTAGCCGGTGGCGGAGAATTCGCGGTTGTAGTCGTAGGCGCCGCCGCGCAGCACCTGACGCGCGACGTCGGTATCACCAAAGTACTCGATACTGAAGTGATCGAAATTGTACAGGCCGCGGCTGACCGGCAAATCCTTGCCCCACCAGTCAGGGTTGCGCTCGAAGGTGATGCTGCGTCCTGAGTCGACCTTACTCACCTTGTACGGGCCACTGCCCAGTGGCGGTTCGTAACCACCGCCGCCGGCGAAGTCGCGGGTTTTCCACCAGTGCTCGGGGAAGACCGGCAAGGTCGCGATATCGAGGGGCAGGGTGCGGTTTTCGCTGCTTTTGAAGTCGAACCGAACCGTCAGCGGCGATTCCACTTCGACACCTTTGATGTCGGCGAACTGGGTGCGATAGCGCAGGCTGCCTTGGGTCATCAGCAGGTCGAAGGTGTAGCGCACGTCTTGCGCGGTGATCGGTTGTCCATCGGCAAAACGGGCTTTGGGGTTCAGGTAGAAACGCAGCGACAAACCGTCATCCGAGCGCTCCATCTTCTGTGCGACCAGACCGTACACGGTGTAGGGCTCATCCTGGGAACGCTGAGCCAGCGGCGAATAAATCAAACCGTCGATCTGCGTCACGCCGATGCCTTTGTCTATATAAGGCAGGACATGATCGAAGTGACCGATTTCGATGGCCGAACGACGCATCGTCCCGCCCTTGGGGGCTTGCGGATTGGTGTAGGCAAAATGACTGAAGCCGGCAGGGTATTTCGCCGGTTCACCGTAGACGGTCAACGCATGTTGGGGAGCGGCATTCACACCGGCGGCGCCCAACAGCAGGGCCACGGCAGTGAACAGCAAAGTAGGGAAAGCCAGTCGCATTGTCAGCCTTAGAGCCGGGTGGTCGATAAGCGCAATTTGTACGCTAGCGGCGCGTCCCTCGCCACTGAAACACAACGGCCCACCAAAAAGGCGGGCCGTTGCGCGGTAACTGTCGAATCAATCAGTCCTGACGACTGGTCACTTCCAGCAGGTGGTAACCGAACTGGGTCTTGACCGGGCCTTGCACCACGTTCAGCGGTGCGCTGAAGACCACGGTGTCGAACTCCTTGACCATCTGGCCTGGACCGAACGAGCCCAGATCACCGCCCTGACGGCTGGACGGGCAGGTGGAGTTGGCTTTGGCGATTTCGGCGAAATCGGCGCCGCCTTCGATCTGGGTTTTCAGTTCGTTGCACTTGTCTTCGCTGGCGACCAGGATGTGACGGGCAGTGGCTTTAGGCATGGGTAAATACTCCTTTCAATGTTCAGTAAAGTGCTGAGCCTACCGGATTCAGTGGTCCATTTCTTCTCAAAGTTCCTTCGGCTACTTACAGGCCAGCCTTTCGCAGGCGTTCGGCATGTTGCACATAGAGATCAAGCGGGTCGATGCCATGGCGCACCCGACCGGCCGTCTGGTTGATGCTGTCCAGATGATCCAGCGGGTAGTCGGAACGGATCACCTTGCCCAGATGGGAACTGAAGCGCCCGACCATCCCGTCGTTCTGGTCCGCTTCGATCGTGAAGTAGCGGGAAAACGCGCGGGAAAATCCGTTCAATGGGTCCAGCGCGTTGAGCCCTTCATCAAGAATGCTCCCCTGCAAGGTGCCGCTCCAGGAATAGTAGCGGACCCCGTCGACCAGTTCGCGACCCTTGCCACCCCAGGTTTTTGGCAGCCCTTGCGGGTACTTTTGATTAAACGCGCTGACCCCTTCAGTGGTCAGCGCATTCAGCGCGGCAACCGCATTTTGCGGCAGCTGAGGGTTGCCACTGAGCAACGACAGGAAATCGGCGAACAAGGTCACCACCGCTTCGGCAGCGCGTTCCGGAAGGTGTCCCGGCGTCAATGCCTTGCGCAGGAAATCGGCCAGTTCGGAGCCGTGGTTCGGGCCGCTGACCGACGTCACCGATGCCACAACCTGCGGTGCGATTGCAGCGGCAAAACGTGCGGCCAGTGCCCCTTGGCTATGGCCGATCAGGTTGACTTTGTCTGCGCCAGTGCCTTCCAGCACGCGATCAATCTGTGCGAGAAGCTGTTCACCGCGCGCTTCATTGGTATGGGTTGCCGACAGGTGCGGGATGAACACTCGGGCGCCGGAGCTCCTGAGGGCTTGTTTGACGTCGCGGAAGAGTTCGATTGGGCCGATTCGATCGAATCCGAACAGCCCGTGGACCAGCAGGATGGGATAGAGAGTGCTTGCATTCCGTTGCATGTTCATACCTTTTCGCGGGAGTTCATGAGTGAGCCTGGGCCTCACTCTAAAGCACTCCGATGTGCGGGCGATGTATGAAAAAGACGCTGTGATTTGGGGAAAACGGAATAGAGAAAGTACGAATATTCGAATCTGTAGGCGGTCCTTTTCGGAATGTCCAGACATCCTTTAATCGGAGGTAGCGCAGAGTCCTGCAATGGCCTACCTCCGGAATGTCATTTGCCTTTCAGCCCTGTGCCGCTCGCAACCGCTGCGCCGCCTGCCGCAACAACGCTTGCGTCCCGGCCCACCCCAGGCAACCGTCCGTCACCGATACGCCATACTGCAGCGAAGGGCTCAACGGCTGGCAACCTTCGAACAAATGGCTCTCGATCATCATCCCGATCAACGTTCGATCACCTTGCAAACGTTGTTCGAGCACATCGTTGAACACGGCGGGTTGACGCAGCGGGTCTTTGCCGCTGTTGGCGTGGCTGCAATCGACCATGATCCGTGCCGGGATCTTCAGTTTGCCCAGATCACCGTTCACTCGGGCGACACTGTCGCGGTCGTAGTTCGGGCCGCGATGGCCGCCGCGAAGGACCAGATGAGTGTCGGCATTGCCCGGGGTCTGGATGATGGCGGGGTGACCCTGGCTGTCGACGCCGAAGTGCCGGTGGGGGTGGGCGGCGGAGCGCATGGCGTCGCAGGCCACTCCGACGCCGCCATCGGTGCCATTCTTGAAGCCGACCGGCATGGCCAGGCCGCTGGCCATTTCCCGGTGGATCTGCGATTCGGTGGTGCGCGCGCCGATGGCCACCCAGCTGAGCAGGTCGTCGAAGTAGCCGGCGGCCATCGGTTGCAGCAGTTCAGTGGCAATCGGCAAGCCGAGCAGGAGCATTTCGCGCATCAGTTCGCGGGACAGGCTCAGACCACTGGCCATGTCATCGCTGCCATCCAGATGTGGATCGTACGCCAGGCCTTTCCAGCCAACGGTGGTCCGCGGTTTTTCGACGTAGGCGCGCATCACCAGGAGCATTTCGTGACTGACTTCGGCGGCGAGGCGGGCGAGGTGGCTGGCGTATTCGAGGGCGGATCGGGGGTCGTGGATCGAGCAAGGTCCGACGATCACCAGCAAACGGGTGTCTTCACCGTTGAGGATCGCGCGAACCGCGTCGCGATGGGAGGCGACCTGGCGGGTCAGGGCATTGCTGAGGGGCAGTTGCTGTTTGAGTTGCAATGAGCTTGGCAGGCGCAGGGTCAGCGCTTCATTGGCAGGGCTCAGGGTGGACAACGGCAGAGCAGAGACGGACGAGTTCATGGTCAGGCTTCCTGGGCAGGCGGCGGGTTCGTTCCCGCGCGCTCGGCCCTATTGGGGTGTTCGACAATTGGCCGGATTGGCTGCGTGTGTGTGCTTGCCACCTGTAGGTGACCGATCGGAGGCGGCAGGCTGTCCCGAGCGGAAGCTGGTAAATCGCCATGCGGTAAAGAGGTCGTAACGGTAATAAGTGGCGTCGTTCATGGTGTAAATCCTCAAATTGTCAGGTGTTGCCGAAAAGTGGCGGGGCTGAAAAAACAAAACCCCCGGTCGGGAAGCCGACCGGGGGTTGAGAATTCTCTGGTGGCGACCCGTTTAAAGTGGGCGCCGTGTGGGTATCAGGCGCGCCAGTGGCTAAACCAATACCCAAAATAAAAGCTGACCGGAGCGCAAACGACATTCGCCCGGACAGCCGCAACCGAGCGCGGGGCGCTGGCGGTACGAAGCTGTGAGAGGGCGTTGAACATGGTCTGTCTCCGATGGATGCGCCGAGCTTACTAGAGGCCGGTACGCGGATTCAATCAGAAATTTCTATCAATCGACGGTGCAATTTTCTATCGCTTGAGCGCGTCGGCGGTTGTGACACACTTCAGGCTTATCTCGACGCCCCAAGACCCACCATGACGACAGCACCCATCGCCGCCCCCTATGAGTTACGTCCTGCGACGGCGCCGGACCTGGCCTTTGCCCGCGAACTGACCTGCCACACCATGCTCCGCTACTACATTCAGCACGATCTGCTGTGGCAGGACGAGGCGTTCGATGTCGCCTGGGCGGGTCGCCAGAACTGGTTGATTGTGTGTAATGGTGTGCGAACGGGTTATGTGAGCCTCAGCCGGGACGCGAGGGCCTTGTACATCCGTGAGTTGCACGTGCTCGAAAGCTGTCAGGGGCAGGGTGCCGGATCCTGGGCGATCGATCAGGTATTCGCGATGGCGTGCCAGGAACGGCGCCCGGCCTTGCGCCTGACGGTTTTCGACAACAATCCGGCGAAAGCGTTATACGAGCGCAAGGGCCTGAAGGTGGTTGGCAGCGATGAGTGTTTCCTGAGAATGCAGCGCGATGTCGAGATCGCAAGTCTCTGAAACGCGCATAAGACAAGCCTTTCAAGATGTATTGATACTTTTTATATGACGCTTGCCGCTAGGTCTGCCAGTTGCTTTTTGCTAAGGTGTCGGCAACTCAATAAGACCATATCGCGAGGTGTCTGCTTGATTAGGGTGCTAGTAGTCGATGACCATGATCTCGTTCGTACAGGCATTACACGAATGCTGGCTGACATCGATGGCCTGCAAGTGGTCGGTCAGGCCGAGTCGGGCGAAGAATCCCTGCTCAAGGCGCGTGAGTTGAAACCCGATGTGGTGCTGATGGACGTCAAGATGCCTGGCATCGGTGGCCTTGAGGCCACGCGCAAACTGTTGCGCAGCCATCCGGACATCAAGGTGGTCGCGGTCACCGTGTGCGAAGAAGATCCGTTTCCTACACGGTTGTTGCAAGCCGGTGCCGCCGGTTACCTGACCAAGGGCGCCGGGCTGCCGGAAATGGTCCAGGCCATCCGCCTGGTGTTTGCCGGGCAGCGCTATATCAGCCCGCAGATCGCCCAGCAACTGGCGATCAAATCCTTCCAGCCGACCAACGACTCACCGTTCGACGCCTTGTCGGAGCGGGAAATCCAGATCGCCCTGATGATTGTCGGCTGCCAGAAGGTGCAGATCATTTCCGACAAACTCTGCCTGTCGCCCAAAACCGTGAACACCTACCGTTACCGAATTTTCGAAAAGCTTTCGATCAGCAGCGATGTCGAGTTGACGCTGTTGGCAGTTCGTCACGGCATGGTGGATGCCAGCCTCTGAAAATGACTGACACCTTCGATCCAAGTGCTTTCCTGTCGACGGTCAGTGGACGCCCCGGCGTCTACCGCATGTTCGACAGCGAGGCGCGCCTGCTCTATGTCGGCAAGGCCAAGAACCTCAAGAATCGCCTGTCGAGTTACTTCCGCAAGTCCGGACTCGCGCCGAAGACCGCTGCGCTGGTGGCGCGGATTGCCCAGGTCGAAACGACAATCACGGCCAACGAGACCGAGGCGCTGCTGCTTGAGCAGACGCTGATCAAGGAATGGCGCCCGCCGTACAACATCCTGCTGCGCGACGACAAATCCTATCCGTACGTATTCCTGTCCGATGGCCAGTTTCCACGCCTGAGCATTCATCGCGGGGCGAAAAAAGCCAAGGGCAAGTATTTCGGCCCTTACCCCAGCGCCGGTGCGATTCGCGAAAGCCTGAGCCTGCTGCAAAAGACCTTTTTCGTTCGCCAGTGCGAAGACAGTTACTACAGGAACCGTACGCGGCCGTGCCTGCAATATCAGATCAAGCGCTGCAAGGCACCTTGCGTCGGTCTGGTGGAGCCCGAGGTGTATGCCGAAGATGTGCGGCACTCGGTGATGTTCCTCGAAGGACGCAGCAATGCGCTGACCGACGAGTTATCCGCCGCCATGGAAGAGGCGGCGATCAACCTCGAATTCGAGCGCGCCGCCGAATTGCGCGACCAGATTTCATTGCTGCGCCGGGTCCAGGATCAACAGAGCATGGAAGGCGGGACTGGCGATGTCGACGTAATTGCGGCATTCGTCAACCCGGGCGGTGCGTGCGTTCACTTGATCAGCGTGCGCGGTGGCCGGGTGCTGGGCAGCAAGAACTTCTTCCCGCAGGTGGGTATTGAAGAAGACGTTTCCGAGGTCATGGCGGCGTTTCTGGGTCAGTATTTCATCAGCAGCCCTGAACGCGACTTGCCCAGCGAGTTGATCGTCAACGTGGTTCACGAAGACTTCCCGACGCTGATTGCGGCCATTGACGAGCTGCGCGGTCGCGAACTGTCCATCAGCCACCGGGTTCGCGGCACGCGGGCACGCTGGCAGCAATTGGCGGTGACCAATGCCGAGCAGGCCCTGAGTGCGCGCCTGGCCAACCGCCAACACGTCGCTGCCCGTTTCGAAGCACTGGCCGATGTGCTGAAACTGGACGAGCCGCCGCAGCGGCTGGAGTGCTACGACATCAGCCACTCCAGCGGCGAGGCGACCGTCGCGTCTTGCGTCGTCTTCGGCCCCGAAGGTCCGATCAAGTCCGATTACCGTCGTTACAACATTGAAGGCGTGACGCCGGGCGATGACTACGCCGCGATGCACCAGGCCCTGACCCGACGCTTCAGCAAACTGAAGGACGGGGAGGGCAAGCTGCCGGACATTCTGCTGGTGGACGGCGGCAAGGGGCAGTTGTCCATGGCCCGTGACGTGCTCAATGAGCTGGCGGTACCCGACCTGATTTTGCTGGGCGTGGCCAAAGGCGCGACACGCAAGGCCGGTTTCGAAACCCTGTACCTCAACGATGCCGCCCATGAATTCACCTTGCGCGGCGATTCTCCGGCGTTGCATCTCATCCAGCAAATTCGCGACGAAGCTCACCGTTTCGCGATTACCGGTCACCGCGCCCGCCGCGGCAAAACCCGCCGCACGTCTACGCTTGAGGGGGTTGCCGGCGTCGGACCGACCCGTCGGCGTGATTTGTTGAAACATTTTGGTGGATTGCAGGAGCTGTCTCGTGCCAGCATCGAAGAGATCGCCAAAGCACCCGGGATCAGTAAAAAGCTCGCAGAGTTGATTTATGCAAATCTGCACAGCGAGTAGAATGCCACCTCACCTCGTAGCCAGTTGTGCCGATGAATATCCCTAATCTGATTACCGTTCTACGCGTCCTGCTCATACCGATCTTTATTTTACTGTTTTACCTGCCTTACCAATGGAGCTACCTGGCGTCCGCCTCGGTCTTCGCCTTTGCCGCCGCCACAGACTGGCTGGACGGTTATCTGGCGCGGCGTCTGGAGCAAAGCACGCCGTTCGGTGCTTTCCTCGACCCGGTGGCCGACAAGCTGATGGTCGCCGTGGCGCTGGTGTTACTGGTGCAGGAACACGGCAACCTGTGGCTCACGCTGCCGGCCGCCGTGATCATCGGCCGCGAAATTGTCGTCTCGGCGCTGCGCGAGTGGATGGCCGAGCTTGGCGCACGTGCTCATGTCGCGGTATCGAACCTCGGCAAATGGAAAACCGCTGCGCAAATGCTGGCATTGGTGATCCTTCTGGCCAATCCTTCAGCCTTCACGTTCTGGGTTTTGCTGGGTTACGCCTTGCTGCTGATCTCGGCAGGCTTGACGTTGTGGTCCATGGTCCAGTACCTGCGGGCAGCCTGGCCGCATCTGAAGACTGAAGTTGAAAAGAAATAAAACATTTTTGAATCAAAGGGTTGACGAGGCATCTGGATTCTATAGAATGCGCCTCACCAAGACGCGGGAATAGCTCAGTTGGTAGAGCACGACCTTGCCAAGGTCGGGGTCGCGAGTTCGAGTCTCGTTTCCCGCTCCAGATATAGCGCTATAGAGTTCAACTGAATTCTGTAAGCGATTGAAAACAGGGCCTTCGGGTCCTTTTTTCGTTCCGGCGAATTCTGTCGAAAACCGGAACCCGCACATCTCTTCTCAATCGAGCCTGGTTCAATCAATTGTTCCGCTATGCCATGGCTGAACAAGGGTTGATGACCAATCCCTCGGCAGATCTCGACATCGTCGCGATTCCTAAACCTCCAGTGACAAATAATCCCTATCAGTTAATGGAGGAAATCCCTTTCTTTCTTCAAAAATTGCGTGGGTATGGCGGGGCGCACTGCAACGATTTTGGGTTTGCGCTTGCTGTTTCTCACGGGTGTCCTCCTTTACGGACAGCACCAGGCCATAAGCAGCTGCTCGAAACTGCCAGCTGAAACGTATAGGCCACCCGTTCAGTTCATCGCCCCACGATTTGCTTGTCATGAAATGAAAATTCGCTGTCGTGCGATGCGAGATGGCCGACGCCGTTGCTGCCTAGAGTCGGTGCAAAACAACACAGCGCCGGAAAACACGAGAGCCGCCATGAGCAGATCGACCCGCACGAGCGATACCGCCACCCACACCCAGCGTCCCCCGGCGACCGGCAGAAAGCGTCGCCCTCGCAAGGATGCCGATCTCCCGGACAGCAACCAGCAAAAAGAGCTGATTGGTACGGCAGCCAACCAGACCATCGCAGGCAATCCGCTCGTCAGCGTGCGCGCGGCGGACCTGGCCAGCTCGGCCGGTTACCTGCTCAAGGCCATGGGCAAATCGCCGCTCAAAGCGGGCGCTCATCTGGGGGGCTACCTGAAGGAGTTGCGGGACATCGTCGGCGGCAAATCCAGCATCGCGCCGAACCCGAAGGACAAGCGCTTCACCGATCCGGCCTGGCAATCCAATGCCTTCCTGCGCGCACTACTACAGAGCTACCTGGCCGGCCAAAGTGAGATGACCCGCTTCATCGAATCCACCGACCTTGCCCCACTGGAAAAGAGCCGGGCCCGGTTTGTTGCAGCGCTCCTGGCCGATGCTATGGCGCCAAGCAACTCGCCGCTGACCAATCCGGCGGCGCTGCGCAAGCTGGTGGACACCGGGGGCATGAGCCTGGCCAGGGGCATTCGCCAATTCGGCGAGGATATGCTGACCAACCGTGGGCTGCCGAGACAGGTCGACAGCACGCCGTTCAAGGTTGGGGAAAACATCGCCACGGCCAAAGGTGAAGTGGTGTTTCGCAACGAGATGTTCGAACTGCTGCAGTTCGCTCCCAATACCGAACAGGTCTATGCCCGGCCCTTGGTGATGTCGCCGCCGCAAATCAACAAGTATTACGCCATCGACCTGTCGCCAGAGAAAAGCTTGATCAAGTGGATCCAGGACAGCGGCGTCACCCTCTTCGTCATCAGTTGGCGCAATCCCACCAGCGAGCACCGCGACTGGGGGTTGTCCGAATACACGCTGTGCCTCGACCAAGCTGTGGACGTGGCGCGCAGGATCACCGGTAGCCAGGATGTGAACATGTGGGGCTCTTGTTCGGGCGGCATCACCCTGGCGGCCTATCTGGGCTGGCTGGCGGCTCGCGGCGAAGGCCACAAGGTAGCCAACACCAGTTGGGCCGTGTGCGTGCTCGACATGGCCTCGGCACTGGACGACACCACCTTGGGGCTGTTCGCCACCCCGTCTGCCCTGCGCGCGGCCAAGGCCAGTTCCCGGCGCAAAGGCGTGCTGAGTGGCCAGGGTATGGCCCGCATGTTCGCCTGGATGCGGCCCAACGACCTGATCTGGAACTACTGGGTCAACAATTACCTGCTGGGCAACAAGCCGCCAGCCTTCGACATTCTGGCCTGGAACAATGACACCACGCGGCTACCCGCCCAACTGCACTCGGACTACCTCGACCTGGTCCAGCAGAACCCCTACAGCAACCCGGGCTCTCTGGAAATTGCCGGCGAGTCGATCGACATGACCCAGGTCAAGGTGGGTGCCTATGTGGTTGGCGGTACCACCGACCACATCACACCTTGGCAGGGCTGCTACGGCACCGCGCGGTTGTTTGGCGAGGACACAACATACGTATTGTCCAACGCTGGCCACCTACAGAGCCTGGTGAACCCGCCGGGCAACCCCAGGTCGTTCTACTACGCGGCGCCTGCCGCCGCCGAGACCCCGCAAGCCTGGCTGCAGGACGCCGGGGAGCGCCAGCAAGGCAGCTGGTGGCCGCATTGGCGGGAATGGATCGGGCAGCGCTCGGGTGACAGCGTGCCGCCGCCGAAGAAGCTCGGCTCGCGCAAGTACCCGCCCCTGTGCCCCGCACCTGGTACCTATGTCATGGAGCGTTGAGGCTGCCATCTTTTCCTCGAGCTGACCCCACGCCACCCGTGGGTTTCAGCGCTTTGCACAGGTGAGGATCGACCGGCGCCGACCACGCATCACCTCTTCCTACTGTTTTCATATCTAAGCCATGACTCGTGTTTGTCTGTAGGTGGGTAGTCGGTTCGTCAGGTTGTACGCACTTCTATTGATCCTTGATAAGACGCAAACAGCATCGTCCCTCAGCTCGCGGGGCGCAATTCCAATGAGTAGGCTATGGTTCAAGCGGCGCGTGTCCTAACGCCCGTGAATGGTAAAAACAAAAAAAGGATAGGTTATGCACTCATCCGCTATTTCTCGTCCGGCAGCGCCTGGTCGGTCGCTGCTTCTGTCGCTGGGTCTGCTCGCTACGGGTATCACCTCGGGCGCGTGGGCTGACGATTATCCCCACGCCCAGGAACCGATTGGCACCGTGGAGCAGATCTATGACGGCGCCATGCTCCCTGATCTGGCGGTCAGTACCTACCGCAACATCGACCGGCTGTTCCCGACCCACAGGATCAAAGCCGGCGATCACCCGTATGCGCTGCCGAAATCGGAAAAACAGTTGTCCAACGTTCGCTTCACTGTCGGGGACAAAAAGTACGACCTGTATGACTTCGTCGCACTGGACAGCATTACGGCGATGCTCGTGCTCAAGGACGGCAAGATCGTGTTCGAGACCTACCAGCGTGGCAACACCGAGAAAACCCGCTGGATGTCGATGTCGATAGCCAAGTCCATCACCTCGACGCTGGCGGCTGCGGCGATCAAAGACGGCCTTATCAAGGGCCTCGATGCGCAAGTGGTGGATTACGTTCCCGAGCTCAAGGGCAGCTCCTATGAAGGCGTGACGGTGCGCGACGTGCTGATGATGTCTTCGGGGGTGAAGTGGAACGAGACCTACACCGATCCGGCGTCTGATCGTCGCGCGCTACTCAAGGCGCAGATATCGCAGAAACCGCGGTCGGCCATGGCGTTGATGGCAAGTTTGCCGCGAGCGGCTGAGCCCGGCACGGCCAACAATTACAGCACTGGCGAAACGCAGGTACTCGGCGAGATCGTTCGTGGCGCTGTGAAGATGCCACTGGCCGATTATTTATCACAGAAGATCTGGCAGCCGTTCGGTATGGAGAGTGATGCCCGGTGGTGGCTCGATTCGCCTGACGGCGTGGAAATCGGTGGCAGCGGTATCAGCGCCACGTTGCGCGATTATGGACGCTTTGGGCTGTTTTTCATGAACGGCGGCAAGATCAATGGCGCGTCGATTCTGCCCGAGGGCTGGGTCAAGGAGGCGACGCTGCCGACCACCCTCAAAGGCGGCAAGTCCCTGGACTACGGCTACATGTGGTGGACGGCATGGACCGAGCCGTCGGTGAAAGACGGCGCTTATTCGGCGGTCGGTATCCAGGGCCAGAATATCTACGTCAACCCCGCCAATAACGTGGTGATTGTCACCTTCGGTGCTCAGCCCAAGCCGGTTGATAAAGAGCCGATCGACCCGATGGTATTCTTCGATGCCGTGGTAGCTGAGTTGAAGTAACCAAGCGCGTCGGAGTGACGTTAGTCTCATCCTGCGAAAGACCACACCACCAGATCAACGTCGTCCGGTCCGAGTGCTCACATCCACCCACACGGCCAACACGAGAATGCTGCCCTTGACGATCATCTGCCAATAACTGTCGACGTCGAGCATGGACATGCCGTTGTCCAGGCTGGTGATGACCAGGGCGCCGAGGAGGGCGCCGTAGACGGTGCCGGAGCCGCCGCGCATGGAGGTGCCGCCGATGAAGCACGCGGCGATGGCGTCGAGTTCGCCCATGCTGCCGGCGGAGGGTGAACCGGCGGCCAGGCGTGCGGTGTTGACCACACCGGCGAAGGCGCACATCACGCCCATGATCCCGAAAATCCAGAGCTTCACGGCCTGCACGTTGATACCGGACAGGCGCGTCGCTTCCATGTTGCTGCCCACGGAATACACGCGTCGGCCGAAGACGGTCTGACTGGCCACGTAGCTGAACCCGCCCAGTAGGACTAGCAGAAGCAGGACCGGTACGGGAATGCCGTCGTAGCTGTTGAGGGTCTGGACAAAGCCGGCCAGCACCGCGCCGATCAACAGCACGCGTACAACGTCGCGTGCCAGTGAATGTGCAGCCAGGCCGTGAAGCGCGCGATTGCGCCGTTGCTTCCAGGTCAGGAACAACGTCAGTGCGAACAGCAGAACGCCCAGGCCCGTGCCGATCGTGTGTGGCAAATAACCCTGGCCAATGTAGACGAGTTCCGGCGATACCGGGGCGATGGTCGTGCCGCCGGTAATCCCCAGCAAAATGCCCCGGAAAGCCAGCATGCCTCCCAGCCCGACGATGAAGGACGGAATCCGCAGGTAGGCGGCCATGTAGCCGTTGGCGAGGCCGATCAGCAGTCCGCACAGGGCCACAAGGCTCAGGTTCGCCAGCAACGGTATGTGGTAGACCACGTCGAGAATAGCCGCGACGCCACCGAGCAGGCCCAGCAATGAGCCGACCGATAAATCGATCTCGCCGCTGATGATGACCAACACCATGCCGCAGGCGAGAATCCCGGTAATGGACATCTGGCGCAGCAGGTTGGAGAGGTTGCGCGGCGTCAGGAATCCGCCCTCGGTCTGCCAACTGAAGAACAGCCAGATAAACGCCACGGCAAACACCAGCGCGAGCATCTTGTAGCGGGTGAAGAGTTGTTTGACCTGATTCATTTACGCGGACTTCCGATCATTATTGTTATGGCCATCAGGTTGGCTGAGTGCGGCGCCGAGCAGCTGTTCCTGGGTGAGTCCGTGGTTGATGAAGTCACCGCGCAACTGGCCTTCGCCGATCACCAGAACGCGGTCGGAAACGCCGAGCACTTCGGCCAGCTCTGACGACACCATGATGATCGACACGCCTTCGGCCGCCAGCGCCCCCATCAGCTTGTAGATCTCGTACTTGGCGCCGACATCCACACCTCGGGTGGGCTCATCGAGAATCAGCACCCGGGGTTTGGTCAGCAGCATCTTCGCCAATACGGCTTTTTGCTGATTGCCGCCGGACAGGCTAGTGATCGGCAGGAAAGGGCTCGCGGTCTTGAGGTGCAAGCGCGAAATTTCCCTATCTATGCTGCCCAGTTCGGCCTCGGCGTCGATGCGGGTCAGTTTCGAGTAACTGTCGAGCACGGCCAGGGTGATGTTCTGGCCGACGCCCAGGTCTGGAATGATGCCCTGGCGCTTGCGGTCCTCGGGCACCAGGCACAGGCCGGCACGGATTGATTTGAGCGGCGTGCGGGTGTCGATGAGTTGACCGTCCAGCCAGACTTCGCCTTCGTGGCGACCGGGGTAGGCGCCGAACAGCGCTGTCACCAGTTCGGTGCGGCCTGCGCCGACCAGCCCGGCAATGCCGAGGATTTCCTCGCGTTTGAGGCTGAACGAAATATCGTCGACCCGTTTGCGCCTGGGGTTGTCGACGTCGTAGCAGGTGATGTGGCGAGCCTCGAAAATCACCTCGCCAATGTTGTGTGGCTCGGTGGGGTAGAGGTTGCTCATTTCCCGTCCGACCATCTGGGTGATGATCTGTGGAATATCCATGTCCGCCATGGCCGTCGTGGCGATGTGTTTACCGTCACGGATCACCGAAATGGTGTCGCACACGGCGGCTACTTCATCGAGCTTGTGGGAGATGTAGACACAGGCAACACCCTTGGCCTTGAGGTCGCGGATGATGTCCAGCAGCACCTCGATTTCCGAACGGGTCAGGGCCGATGAAGGCTCGTCGAGGATCAGCAAGCGCGCGTGCTTGTTCAGTGCCTTGGCGATTTCCACCAATTGCTGATAGCCGCCGCCGTACTGCGAAACGGGCAGCGATACGTTCATGTCCGGCACTTTCAATTCACGCATCAGGGTTTCGGCGCGGTGGATCATCGCCGGGTAATTCATTCGTCCACCGGGCAGCGTCAGTTCATGGCCCATGAAAATGTTCTCTGCCACCGACAGGTCGGGCACCAGCGTCAGCTCCTGGTGAATGATGACGATGCCGGCGGCTTCCGTTTCGCTGATCGATTGCGCCTTGAGCGGTTGACCATCCCAGAAGATTTCACCGTCCCAGGTGCCATGGGGGTAGACCGCGGATAGGATCTTCATCAACGTGGATTTGCCGGCGCCATTCTCGCCGCACAGCCCGACGCATTCCCCCGGCTTGACCTTGATGTCGATGCCATTGAGCGCTTTGACACCGCCGAAGGTTTTGACGATACCGTTCATTTGCAGCAGATAGTCGGACATGGCAGAGCCTCATACGCGGCAGAATTCTGACTGTAGGAGCGAGCTTGCTCGCGAAAAAATCGAGGACGACGCAATAGTCCTGCAGGTGCGCGTCATCGTTGGCGTTTTTCGCGAGCGAGCTCGCTCCTACAGGGAGGCGTGACGGGGTGATGATTACTGCCCGGCTATCTGCGCCTTGGTGTAAAACCCGTCCTGTTCCAGCAGGTCGATGTTGTCCTTGGTCAACGGAGTCGGAGTGAGCAGGATGGTGGCGACTTTTTTGCTGCCGTTGTCGTACTGCGAGCTGTAGGCGGGTTTCTCGTTACGCGCCAGTTGCACCGAGAGCTTGGCGGCTTCGGTGGCGATGAGTTTGAGCGGTTTGTACACGGTCATGGTTTGCGTGCCGGCGATCACTCGCTTGACCGCTGCAAGGTCTGCGTCCTGCCCCGAAATCGGCACCTTGCCGGCCAGTTGCTGAGAGGCCAGTGCCTGGATGGCGCCGCCTGCCGTGGCGTCGTTGGAGGCGACGATGCCGTCGATTTTGTTGTCGTTGCGGGTCAAGGCGTTTTCAACAATGCTCAGCGCTTCGGTAGGGTTCCATTCTTTCACCCATTGTTGACCGACGATCTTGATATCCCCCTTGTCGATGGCCGGTTGCAGCACTTTCATCTGACCTTCGCGCAGGACTTTTGCGTTGTTGTCGGTGGGCGCACCACCGAGCAGGAAGTAATTGCCCTTGGGCGCTGCGTGCAGCACGCCGCTGGCCTGCATCTCGCCGACCTTCTCGTTATCGAAGGAAATGTAGGCGTCGATATCCGCGTTGAGGATCAGGCGGTCATAGGACACGACCTTGATCCCGGCTTTCTTCGCTTCGGCCACTGCATTGGTCAGGACCGTCGCGTTGAACGGCACGATGACGATCACATCGACGCCACGGGAAATGAGGTTTTCAATTTGCGCAATCTGCTTTTGCTCGTTGGCATCGGCCGACTGTACGAAGACCTTGGCGTCCATTTTCTCCGCTGCCGCAACGAAGTAATCACGGTCACGCGACCAGCGTTCCAGCCGCAGATCATCAATGGAGAAACCGATTTTCGGATGGGCAGCATCGGCCATTACCGGTAGCGACAGCAGCGCCAGGGCGCTGGCCAATAGCACGCGTTGTACATTCTTCATGGTGGTGCGTCCTTTTATTTTTGTTTGAAAGACACTGCCTGACGATGAGTCTCGGGCTGGTAGAACTGTAGAGAATCGGCAGACGCAGCGGACACAGATTTGTCGTGCGAATGTCACAGCGTTGTTGCGCCCGCAGACTCCGTTGGCGATCAGCGATAGATGAACCGGTTGACGACGTTTTCGAGCATTTCCTGCCTACCGCTGACGGCCTGTGGATTCAGTTCGTTGGCGAAGGCATGTTCGGCCAATGACTGGAGGTTGAACTCACCTTTCAGCACCGCCTGCCCGAACGGCTGCTGCCAGCCGGCGTAGCGTTGATCCTTGAGCAACTGAAGCTGGTCGTTCTGCACCATGGCGGCTGCCCGCTCAAGGGACAGGGCGAGGACGTCCATTGCGCCGACGTGACCATGGAACAGATCGATCTCATCGAGGCTCTGGCGGCGGACCTTGGAGTCGAAGTTGTACCCGCCATTCTTGAACCCGCCGGCCTTGAGGATTTCATAGGTGGCCAGGGTCATTTCTTCGACGCTGTTGGGAAATTGATCGGTGTCCCAGCCGTTTTGCGGATCGCCGCGGTTGGCGTCGATGCTGCCAAAGATCCCCAGTGAGACGGCGGTCGCAATCTCGTGATGAAAGCTATGACCGGCCAGGGTTGCGTGGTTGGCCTCGATGTTGACCTTGATTTCCTTTTCCAGGCCGAACTGCTGGAGAAAACCAAACACGGTGGCGCTGTCGTAATCGTATTGATGCTTGGTCGGCTCCTGCGGCTTGGGTTCGATCAGCAGGTCGCCTTTGAAACCGATCTTGTGCTTGTGCTCGACCACCATGCGCATGAAGCGGCCCAGTTGTTCGCGTTCACGTTTCAGGTCGGTATTGAGCAGGGTTTCGTAGCCTTCGCGGCCGCCCCACAACACGTAGTTGGACCCTTTCAGGCGTTGGGTCGCGTTAATGGCGGTGAAGACCTGGGCAGCGGCGAAGGCAAACACCTCGGGGTCCGGGTTGCTGGCGGCCCCGGCGGCAAAGCGCGGATTGCTGAAGCAGTTGGCGGTTCCCCACAGCAGCTTGATCCCGCTTTCTTCCTGGTGTCGCTCCAGGTGATCAATCATTTGCGCGAAGTGGTTGCGGTACTCCCTCAGAGAATTGCCTTCCGGGGCGACATCCGTGTCGTGGAAGCAGTAATAGTCGATACCCAGTTTGGAGAAGAACTCGAACGCGGCTTCCGCCTTGCCAATGGCCAGCTCCATCGGGTCGCCGGCGTGTTGCCATGGGCGCTTGAACGTTCCTGCGCCGAACACATCGGACCCCGACCAGACGAAGGTGTGCCAATAACAGGCGGCCATGCGCAAGTGTTCGCGCATGGGCTTGCCGAGGATGATTTTGTCGGCGTCGTAGTGTCGGAAGGCGAGGGGAGAATCGCTGGCAGGGCCTTCGTAGCGAATCCGGTCGATATCGGGGAAGTACGGCATTGGCAATGTCCTTGTTGTACTTGGCGGTGTCTCGATACTACCAACGGCCCCCTGCCTGCTGATTATGAAAATCACCAACACAGGGTGCGATTTTGCGTATTGAGATTCGCCGTCTGCGCGCCTAGTCTGTGCAAATCGCCGCCGTGACAAGGGGCCCCGGAATAAGCCTGAACACAATGAAAACAGTACCGCCTGTTCACCGCATCGCACTGTTGTTCAACGGCAGCAAAATCTATGACCGGGGCATCATCAGCGGCATCGGCAACTACCTGAGCAGCACTCGCGCGTCCTGGGACCTGTTCCTGGAAGAGGATTTTCTCTGCCGGTTGAAAGGGATCGAGCGCTGGCAAGGGGATGGGATCATTGCCGACTTCGACGATCCGCTGATTGGCGAAGCGCTGGCCGACATCAAGTTGCCGGTGGTGGCGGTGGGGGGTTCCTATCAGGATGAGCGGGCCTACCCGAAAGGAATTCCTTACGTCGCTACCGACAATAACGCACTGATCACCCTTGCTTACGCGCACTTGATCGAGGCGGGGCTACAGCGTTTTGCCTGCTTCAGCCTGCCTGAAGCTCAGACCAATCGTTGGGCGCAGGAGCGGGAAAAAGCCTTTCGACGACTGATGCAACGCGACGGCTTGCGCGCCGAGGTCTATCGCGGCATGGGCACCAGCGCACCGCTCTGGGACAGCGCCGTCGAACAACTGATCGCCTGGCTCCAAAGCCTGCCAAAGCCCATTGGTATCATTGCTGTCAGTGACGCCCGCGCCCGACAGTTGCTGCAAGCCTGCCTGACCGCCGGAATCGCCGTGCCGGAGCAGGTGGCATTAATCGGTATCGACAACGACCCCCTGACACGCAGCCTGACCCGAGTCCCCCTGAGCTCGGTCATCCAGGGCACCGAAACCATGGGCCGCACCGCCGCGCAACTGCTGCACCAGATGCTGCACGGCATGCCGTCCACGGGCACGCACATCCTGATCCCGCCGGAGGCGATCAACGTGCAGGTGTCGAGTTTGCACCAGCCGTTGGGCAACCCCTACGTCATGCAAGCGCTATTGTTCATTCGCCAATATGCCTGCCAGGGCATCAAGACCGCGCAAGTGGCGGCTTATGTCGGCGTCTCGCGTTCATCGCTGGAATCGTACTTTCGCACGGTGCGAGGCTGCAGCGTGCACGACGAGATTCTGCGTTTCAAATTGGCGACGGCTACGAGCGGGTTGGAAAATACCGACACCGCGATTGCGGACATCGCCCGCACTTGCGGTTTCAAATCTGCACAATATCTACACACGGTGTTTCGTCGTGAGTTTGGCTGTACGCCTCGTGAATATCAGCAGGGTGTGCGGGTATCGTCAGATTGATTGCTGGACATAACAATGCTCTCCGGTGGCGGGTGAGTTGTGAGAGAGCACTGGCTCATGACCGACACTTGAAAAGCTCCGGAGGCAGTTCGCCTATGCCCTTGAGTCGGTCTTCAAGAAAGTCGCGCAGCACCCTGACTTTCGTCGAGTAACGTCGATTGGGAAGGTAAGCCATGTAGATTTGGTTCCCGGTCAGTGAATTAACCAACCGATATTCAGGCAACACGATTTGCAACTCACCGCTCAAGAGCTGGTCACGCACCAGCCAGATTTCAAATTCTGCAATACCCAGGCCCCCACAGACGGCTTCAAGCAGCAGCTCCGAGTTGTCCGATTGCAAATTGCCCTTGGGGAAAATCGAGTGCTTGACGTCATCCTTCGTGAAGTACCAATGGGGATCGCTGTCGGGGTGCAGGTAGATCAGGCAATTGTGCGCACTGAGTTCGGCGGGGGTGGCTGGATGCCCGTTTCGCGCCAGATAGTCGGGTGTGGCGCACAGCAATGAATCGTTGCGGCAGATGGGGTAGGCGACCAGGTTCGTCAGATGATTTTCGCCCTCGTGAATATCGAGATCAAAGCCGCCTACGATCATGTCATTGTGGTTGTCGGTCAACCGCAGATCCATTTGGATACCCGGATACATCTGCAGGAATGGCGCGATCAGCGGGGCGAGGAACCGTCTGCCGAATGCCACCGGCGAAACGAGTTTCAAGGGACCGCTGGGTGCAAGATTGAGATCGCTGACGACACGCAAGGTGTCGTCCAGGTCCGCGATCATCGACAACGCCCGCGCGTGATAGATCTGGCCTGCTTCCGTCAGGGCGACGATGTGCGTGGTGCGATGCAGCAGGGTCGTGCCCAGGGATTTTTCCAGCGTCGTGATCATGCGGGTCAGGGTTGAAGGGGAGACGTGCATTTCCCTGGCCGCTGCGGAAAAGGTGCCCGATTCCACTACTTTGACCAGTGCTCTCATGACTCCCAGATGATCTATTCGTGTCGTTTCAGACGTCATGTTGGTGTGGTTGCCTTTGCGCCGGGTGCAAAACCGAATTCTATTTCGCGATATTCCATCAGTATTTGACTGAATATAGACTCATTTTCCATCGGAGTGCGCACGTCGTTCATCCAGCCGACCCGCCGATAGGGACGTTGATCCCTCTGGCGAATTTTGGAGTATCGAGATCACCATGGATTTTCCAGCACACGTTCCATTGGCCATTGCTACCCGAAACGAACACGTGGAGCGCATCCACTGGGGATCGGTGGCTGTCGTTGATAACGAAGGCAGTTTGCTGGCCTATGCCGGCGACCCCGGTTCGATGATGTTTTCCCGCTCCACGCTTAAGCCGTTCCAGGCCATTCCGTTCGTCCGGGACGGCGGAGTCGAGCACTTCGGCTTCTCCGATGAGCAAGTGGCGATAATGTGCGCCAGTCACTCGGGCGAAACCGCACACGTGAATGCCGTAAGTGGCATGCTCTCGAAAATCCAGCGAGCCTCCACTGACTTGGGATGTGGTTGCCATCTGCCCGATTTCTACACCGCGGACAATCTGCCGCCCCAGGGTTTTCGCTACGACCAACGCCACCACAACTGTTCCGGCAAGCACAGCGGTTTCCTCGCCTATTGCCGCCTGCATGGTTTGGCCAACGAAACCTATCTGTCCCCCGAACATGCCTTGCAGCGCGACATCCAGCGGGTAGTCGCGGCGTTGACAGGGGTTGCGGAGAATCAGCTCTGGACCGGAATCGACGGCTGCAACGCGCCAAACCTCGGCATGCCGTTGTCGCGCCTGGCTCTGTTGTGGGCGCGGTTGGCCAGCGCTGAGGGTTGTGGCGACGCCAGCCTCGATCCCGTATTGCGTCGGCTGTTCGATGCCATGAGCAGTCATCCGGAAATGGTCTCGGGGACCGGTCGCGCCGACTTGGGCATTACCCTGTCTTCGAATGGCGACTGGGTCGCAAAAACCGGTGCCGATGGCGTGCAGACGGTCGGCATCCGCAGCCGTGGCCTGGGTGTGGCAGTCAAGATCAGTGACGGCGATTTCGCCAGCGTGTTCGCGGTGACCATTGCCGTTCTCAAACAACTGGGGCTGCTGGATCAGGACAGCGACAATCCGCTGCTGGCGCCGTGGGCCGATCCGGTGTTGAGAAGTTACAACGGTTCGCGCGCCGGCCAATTGAAAGCCACGGTGCAATTGAAGTTCGTTTAGTTCGGGGTGCCTGCCGGGCACGTGTCAGATCTTTGAGGCAGACCAGAAACCATGCAATCGGCTCAATTGCTCACTCAACAAACGCCTGCCATTTCACTGCGCGCCGTCAACAAGTTTTTCGGCAGTCAGCAAGTGCTGTTTGATGTTGACCTGGAGGTACAGCCTGGCGAGGTGGTGGTGATCATCGGCCCGTCCGGCTCTGGCAAATCGACCCTGTGCCGTTGCATCAACCGCCTCGAAACCGTCACCACTGGCGATATCTTTCTGCACGGCGAGCGCCTGCCGGAAGAGGGCGGGGCACTGGCCAAGATGCGCGCGAAGGTCGGAATGGTCTTCCAGAGTTTCAACCTGTTTTCCCATCGCACTGCGTTGCAGAACGTAGCGATGGGCCCACGCAAAGTCCTCGGCATGCGTGGCGCGGATGCAGACGCCTGGGCCTTGCAACTGCTTGACCAGGTCGGTCTGGCGCACAAGGGCAAGTCCTATCCCGCTGAATTGTCGGGGGGCCAGCAACAGCGTGTGGCACTGGCCCGGTCACTGGCGATGAAGCCCAGCGTGATGCTGTTTGACGAACCGACCTCGGCGCTTGATCCGGAAATGGTCAACGAGGTGCTCAAGGTCATGGTCGATCTGGCCCGCACCGGGATGACCATGGTGGTCGTCACCCATGAAATGGGGTTTGCACGCTCCGCCGCCGATCGCATCATTTTTATGGACGCCGGCCGGATCGTCGAAAGCGCTCCGCCCGAGACATTTTTCAGTGCCCCTCGCTCGGAGCGCGCCCGCGAGTTTCTGTCCAAAGTCCTTGCACACTGATTCACTCAACGACATCACAAGAACAAGAGAAAACAACCATGCGCTTAAATCGAATCGCTTCCCTCGGCATCTCCCTCCTGGCTACCTGCGTTTTCGCCTCGGTCGCGTCGGCCTCTACCGTTGAGCAGTTCCCGGCTGATTCGACCATGGCCAAGGTCCAGAAGCGCGGCAAACTGGTCGTTGGCAGCTCGCTCAATACCCTGATGTTTTCGTCGCGCAATCCCATGACCGGGGAGGTGGAAGGTTTCGAGGCTGACCTGGCCCGAATGCTGGCGAAGAAGCTCACCGGTTCCGAAGACAACATCGAATGGGTCAGCACCACGCCGGAAAACCGCATTCCGCTGGTCGAAAACAAACGCGTCGACATGGTCATCGCGACCATGACCGTGACCGATGAGCGCAAAAAGGTGATTGGCTTTGCGGGCCCGTACTACCTCGCCGGCCAGGATTCTCTGGTCCGCGCGGATGACGATTCGATCAAAAAGACCGCCGACCTGGATGGCAAGACGGTCTGCGTTCTAAGCGGCACCACCGTAGAACGCAACCTCAAGCCATTGGCGCCTGCAGCCAAGATCGTGACGTTCAGCGATGCCTCCGCCTGCGTCGAGGGGCTGATCGACAAGCGCTTCGACGCTTACGTCGACGACGGCGCAACGTTGGTCGGTGAGTCCATGCGTCAGCCCGGAAAAATGCGCGTGGTCGGGACACCGTTCACCGAAGAGCCTTACGGCATTGCAGTCATCAAGGAGGATACGGTGTGGCGTGACTGGCTCAACCGCCAACTGAGCGCCTCCATTGAGAATGGCCAGTGGAAGGAAATGTACGGTAAGGACCTGCAAGAGGGACTCGGTGCGCCACAGGTACCCGTGATCGAACCGTAAAGATAGGCAGAGGTTAGCCTGATGTCTTATATCGAACGCTTTCTGGGGGGCATTGCGGTCAGCGTGCAGCTGACCCTGCTGTCCTTTGCCATTGCGATCATTCTCGGACTGCTTCTGGCAATCATGAGGGTGAGCCCATGGCCACCCTTTCGCTGGTTTGCCAGCAGTTATGTTGAACTCATGAGAATGATGCCGCTGCTGGCATTGTTGCTGCTGTTCACTTTCGGCTTGCCGAAGCTGGGCTTCATGTACTCGCTGTTCACCTCGACGGTCCTGGTTCTGGGGCTGTATAGCGCGGCGTGGATCTGCGAGGTGGTGCGGTCCGGCATCAACACCGTGCCCATTGGGCAGATCGAAGCGGCCCGCAGTATCGGCATGCGGTTCGATCAGATACTGGGCGAAGTGGTATTGCCGCAAGCCGTGCAGTCGGTGATCGCCCCGCTGGGCAATCTGTTCATCATACAGATCAAGGCGTCCGCCATCGGCGCCGCGATCGGTGTCGCCGACATCACCTACACCGCGCAAAAAATCAACTTCGACACCGCCCTGGCAGTGCCGACGTTCCTTGGTGCAATGGCGGCCTATTTCCTGTTGACCCTTCCTGCGGGTCTGTTTTTCCGATTTCTCGAGCAAAAAATGGCGGTGCTGCGATGAGCGCGGACAATCTGCTCTACGAACCGCCGGGTCCTGTTGCCAGACGGCGTAACCGGATCATCTCGGTGATTGGCGTGGTCCTGTTGTTCTGCTTTATGTATGCGGTCGGACATCGTCTGGAGGCGAGTGGTCAGTTCGATGCTCATCGCTGGAAAATCTTCCTGCATCCGGGCACCTTGAAGTTCCTGTTTGACGGGCTGATGGCCACCTTGCTGGCTGCGGTCATCAGCACGGTACTGGCCTTCAGCCTTGCCGTACCTTTGGCGATGGCGCGGTTGTCGAACAGATTTTGGGTGCGCACGCTGGCTGCGGGCTACATTGGCTGTTTCCGTGCGGTACCGCTGCTGTTGCTGATTCTGTTTACCGTCATCCTGCTGCCTTCGATCGGGTTGCACTGGTCAGCCCTGGGCTACCTGATTTTCGGCATGGTGCTGCATCACAGCGCGATGACAGCGGAGGTTGTTCGTGCGGGTATTCTTTCGTTGGGGCGCGGGCAGAAGGAGGCCGCGCTTTCCATTGGCATGCGCGATCATCAAGCGATGATGTGGGTGGTATTGCCACAAGCGCTAAAGCTGATGTTGCCAACGTTGGTCAGTGCCGTTTTGGCGATCGTCCAGGACACGTCTCTGGGGTACATCATTCCGTACGAAGAGTTGTTGCGACGTTCACAGCAGATATCGAGCTTCGCACCGCAGTCGCTGTTGCAATCGGCGTTCATTGTCACGGTGATGTACGGGTTTGTCAGTGCGTTGCTGTTGGCACTGCGTCGCTGGATTGAACGTCGGCAGGCTTATGATTCTCGCGGTCATCGAACGAAGACCGCTATCACGGAGGGCAACTTTGGCGCAGCGGTAGAGGTTGCTCCAGTGATGCAATCGGGATTGCGGTCTGCGCCTGATCGAATGTCGGGACGGGATCAGTAGGGGGGCTATCTTACGCAGGAACGGTGCAACCGCGGCGTCGTGCTTGCACCGTCCAACAATCCTGTGACAGCCGACCGAAATCTGCTGTTTCGACATGCCCAGGTTGCGGTTGTTTTAGTGTTCAGTGCTTTCCGAATACGGCAATTTATGCCACGGATAGCCCTTGGCACTGAGTTGAAAGGCGTAATCGAATAAACGCTTCATGTACTTGCCATCGAATTTGCGATCATGGGTTACGTCAAAGTCGGCGCCAATGTACGCAAGATTGAAATCCGCTCCATCCTGCTGCGCCATTCGGTAAATACGCTCCAGGTCGCTGACGCCCTGGGTTTGAATCAATGCGCTGATGGCTCTGCCGCCGATGCTCAATGTACGGCGCTTCGTCCCCGACCACTGCGGTTCAAGCGTCCCATTACGAATGACATAGAAATGTCGGTCGTGTCGCAAAGGTGCGCCGGTGGATTTGCTCAGCGCCATGATGGTGGTAGGTGGGTAAAGAAACACTTGAGTGATGACCCCTCCGTCCACGTGCATTTCCTGAAACTGTTTACCGTCGACCTCCACATCGATCATGACGGGTGAGACTGCGCCGGAAATACTCATTGAGGCGAGCATGATGCTTCGAAAGAGGTTGAGCGCACCCTGTGCCTGGCTGCTGGCAATGGCGCCCATGTTCCAGGTGACAGGTCGCCCCGAGTCAAGGTCCGTAGTGCCAATCAGCAGAATGCGTCCTTTGGCGTATTCCGATGCAATGGCCGCGAGCGTTTCTTCGGTGACGTAGGTAGCGATGAGTCGCGACAGTGGCTTGCTGTCCGCTATTCCGTCACTGGCAAAACGGGTTAAGACGTTTCTAGAATGAAAAATGTCTTTTGGACCGATGGCATGAGAGACGTAACGAATCACGCCGTCGTACTCGGGCCCCAGGAAAGCGAACGGGGCGACCAGGGCGCCCGCGCTGATACCCGTGACCACTTTGAACGTGGGGCGGGTCCCATGCGTGGTCCATCCAGCGATCAGTCCCGCTGCGAACGCACCTGCATCGCCACCGCCGGAAACGGCCAGCATGTTCGCCAGAGGAAGGATATCGTGCGGCATCCCGGCCTCGGCAAGCACCAGGCTTTCACGCTGGTTGGACTGAACTGCATCCTCGATGAAAGGCGCCACGTCGTGGTCCAGCCGGTAGCGAGCGTCGGGAATGCCTGGAATGAGCGCCTTATCCGTCAAGGCTGGCGGAACAGCGTCCCGGCGTGGCAGACATGCTTGAAGAAACAGGTCCAGAGAGGCGCCGGGTCTGAGAGGGAATGGTTTCAAAACGGCTCCTCCGGCCTGCCGGTCGACGGCAAGCGCATTGATCGCTGAGCGTGTTGAGCCTGGCAGATGAACCTTGTAGATGGTGTTCTAGAGCGTAGAGACCTACCGCCTTATTCGCACGGACCGGGCGTCTGTTTTCGGCCCATAGCTGCCGGTCAGCACCAGCAGCATCTAGACGGGCATTGGTGTACGGCCTGCCCGGCAATTCAATGGGCAGGCCATATGCAACGTTTTACTTAACGCAAGGTGCGGAATGCTGCCCGGAGTTCTTTTGCGAACAGCTCAGGTTCTTCCCACGCCGCGAAATGTCCCCCTTTGTCTACTTCGTTGAAATAAACCAGGTTGGGATAAGCGCGCTCAGTCCAGGTCTTCGGCGCCTTGTAAATTTCGCCCGGAAATACGGTGACCGCGACAGGGATCTTGATGTCGCGGGTCTTCTGTTCCACTGCGTTGAAGTTGTTGTTGTTATTTTCCCAGTAGAGGCGCGCGGACGAGACGGCGCTATTGGTCAACCAATAGAGCGAAATGCCGTCGAGCATCTCGTCCTTGCTCAGGGATTTTTCGGCATCACCGCCGCTGTAGGTCCATTGGTTGAATTTGTCGAACATCCACGCGGCTAATCCGGCAGGTGAGTCAGACAAGCCGTACCCTACTGTCTGCGGGCGGGTACCCATCATGGCGCCGTAAGCGGCATTTTTGGCGAAGAAGGTTTTCAACGATTCATAGGCCGCGGTCTCCGAGGCCGACAGACCGGCGGGCGGAGGAGTACCGTCGCTTATTGCCTTGGCGACATCGGCGGGCACGGTAGCTGGCATGTTGACGTGTATGCCCAATAAGCCTGCCGGCGCCTGGCGCCCCATGGCGTCCGCGATCACAGAACCCCAATCGCCCCCTTGAGACACGTAGCGTTTGTAGCCCAGACGCTTCATCAATACATCCCAGGCGAGGCCAATGCGGTCGGGGTTCCAGCCGCCGCTGGTGGGCCGTTGCGAGAAACCGTAGCCGGGCATCGAGGGTATGATCACGTCAAAGGCATCTTCGGCGCGACCGCCATGGGCAGTCGGGTCGGTCAACGGGCCGATGGCCTTGGTCAGCTCCAGGATCGAACCAGGCCAGCCATGAGTGAGCAGCAGCGGCAGGGCGTTCGTGTGTTTCGATTTGACGTGGATGAACTGGATGTCGAGGCCGTCGATTTTGGTCACGAACATCGGCAAAGCATTGAGTTGTGTTTCAACCTTGCGCCAGTCGTATTGCGTGCCCCAGTAAGCCACCAGATCCTGGAGTTTCGCCAGCTGCACCCCTTGGGATTGATCGCCTACCGTTTCACGGTCTGGCCAGCGTGTGGCTAGCACTCGTTTGCGCAGGTCGGCAACCGCGTCTTCAGGGATGTTGACTTTAAAAGGACGAATCGCGCTGTCCTTCTCGACGGTGGCAGCGACCTCCGGTGTGGTGCTGGCACGGGCGTAAGTGGGCGAGACAAGCGCGAGCAGCGCGCAGGCACCTGCAATTGCTGAAACCGCTAAGAGGCTGCGCCGCAAGTGCGCAATTGATACTGAAGGCATGGTCTTTCTCCTGAAGAATATAGGCAGCGTGTGCGGGTCAGCCGCACGTGGGCCACAGGTAGATTTTCGGGGAGTCGCCTCTGATCAGAGAGACGGAGTCGGAATGGCCCGGGGCCGAGCCGTTAAGGGCTGTCCTTGCGGAACTGTTCAGGTATGTATTCGGGCTTGATAAACCAGCAAATGCGCATAGACCAAAGTCAACAGCGGCGCTTCCACACCCTTTGCGGACGCTCGCACGAGGAGATCTCCGACGATCTGATCGGCTTCGATGGCTCGGCCGGCCACCAGGTCCCGATACATCGACGATGTTTGCGGGGAGCCTTGCAGTGTGAGAAGACGATAGGCTTGCGTCAGGAATGGCTCACTGGGTTCTTGACCCGTGGCACGGACAATCGTCACCACCTCGTCAATCACTCGTGTCGCGAATTCGTGACCTCCTGCGGCCGCTACGACTTCGCCAATACTGCCTCTCATCAGGCAATTGATGCTCCCCATTGCTGCGAGCAACGTCCACTTCTCCCACATGTCCCTCAAGATCGTATGTGAGGTGTTCGCATCAAATCCGGCGTCGCGCATGAACGCGTGCACGGCTGCGAGTCGATCCGAATCACTCCCGTCCAGTTCGCCATAGGAGATATCGTTGAACGTGCCCTGCTGGATGATACGGCCACTCCCATCAAGGCTTGTCGCCACTTTGCAAGCGCACCCCAGCAAGCGTTCTGCACCGAATTTTTCCGCGATGAGATCCATGTGCCGCATGCCGTTGAGTAAGGGCAGGATGACTGTTTGGGGGCCGACAGCGGCGGCCATGTCCTGGAGCGCAGAGTCAAGCGTGTAAGCCTTGACCGCAAGCAACACGATGTCGAAGGTGCCATTGATTTGCGCTGACGTAATGAGCTGCGGCTGTATGTCGATGTCACCGGCTGGGCTTCTGACGGACAGGCCATGTTGCTCGATCAGGCGAAGTCGTTGCGGCCTTACCAGGAAGGTGACATCGCGGCCTGCGTTGGCCAGCTTCGCACCGAAAAACCCACCGGTCGAGCCGGCGCCCACGATCAAAATTCTCATTGTTAAAATCCTCGTTACAGCAGGTTGAGGCTGATCTGTGTCAGTCCAGGAACGCGTTGGCTTGAATCACAAAGTCGTCGGCATATTGGAACAGCGCGCCATGTCCCGAACTTGGGTAAATCAGCAACCTGGCGTCCGGAATGTGCTGTTGCAACGTGAATGAGTTTTGGGTCGGCACCATCACATCATTGCTGCCGTTGACCACTAAAGTGGGTTGGGAAATCTGGTTCAGTTGTGAAAATGTGCCGTCACCGGGCGAGTTCCACTTGCCGAGCGCCGCACCTTGGGCCGCGATAGCTTTCATCGAAGCGAGCTTGTCGAGGCCCTCGCTGCGCTGATGGCGCCTTTCCCAGAAGTCCCGAGCCGCCTGCTGGCTGGACGGTGCCGGATCAAAGAACAGGTAGGCGGTTTCTTCCTGTGAGGCTATCGTCTCGCGCAGGGCGATCCCCGGTACCTTTGGATCATTTCCCGGTACTCCACCGCGCGGCGACGTTCCTGCGAGGATCAGTTTGCGGACCAGCTCTGGATGCCGCAGTGCAACTTCCTGAGCCACCATGCCTCCGATTGAAAAGCCCAACACATCCACTTGCGTCAACCCGCGTGCGCGTGCAAATGCGGCGACGTTGTCGGCCATGGCTTCGAACGAATCGGGGGTTTCGCCACCGCTGAGGCCTACGCCGGCATTGTCGAACAGGTAAACCGGCCGCTGTTTTGCCAGACCATCGGTGAGTGCCGGATCCCAGTAATCCATGTTGCCGCGAAAGTGCTGAAGCAGGATGACCGGAACCCCGCTCTGCGAGCCAAGTTGACGGTAGGCATAGCGCACACCGTCCGCTTCGATGAATTGATTGGGGGCTGTATTGTGCGTAGCAGTGGGCGCCGCGAAGGCGGCGCCAGCCGTCATGACAGCAAACGCTGCGCCAAGGCCGAGCCGTTGCAAGACATTCATCTCGTACTCCTACGCAGTCGCTGCGGGGTTCAGGTAAGCCGCTTGCGCAGTTGACAGGCTGGCCTTGATGGCGCGAGTACCTTTGTCTGCGAGCACTTCTTGCAGTCCCGCTTCCACCCCGTCCAGTGACTGGATCACGACTTCGGATGGCTGGACTTTCGGCACGTCGAAACCATGGGTCAGGTCGGTGTCGATGAAGCCTACATGCAGGCCTTGCACGCGCGTGCCCTGGCCATCGAGTTCGATGCGCAGCGAATTGGTGAAGCTCCACGCCGCTGATTTCGATGCCGCATAGGCGGACAGGAAAGGCGCAGCAACCCAGGTCGCATCCGACAGCACGTTGACGATCACTCCGCCGCCGTTGGCTTTGAGCACCGGTGCGAAAGCCAGGCTGACGTGCATGACGCCGTAGTAATTGGTTTCGAAGATTTCGCGGGCGGCTTCCACCAGGCCAGGGTCAAGCATGGAGGGCAGCAAACGCGCGATGCCCGCATTGTTGACCAGCAGCGTCACGTCGCCAGCCTGGGCCACTGCGGCGGCAACCGATGCCGGGTCGCTGACGTCCAGGCGAATGGCGATCACGCCTGGAATGTTGACGCCCTCCGGATTACGCACTCCGGCGTAAACCTTGCGCGCGCCCCGGGCCACGAGTTCTTTTGCGAAGGCGAGACCGAGACCACGGTTGGCGCCGGTAACAAATGCAACGGAGTTCTCGATTTTCATTGTTATGTGCTCTGAGGAATGAGTGACTGTGTTACCTTAAGATTGCGCTCGCAATCATTGAAATAATAGTGGTGCTCGCAATTATAAAAGTCAAAGCACAGTTAGAAATAAGTAAATCGCGAATGAATATAGGATTTCAAACAATTGCGAGTGCAATCATAGTGTGCAGAAATTCTCGAAAAGGAGGCTGGTCATGAAAATCTCGAAAGAAAAGGCGGAGGCCAATCGCGCCACATTGGTGGAGACGGCGAGCCGCTTGTTTCGGCAGAAAGGGATTGATGGCGTGGGCGTTGCTGAAATCAGCAAGTCGGCTGGCTTGACGCATGGCGCGCTGTACGCACACTTCGCGTCCAAGGAAGCGCTGGCGGCCGAGGCGCTGGCGTGGAGCCTGGAGCAGAGCAATGCCAAGCTCTATTCGGGTACGGTGGATGGCGAGCCGGACCTGGAGCGCTTTCTCTCCGATTATCTGTCTGTCGACCGGCGCGACGAATACGCCGACCACTGTGCAATGGCGGCGTCAGCCAGCGAAATTGGCCGGCAGGATGCGGTGATTAGCTCAAAGTTTACCGAGGGTTACCTGGTGCTGGTTCGAGCGTTCGAGCGCAGGGTGGCGGCCAACAACCAAGCCGTCGACGCGCTTGCCACCGCCATGGGCATTGTTGCAGCTATGATTGGTGCCCTCTCGGTTGCGCGCGCTACGGCGAAGGCCAGGCCAGAGGTATCGGCACAAGTGCTGCAAGGTGTGCGTCCAATGATTGACGCCGCACTGGGCAAGCCATATGGCGAACGCGAGAAGTCCAGATGACGACGAAGGCTAGCCTCTTGGCTTGCCTGTTCAAGTCGCTCCTCTGGCACTAAGCACCACACAGTTAATCTTTGCCGATTTGGGGCACTTACCCGCCATCAAAGTAAAACAATCTCCCGTGACTCTGAGTGAACGAACGTTAATAGCTGCGTGGCATTTATTTGCTTGGAGTTTGGCAAGCATCCATCTAGAAAAAAATCCAGGACGTTAACGGTGGAGGCCTTCGCGAAGGGCAGCTATGGGTGGAAAACCGTCTGAGTTGACCGTCTGCTTTTGGCCGATTGTTGCCTGTCGTGAAGGGCTGTTTTCGATTCTTGCCTTTCAGGAGGGGCAGGAAACGGGACGATTGCTACGCGCTCTAAGTTGGCGCCCCGCCATACCCTCAATCTCAGGACCAAGGTCCATCGAGGCAAGTAAATCCACCGTAACGCGCTACCTGCTTTGACATGCGCCTGCACGTCATGCAGGGCAGAGCGCCGCTGCGAACAGCAGGGCAATAAGTGACACCCTTAGCGATGACGATCCTGCTGATGGCCGGTGCGACGCCCCTGATCGGCCTGCTGCCCGCCATGCTGCGATCGGGGTCACGGCACCGATTCTTCTGTCGCTGATCCGCTGCTCCCAAGGGTTTCCGCCGGCGGCGAATAGCGCTTGCGGCCGATCCTGTCACCCCGCATGCCGAAGAAAATCCCACAAGGGGCCGGAACGCCAACGCCACGGCAAATACCGTTCGAAATATTGGAGGTCACTGTTTAGGCATTAATGGATCCATTAATTTTATAGTATCGGCTAAAAGCTTGACGAACATAGGGTTAATCCGATTTACTGGATCCATAAAAACAAGCCTGTCCGGAGAATCCTATGTATCCGAAAAACACCTGGTATGTCGCCTGCACCCCTGACGAGATTGCTTCCAAGCCACTGGGGCGGCAGATATGCGGTGAGAAAATCGTTTTCTATCGTGGGCAGGAAGGGCGCGTTGCCGCCGTCGAAGATTTTTGCCCACACCGCGGCGCCCCCCTTTCACTGGGTTATGTTGAAAACGGCAACCTGGTCTGCGGCTACCACGGCCTGGTCATGGGTTGTGACGGCAAGACCGTCGAAATGCCGGGTCAGCGCGTACGGGGCTTTCCGTGCAACAAGACTTACGCCGTTGAAGAGCGCTACGGTTTCATCTGGGTCTGGCCCGGGGAGCAGGACAAGGCTGACCCTGCACTGATCCATCATCTGGAGTGGGCTGTCAGCGATGAGTGGGCGTATGGCGGGGGGCTGTTCCACATCAATTGCGACTACCGATTGATGATCGATAACCTGATGGACCTCACCCACGAAACCTACGTGCACGCCTCGAGCATCGGCCAGAAAGAGATCGATGAAGCGGCACCGGTCACCACTGTCGAAGGTGACGAGGTGGTCACGGCGCGGCACATGGAAAACATCATGGCGCCACCGTTCTGGCGCATGGCCCTGCGTGGCAACAACCTGGCCGACGATGTGCCGGTAGACCGCTGGCAGATCTGCCGCTTCAGCCCACCCAGCCACGTGTTGATCGAGGTGGGCGTGGCCCACGCCGGCAAGGGCGGTTACGACGCCGAGCCGCAACACAAGGCCGCGAGCATCGTGGTCGACTTCATCACCCCGGAAACCGAGACGTCGATCTGGTACTTCTGGGGTATGGCGCGCAATTTCAATCCCCAAGACGAAGAACTGACCTCCACCATCCGCGAGGGCCAGGGCAAGATCTTCAGCGAAGACCTCGACATGCTCGAACAGCAGCAGAAGAACCTGCTGGCCAATCCCGAGCGCAACCTGCTCAAGCTCAATATCGATGCAGGTGGTGTGCAGTCGAGGCGCGTACTGGAGCGAATCATCGCCCGTGAGCGCGCGCCGGCTGTCGAGCTGATCGCCACGGCAAACTAGCTCGAGCGCTACGCCATTCCACTCTCATTGATACTGTTCCCGGCCACTGCGGTGGCCGGTCTTGAAGGTGCGCCATGATTGAAGTCGTCGTGACATCCCGCAACAACGAAGCGTTGGATATTTACAGCTACGAGCTGGCCTGTGCACAAGGAGGGGAGTTGCCCGGCTTCAGTGCCGGTGCCCATATCGACGTGCACCTGCCCAGCGGGCTGATCCGCCAGTACTCGCTGTGCAATCACCCGAAAGAACGCCATCGCTACCTGATCGGCGTACTCAAGGATGTCGCCTCGCGCGGTGGTTCCCGGAGCATGCATGAGCAGGTCAACAGTGGCGATCGGCTGTTCATCAGTGAACCGCGCAACCTGTTTCCGCTGGTGGCAGAGGGGCGGCGCAGCCTGTTATTCGCCGGTGGCATCGGCATCACCCCGATCCTGTGCATGGCCGAGCACCTGGCCCACAATGGTGCCGATTTCGAGCTGCACTACTGCGCTCGTTCCAGTGAGCGCGCAGCGTTTGTCGAGCGACTCAAAGGGGCATCCTTTGCCGGTCGCGTGCACCTGCATTTTGATGAAGAGGTCGATTCGCGCCTGGATGCCGTCAAGGTCCTGGTCAATCCACAGCCTGGCGTGCACCTGTACGTCTGCGGTCCTTCAGGTTTCATGCAGCATGTGCTCGACAGTGCCAAGGCTCAGGGCTGGAGCGATGAGCAATTGCACCGTGAATACTTCGCCGCGGCGCCGGTGGCTACCAGTGCCGACGGGGCGTTCCAGGTCAAGCTGGCCAGCAGCGGGCAGGTGTTCGACATTCCGGCCGACAAGACGGTGGCCCAGGTGCTGGAAAACCACGGCGTCGAGATTGCGCTTTCCTGTGAGCAGGGCATCTGCGGCACCTGCCTGACCCGTGTCCTGGAAGGGGTGCCGGAGCACCGTGACCTGTTCCTCACCGAAGAAGAGCAAGCGGCCAATGATCAGTTCACGCCCTGCTGCTCAAGGGCCAAGTCCAAGCTGTTGGTGCTGGACCTCTGAATCGGCTGATCACTCGCCGCGGGCGATCACTTTCATCCGGTCGCCGTTGCTGATTGCACCGAATACCTCGGCGTAGCGCAGTGTTGCATTGGCGTGTTCACGCATGATGGCTTCAGCGCGTGCGCCCTGGCGGCTGACCAGCGCGTCGAAGACCGAGTGGTGTTGCATGTGTGCGAAGTTGAAGCGCCGGTATTCGCGGGCCATGTCCTGGCGATCGATCGCCAGCGCCGAGACTGAAGCGAAGGGGCGATGGTCGTTGCGCGCCAGGGCTTCGGCAATCGCCGGGTTGGCGCTGCTGTCGACGATCACCTGGTGAAAGCGCATGTTGAGGTCATGGAACGCCTCGAGGTCTTCTTCCGTCACGTAACCCTTGTCGAACAGTGCATCGCCTTGCACCAGGCATTCGCGCAGCGCCGCCTGTGCTTGCTCACTCAAGCCGCGTTCGGCGCTCTGCCGCGCAGCCAGACCCTCCAGCACTCCGCGCACCTCCACGGCGCCAGCGATATCCTCGGCACTCACCGAGCGCACCTGATAGCCCCGGCCACCATGGCGTACCAGCAAGCCTTCCTGTTCCAGGGTGAGGAAGGCCATGCGCACGGGCATGCGCGAGACGCCGAAGCGTTCCGCCGTCGGGATTTCCATCAGCCGTTCGCCGGCCGCCAGTTCGCCCGAGGCAATCATTTTGCGCAGTGCGACCAGCACCATTTGACCCGGTTTGCTCATGCAGGCGACTTCCAGAGGGGAGGGCGCCATAGTACCGCAAGGAGTGAGGAGATGCAGGGGGCGACAAGCGCCCCGTGCGGGAGGACTAGAGTGACAGTGGGTAGCTGACGATCACCCGGGTCTGATCGAAGTCGCTGTTGAAACTGCGACGGTTGGTGGCGTTGTTAACCCGCACGCTGAGGGTTTTCAGTGGGCCGCTTTGCAGGGTGTAGCTGACTTCGGTGTCACGTTCCCATTCCTTGCCATTGCTGCCGGCCTTGGTGGTGGCGTTGTCGCCGTGACCATAGCGGGTCATCAACAGCAGGCCGGGGATGCCGACGGCGACGAAGTTGTAGTCATAACGCGCCTGCCAGGAGCGCTCGTCGGCGTTACTGAAGTTGCCGTTGAACATGTCGTTGCCCAGGGTCCGCCCGCTGCTGCCATACACCGACATCCAGCCGGTATCGCCGCTGACCTTTTGCAGCCCCAGGTACAGGGTATGTCCACCCAGGTTGGCGGAGAACAGTCCGTAGGCGGTATGGCTTTGCACGTGGCCGATCAGGGCGCTGCCGTCATCCTTGTCGATGAAATAACCCAGGTTCGCGCCGAGGGTCCAGTCACCGAACTTCTGTTTGTGCAGCAGGTTCAGATAGCTTTGCTGATAGATGTCTTCGAGCTGCGAGTGCCAGGCGCCGATCAGGGTCTGTTGTTCGTTGAAGCGGTATTCGGCACCCGCATAGTTGAAGCCGTCCGACTGGACGGTGGGCGCAGCCCAGGCCGAGAGGTCTTGCATGTCCGAGGAATTGCGCAGGCTCACCGAGGTGTATTGACCGCCCTGCAGGCTCAGGCCGGGAAGCTCCCGGGATACCAGCATGGCGCCCTGGAAGGTCTGTGGCAGCAGGCGTCCGTCGTCGTAGCGCAGCAGCGGAATATCCGGCATAAGCTCGCCGAGCATCAGCTCGGTGTCGGAAATACGCATTTTTGCCGCCAGCCCCGCGCGTCCGTAGTCGTCGGCGGAGCGACCATCCTCGTGCACCGGCAGCAGCTCCGAACCGCTGCGTTGCGGGCCGCTGTCGAGCTTTACGCCCAGCATCGCGATACCGTCAAGGCCAAAGCCGACAACGCCCGGGGTATAACCGGAGCTGAACTTGAGAATCGCGCCCTGGGCCCATTCTTCTATCTTGCTCTTGCTGGCGCCGGGATCGTTGAAATCACGATTGAAATAGTAGTTTCGCAGGGTAAGGCTGGTCTTGGAATCTTCGAAAAAACCGTTGCTTTCAGCGTACGCCGAAGGCATCAGGACAAGCGCTATTGCACCGCCGAGCAGGGCCCGGGGAGGGAGAGGAAAGTAAGTCATTATTGTTGTTTTCCTGGAGGATGTTGTCAGTAGCGAGGGCGGGCCCTCGCTACTGTTTTGCGCGGCTCAGGTCTGCATGGCTCAGGCCTGGATAGGCTCGGCACCTGGTTGTGTTTGGGCCTTGGGCCGCAGTTGCAGCAACACGGCGGCGGCAATCACGAAGACCACGGCAAACACCCCATACAGGTGCAGTGGCTGCCAACCGCTGTCGAGCAACAGACCGGCAACGGTGGGCGACAGGATCGCGCCGATGCGCCCGATACCGATGCCCCAACCGACCCCCGTGGTACGCACTGAAGCGTCGTAGACAATCGGCGACAGTGCGTACAGGCCGGCCACGCATCCGTTGGCGAACAGGCCGATCAGCAGACCCAGGCCGAGTGCCATGGATACCGATGAAGCGGAGCCGACGAACAGCACCAGCAAGCCCGCGGTAATCAGCATGAACAGCGACAGCACCCGGGTCAGCCGCCAGCGCGAGGCCAAGCCGCCAATCAGCGCGGCGCCGAAGATGCCGCCTACGCTCAGTAGCACGCCGCCGCTGATGCCTTGCTGTGCCGATAGCCCAGCCGAGACCAGCAGCTTCGGCGTCCAGCTCATCACGAAGTAGAAGCCGAACATCACCAGGAAGAACAGCAGCCAGATCAGCAGGGTGGTGCGTCGCGAATCCGGCGAGAGCAACTGCGCCAGGCGGCCACGGCCTGAAGTCGGCGCGGAGATGGTCACGGGCAGTTCGCGCAATGCGGGCTGGCCAAGACGTGCGGCCAGGCGATTGATGCGTGCCAAGGCATTTGCGGGGCGACGGGCGATCAGGAAGTCCAGCGATTCCGGCAGGTACAGCAGCACCAGGGGAATCACCGCCAGGGTCACGGCGCCACCGAACAGGAACACCGAACGCCAGCCAAAGTGCGTCAGCAGCCACACCGACAATAGCCCGCCCAGGGTGGCACCCAAGGCATAACCGGTGGACTGCAGGCTCACCGCCAGCCCGCGCCAGCGCTTGTTGGCATATTCACTGGCAATCACGTTGCTGCTGGCCAGGATTCCGCCGATCCCCAGGCCGGTGAAGCCACGCAGCAGCGCCAGTTGCAGTGGCGTCTGGCTCAGGGCCGACAACAGCATGCCAGCCCCCGAGAGCAGCAGGCAAAACAGGATCAATGGCCGACGTCCATAACGATCCGCCCACGGCGCAATGAACAGAGAGCCTGCCGCCATGCCAAACAATCCGGCACTCAACAGCAACCCGATCTGCGCGCCGTTCAAGCCCCATTCGGCAGACACCGAGGAGGCCGTGAAGGCCATCACCAGCACGTCGAAGCCATCGATCATGTTCAGGACAATGCAGATACCCACGGCCAGCCATTGGAAGCGCGCCATGGCAAGTTCATCTACCACGCTCTTCAGATCGACACTCATGGCTGCCCCTCGAAATGAGGCTGCGTAACGGCAAAGCTAGAAAGGCATACGAAGCTGGGTGCAAGCCGAAGCTCGAACCCGATTGAGAACTCATTCATCCCGACACCCTTGTTATTTTTATGAGCGGGCAGGCGCTGTACCTGACACCGTGCAGTGCCAGTCAATCAATTTATGGATCCATTGAAAAGTGGGTTAATTGTTATTTTATTGTTGAGTTTTCTATTTTTTCTAATAACTCGTTATATTTCAAATATTTAACGCTGTTAATAAAGCGTTCGATTATCGGCCGGTATATATCATTCCTAGTAAAGGATCCACTGATAGGGGCAAATTTGCAAAGGAGCCCGGCAGCGATGAAGCGTAGCTGTCCTGCTCAATCGCCATCAGGGCTTCCCGCTCCCCTTGAGCTACAAACCAGACTCGCGCATCACGCTGACGACGGGGCGCAATCGGTCGCCTTCCTCGGCCAGCTTGTACTCCATTGACGGGAACGGTCGGGTAGACACGGCTTTTTTCTATTGCCGCTTGAATGAGTGCTTTGCCAACCCCTTGACCTCGGGCACTGGCATCTACTACGACGTCTTCGATCCAGGCACGAATACCTGTCGGAATACGAAAATGAATTAGGGTTAGTGCCCCCAAGATGCTTGCGCCACCTGCTGCTTTCACCACCAACAGGTCGGAGCACTCTGAATCTACGATTTGCTTCAAATCTTCCATAGTCATTGCTTGAGCGTTTTTAGAAAGCTGTGGGAGAAGGTCATTCAAAGATCTGAGCAGTACGGAATCGGTTTCTTGAACCACCTCGACAATAGCGGATTGGGTTGTCATTAGAGATCCTCAAGTGAAGGGGGGCGAAGCTTGAATGGTTCAATTCGACACATTACCCCAGGGGACTGCGAGTGACCGCTCCTGGCCGATTGCTGCCTGTCGAAAATCAATCCGATCGATCCAGATTCTGTGAGCGATTGAAAACAGGACTTTCGGGTCCTTTTTTCGTTCCGGCAAATTTTTCCGAAAACCGGCACCTGTACATCTCTCCTCGATTGATCGTGACGAGGATATGTACCCATGCCCTCGCCTGATACGCGCTATCAAGCGGCAAGATCCCGACGCTGCCCGGGCTGCGATGGTGCGGCACTGTGCAGGAAGCATTGGGGCTCCGATCGACCCCGCACGGAAGGGACGATCGGCCGGCAGAACTATGGCCATATGCGTAATCTGGATTCGGTGCTGCTTTGCAACTGCATGAGTTCAGCTGAGACGCAGCACATTCAATCGGATGGCATCACAACAGCGATAGTGGGTAGCTGATGAAAAGCCGGTTTTCGTCGAACTCGTTGGTGTTGAAGTTTCTGCGGATGCTCGAATTACGCCATTTGACGCTCAGGTTTTTCAAGGCTCCAGACTGCACTACATAGGCCAGTTCCGACTCGCGTCCCCATTCCTTGCCATCGGTGTAGGCCCCTGAGTGCACGTTGTCACCGCTGATATAGCGGTTCATCAGCGTCAGACCGGGAACACCGACGGCGACGAAATTGAAGTCATGGCGAACTTGCCACGAGCGCTCTTGGGCGTTATCGAAACTGGAGTTGTAACTGTCGTTCGCCAGGGTGCCGCCACTGGCACCGTTGACCCGCATCCAGGCGGTATCGCCGGTCAGTTTCTGCAACCCGACATAGAAGGTGTTGCCGCCCAGTCTGGCGGAGAACAGGCCGAACGCGGTTTTGTTGTCCATGTCGCCGGCGAGGCTGGCGCCGTCTTCCTTGCCGGTAAAAAAGCCCATATTGGCGCCCAGTGTCCAGTCGCCCACCGGTTGGCTGTGACTCAGGCTGAAGTACTTTTGCTGGTAGATGTCTTTGAGTTCGTCGTACCAAAGCCCCACGGTTGTGCGTTTGTCGTTGAAGGCATATTCACCGCCGCCGAAGTTGAACCGGTCGGAGGTGAAAGCGGTTTTGCCGTTCATGGTCATGTCTTCCATGCTGGCGTCGTTACGCGGGCTGTTCTGTCTGATCTGTCCGCCGTATAACGTCAGCCCGTTTATTTCCTGGGAAGTGACCTGCGCGCCTCGGAAAGTCTGCGGCAATGAACGACCATCATCCGAACGCAGGATCGGCAAGGTGCTGACCCACTCGCCCACTTTCACTACCGTTTTCGAGACCTTGGCTTTGGCCGCGACGCCAAGCCGTCCGAAGTTGTCGGCGGGGCGCCCATCATCATGGACAGGCAACAGCTGAGTGCCGCCGGTGCCTTTGCCGCCGTCGAGCTTCTGCGAATAAAGCCCCAGCACGTCCACACCGAACCCTACCGGCCCAGGGGTAAAGCCGGAACGCGCATCGAGGATAAAGCTTTGCGTCCACTCTTCAGCCTTGTTCTGCGGAGCAGCGCTGGTGGGGTAGGCGGGATTGACGAAGTTGCGGTTGAAGTAGGCGTTGCGCAGAGTCAACGTGGCGGTCGAACCCTCGAAAAAGCCGCTGTTTTCATCGGCCTGAACAACCGCTATCTGTCCGGCACAGAGCGCCAGCGCCAGGCTGATCAGTGAGCGGCGTGCGGGTATGTTGCAGTGGAAGGTCGTGAGGTGCATAGGGTTTTCTCGCAGTGATTTATTGTTTTTTTCAGTGCACTTATGAGGTCTGCACCTGAATTTCAGGCGCAGGCAGCCCTGGCAATAAACTGCCGTGGGGCTGCCGTATCAGTGGAAAGCGGTTTAGATGTCGGAACGTTTGCGACGCAACAGGTCGTCAATTGCCCTGACGGCGAGGGGATAACCGTCGGCACCCATGCCGCAGAGCACCGCATCAACGACACCGGACATGATCGAATGCCGATGAAGTTCGTCTCGCGCATGGATGTTCGACAAATGCAGTTCAATCAACGGCGCGTCGATCAGCTTCAACGCGTCCAGCACCGGGATCGAATGAAACGAGAAGCCTGCCGGGTTGATGATCACGGCGGCGCCTTGCTCATAGGCTTCCTGAATCCAGTCGACCATCACACCTTCGTGATTGGTCTGGCGAAAATCGCAAGTCAGGCCCAGTTCCTCGGCCAGCGCCACGCTGCTTTGGCGAATCTGTTCGAGGGTGGTGTGGCCGTAGATGTGCGGTTCACGACGGCCGAGCAGGTTGAGGTTCGGGCCATTGAGGATGAAGACAGTGCGGTTCATGATCGTCCTGTTGCTTTATTTGGAGAGAATGGCTGTAGAGCGCAGGTCGACCGCGTCGTCTTTGGCGACGGCGTTGAGGTCGACTCCGCGAGTTTCCGGGCCGATGACTATCATGGCCAGCGAGATCAGGTTGATCACGGCGCATAGAGTCACCAGAGGCCATGGCGAGTTGTTCGACTGGCTCATCAAATAGACCGCGATCATTGGCATAGGGCCGCCGATCACCAAGTTGGCGCCGGTGTAGGCCAGTGCCGAACCCGAGTAACGCACCTGGGTCGGGAAGGCTTCGGCGAAGGCCACCGGCTGGATGCCGCTCTGGAACTGGGTGAAGCCCAGGAACAAGCCCATGATTGCCATGATGGCGGGAACGTTCAGCGTGTTGAGGATCGGGAAGTAGACGAACAGGATCAGCAAGGTCATGCACGAACCAAATGCCAGCGCCTTTTTACGACCCCAGCGATCGGATAGATAACCACCGGCCAGCGCACCGAAAATCGCGCATATGTTAGCCACCATCAGCGACATGAAGCCTGTCGACTGGCTAAAGCCCAGGTGTTTGGTCAGGTAGCTGAGGGAGAAAATCACAATCAAGTAGAACAGCGCAGCGGGCGAGCAGAAAAAAAACATCAGGCGCAGGATGGTTTTGTAGTGGCTGCCCACAGCGGATTTAAGCGGGCTCTTTTCCTTTTTGACCGGGGACTTTTTCAAGGCGACGAAGGCTGGTGTTTCATCGACTTTCAAGCGGATGAAAATCGCAACGACCACCAGTACGAAACTCATGAGGAAGGGAATTCGCCAGCCGAAGCTTTCGAATTGCTCGCTTGAGAGCGTCGCTGCCAGACCCATCAACACCGCGTTGGCCAATATCTGACTGAGCGGCGAGCATATGCCCAAGAGCCCCGAGTAGCGCCCCCGACGGTCGGGCGTCGCGTGCTCCAATGCCATCAGTTGCGCCCCGGTGGACTCACCGCCCAGCGCGAATCCTTGAATGATCCGTAGCAATACCAACAGGATCGGGGCCCAGACGCCGATCTGGCCGTAAGTAGGTAGCAAGCCCATAAGTACCGAAGCCAGCCCCATCATGGTCACTGTGGCCAGCATCAGGTTACGCCGGCCGAGTTTGTCACCGAGGTAGCCGCAGGTAATGGCGCCCAACGGGCGCGCGGCCAGGCCGACACCGAACGTCGCCAGCGAGGCGAGCAGGCCGGCCGTCGGCTCCATGGCTGGAAAAAAAAGCTTGGGCAGAATGGTCGCCGATACAGCGCCATACAGCGTGAAGTCGAACCATTCGAGGGCAGTGCCAATGGTGGCGGCCGTTACTGCTTTGCGAGGCATGCGCAAATCATGAGTCTCGTTACTTGTCGTGCTCATAGAGGTGCTCGTCATTGTTTTTATGGTTATGAGGTACTCACGCGTTTCCGTTCGGGCAAAGTGCTTGCCTGGAAGCGTGGAAGTGAGTAGACGTTAACCCATCCTGCTTGCAGAATAATTATCGAAATCTGCACAAATACATAAGACAACCTTATGAGTAACTGACATGGAATTGCGTCACCTCAAGGCTTTCGTCATCGCTGCTGACCTGCAACATTTCAGCAAGGCCGCCGAACAATTGGGTATCGCGCAACCGGCATTGAGCCAACTGATGCGCACCCTCGAGTCAGAATTGGGTTTGGCGCTGTTCAGGCGTGAGCACCGCGGCGTTGCTTTGACCGCGGCCGGCATGGCGTTTCTGCCGCATGCCCGGCAATCCATCGAGTCCAGCGAATTGGCGAGTGCAGCGGCACGACGTGCGAGGCGGGGAGAAGTCGGCGAAATCAACATTGGCTATCACTCGGCGCTGTTCGAGGCCAATCTGCCGCAATTGCTTCGGCACTACTTCAGTACGTTTCCTGAAGTCAAAGTGTCGCTGGTGGACGCGGGTATTCGCGCGCAGTTCGACATGCTGCTCGATCACACGCTGGATCTGGCATTTGCCCGGGTTTTCAAGGATCACCTGCCGGACCGCTTGCGCACACATCATTTCAGTCAGTCCAACCTCGTCCTGCTGATGCCAGACAATCATGAACTGGTGGAGAGTTTTACCGGAGAGCTTGCGATGCTGCGGCATGAGAAGTTCGTTTTCCTGCACGACACGGCGGGCATCGGTTTAACCTCGCACACGCTTCAGGCGTGCAGGAAAAATCAGCTGCACCCCGAGAACATCATGTACGTGCCTTCGCTGATGAGCATTCCGGGATTGGTCGCGGCGGGCATCGGTTTAAGCATCGTGCCGGAAACGATGACCCGACTGACCATGCCCGGCGTACGAATTATCCCGCTGGCTCAAGAGGAAGTGGTTAGCGAACTCTCACTGATTTCGCGCATTGATGAGCGTTCCAGCGCCGTGCTGCATTTCATTGAAGAGGCTAATGGTTGGGGATGATGACTGGAAGTAGCAGCGACCCTTAATTCGAATTTGATGACTCCGGACAGGGGCCGTCGCGTTAGACCTCACTCACCCAAACTCTCTTTTGTGCCGACGCCGTCTACCAAACGCAGAATGCCGAGCGGATTGGCGTTTTTTAATGCGTCCGGGAGCAAGCTGTCCGGGTAGTTCTGGAAGCAGATCGGCCGCAGGAAACGGTTGATCGACAGCGTTCCCACGGAAGAGCCTCGGGCATCTGAGGTGGCGGGGTAGGGGCCGCCATGAACCATCGCATCGCAGACTTCGACACCGGTCGGGTAGCCATTGAGCAAAAGGCGACCCGCCTTCAGTTCCAACAAAGGAATCAACTCGGCAAAGGCCTCCAGATCCACAGGTTCGGCAATCAAGGTCGCGGTCAGTTGTCCCTGCAAACCTTGCAGCGCTTGCTGCAGCTGTTGCCGGTCATTGACCGCAACAACGACGACAGTCGGGCCAAACACCTCGTGCTGCAGCAGTTCGTCACGGTTGATCAGCAATTCGGCATCCGCTTCGAACAGTTGTGGGTGAGCCTGGCTACCGGCTTGAGGATTCCCCGCTCGATGGTGGATCTGCGGATGATGATGCAGACGCGTCAGGCCATCGGAGTAATTGCACAGCCCGCCGGCGTTGAGCAGGGTATAGGCAGGCTGAGCGTTGATCTGCCGGGTCAGGTCACCGAGAAACGCATCGAACTCGGGAGAGCGTATTCCGATCACCATTCCAGGTTTTGTGCAGAACTGTCCTGCCCCTTGCACCACAGAGGCGCTGACCTCGGCCGCAATTTTTGCACCGCGGGTTTTGAGGGCCTCTGGCAGCACCAGCACCGGATTGACACTCGACATCTCGGCAAACACCGGGATAGGTTCTGGCCTCGCCGCTGCCATGTCACACAGCGCCCGGCCACCCTTGAGCGATCCGGTGAAGCCTACGGCCTTGATCGCCGGGTGTTGCACCAGCCAGGCACCGACCGTCCCGCCGTAAATCATGTTGAAGACACCGGCAGGCATTGCGGTCTGTTCGGCGGCGCGAATGATTGCCAGAGCGACCCATTGCGCCGTAGCCATGTGCCCCGGGTGTGCCTTGAATACCACCGGGCAACCCGCCGCGAGCGCAGCGGCGGTATCACCGCCCGCCGTCGAGAAGGCCAGGGGGAAATTGCTGGCGCCGAATACGGCGACCGGGCCGATACCGATGTGGTATTGGCGCAGATCGGGACGGGGCAGGGGTTGACGGTCAGGCAAGGCACGATCGATACGTGCACCGAAGAAATCCCCACGTCGCAGCACCTTGGCAAACAGTCTCATCTGACCACTGGTACGGGCGCGTTCACCTTGAATGCGTGCGACTGGCAGCGCCGTTTCGCGGCAGACCGTCGCAATGAATTCGTCACCCAGGGCGTCGAGCTCATCGGCGATGGCGTCGAGAAACGCTGCGCGTCGAATGGCCGGCAGGGTGCGGTATAGCGGGTAGGCCGCTGCCGCCGCATGGGCGGCAGCATCCACTTCCTCTGGCGTGGCTTCAGTAAAGAACCCCGGCAGTTCCTGCCCGGTGGTGGCGTCGAAACTTTGCAGGCGCGAATGACCTTTGGCGCTGCGGGCGCCATTTATAAAGTTGTGTCCGTTGCTGGCGTTCATAGGCATTCTCGTTTTGGCTAGCGTGGCTTGATCGCGGCAGAAACCAACCCGCGACCGTGCAAGTTATCGAGCAGGGCGCGATAACCCATCTGCCAGGCCGGAGCGCGATCGCTTGTCGTCACGCGGTTGACCAACGTGCCGAACCTGGCGCTGCTGATGGCGACCCGATCACCCTCTTTATGGGTAAAGCCCCCACCGGGTAGATCGCGGTCTTGCTTGGGGGCAAACAGCGTGCCGAGGAACAGCACAAAGCCGTCCGGGTATTGATGGTTCTCGTTGAGTGTTTGAGCGACCAGATCCAGCGGGTCGCGGCTGATCTGGTTCATGGAGCTGCTGCCATCCATGATGAAACCATCCTCGCCGACGACACGCAGTGCGACTTCTGCCGAGCGCACGTCCTCGATGCTGAAGGTTTCATCGAACAGCCGGATAAACGGCCCAAGCGCGGTCGACGCATTGTTGTCTTTGGCTTTGGAAAGCAACAACGCACTGCGCCCTTCGAAATCGCGCAGGTTGACGTCATTGCCCAGCGTTGCGCCCTGTACCTTGCCACGACTGGAAACGGCCAATACCACTTCCGGCTCTGGATTGTTCCAGCTGGACTTCGGATGGATACCAATGTCCGATCCGTAACCCACCGCTGACAACGGCTGAGCTTTGGTGAATATCTCGGCGTCCGGGCCGATGCCGACTTCCAGATACTGCGACCACATGCCCTGGCTGATCAGCACTTCCTTGAGCGCGGCAGCCTGGGAAGAGCCCGGCACGATGTCTGCGAGGTCAGTCCCGATGCTTTCCACCAGGATTGCGCGAATGCTATCGGCCTTCGCCGGGTCGCCCTTGGCCTGCTCTTCGACCACCCGCTCCAGCATACTGGTGGCGAAGGTCACCCCGGCAGCTTTTACCGCTTGCAGGTCGATCGGAGCCAGCAGCCACGGCTGTGTTTCGTCGCGCAAAGAGGCATCGCTATTGCGCAGCAAGTCGTCAACGCTGATTAACGCCTGATCCAATGACAGGCTGCGCAGGTAAGCAACGGGGTCATCAAGTTCAAGCAGGGCCGAAACGGTCGCCACCCGATCGCTGATGTCATAGACCTGGCGGTTTTTAAGCAGGACGACGGCAGGCCCTGCCGTGACGCCAGGAATCCACACACGACTGATCCAGGTGCCTTGTGCGAGGTCCTGGGCTGGAATGTTCAAATCCGACAATGTCGTTGCAACGTTTGTTTGCGGCATGAAAAAAACCTCGGCAGAAGTGGCGAATCAGTGGGAATGACGTGGATCGCCGCTGCGTGCGATGACCCGCAGGTGCAAGGTTGCGGGCTCCAGGCAACCACCGGTCGAGAGTTGGCCGACCTGCTGCCGATAGAGTTCCTGCCATGGCGTTTGCGAGGCTGGAAAGGACGGTTTGAACGCCGCCTGGCGACGTGCCATTTCGCTCTCATCCACCAGGAGATCGACTCGGCGAGCGTTGAGGTCGACGCGAAGGCGATCATTGGTTTCCAGCAAACCGATGCCGCCGCCCACCGCGGCTTCAGGGGACATGTTGAGAATTGACGGACTGGCCGAAGTCCCGCTCTGGCGTCCATCACCCAGGCAGGGCAGGGAGTCGATGCCTCGTTTGATCAGTGCTGCGGGTGGGGCCATGTTGACCACTTCGGCGCTGCCCGGATAACCCACGGTGCCGCAGCCCCGAATGACCAGAATGCAACGCTCGTCGATGTCCAGAGCAGGGTCGTTGATGCGCGCCTGATAGTCCTCGGGGCCATCGAAAACAATGGCTCTGGCTTCGAAACTGTTTTCCGCGCCCGGCTCGGACAGGTAGGTTTTGCGGAATGCGTCGCCCACCACCGACATCTTCATGATGGCGCTGTCGAAGAAATTACCGCTCAGCACGATGAACCCGGCCCGTTGAATCAAGGGATCTTCGTACGCGTGGATCACATCGGTATCGCTGGCGGCCGTATTGCTGACGATCTCGCCAACGGTCTTGCCTGAGACCGTGTCGCAGCCTTCATGCAGTCGCCCGGCTTTCTGCAGTTCGTGCATGACCGCCGGGACGCCGCCCGCGCGGTGGAAACCCTCGCCAAGGTATTTCCCGGCGGGCATGCAATTGACTAGCAGGGGCACGTCTTCGCCAATCCGTTGCCAGTCTTCCAGGCTGAGATCGATGCCGGTGTGCCGCGCGATAGCGATGAGGTGCGGCGGGCAATTGGTCGACGCGCCCAAGGCCGACGCCACGGCAATGGCGTTCTCAAAGGCTTCGCGGGTCATGATTTGGGAAGGACGAATATCCTGACGGACCATGTCGACGATGCGCTTGCCCGTGGCATAAGCCATCTGGCCGCGTTCACGATAGGCTGCCGGAATACTCGCACAGCCGGGCAGCGACATGCCCAGCGCTTCGGCCAGCGCGTTCATCGACAACGCGGTGCCCATGGTGTTGCAGTGACCAATCGAAGGAGAGGCCGCCGTGGTCATCTCCATGAAACCTTCATAATCGATCTCGCCGCTGGCGAGCAGGTTGCGCGCATGCCACAGCACCGTGCCGGAGCCGATCAATTTGCCTTTGTGGTGCCCATCAAGCATCGGACCGCCGGACAAGACGATCGCCGGGATATCAACCGTCGCGGCCGCCATGAGACAGGCAGGAGTGGTCTTGTCGCAGCCAGTGGTCAGCACCACGCCATCCAGCGGGTACCCATGAAGAATCTCGACCAGGCCCAAGTACGCCAGATTGCGATCCAGGGCGGCAGTGGGACGCCGGGTTTGTTCGGCCATCGGGTGCACCGGGAACTCCATCGGAATGCCGCCGGCATCGCGAATACCTGCTTTGGTGCGTTGCGCGAGTTCGAGGTGATGACGGTTGCACGGCGCGAGATCGCTACCGGTTTGAGCGATGCCGATGATGGGACGGCCCGATTGCAACTCCTCGCGCGTCATACCGTAATTCATGAAGCGTTCGACGTAGAGCGCGGTCATGTCAGCATGACTGGGATCGTCAAACCATTGTTGACTGCGCAGGGGCAGAGGAGTGTTTTCAGGCATGGTTTTTATCTCTTGTTGGAGCCGTATCAGCGGAAAGTGAACCACCTCAGGAGGCGACAAATAGGCGATTGATCACCTGCCGTCGGCGTTCGAATGGCTTGATGTTACCGGTAACATTTTATTTGTAAAGACCCAATCTCGATGTTTGAACGGGCGCCTGCCACCTCTGCAAGGAGCAGAGGTCGGCCTGCCAACGGCCATGTATAATCAGCGGCCATCTGTGTTGGCGGCTTTGATTTCCAGGGTCCGCCCGATCATTTTCAGGAAAACAGGACGTTCATGAGTCACGAGGATTCAGGCAAAACCACCACGCCGCCGCGAATGGCCGACGTCGCCAAACTGGCGGGCGTTTCGAAGATGACGGTTTCACGGGTCCTGGCCGGTCGCGACGTGTCAGAGCGCACGCAAAAGCTGGTCCACGAGGCCATCGAAACGCTCGGCTATCTGCCTGATGCCTCTGCAGGAACCCTGGCCACCGGACGTTCGGAATTTATCGTGGCGCTGGTGCCGTCATTGGCGAGTTCGAACTTTGCCGACACCGTGCGCGGCCTGAATGATGCCGTTAGCGAACATGGCTTGTGCCTGCTGTTGGGTGACACCGATTATCACCTGGAGCAGGAGGCCTTGCTGGTACGCACGCTGCTGCGCCATCGCCCGGTCGGAGTGATGCTGACGGGCAGCGCGCATCTGGATGAAACCCGCAAGTTGTTACGCCAGGCGCAAGTGCCTGTTGTCGAGACCTGGGACATTCCAGACGATCCTATCGAGCAATCGGTTGGATTTAGTAACGTGGCCGCCGCTGCCGCACTGTATGAACATCTGCATCAGCAAGGTTATCGGCGAATTGGCTACATCGGTGGTGCATCGGTTCTCGACCACCGAGGGCAGCAACGTCAGCAAGGCTACCTTCAGGCTGTCGCGGCATTGGGGGCAGGTGAGCCCAGGGTGATGGAGTATGGCGAGTCGCCGATCACCATGAGCCATGGTGGCGAGTCCGTGAAACGTCTGCTGGAAAAGTGGCCGGACACAGAGGCCGTGATGTGCGTCAGTGACTTGTCGGCGTTCGGCGCCATCATGGAATGCCATCGGCAAGGGCGACGAGTGCCCGGGGACATTGCGATTGCCGGTTTTGGCGATTTCGAAGTCTCACGGTACTGCACGCCGACGATCACCACGGTATCGGTCGATCCCTATGGCATTGGTCGGCGCGCAGGTGAGTTGCTCGTTGCCAGTGCCGCTGCCCAGCGTCTTGGACTGCCTCGTCCGAAGGCGTCCGATGTCGTCGAATTCAAAATCCTGGCGCGCGAAAGCACCTGAATTTTTTTAACCGGGCACGCTTGCTTTGCCTCGAATTTAATTGCTAAATTAAAAATGTTACCGGTAACAGGCTAACTTGCAGAGCCCCTTTTCCCTGTGGATTGGCTTAGGTCAGCCCAAGGAACTCAAGGTCGCAAGCCAAAACAAAAACAATCGGCATGACAACATGCCTTGAGGTCAACACATGGAATCAGTCACTCAGCGTCCTCTCGAAGGAGAGGGCTCGGCGGAGCTTACCTCCGAGGATCGTACCTACCGCAAAGTCATCCTGCGTATCCTGCCGATCCTGCTGTTCTGCTACATGGCGGCGTACCTGGATCGGGTCAATATCGGTTTTGCCAAGCTGGACATGCTCAACGATCTGCAATTCAGCAACACCGTCTACGCCCTGGGCGCGAGCATTTTCTTCTGGGGTTATTTCCTCTTCGAAGTCCCCAGCAATCTGTTCCTCCATCGCTTCGGCGCACGCCTCTGGATCGCCCGCATCATGATCAGCTGGAGCATTGTCTCCATGGCGGTAGCCTTTACCGTGCCGCTGGCCAAGTTCTTTCACATCGAATCGGAAACCATGTTCTACGTGCTGCGCTTCCTGCTGGGGATCTGCGAAGCCGGCTTCTTTCCTGGGGTGATTCTCTACCTCAACTACTGGTTTCCGACGCATCGCCAAAGCCGGGTCATGGCGGGTTTCCTGATGGCCATGCCGATCAGCCTGACGTTGGGCGGGATTCTTTCCGGGTGGTTGATGAGGGCGATGCAGGGTGTCCACGGTATGGCCGGCTGGCAGTGGATGCTGATCATCGAAGGCATCCCGTCATTGATCATGGCCGTTGTCGTGGTGACGTTGCTGGTCGATAAAATCGACAACGCCAAGTGGCTGACCACGGCAGAAAAAAACATGCTGAAAAACAACCTGGAGCGGGATAACACGGCGAAGGCCTCCAGCCTTCGGGATGTGATTTTCAACGGCCGCGTGTGGTTGTTGGTGCTGATCCTGCTGACATTCAACACGGGTTTTTACGGCCTGGCGTTCTGGATGCCGACGATCATCAAGGCCACAGGTGTTTCCAATACCCTGCACATTGGTTTGCTCACGGCGATTCCCTACGCTACCGCCATCGTCGCCATGACACTCAATGCCTGGCACTCCAACAAAACCGGCGAGCGCCGACTGCATGCGGCTATTCCAGCGTTCATCGGTGGGGTCGGGCTGATTTGCAGCGCCATCTTTGCCCATAACCTGCCGGTGTCTATTTTCTTCCTCAGCATATCCGCCTCAGGCTTGCTGAGCCTGATGCCGATTTTCTGGACATTGCCGGGCACGGTCTTATCCGGCGTGGCAGCAGCGGCAGGCATCGGCATGATCAACGCGATCGGCAACCTCTCCGGGTTCACCGGTTCGATGATTACGGCCACTGCAGAGACACTGACGGGCGACATGAACAACGGCACCTATGTGCTGGGTGGTTGCCTGCTCGTGAGCTGTGTGCTGATCCTGCTCATTCCAAAATCGATGCTCGCCAAAGACATCAAAGCGTGACTGACCGGCGTCGATCCTGGGCCAAAGCCCAGGGGCGACGGCGGGCGAGTGCAGCGAGGGAGTTTTGATTCACTCCGCTCGTGAGGAGTCCTGCAACGCCATTTTCAACGCTCCGGAAGTTTCCATCGCTCCTTGTAGAGCTCATATTGCGCCACTGGCATTTGTACCAGCAGCGGGTTTTTCTGAGGGTCCAGCCACCCGAGCAACTGCTTGATATTTTGCGGTTCCATGGCGGTGCAGCCATCGGTCGGGGTGGTGTTCGAGCGCCAAATATGCATGAAAATACACGAGCCACCCTTGGCTGCAGCTGGCGTGTTGTGTTCGACGACAATGCCCTGGCGATACACTTCGTCTTTGCGGTGCATTTGCTCAGAGCTGTTCCAGTCTTTGCTCACGGCCGCGCTATCGACCAGGGTGTTGTAGTGGCTGGATTGGCTATCATCCACGCACTCGCGGGTATCGGTGCTGACGGTGTAGGGCATCAGGGTATTGGCGGTAGGTTCATACCCAAACGCGGTGCCGAACGTGAACAGGCCGGCGGGCGCCTTGCCGTCGCCTTCATGTTTGACGGGCTGCTCATTGGAGTCGATCGGGAGAATGCCGCGGCCCCAGGCCAGACCGGTCTTGCCCACCACAATGGGAAAGGCATCACCGACTTTCTGGAAATCTTGTCCATGGCGTTCATAGCGTTGTGCCGTGCCTTGAATGGCGTTCCAGTCGGGGGTGGTCACCACGATCAGTTGTCCACTCGTCTCGGGAATTTGTGCCAGCGCCAAGTTTGAACAAAGCAGTAGCAAAAATGTGCAGCGCTTGAAGAGAGGGTTCAATGTCAATGATCCTTTACTGAGGAGAGATTGAGTAAAGTTAGTTTTTTTGGGGATTATCAAATAATTGCCTGAATAAATTCAGGGCCCTAAAACCACCCAATACCAAAGTGGCTGGATTCACCAATTAGTTGATACAGATAAAACTATCAGTCGCGCGGAGGGACGGTAAATACTTATTTAGATGGGGGGTATTCAATATCGATATGTTCCAATGGGTAGCCTGCAGTGCACCATGACTGACCGTTTACAAATCTACAAAGAGAGCATTGTTGGTATGTCGTCCAGACTTTCCACGGTGACGCCCACTCCCAAAGCAGATAATTGTTCGGCCAGCAGGGATATTTCCTGGTGCAACGAATCGGCGAAATTCTGTTGGAAGGGAGTTGAGGACCGGTAAAGCGGTCTGACCAGGCTAATTTGAAAAGGCAGGGAAAAGGCAAGAGGACGAATATTGACGCCTTGGCCCTGGAACATGATCGCGGTCAGTGGGTTGAGGATCGCAATACCCAACCCCGCTTTTACCATCGAACACACTGAAACGGCGCTGTGAGTTTCGACCTGGATGAATCGATCGATTCCAGCTTCCTTGAACAGAACATCGAGCACTCTTCGATAGCGGTCCCCCTTGCTGAAACTGACGAACGTTTGATCCCTGACATCCTCCAGCGACAGGATGCTCTGCACAAGCAAAGGATGGCCATCGGGCAGAATGCAAACTTCGTCCACACTCATCAGCAGTTGTAACTCAGTCCCGGGTGGGGCTTCATCATGTTCTGTGAGGCCAACATCGTGGCGCTGAAGCGTCAGTTGTTCCTCCAGCCACGGCGACTCCAGCGTCGCTATTTCGACACTCACTCCGGGATGATTGGCGATCAGGTTTTTGCATACTTGAGGGAGCAGCGCATGAGAAAAGGCGGGAATGCAGGCCACTGAAAATGCGCCCTGAGAGAAGCGACTCAGGCTCTCCGCGAACGATACGATACGATCTAAGCCAATGAACGCACGCTCTACCTCCTGGAACAAAATCACTGCCCGCGCTGTTGCCTGAAGGCGTCCACGCGCGCGCTCGAACAGCTCGAAATCTACGAGGTATTCCAAGCGCGCCAGCTCTCGGCTGATGGTGGGTTGGCTGGTATGCAGTAGTTGGGCGGCGCTGGTGACGCTCCCGGTCGTCATAATGGCTCGGAAAACTTCGATATGTCGCAAGTTGATCATAAAAGCGCTCTAAAAACTCCATGCACGTTCGTTACCTGCAAAGGCACGATACATTCCATCGAATACTGACATTGCGGCAAAACCTTAACTTTTCCCGACTCGCCCAGGAGGCATCGCTACTACTAGACACCAACGTCACTATCGGTGGTGTGGTCTTAACGAAGGGGTGCTTTGTTGTTCACTGACGTCTACTTCTGAAACGTCTTCCAGTGCCAGGAGCTCTTCCACTCTCTGGCGGCGGCGTATCAATACATCATTGGATCCTTCAATCAGCACCTCTGCGATCAGCGGGCGAGTGTTGTAGTTTGAAGACATCGACGCACCATACGCGCCTGTGTCGCGAATGGCGATCAGATCGCCTACTTTGCATTCCGGGATCAGCCGGGAAAGTACCGTTCCACCCTCCGCTTGCGTGAATACGTCACCTGCTTCACACAGGGGCCCGGCCACTACGCTGGCTTGCAGAGGGCGCTCGGATGCGTCTGCCTCCAACAACTCGATACCGTGGTAACTGCCGTACATGGAGGGGCGCATGAGCTCGTTGAAGCCTGCATCGACGAGGACAAAGTATTTGCTGCCGACGGGCTTGGTTGCGCGTACCTCACTCAACAGGCAACCCGATTGAGCCACCAAATACCGTCCAGGCTCGATCTCCAGGCGCAGTTTCTTTCCAAGAATTTGCTCGGCTGTCTGGCGCGCAGCGTCCCACAGGCTGAAGTAATGGTGGGTATCAAGCTCTGGTTCATCCGCGGCGTATGGAACCGACAATCCGCCGCCCGCTGACAACGCGGAGAGGGTCATGTTCGCGTCTTTGACTTGCTGCACGAGATCAAGCATGGCCTCGCTGACGGTCGCCAAGTGTTTGTAGTCCACTCCAGACCCTATGTGCATGTGCAACCCGATTAGTTGCAGGTTGTGCTTGCTGACAACCGATAGTGCCGCACGAAGGTCTGTGTGCCAGATGCCATGCTTGCTGTGCTCGCCGCCCGTGTTGGTCTTCTTGCTGTGGCCATGTCCGAAGCCCGGGTTGATCCTCAGCCAGACTTTGTGTCCGTGTGCGATTGCGCCCAGTTGCTCCAGCATATCGATCGAACCGGCGTTAACTGGAATGGAATGCTCCACCACGGTGGCCAAGGTCGCTTCATCGATAAGGTCAGCGGTGAAAACGATCGCTTCTTCGTTACCCTGACACGAATAGCCCGCGGCAAGTGCTCTAAGGATCTCTCCACGGGAAACCGCATCTACCTGGACGCCTTGCTCACGCATGAGCTTCAGGATGTTAATGTTGGAACAGGCCTTTTGTGCAAACCGAATAGTGTCGAACTGGCGCAAATCATTGATTCGATCACGAATGGTCTGAGCATCATAAACCCATAAGGGAGTGCCGAATTTTTCGGCCAGTTGTTGAAGGCGTTTTACGGGTACGTTTTTCATAAGCCCAACTCAAGAAAAATTGTTTGTCTCGGATCATGATTTTTGATCCGGACGAAAAATGATGCTGCCGCCTACCGGACGACTCGCCTTATCTATGTTCGAGAGCGCCAAAGCGCTTTTCCGCCAACTTCGAAAGGTAGAGAAGTGGGTAGCAGTAAACGAAATAGAGCAGGGCGATCACCGTGTAAATAAACATCAGGTTTTCCGGCATGCGGACAATTAAAACTTCGCCTTGGCGCGTAAGTTCGGTGATGCCGATGATGGACAAGATAGCGGTGCTTTTGATGATGTTTACATACACGCTTCCCAGCGGCGGTAGGGTCAGCGGGATGGCTTGCGGCAGTACGACGTGAAACAGAGCCTGAAATTTGCTCATACCGACTGAGCGCGCCGCTTCCACTTGGCCATTGGGCACAGTCAGAATCGCTGAGGACACGATTTCAGTCACGTAACTCGACGTGTAGAGCGTCAACGACACGATGGCGGCGGTGAAGGCATTGAACTTGAATAACTCGAGCCCGGTTGCAGGCAGTACAAAATAGATGATGTAGATTTGCACCAGGTATGGGGTGCCCCTGAACAGGTGCAGGTACAGACCGATGATATTTTTGAGAAAAAACCTGCTCTGTGAGCGGATGATCCCTAACACAAGCCCCAACATTACGCCCAGTGCAATGGCGATGAGGGATACTTGAACGGTCATCCACAGGCCTTTGAGCATGAATGGCAACAGCGCCTGAAGCACTGTCGCTTTCGTCATGATCCATTCCATGATTATTTGATCCCCTACCGAGTTTGCCAATCGGCGCCGCATTTGCGCCGGACCAAGTTAGACAGCAGCAGCACCAGAACATAGATGAATAGGTAGCATGCGGCGGTGGTCAGGTAACTTTCGGTCGCCACTACTGAGTCTGAAAACATGTACAAGCCAGCGCTCATCAACTCGGTGACCGCGATGATGCTCAGCAGGGACGTATCCTTGATGAGGATGGCAGCCTGTCCTATCAGCGGGGGGGCGACATTCGCCAGTGCCTGCGGCAGCACAACGTGGCGCATCCGTTGAAATGGACTCATGCCGACGGACATCGCGCCCTCGAATTGGCCGCGCGGGATCGATTCGATGCCGGCTCGGATAATTTCTGCCATGTAGGGTGTCGTGTGTATGGTCAGTGCGATAAGCCCGGTCTGGAGTTCGTTAATGTTTTTGCCGAACGAAAACAGGGCTGGAAGTCCGTAATAAACCAGGTAGATCTGCATCAACAGCGGCGTGGCGCGGATAAATTGGATGTACGCCGCCGCCGGACGCCAAAGAAAACCGCGTTTTGACATGCGCATGAGTGCCACAAATATGCCAAAAAACACCGACAGCAATAAGCAGACTGATGCTATTTCAATCGTTGTCAGCACTCCGTTTAAAAATACATCTCGGTACTTGTACACGATGCCAAAATTGAAACTATCCAGTGCAAAACTCATTGCGACATAACCTCATCCACAAAGGCAAACTCTTATTGTGCGCGGCAACAGGGTGCGTTCGTCCGTCCGGTAAACTGACGGCCCCCAGATTGCCGCGCTTTATCACTTACTTGTGGTCAGCTTCCCACGCGGTGGAGTTCCACCAGTAATCGGTACGCTCTTTCAACCGACCGTCAATTTCGATCAGGCGAATATAGTTATTGAGCGCCAACAGCAAGTGGACAGAATCTGGACGGGTAGCGAAGCTCAATGGCTCTTTAGTCATCGATCCGTCGAGTACTTCCAGGCCAGGCGAGGAATTGATAAAGGTCGCAATTTGCGCGCGGTCAGAAATTCCAGCATCCGCACGGCCGGAAACAACCGCCTGAACAGTCTGTGCGTTGCCACCACCGAATTCTTTCAGTTGAGCTTGGGGAAGGAGTTTTTTGGTCGCATCTGCGTAGCTGGAGGCTTGGGTAGCACCCACGGTAATGGCAGGATCGTTAAGAACTGACCATGATTTGAAATGCTTGTCTTTGCTGGCGAATGCCACTGTCTCCAAGTAGAAGACAGGATTGGTGAAAAGCACCTGCATATTGCGTTTGGCGGTCGGTGTCATGTCGGCGGCGATAATATCAGCCTTGCCGGAAGTCAGTGCGGGAATGAGGCCTTTCCAGTCATAGTCCTGAATGACGAGTTTGACGCCCATGTCTTCGGCAAACATGCGGGCAATATCAATCGCTAAACCGGCGCGCTCGCCATTTTTATCAATAAAGCTTACAGGAGGGCCTTGGGTTTGCACGGCAATCGTGAGTGTTCCATTTTTGTTGATGTCGTCCATGGCGTCGGCATGTGCCAACATCGGCACGGTCGCTAATGTAGAAGCGACAAGAACATTTGCCACGAGGCTTTTCAATAATTTCATCGCAATATGCCTTTCATTAATTGTGATTTATCGGCAGTTTTACTGGGTTACATATCGTTCTTATCTGTGCGCCATTACCGGCGTCTTGTTTTTGTCGCGGCGGTCTAAACGCAAGGTACTGCGGACACTCGCCCCAGGAAACTTGCAACCCTCTCGCTGGGAGCAGCGAAAAATTTATCAGCGGGAGCCTCGTCTACAATCTGTCCGGCCTCCATGAAAATCACCCGATCAGCGACATCGCGAGCAAAGCCCATCTCGTGAGTGACCACGACCATAGTCATCCCTTCTGCGGCGAGTTCCTTCATCAGTTGCAGTACTTCTCCCACCGTTTCAGGATCCAGGGCCGATGTAGCTTCGTCGAATAACATGACTTTCGGGTTCATCGCCAGCGCCCGGGCGATTGCAATTCGCTGCTGCTGACCTCCGGATAACTGGTGTGGATAGTTATTGGCACGGTCGGGCAGGCCAACTTTATCCAGCAGCGTGCGAGCAATATGCTCTGCTTCTTCTTTAGATCGCTTGAGGACTATTGTTTGTGGGATAACTATGTTTTGTAGCGCTGTTTTGTGCGAAAACAGGTTGAAGTTCTGGAACACCATGCCGACTTCTGCGCGCAATTTGTTGATGTCCGTTTTACGGTCAGTCAAGCTCACGCCATCAATCCAGATCTGCCCGGAGCTAATGGTATTTAATCCATTGAGAGAGCGCAGCAACGTGCTTTTGCCCGAGCCACTTGGCCCGATGATGACGACCACTTCACCCCGATTGATATGGTTATCTACATTTTTTAGCGCAAACACTTCCTGGCGACCATTGATGCCGCTGAAGACTTTTGATACTGACTCTATTTTTATAATACATGACGACAGCATTTCATCAGCCATTGTAAGCCTCGTGTGTTTCCAGCAAATTTCCAGCAAACGCAACAACAGTAGGGCCGGTCAAAGTGAGCTGGCCTTTATCGTCTTGCTCGATTGTCAGGGCTCCCCCCGGCATGTGCACAGTTACAATATTGGACTGAATAAGCCCCTTCGCTCTGGCCGCTGCCACAGCGCAGCATGCTCCGCTACCGCACGCCTTGGTGAGAATGCCCGGGCGCTCCCAGACGGTCAGGCGAATGGCTGTTTCGCCAAGGATCTGAGCGACCCCGATATTGGCGGACTCTGGCAGGAGCGGATCCTGTTGAGCTTGGGCGGCATGCACCGGTATATCAATACTGCGTAAGTCATCAACAAAGAAAACCAGATGCGGGTTGCCGATGTTCAATGCAACGGCTAGTTGGAGCGGTCCGTGATTCATTCTGACATTCAGCGTGTCAGTGGCTTGCGCCAATGGAATGGCATGCCAATCCGAATTGACTGTTCCCATGGCAACACTGATCTGGCCAGACGCTTCGTTCCGCCAACATCGCAGATTGCCACCGCCTGTTTCGATCACGACCTGGCTTGTTCCACTTTCCTTTAAAAGAAGGTCAGCAACACAACGGGTGGCATTTCCGCAAGTTGGAGCTTCGCCTCCGTCTACGTTATAGATTCGCATGCGAGCATACGCACCGAGGGCTGCGCCGTTTGAGGTGGCAGGCTCGATTACAAGCAATTGATCCGCGCCAACACCTGCTTCTACGCTGCAGATTTCGGCAATAACGTCAGGTGATGGAGCAAAGGAGCATTCACGTCCATCGACAATAATAAAATGGTTCTTCAATCCGTGCATTTTTAGAAATGGACGTCCGAGCTTTACTATGTCAGACCAGACCGGTTCGGGCAGATTTGAAGTCAACATGAATGGCTCTAGTTCGTAGGACAGTTGATGTAGATCAAACTATCAGCCACTCGGATATCCGGTAAATACTTATTTTGTTGAAGGCCATTCATTCCTGATATGGTTGGCTGCGTTCCAACATTCGTATTTGGATAACAAACTTGCGGGGAGCAGGTAAATTGGAATTGAGACAACTGCGCTATTTCGTGAAAATCATCGAGCTTGGCAGCCTGGGGCGTGCGGCACTTGAACTGGACGTTGGCGTGTCAGCCCTCAGTCAGCAAATCTCCAAGCTGGAAAGCGAATTGTGCACCCGCCTCCTGAATCGAACCTCCACCGGCGTGACGCCCACGAGCGCCGGATTTGCGTTTTTACACCATGCCCAACTGACGCTGCGCCAGGCGGAAAACGCGATCATGGCCGCCCATCGCGGCAGAATGAGCGGTTATGTCAGCGTCGGCTTACCGCCGACTACCGCGACGGTGCTCGCGTTGCCTTTGATCAACGCCATGCGTGCGCGTTATCCGGACATACAACTGCATTTGGTTGAAATGCTTTCCGGCCACTTGGCAGCGCAGCTCAACGCGCGGCAAATTGACCTGGCCATCCTGTTCCAGCTCGAAGGGGGTAAACGCTGGAGCGTGACTCCGCTGCTGGATGAAAAGCTGTTTGTCATTGCCTCGCCCAGCTTGCCTCAGGCGCCTTCTGGCAACAGCGTGCAGTTAGCCGACCTCGGCGGCCTGCCGCTGGTGATGCCCAGCGCGCAACATGGACTGCGCTCGGCATTGATGAGCGCGTTCGAGCGGGTCGGGCTAACACCCAATGTCATTATGGAAGTCGACGGTCTCGCTGTTTTGATGAACGCCGTCAGGGCCGGTCATGCGGCAACGATACAACCGGGAGCGGCCGCTGCATTGAAAGACGGGGCCGGACTTTCACTGGTCCGGATTGCCGATCCCCATGTGGGCCGGCGTAATCTTCTGGCGACGCTGGCTGACGACGAACTCTCTCCCGCGGCGCTGGCAACGCGGTTGGTCATCGTCGATGTCGCGCGAAAGCTGGTGTTTGACAAACAGTGGCCTGGAGCGACGTGGATAGAAGGGGCAGACGCGTAATCCTGCTTCAACCCCGGACACATAAGTCTCGCCAGACGATAAAGCCTTTAGAAAAACTAAACACCCCGCGTTAAACGCGGCCTTTCGGCCACTCCCTCCCAACCCTATCGTTCTCCCCACTCGCAAGGAGCACTTCGTTCCCGCTTCCTTGCAAATCGAGGAGCGATAATGATCGATGTCTTAATCATAGGGGGTGGCAACGCAGCCTTGTGCGCCGCTCTGATGGCGCGAGAAGCGGGCGCCAGCGTGATGTTGCTGGAAGCCTCTCCGAAAATCTGGCGCGGTGGCAACTCCCAACACACCCGTAACCTGCGGTGCATGCACGACGAACCGCAGGACGTCCTGATTGATGCCTATCCGGAAGAGGAATACTGGCAAGACCTGTTGAAGGTTACCGGTGGCCTCACGGATGAAAAGCTTGCACGCATTGCCATTCGGGCATCGTCTTCTTGCCGCGACTGGATGCGTTCACACGGCGTGCATTTTCAGCCACCGCTGTCCGGCGCGCTGCACGTGGCGCGGACCAATGCATTTTTTATGGGTGGCGGAAAAGCGCTGGTCAATGCGTATTTTCGCAGCGCCGAGCGCCTGGGTGTAAAAGTTCGCTACAACACGCAAGTGACCGACATCGAGTTGGACGAGGGTAAATTCGTCGCCGCCCATGTGGGCGAACATGAGGTCGATGGACAGCGTTTCGCCGCAGAACGCATTGAAGCCCGGGCCTGCGTGTTGGCTGCCGGCGGCTTTGAATCCAACCGTGAATGGCTGCGCGAAGCCTGGGGTCAGAACGAACGTGGTGAATGGCCATCGGACAATTTCCTGATCCGGGGCACCCGATTCAACACCGGCATTTTGCTGCGGCGCATGCTCGACCTTGGCGCCGATGTGATCGGCGATCCGACGCAAGCACACATGGTCGCGATTGATGCCCGCGCGCCACTCTACGACGGCGGCATCTGCACCCGAATCGACTGCGTATCTCTGGGGGTGGTGGTCAATCGTGATGGCGAGCGCTTCTACGACGAAGGTGAGGATTTCTGGCCAAAACGTTATGCGATCTGGGGGCGTCTGGTGGCCGGACAACCGGGTCAGCAGGCCTATTCGATCATTGATCAACAAGCCATCGGCCGCTTCATGCCGCCGGTCTTTCCCGGAACCACCGCCAATACTCTGCAAGACCTTGCCCGTCAGTTGAAGCTGCCTCAAGAACAATTCGTCAAGACTGTCGAGGACTACAACAGCGCCTGCCGCGTTGGCACCTTCGATCACACCGCGCTGGACGACTGCCACACCCAAGGGCTGGTGCCCGCGAAAACCCATTGGGCGCGGCCATTGGTAAAACCACCTTTCTACGCCTACCCGCTTAAACCGGGTGTCACCTTCACCTACCTTGGCCTCGCCACCGACGAAACCGCAGCTGTGCATTTCAACGGCAAAGCGAGCCCCAACCTGTTCGTCGCGGGAGAAATGATGGCCGGCAATGTTCTGGGCAAGGGCTACACCGCCGGAATTGGCATGGCCATCGGTACCGCGTTTGGCCGCATCGCCGGTGTGCAGGCGGCCGCTTCGGTGGGCTTTGGCGTTTCATCTGCGAACACGGAGTCTCGACATGCAACTGTTTGATCCCCAAGCGTCGGGCGGGTTGATCCCGGTGTTGAATCTTGACGAAAGTGAAGTCCAGCGGCAGATGACCATCTGCAATGCCTGCCGTTACTGCGAAGGCTTTTGTGCGGTTTTTCCGGCGATGACCCGGCGTCTGGAATTCACCCAGGCCGACATCCATTACCTGGCGAACTTGTGCCATAACTGCGGCGCGTGCCTGCACGCCTGTCAGTACGCCGCCCCACACGAATTCGACGTCAATATCCCCAAAGCCATGGCGAAAGTGCGCCTGGATACTTACGCCGAATACGCCTGGCCGCAAGTGATGGGCAAGTTGTATCAGCGCAACGGCCTGACCCTGGCGCTGGCTTCCGGTGGCGCACTGGCCCTGTTTTTATGCCTGACCCTGATGTTCATGGGCAATCTGTTCACGGCCATTCCCGGGGGCAATTTCTACAAGATTTTCCCGCATAACACCCTGGCGCTGATGTTCGGCGCAGTGTTTGGCTTTGCGGTACTTGCCCTGACCATGGGTGTACGGCGCTTTTGGCGCAACGTTTCACCCGTCGCAGCGCCACTGCCGTTGAAAACGTCCGCTGCCTTGGAGGCTACGGCCAGCGTCGCGAAGCTCAAATACCTGGACGGCGGCCATGGCGAAGGCTGCAACAACGCCGACGATCAATTCACCTTGTGGCGACGCCGATTCCACCACCTCACCTTCTACGGATTCATGCTGTGCTTCGCCGCCACCGGTTTCGCCACGCTTTTTCACTATCTGCTGAAGTGGTCTGCGCCTTATCCGATCTTCAGCTTGCCGGTGATGTTGGGAATTGCGGGTGGCATCGGCCTGCTGATCGGCCCGGCGGGTCTTCTTTGGCTGAACCTGCGTCGCAATCCCGAGCACGGTGACGCGAACCAGAAACCCATGGATCGCGGCTTCATCGCGCTGCTGTTTCTGGTCAGCGCAAGCGGCCTGGCGCTGCTGGCGTTTCGTGAAACCAGCGCTTTGGGCTTGATGTTGGCTATCCACCTCGGCCTGGTCATGGCGTTCTTCCTGACCATGCCCTACAGCAAGTTCGCCCATGGAATCTTCCGCAGCGCAGCGCTGCTCAAACACGCCATCGAGAAGCGTCAACCCAACCCGATCAACGCCGGCAGCGACTGACGGTTAAAGCACTCATTCCAAAAACAATAGTGAGCATAACGGTAGCCATGATGAAAATGACAACGGCAACAACCCGATCCAAAGGGTCTAAATTAGGCGCCATTTTTCGGGTCACCAGCGGTAACTTTCTCGAACAGTTCGACTTCTTTCTGTTCGGATTCTACGCGACCTACATCTCTCAAACTTTCTTTCCAGCCACCAGCGAGTTTGCCTCGCTGATGATGACCTTCGCGGTATTCGGCTCCGGATTCCTGATGCGTCCGTTAGGCGCCATTGTTCTGGGGGCGTACATCGACAAGGTGGGCCGTCGCAAGGGGCTGATCGTGACGCTGTCGATCATGGCCGCGGGAACTGTATTGATTGCCCTGGTGCCGGGCTATGCCGCCATTGGCGTGGCGGCACCGATTCTGGTGTTGTTGGGCAGGCTGCTTCAAGGCTTCTCCGCGGGTGCGGAAATGGGCGGTGTTTCCGTGTATCTGGCGGAAATTTCCACCCCCGGTCACACCGGTTTCTACACCAGTTGGCAGTCAGCCAGCCAACAGGTGGCGATCGTCGTCGCAGCCGCGTTGGGCTACACGATCAATGCCACGATGCAAGCGGCTGAAATCGCCGAGTGGGGCTGGCGTATCCCGTTCTTCATTGGCTGCGTGATCATCCCGTTCATTTTCATTATTCGCCGCTCACTGGAAGAAACCGCTGCCTTCACTGCTCGCAGCCATCGTCCAACGACTCGCGAAGTTTTTCGCTCGATGCGTGACAACTGGCGCACCGTACTGGCGGGCGGCTTGCTGGCGTCCATGACCACAACCACGTTCTACCTGATTACGGTCTACACACCGACGTTTGGCAGGACAGTACTGAACCTGAGCACTACCGACAGCCTGGTGGTCACATTGCTGGTCGGCATCAGCAACTTTATCTGGCTGCCTATCGGCGGCGCCGTGTCCGACCGCATTGGCCGTCGGCCACTGTTGCTGGCGATATCGTTGCTGTGCATCTTCACCGCCTATCCCGCCATGCACTGGCTGGCAGAGGCGGCGAGTTTCGAACGACTGCTCGCTGTTCTGCTGTACTTCTCATTCTTCTTTGGCATTTACAACGGCGCCATGGTCGCGGCACTGACGGAAGTCATGCCACAGAACGTGCGGGTAGTCGGGTTTTCACTGGCCTTCAGTTTGGCCACCGCGGTGTTTGGCGGTTTTACCCCGGCAATCTCGACGCTGCTTGTCCAAGCCACGGGCGACAAGGCATCACCTGCCTACTGGCTGATGTTCGCGGCGGTGTGCGGATTCACAGCGACGACGATTCTGTATCGTCGGCAAAAAGCTTTGGCAGTCAGAACCGTTTAGTTCCTCGATCGCCGATGCTTACCACGCGTGGCCCTTGATTCCACTCGATCAAGGGCCCGAAGAAGGGATGCGGCTTTTCTCAAAGCGCATGAGACGGTCGATTTAACATCATCGTAGTACGAGAGCTGGCTAGCGCTTATGCGTATGTCCCACGACCGGCTGCTATGGGTCGGAGAGTGACGGTCAAGCATCGACAGTCAGTAGGAATGGTCAGACTTCCGTTTGTTCCGCCATTTCCAGGGCATCATTGACCTCGATTCACGTGTGTTCTCGGCGAGCGGGCGTTTGACCCGACCGGCCCAGAAATCTCTGACTCGGAGCGGGGCTTTCTGCCCGACAGGCTTTTCCTTGTTCCAAGGCTGATGGCTGTATCCAGCAGTAGTATTCATGGCTCGTCCTCCACGTTGAGGGAGGACAAGGGTGAATCAGCCACCACGCCGGGTGGTCGTTATTCGACCCGTTGCAGCCGTTCGCCAACAACTGCAATTGGCCACTTTTTGCCACTCACGACAGGCAGCAATCAGTAGACTGCTGCCTACGCACCATTACAAGTTGACTAGGGCTTGGTCGGATCTGCCGGACGCCAGATTAGTTTGCTGGTGTCATATCCCTGTTGCTGAGCAATCTCTAGCAGCTGTTCGCGCTTGACACCGTTAATTTCAGATGCGCGTGAAAGCACCCATAGATATTCTCGGTTTGGGTGGCCGACCAGTGCGAACTGGTAGTCAGGGTCGTGGTAAAGCACCCAATACTCTCCTTTGGTTATTCCTGGCGCAATGCGGCTGAACCAGTTATCGAATTGCACCCAGAGTTTGTCTGTCTTACCTGGCTGCTGCGCTTCGGCAACTCCTAGTACCTCGTTCCACTCGCCATCCTGTTCCCTACAACGATTGGTGACGTCAATGCGGCCATCGTCACGTAGACCGTAATGCGCTTCTGACTGCTGGCAATTGCGCTGGAAGAACATAGGTAATCTGGCCTGCTCGTACCAAGTGCCTTGGTATTTTTGCAGGTCGACTTGCATGGTGGCGGGAGGATGCTCCTGGCTTGAGCCAGCGCACCCGGCAAGTGCCAAACCCAGGCAGGAAAGTAGAACGATCTTGCGCATCGACATATAGACCTCCAGGTTGTCACGCGAAAACACATGTCATTGGAGGTAGGCGAGAGTGAAAAGTGCTATCGATTTCTTGATGGTGGCGTTCACTGCCGGCATGGGCCGTTTTCTGCCCCTGGTGAGAGGCAGAAAACGACCCCAAGCGGGCGAGGGCGGGCCTTCTTGAGACTCATTCAATCAGACATAAATGACGGTCGTTGACTGTTGCTTTGTAGATATACTATTTGCGATTTTTTCCATCATCGGACATCGGACCCATCACGGATGAACGCGCTTTTCCGCTCCCTGCTCAGTACTGGCCTGTTGGCCTTTTCCGCTGTCGTGCACGCTGCCCCGCCGCCCATCGAACAGGCCCCCAACGATGTAGAGGGTTATATCCAATGCATCCAGGACGCCTACGCCGCCAACCGCTGGCAAGCAGGAACCATTGCCGGATGTCGCGTGAGCAATCCGGCGGTGCGTTCCCTACGCGAAGGCGACTATGTGTCGGTTACCTTCACTCGCACTCAGAACGACCTCTACGAGCAGTCACGAACACAGTGGATCAACTTCGACAAGGCCCTGCGGGTGCAGCTTCTCTCCAAGAAGCTTGGCGAACTATTCCAGACCGCCAACCCCGCGACCGCCTATTCGTTCCAGCGCGTGGCCAGCGACCTCGATACGCGATTTGCCGAGCTCAACGAAGCCCCCTTTAGTTGGTATCCAGCAACAAAAACGCCATACACCACAGTCAGCGGCTTATCCCTAGCGCTACTTCACAACGCCGAACTGGCGCAGTTCACCCGCTGCTTGGAAAACGCCACGGCACGCCTGAGCATATCGAGCATCAGCCGAATGGCGTTCGATACCAACGTAACGGCGTGCTCCGGGGAAATCGCTGCTCGCAACATAGATGGCAGTAAGGCTTTGTACCAGCCCCAGGCCTTCAGTTCAGTGACCGAGCAAGTCTGGGCGCAGATCGCATCACAGCAAGCCCGCGTCCAGGAAGCAGAGCGCCAGCGCTTGGCTAAGGAAGAGGCCGAGTCATGGCCAAACCGGCTCAAGGTTCTGTTGAAACAGGCATTCATCTGGGTGCTGGTGATCGGTGGGTTGTTCATTGCATGGACAGTTGTGCGCAACGTTGCGAATACCACTTCGGAACAAGGTACTGGCCGCAGTCGCCGCGAGCATGATGAGGACGACGCGTACGAAGATCGCCAGCCACGTGAGCGCAAACCGGTGGACAGGAAACCGGACCTCAACACCTTTGCCCTCAAACACCGCAAGATCAGTGCATTGACGACCAAGCACCTGTGCGCCAGTTGCACCTATTGGACGGGGCTGCGTACGCTGCACCCGGTAAACGGTGACCCCTACGTCAACCATGATGCAGTGGGTAAATGCGTGAAGAAGCGTGCCGGCTCCCCGTACGGCATGAAACGTCACAGCGACGGTTTTCACTGCACGGATTATTCGGATATAGGCTATTGAACGAACCCGGAGTTGGATGCACTTTTGGCCTGGCCCCTTCGCCCTTGTCAGCGTGGTTCGCGACACCGTCCGGGCACTCCCCTGGTCTGTTGCTCGGGGTTGCTACAGCGCCTGAACCTTACCTCGCGACTGCGTGCAATCGATTATTCGAAATCATCGAGCGATATTGCTAGCCTGGGGTTAGAGGTTTCACATGAGTACGAGGCTTTCTCGCTTTCGGTCAGTCGCGACAGGCAGAAATCCGTCTTAGCCATCAGTCCGATCTGAGACAGGCGATAGATGACGACCACCGCCAATCTCTCAAATAGCCAAGCGCGTTTAACGCTGCCGCCCTGGAACCACCGATCGCTTTAGACCTGGATGAGTCAAGACGATCTGCACCGAACGCAATACGTTCAGATGCCACGAGCGTGCAAGCAAAGGCAACACTGTCTCCACTCCCAACGCACACCGCGCGGGGGTTGCTGATTAGCGTTCCTCACCACACTCCTGGAAGCATTGATCATGAAAACCTTAAACATCGAGAACTACAAAACCAAGGGCGCACAAGGCTCTTCTACGCTCGGCATCAAAACCATGGCGCTTGGCATCTACGGCGCCTACTTTGCGCTCGCCGTCATTTACTTTTGGTTCGGCGGGATGAAGTTCACGCACTACGAAGCGGAGGGGCTGGTTCCGCTGGTGAGTAACAGCCCTTTCCTGGGTTGGGTTTATGACATTTTCAGTGTCGACACCTTCTCCAGTCTGCTTGGCGTTCTGGAGGTTTTGATCGGTACCCTGATTGCAGGTCGCTTGCTGTCACCCAAGCTTTCTTTGATAGGTGGCGCGTTGTCTGCTGGACTGTTTTTCACCACCTTGAGCTTCATGTTCTCGACCCCTGGCGTGATCGAACCCGGCCTCGGTTTTCCCGCGATTACGGTTGCTCCGGGCCAGTTTCTGCTTAAAGACATCGGGTTACTTGCCGCCTCGATATTGGTGGCCGGCCATTCTCTGACGGATCTGGAACGCCGTTGAACCGATGATCGACCACCTGGGGACGGCCCGAAGCAGTTCGATGTTTTCAGGCCATCGCCCCATCATCTCCGCCTGCCAGGTTTTTAATCCAGTCCCGAGGGCTGTTGCCAGTCTTGCGTCGAAAAGCGCGTGCAAGTGCCGAAGAACTTTCATAACCAACCTCGGCGGCGATCAGTGTAATTGACCGTCCTTCACGAAGACGCTTCTGCGCCAGGCTGATACGCCAACTCAACAGATAATCGGCGGGCGTCTGCCCGATAACAGCCCGGAAATGCACCGCGTAGGCCGCGCGAGACATATTCGATTCGCTCGCCAAATCCGCAATCGACCAGGCACGATGAGGTGCGTTGTGAATCTGCACCAGAGAGCGCGACAACCGCGGGTCAGCCAGTCCAGCCATCATCCCTGTACGCAACTGGTGGTGATCAAGCAAGTGTCGAAACAACAGGATGACCAGCAGTTCAAACAACCGCTCCAGTGCTGCCTCCCTGCCACAATGCGCACCCGCCGCTTCGCCGAACATCCATTTCAGCGTATCGGCCAGCATTGGTAGTTCATCCAGAGACAACGCCAGACAATCGGGCAACGAAGCCGACAACGGGTTATCAACTCCGCCCTCAAACTCCATGGACGCACACAACAACTGAGCGCCCTCGGACTCACCGGCAAACAGTTGATGCCGGCTTGGACGCGGCATGAAAATCAGGCTGGGCCGGGTCAGCAGCACGCCCTTACGATCGGCTCCCAGCAAGGTAACGCTGCCAGCCTGCAGCAGGTGGATATAACCTCGTCCTTCAGCGCCGTCGTAAGCCGCCGAGCCGCACAGTTTGCCATTGTAAAACAGGTGTGCGCGCACCCCGAACTGCGACAACAAGGTAGACAAGCGATCCATGGGCAATCTCTTGGCGAGAAATAGGCGCTCAGATCATAGCACTCGTGGATTGCGCCCCATCGTGGCTCAAATGCTGTACCCACTGCTTGGTCATGATCAATTCATCTTTGCGTGAAGTGACGGTCGCTTAGGACGCTGCCTGTCACTTAGAGGAATTCAATATTCCTTGAAGGAATGCATCTTATAAAATTAATGAATTTTTATTATTTCAGTGGGTGGCATAGCTTGATTCCAAGACATGGAGAATCGCCTTGAAAACACCCCCTCAAAACGCAGCTGGAAAATTTGATACTTCGCGGGCTAATGAGTACGGACGGCAGAGCCGTATTGCATTAGCTGGGTATGACGCCTGCCAGGATCTTGCTGCGTGCATGCTGGCGGCAAGCGTCGGGAATGCACCCTCTGCAAAAATACTGGTGGTTGGCGCTGGCGGCACAGCTCAGGAGATTATTGCGATGGCAACGCTGGAGCCGACATGGCGCTTCACTGCTGTTGATCCATCCGAGCCGATGCTGGAGGCTGCGGCGCAGCAGCTGGAAGCCAACAATTTGCTCAAAAGAACCACCCTGCATCTTGGGCATGTCGAGGACCTGACAGCGGACGAGTCATACGACGCCGCCACCTTGATCGGCGTCCTGCATCATCTCGAGGGGGATGATGCGAAGCGCCAAGTTCTGCAATCCATTCGGGCTCATCTGAAACCGGGTGCGCCGCTGATTGTCGCGGGTAATCAGTATGCTTATGCCAGCCAACCGCTATTGCTGGCCGCCTGGGGGCAGCGGTGGCGACAACATGGCGCGAGCCCGGATGAAGTAAAAGCCAGGTTGGGGAAAATTCTTCAGGGAGCTGACCCGCCACATTCCGAGGCTGCGGTTCAACAGTTGATGCATGACTCTGGATTCGGAGACGCTACTCGTTTCTTCAGTAGTCTGTTCTGGGGTGCCTGGCTAACGCGTAAGACCCTTTAAAATGGAACCGATAGATTGCTTTTGGACCCGGCTAAGCGGCGGTCATGCTGCTGTGATACGTCCGGTTACGATTGGCCAGGCGGGGCGCCCGTGCTCGGCTGGCATCTGCTATCCCCATCTATTAGGCTGACGCCGGGCAGCGGCCACAAAGGGCCGTTGCAGTGTTCAGGAGTAAAAGCGATGCCACCATTCAAACCCTCAACATTAATGGCAGGATTGCTGCTGGCCCTCGCCGGTACCGCCCAGGCGCAAACACCCAGCGCACTTGAGGAGCAGGCCTACAGCCGTGCTGCAACCGTTGAGCAGAAGTTGATTGAATGGCGTCGCGACATTCACCAGCACCCGGAACTCGGCGATCAGGAAACGCGCACGGCGGCGCTGGTGGCTGATCACCTGCGCAAACTCGGACTTGAGGTTCGCACCGGCATCGCCCATACCGGTGTGGTCGGCATTCTTGAGGGAGGCAAGCCTGGCCCGACCGTTGCCCTGAGGGCGGACATGGACGCACTGCCCGTCAAGGAATCGGAGGGCCTCGCGTTTGCTTCCAGGGCTCGCGGCACCTACAAGGGTAAAGAGGTCGATGTCATGCACGCCTGCGGTCACGATGCCCACACTGCCATGCTGATGGCCACGGCCGAAGTGCTGGCCGGTATGCGCGAAAACCTGCCGGGTAAAGTGATGTTCATCTTCCAGCCATCGGAAGAGGGATCCAGCCTGGTCATGCCCGGCCAGAATCAGCGCTGGGGCGCAGAGTTGATGTTGGAGGAAGGGCTGTTCAAGACACTCAAGCCCGACGCTATTTTTGCCGTGCACGTCATGCCCGGGCGTTCCGGTGAGCTGAGCTGGCGCGCCGGGGCGACCACCGCCAGTAGCGATGATTTGAACATCACGGTCACCGGCAAACAGGGCCATGGCGGTATGCCCTGGAACACCGTCGACCCGGTGGTAAATGCGGCTCAGATCATTACCGGCCTGCAGACCGTGGTCAGCCGACGAACTAACCTGATCCAATCGCCAGCGGTTGTCACCGTGGGCATGATTCAGGGCGGCAGTGCCCCTAACATTGTGCCGCAACAGGTACAAATGGCCGGCACTATTCGTACCTACGACGAGAATGTCCGTGCGCAGGTTGCCCGCGATATAAAACTCAGTGCACAGAAGATTGCCGAAAGCGCCGGAGCCAAGGCGGATGTTTCTGTGATCCCGGCATACGGCACTACGATCAACGACGAAAATCTCGTGGCGCAAATGGCTCCAGTACTTGGCCGGGCCGCCTCAGGCAAAGTGGCGCCTGCCGCCCTGGTCGGAGCTTCGGAGGACTTTTCGTTTTTCGCCCGCCAGGTTCCGGGTCTGTATTTCTTCCTCGGCGTAACGCCCAATGGCCAGGATCCGGCAACGGCTGCACCTAACCACAATCCAGGGTTTTTTGTCGATGAGAGCGCGCTAGTGACCGGGACCCGTGCCCTCTCAGGGATGACCGTCCAGTTTTTGGAGAACAGACAAAAGGGGTCGTAACTGCAGTGCACGTATTCAAGGCATGCAAACTGTGGCCAGTGCCCACCGCGCAGGTTTTTATGGCTCAGTCTTCCGGCAGGTTATTGAATATTTTTTCCAGTGTCCCGTTCAGTTTGGTGATCTGGGCCTCGGTCAGGCCTTTGAAGCTGGTGCGGAAGATATCGCTGGTGCCGTGCTGGATTTCTTCGATGGTATGGCGGCCGACATCGGTGAGTGAGACTTGAGTCACGCGTCCGTCGCTGGCGCTGGTGTTGGTTTCCACCAGGCCGTCGGCTTTCATGCGGTAGACAATTTTGGTGATGGTCGAGAGCTTCGCGATGGCATGGATGGAGATTTCTGAAATGCTCGACTCGCCATTTTCCTTGAGGATGAACAGAATCCGCCAGCGCGGTATGTCCATATCGATTTTTTTCAGCGCTTTCTCCATGGCCATGGAGTAGCGGCCGTGCAGGCGAGCCAGCCAGTAGAAGGGGAACTCTTCCTTCTTGAAGTCCTCGCTGGCGGGGTTGTATCGGCTCAGGCGCTTTTTCGGGGTGGTCATAGAGGTTGGCGTAGTCTTTCAGGTGAGCGGGTTTGACAGCGGGCGTCATTGTCGCGCCGCCCGCGGTAAAAAACCAGCAGACACGCCGTAGCGTGCCTCAGGTAAGGACGTCAGGCCAGGCCTTCGTGTTTGAGGCTCTCACGGAAGTGTCGGCAACCCTTGATCAGCAAGAGCAGGGTGAATGCGCCTGCGAAGGCATTGAGCAGGGAAATCGACGAGCCGACCATGGCCGGGTTCTGGAATAGCCGGTCGGTGAGCAACGCGACCAGTGTGGTACCAAGACCCAGGCCGATCAGATTGGAAATCAGCAGAAACAGCGCGCTGATCTGCGCTCGCATCTGATTGGGTGGCAGGATCTGCATGGCTGCGGTTGATGCCGGCATTGGGAACGAAGCAAAGAACATCGCCGGTGCCAGCAACGCCACCGACATCCACAGTTCGCTGACCTGGGTGAACGCGATGGCGGGTACGGCCATGCCGATCGCCCCGATGACTCCGGCGCGGATCGGCGCATCGCTATAGCCTTTTTTCGCCAGCCAGTCGATCAACCAACCGCCACAAAATACGCCGCTGGTATTGGCCAGCAGCACCACGATGCCGAGCATGTAGCCGGTATCGCTGGGCGCGAGGCCGAATTTGCGCATGTAGAAGGCCGGGGTCCAGCTAAGCATGCAGAACAGCGTCATCGCGTAAAACGAAAACCCCAGGTAATGGCAGAAAAAGGTCTTGCGATGCACGGCCAGGAACTTGAACGCCTGTTTCATGCTGGGCGCATGGACCTTGCCCTCGGCGTCCAGCTTCAAGCCTTTGCGAGCCGGGTCGCGAATGGTCAGGGCAATCAGCAGGGCAACGAGAATGCCCGGCAGTCCCACCAGAAAAAACGTCACCTGCCATGGCCGCATTTCGCCTAGCAGTGGTACGGCGACGCTGTCGAGGTTCTTCAGCAAATCGATGACGTAGCCGCCAATCAGAAAGGCCACGCCGCCGCCGATGAACGAGCCGATCGAGTAGATCGCCACGGCGCGCCCGAGTTTTTCCCGGGGGAACATATCGCTGAGCATCGAGTAGGTGGCCGGCGACAGCGCCGCTTCACCAATCCCGACACCGATGCGCGCCATAAACATCTGCAGGAAGTTTTTGCTCACACCACACAGGGCCGTCGCCAGGCTCCAGAACGCGATGCCCATGGCGATGATTTTCGGTCGGGAAAATTTGTCCGCCAGCAGGGCGATGGGCATGCCCATGAAGGCATAGAACAGGGAAAAAGCCAGGCCATGCAGCAGGCTGAACTGTGTATCGGATAACTGCATGTCGTGTTTGATCGGTTCGATCATCAGCGCGAGGATCTGACGATCGATGAACGAAAAAATATAGGCCAGCATGCAAACGGCAACGACATACCATTCGTAGGCATAGCTTTTACGGGTGACCTCGGTCGGTGTTTTGCTGGTCATGCTGTTTGGCCCCTTCAGGGTTGGCAATCAGTCAGTCGGCGGCAGCGGTTCGCAGGTGGGTGCATTGGTGACGCCGTCGTTACCCGAGCGCCTTGCCCTGGTGCGTTTATTGGTTTTGTTGTGCGGTTCCAGGTTGCCAATGGCTTGGCAGGTGTGTGCTGCAGGACCTTTTTAAGCCCTTGTTTGCCTTGACTCTATGCACCAGACGCAGAGGCTGTTCCGGGCGCGCAGAAAGCGTTTGCGTGGCGTGAAAATTGCTTTCCATTTCCACTAAATTAGCGACGTGCCTACGGGCAACGGTGTCATTTTCTGGAGGTGCTTCAGCATGTTCGATCAACACTCTTCGCTCCGTCATCATTGCCTTCTGAGTTCCGGCGGGTTTGGCGAGGTCAAGGATCGGGTCAGTCATTACCTGTGGCCTCACCAGATGAAAATGCACCAGGGCGGCGCCCTGCAATCGCAGCTGTACGGCGTGTTTTTCGGCAGCTCGGCGTTGTTCGATTTGCACTACGGTGCACCGGTGGAAATCGACGCCGGCGATATCAGTGACTACTACCTGATTCGGGTCACCCTGGAAGGCAGCGGCATGGTCAGCCTGGGCAAACAGAACGCGATTATGCGCAAGGGCGGGCTGACCATTTCTTCGCCTTCGCAGCGCAGTTTTATCCGTATCGACAAGGACTGCCGCAACCTGATTTTGCGCGTCGATCGCCAAGCCCTCGAGCGTCAGCTGCAAGTCTTGCTCAACCGGCGTTTGCGTCAGCCGCTGGTGTTCGACATTCAGGTCGACGCCGAGCATCAGGGCATGGCGATGGTACGCACCACCCTGGATTACATCTGCCAGCTCTATGGCGATGCCAGCCAGTCGTTGCTGACCTCGACCATGGGCGGGAGCCTGTCGGACTATTTGCTGTCGGTGCTGCTGACCCAGTTGCCGCACAATTATTCGGTTGATCTGCTGCAAGACCAGCGCCAACCCATGCCTCACCACGTCAAGAAGGCCCGTGACTACATCGAGCAGCACCTGGGCGAACCGATTGCGCTGGCGAGCCTGGCGCAGTTCTGCGACGTGTCGATCCGCACCTTGCAAAATGGCTTCACGCGGTTTCTCCAGCAAACCCCCAGCGACTACGTCCGCACTCGTCGGCTGGCCCTGGTTCACGTAGCCCTGCAGCAGGCCGGACCGGCCGACAGCGTGACGGATATCTTGTTGCGTCACGGGGTCGCCAGCTTCGGCCATTTCGCCATGCAGTACCGCAAGCAGTACGGCTGCCTGCCTTCCGAGACCCTGCGCCGTCAGGCCTGATGCATGAGAATGAATGGCTCAGCCCTGTAGAAAACGCTGGGCCAGATCGAGTTGGGAGTTGGCCAGTTGATGCAGCTCCTCGCCGATCTGGGTACTGCGTCGGGACTGGTCGCTGCTGGTTTGCGCCAGGTTTACGATCTGGGAAATCTGCCCATTGATCTCTTGGGCGACTTGACCTTGCTGTTCAATGGCCGAAGCCATTTGCAAACTCATGCCGGAGATCTGTCCGACTTCCTCGCAGATGCGCCGCAAGGCGGTTTGGACCTGCGATACGTCTTCGCGTGATTCCCGAGCGGCCGATTCGCCGCGTTGCGCGGTGGCGAGCGCCTGGGCACTGCCGTCACGCAACTGCTCGATGGAGCGCTGGATTTGCTCAGTGGATTCCCGGGTGCGGGTCGCGAGGCTGCGTACCTCATCGGCGACCACCGCGAAACCACGTCCGGTCTCGCCGGCGCGGGCGGCTTCGATGGCCGCGTTGAGTGCCAGCAAATTGGTCTGTTCGGCGATGCTGCGAATCACATGCGCGACACCGCTGATTGATTCGATCGATTCCGCGAGGCGGCTGACGGCCTGGCCAATTTCCTCGACCGAGGTGCACAGCCCGGTCATCGACAGTTGGCTTTGCCCGGACATCCGGTCACCCTCGCGAGCCAGGCGGTCGACGGCTTGGGTGGCCTCAGCCGCGTGTTGCAGGTTTCGCGACAGCTCCTGGATCGTGGCACTCATTTGATGGACGGCCGCGGCGGACTGCTCGGCTTCTTCAAGTTGCCGTTGCAGGTGTCCGGATTGGGTCTGCACCAGTGTCGACGATTCTTGCGCGCGTTGACGCACGGTCTCGCCGTTGATCCGGATACGCGCCATGACGGTGCGCATCCGCGTGTTCTGGCTGTTGAGGGCCATGTCAAACCGGCTGGCGACGCTGGCGCTGCCTGCCTGGAGCGGGGCCAGCAACGCGTCGCTGTAGACCTGTTCGTGCCGGGCCATGATCCGGCGCACGTCCGCCTGTTGTCTGGCTCGCCATTGCCAGCTCGCGGCGAGTACTCCGGCGAGCACCAGCAGGCCCGGTGCCAAGCCGATCTGTCCGACGACCATCGCGCCCGTGACACCCAGCCCCAGCAGCCAGGCGATGCCCTGAGTGCTGGCATGCTCCTGCACGCGCCGGGCGAAAGTCAGCGGGCCGTGGCCGTTATTCAAGCGTCGATAGAGTTTTTCCGCTCTCAGGCTTTGGGCGGCGTCCATCGGGTGATACGCCGTACCCAGCGCATTCAGCTGGCCGTCCTCAAACAGTGGCACCACATAGAGATTGCACCAGAAACTCGTGCCCTGTTTATTGCGTCCCATCATGGGCGCTGTCCACGGCACACCGCTGCGCAAGGTCTCCCACATACGATCAATGACTCGCTTGGGCATCAGCGGATGATTGATCAGTTCGTGCGGCTGGTTGAGCAGCTCCTCTCGGGCGAAACCGCAGAGCGCCACATAGGCATCGTTGCAAGCCATCAGATGGCCGCGAGTATCCAGGCGCGAGATCGGTATTTCTGGCTGCGCCGCAACAATGACCGGCGGCGTGTATTCCTTTGACTTAGCCACTGAATGCTCCCGCGATTACCAGCACTGGCCGCGTTCGGCGCGCATTTTGCGAACCATCGCGTCGAAAAATTTCACAGCGAAGCCGCTGTCCCGAATAAGCATGGCCGTAAGTTCGGCACACTTCTGGCTGATCGCTTCAGGCAGCGGATTGTCCTCACCGCCCAGAGCGCCGGCCTGGCACTGGATTTCGGCGGCGCGCTGCACCGTCCACAGCAGGAAGAACGCCTTGGCAATGCTGCTTTCGCCAACGGCAATGCCGTGGTTGCGCAGCACCAGGATGTGCTTGTCGCCAAGGCTGTCGATCATCCGCGCTTTTTCGTCATCGAACAGCGTGATGCCTTCGAAGGTGTGGTAGCCGATCCGTCCGTAGAGTTGTGCGCCGTAGAAGTCGTTGTGGGCAAAACCGGCCTTCTTCATGACGATGGCCGAAATCGGTGTGGTGTGCGTATGGATCAGGCACTGAATGTCCGAACGCGCACCGTGCACCGCGCTGTGCAGGGCGAAACCGGCGGGGTTGCCGTCGTAGGGTGAGTCCTCGAGCTTCTTGCCGTGCAGGTCGACCTTGAGCAGGTTCTGCGGCGACACTTCGGTGTAATTGAGGCCGAACGGGTTGACCAGATAATGGTGTGCCGGGCCGGGAAGGCGTGCGGAAATATGGTTGAAGATCGTCTCGGTCCAGCCGAAGAAATCCACCAGGTGGTAGCAGTGCGCAAGTTGCACGCGCAGTGCCCATTCTTCGTCGCTGTACGCGTGCGGTTTTGCCATTGGGGTGTGGTCCATGTCTGAGTCCTTGTCGTAGTGATTCAGTGACGGGCCTGTTCGCCGCGAAAGCGTGCCAGGGCAATCAGGTGTCGAGTAACGGGCATCGGGATCGCCATGCCGTCGGCCAACTCCAGCACCGCGTCGCCGATGGCGGCCAACTCCAGAGGGCGGCCTTTTTCATAGTCCTGCAGCATCGAGGTGCGCACGGCGCCCATGCCGGCGCCGAGTTCAAGAAAGGTCCGCGGATCGATGCTCACGCGCGCGCCGTACGCGGCGGCGGTCAGCAAGGCTTCGTGCAGGCAACTGCTGACCAGGTCGCGTAACTCCGGCAGGCTGTAAAGCTGATCAAGCGTCGCGCCGGTAATCACCGAGAGCGGGTTGGACGTGAGGTTGGCGATGATCTTGGTCCACAGATTGTCGCGGATGCGGTCAGTGGCGCGTGCTTCGATGCCGACACTTTCGATCAGTGCGCGCACGCGCTCCAGGCGAGGGCTGAGGCAGTTGTCGGGCTCACCGAAAATCATCAGGTGCGGGGTGTTCGATTCAGCCACTGCGTTGGCCGGGCAGTGTGCGGTGATGAACACCACGCAGCCGATCACATGGCGCAGGTCCAGGGCTTGGCTGAGCGTCGACTGCGGATCAACCGCGTTCACCCGTTGCCCGTCGTAGCGTCCGCCTTCACCGTGGAAATACCACCACGGCACGCCGTTGATTACCGGGATCACCACCGTCTCGGCGCCGATCATCGGTTGCAGTTGCGGTAGCAGGCTGGCCAAGGCTTGCGCCTTGGTGCAGAGAAAAATCAGGTCTTGCTCGCCAAGGCTGGCCGCGTCGTCGCTGGCCTCGACTCGCACGTGATGATCACCGTCCAGATCGGACAAGTGGATGCCGTCACGGCGGATGGCGGTCAGGGTTTCACCTCGGGCCAGTACGTTGACCGTATGGCCGTTGCCTGCAAGACGGGCTGCCAGGGTGCAGCCGATGGCACCGGCGCCGGCGATGCCGATGCGCAAGGGGAAAGCGTTCATCGTGTCTCCGGATGATCAGAAAGGTCTGGGAAAACCGGCCCCGACGCTTTCGAGCGCCGGGGCAGGGCGGCGGTCAGTTGGCGAGCATTTCCTGATGCTTGCTGGCCAGGCCGAGATAGGCTTCGATCACGCGTGGGTCGTCAGCCAGTTGTTGCGCCGGGCCCTGCATGGCGATCTGGCCGGTTTCCAGCACATAGGCGTAATCGGCCACCCGCAGGGCGGCACGCGCGTTCTGTTCGACCAGCAGAATCGATACCCCTTGCTCACGCAGCGCGGTGATGATGCGGAAGATCTCCCGGGTAATCAGCGGCGCCAGGCCCAGGCTTGGCTCGTCGAGCATCAGCAGCTTGGGCTTGGCCATCAGCGCCCGGCCCACGGCGAGCATCTGTCGTTCACCGCCGGACAACGTGGCCGCCAGTTGCTCGCGGCGTTCCCACAGGCGCGGGAACAGTTCGTAGATTTCGCCCAGCGTCTCGCTATAACGACGGTCGCCCCGGCGATGGCGTTGAAAAGCGCCGAGCAGCAAGTTGTCAGCGACGCTCATGCTGGTAAACAATTCGCGTTTTTCCGGCACCAGGCCAAGACCCCGCGAGACCATTACTTCGACCTCAGGCAAGGTTTCCAGGCTGCCGTCGAAATGCACCTGACCCCGGGAGCCAAGCACGCCCATGATGGCCGAAAGCAGGGTGGTCTTGCCGGCGCCGTTGGGGCCGATCACTGTCACGATCTGGCCCTTGCCGACGGTCAGGCTGGCGTCGCTCAACGCTTCGACCTTGCCGTAGGCCACGCTCAGGCCCTTGATCTCCAGCACGGCGTCGTCAACCTGGTTGCGCGGTGCGAGGTGCGGTTCCACTTGCATGTTCATCATTCAACTCCTCCCAGATAGGCTTCCAGCACGGCCGGATCCTTCTGTACGTCTTCGGGCAGGCCCTGGGCAATCCGCTGACCGAACTCCATGACCACCACGCGATCGACCAGGCCCATGACAAAGTCCATGTCGTGCTCGACCAGCAGAATCGCCATGCCTTCGCTGCGCAGGCGGCTGAGCAGGATGCCAAGGGCTTCCTTTTCTTTCAGGCGCAGACCGGCGGCGGGTTCGTCGAGCAACAGCAGGCACGGATCGGCGCACAAGGCGCGGGCGATTTCCAGAATCCGCTGTTGGCCGAGTGCCAGGCTCCCGGCCTCTTCATACAAATAGTCGCCCAGGCCTACACGCTCCAGCTGACGCCTCGCCTCGCCGAGCAGCTCGGCTTCCTCGCGACGATCCAGGTGCAAGGCCGCCGACAGCACGCCTTGCTGGCCACGCAAATGCGCGCCAATGGCGACGTTCTCCAGCACACTCATGTTGCCCAGCAGTTTCACGTGCTGAAAGGTGCGGCTCATGCCCATGCGCGCCACTTGCCGCGAGTTCAAGCCGTTGATCTTCTGACCCATAAACAGCACATCGCCGCTGCTCGGTGTATCGACGCCGGAGAGTTGGTTGAACATAGTGCTTTTGCCGGCACCGTTGGGGCCGATCAGCGCGAGGATTTCACCTGAGCGGATTTCCAGGCTCATGTCGTTGTTGGCCACCAGTCCGCCGAAGCGCTTGGTCACATTGCGCGCTTCCAGGATCAGTTCGCCATGTCTGGGCAGTTGCCGGCGGGGCAGGGGCGCAGCCTTGGCGTCGACATTGCGAACCTTGGCGCGAACCCTGAAGCGAGCCGGTATCAGGCGCGTCAGTAGAGGCCACAGACCACCCGGTGCACGCTGCATAAGCACCACGATCAGGATGCCGAATACGATGATTTCGTAGTTGCCAGTGTTGCCCAACAGGTGCGGCAACCAGTCCTGCAACCATTGCTTGAGCATGGTCAGGATGCCTGCGCCGAGGAGGGCGCCCCACACGCTGCCGACACCACCGATCAGTGCCATGAACAGGTAATCAATACCCATGTTCAAGCCGAACGGCGTCGGGTTGACGAAGCGTTGGGTGTGCGCATAGAGCCAGCCGGAAATGGCCGCGAACACCGCAGAGATGACGAAGATCACCATCTTCGAGCGGAAGGTGTTGACCCCCATCGACTCGGCCATTGCCTGGCCTCCCTTGAGTGCGCGAATGGCGCGGCCTTCGCGAGAATTCAGGAGGTTCTGCGTGATGACGATTGCCAGCAACAGCAGGGCCCAGATCAGGTAGAAAATATTCTCACCCTTGTCCAGCTTCAGGCCGAACAAGGAAATCGATGGCAAGCCGCCGACACCGGTATGGCCACCCAGGGATTCCAGGGTGCCGAACAGGTAATACAGCGAAAGGCCCCAGGCAATCGTTCCAAGCGGCAGGTAATGCCCCGACAACTTGAGTGTCAGGGCGCCGAGAATCAGTGCCACTGAGGCGGTGAGCACCACGCCCACCAGCAGCGTCAGCCACGGTGACGCCCCGGCCCAGGCCAGCCATGCCGGCAGTTGTTCAGTGGTGGTCAGGTAGGCTGAGGTGTAGGCGCCCAGCCCGACGAACGCGGCCTGACCGAAACTGGTCATGCCGCCGACACCCGTGAGCAGCACCAACCCCAATACGACCATGGCGTACATGCCGATGTAATTGAGCAGGGTGACGTAGTACGGCGGCAACAGCAGCGGCGCGACGCCCACCACCAGCAACAGGGCAAGCAACAGATAGCGCGAATTCATTCTTCTTCCTCCACATGACGACTGGTGAACGAACGCCAAAGCAGGAACGGAATAATCAGCGTGAACACGATGATCTCTTTGTAGGTACTGGCCCAGAACATCGAGAATGCTTCGATCAGGCCGACCGCCAGGGCGCCGAGCGCGGCGACTGGATAGCTCACCAGCCCGCCGATGATCGCGCCGACAAAGCCTTTGAGGCTGATGACAAAACCAGAGTCGAAATACAGCGTGGTGATCGGGGCGATCAGTATCCCCGACAGCGTGCCGATCAGCGCCGCGAGCAGGAAGGTCGACTTGCCCGCGAGAGTCGGCGAGATCCCCATCAGCCTGGCACCCATGCGGTTAACCGCGGTGGCACGCAGGGCTTTGCCATAGAGCGTGCGCTCGAAGAACAGGTACAGCCCGACGATCAACCCCAGGGACACGGCCAGCACCCAGAGCGTCTGGCTGTTGAAGGTGACCGGGCCCAGTTCCAGGCCGGCTTCGGAGAACGGTTGCGTGCGTGCGCCTTCTGGGCCGAACAGCAACAGGGCGATACCGACCATGCTGACGTGCACGGCGATCGACACAATCAGCAAAACCAGTGAACTGGCCGAGGCGATCGGCTGGAACACCAGGCGGTAGATTTGCGGCCCCAGCGGAACTACCAACGCCAGCGTCAACAACGCCTGGACCGCCATCGGCAATTCGGCCAACGGCAAGGTGTTGATCAACACCGCCAGCAGGCCTGCATAGCCCAGCTTGAAGAGAATGCGCACGGGGAACCGAAAGGCCTGGCTTGAACGTGCCGCGCCCCATACGTCGAGTGCACAGTCGATAAGCGTCAGGCCGAGCAGCAGCCAGACCAGAGCGGTCGGATGTCCACTCTGTAACGTGGCCATGGTCAAGGCGCCGTAGGTCACGAATTCACCCTGGGGAATCAGCAGGATCCGGGTCACGGTGAACACCAGGAGGATCGACAGGGCCAACAGCGCATAGATCGCGCCGTTGGTCATACCGTCCTGCCCCAGCAGCATGGCTATCTGGAAATTCATAATGAGAGCTCTTTTCTACAGATTGAATATCAGGCGCGCTTACCGGCGCGAGTCGACTCGCCGGCAAGCGGGCAGGGCGCGCAACAGGCTGTGCGCCCTGGTCTCGATCAGTTGTCGTGCAACAACATCCAGTTGCCGTTTTTCACCACGATCAATTCGCGACCGCGTTCGTCGAAGCCGCTGTGGTCCTGCGGCGTCATGTTGTAAACGCCTTGGGTGCCGGCCAGTTCATGGCTTTGCTCGAGCGCATCACGCAGGGCTGCACGAAATTCGGGAGTGCCCGGTGCTGCTTTTTTGGCTGCAATCGGGATTGCCTGCTGCAACAGCAGGCCGGCATCGAAGGTGTTCCCACCGAAAGTCGCCGGCTTGCTGCCGTTGAGCTTTTCGTAAGCCGCGGTGTAGTCGCTGGCGATTTTCTTCGAAGGATGGTTGTCCGGGATTTCATCGAGTACCAGCATCAGGCTGGCCGCCAGAATGGTGCCTTCGACCTTCTTGCCGCCCAGCTTGAGGAAGTCTTGCAGCGCTGCGCCGTGGGTCTGGTAGACCTGGCCGCGATAGCCCTGATCGAACAGCGTGGTCTGCGGCATCACCGCCGAGCTGCCAGGCGCTGCGACCAGCACCGCATCGGGGCGGGTGGCGAGAATTTTCAGGCTCTGCCCGGTGACTGAAGTGTCCTGGCGCTGGAAGCGCTCGTTGGCCACGACCTTGATGTTCTGCTGCGCGGCCAGGCCCGCCATGACCTTGGCCCAGTTCTCGCCGTAAGGGTCGCCGGTGCCGATGAAACCGAGGGTCTTCACGCCTTTTTTGGCCATGTGTTCGAACAGCGCCTTGGCGATCAAGTCATCGTTCTGCGTGGTCTTGAATACCCATTTCTTCTGCTCGGTCATCGGCAGCACCACCGCAGCGGTACCGACCGGTGCCAGCAATGGCACACCTGCCTCGGCGACGAACTGGATCACACCCATGGCGTTGGGCGAGCCGCTCGGACCGATGATCGCATCGACATTTTCTTCGTCGATCAGCTTCTTCAGCGCCTTTACCGTAGCGGTCGGGTCGCTCGCATCATCCAGAGAAATGTATTTCACCACCTGGTCGCCGGCCTGGGTCGGCAGCAACGGTACGGTGTTTTTCTGTGGTAGCCCGACCAGTGCGATCGGTCCGGTGGAGGAGGTGATGACACCGATTTTCACATCCGCCTGCGCAGCGGCGGCGCAGGCGGCACTCAACAACAACGTGGACACGGCTTTTCTGAAAAGCATGACTTTCTCCGAAGAGTTGCAACGCTGCAAAAGGCTAATGGCCAGCCGCCCCGAACACGACGTGGTGCGAGTACGGCCCAAGGTACGGCCCTGTTTTTAGTTATCGAACTGCGGCGACACCCATGGTCGGTTACCGAGCCATCAGGTGTCGGTCGACCATGAGTGATCGGTCGAGGGCGAAGAGAGCAAAAGCAGATTGCATGCCAGATTTTTTTCGGTGCATGGCAGAAAGCCGTTACTGCGATGCCTGATCCCAACGCTTCGAGGCGGGTCAGCCGAGGTCGTCCGACGGACTCGTGGAAGGGGATGTGAAGGGCGTGAAAAACCCGCAGCACGCCATGCCCGACAAGGCTTTGATCTGGATCAAGGAATTTCTCAAATGAGCAAAAACGAGCTTATGAAAAACTAAAAAAACAGCGTTTTTTTAAGCGGTTTTAGGCTGCCATTTTTGAGCCCGTTTATTTTTTCATGGTGGTTTTTTCGGAGAGGTTCATGCTCAACATTTTTCTAATTGTTTCGGCGGATTCTGTTGTTTATAACGAGTTAACTAAATGATTTATAACGTAAAAATACAACTTATCGAGGATTTCATCGTTTTGCAGCAGTGTTACCAAACTGCACGACGCTGGTGCGGCCAGGTAAAATCTGCACCTAAAATACACACTGTTTTATTTGGTAAAATTCAATTGACATTTCACGTAATTATTACGATTTTAGATTTAAGCGTTTTCCCCGGCCCTCGTGCCGAGGTCATCCGTTCTGGTGACACATAACGAGCAGGTAAAGAGCATGTCGATCGTTGTTGAGGATTTAGCCTTGGGAGGGAATGGCCTTTCGGTCATGGTGAAAGACACCATTGATATCGCCGGCTACCCAACCCGCGCTTCAAGCAGCGCACTGGCCGATGCGCCGGCGGCCGGCGAACATGCACACGTGGTTCAGTCTGTGCTGGATGCGGGCTGCCGGATCACCGGTAAAACCAGCCTGCATGAATTGGCATTCGGCACCACCGGCCTCAACGCATGGACCGGCACGGCGTCCAATCCGCGCTATCCGGGCTATATACCGGGGGGCTCTTCCAGTGGTTCGGCCGCTGCAGTGGCGGCAGGCCTTTGCGACTTCGCGCTGGGCACCGATACCGGCGGTTCGGTACGGATTCCAGCGGCGTGCTGTGGTGTATTCGGGCTCAAGCCAACCTTCGGTCGTGTTAGCCGTCAGGGTGTGATGCCTGCGCGCAGTACCCTCGATTGCGTAGGCCCTCTGGCACTGGATATGGATCGCTTGATTGAAGCGATGCACATCATTGATCCCACGTTCACTTCCGTTGCGGTGCCTGAGCATCTTGCTATCGGCGTTGTCGCGGTAGAGGCCAACGAACAGGTTCACTCGGTGGTGAACCAGGCGCTGGGCCGTTCGGGTTTCAAGTTGCTCGAGCAAACGCTGCCGGGCATGGCCGCAGCGTACGGCGCCGGCATGGCGATCATCAACGCCGAAACCTGGGCCGCGTGCGGTCATCTTCTGCAAACCGGTCGGGTTGGCAGCGATGTCGCCGATCGTCTGCGCGCCGCCAGTCTGACCTCGGCCGAGTCCGTAGAAGCGGCCGAAATCATCCGTCGCGCCTTTATCGCAGAAGTGGACGCCGCCCTGGCCATCACGCCGATTCTGGCCATGCCGACCATGCCCGACTTCCCCTTGCTGGTCGCCGATGCGGCCGACACCCGCGCCGCCCTGGGCATGACCTCATTGGTGCGCGCTTTCAACCTTTCCGGTCATCCGGCTCTGAGCATTCCTCTGGAAAGCGCCTCGGGACTTCCGGTCGGCCTTCAACTCATTGCCGCCCATGGCGCGGACGAACTGCTGTGTGCAGTCGCTCGCGAACTGGTCCGGCGCCTGGAAGAGTAATCGTCATGCTTACTATGGAGAAACCCATGACTGCGCCAAGCGAGCTGAATCACCAGCGCTGCGTGCCGATCACGGCGAATGAAGCGTTTCAGAAACTGCTGGTCGAGATTCGTGCGCGCGCTCGAAGCGAAGAATTCGACCAACAAAAATTCATCTCGCAAGACGTGATCGAGCAGTTCCGCAAGCTCGGCGTCTATCGGGCTCTGGTGCCAAAACGCTTCGGCGGCGACGAGCGTTCGCCGGCCGAGTTTTGCCAGATGGTGGAAGATATCTCGATCGCCGATGGCTCCGCCGGTTGGGTTGCCAGCTTCGGCATGAGCCCGGTTTATCTGGCGGCGCTGCCGCTGGAAACCATCAAGAAAATCTATGCTGATTCACCTGACGTGGTGTTCGCCGGCGGGATCTTTCCTCCGCAGCCTGCGTCCTTTGTTGAGGGTGGGCTGGAAGTCAACGGGCGCTGGAAATTTTCCAGCGGTTGTATGGGCGCGTCGCTCATCGGCGTGGGCATCAGCCCGAAAAACGGCGAGATGCTCGGCCTGCCACGACTGGCGGTGATGCCTCGGGAAAAGGTCAGAATCGAGGAGACCTGGAACGTCGTCGGCCTGGTCGGCACCGGCAGCCATGACGTTGTTGTCGAAGGCGTGGTGGTGCCGGAGGAGTGGACCTTCGTTCGCGGCGGTCCATCGAACCTTGACGAACCGTTCTTCCGCTATCCGTCACTGTCGTTCGCCACGCAGGTGTTGTCAGTGGTCGGCCTGGGCGTTGCTCGCGCGGCACTTGATGAATTGAGCGGCATGGCCAGCGGCCGAATCTCCGTGACGGGTGCTCCATCGTTGTCCGACCGGCCGCTGGCCCAGGTTGAGATGGCCAAGGCCGAAGCGTCGCTGCGCGCTGCACGTTCGTGGTTCTACCAATCCATCGATGATGCCTGGACCAGCGTTCTGGCCGGCGACCCGGTGAGCGTCGAGCAGACCAATATGCTGCGCTTGTCTTCGACCCACGCCACGCGCGTCGCGGCCGATGTTGCGCGCACAGCGCAAATGCTGTCGGGCATGAGCGGGGTGTACCGCACCAGTCCGCTGTCGCGATTCGTCAACGACACCCAAGTCATTACCCAGCACGCCTTCATGGGCGATATGACCTACCAGAACGCCGGCGCGATCTTCTTCGGCAATAAGCCGCTGCCTGGCTACCTGTAATTTTTTCCTACTGATTGGTGAACCCCATGACCGATAAAAAAGCCCTGCGAGTTCTGTTCTGCATCGGCATCAACCAAAACTTTTTCGATGCTCCGCGTCCTGAAGCGCTCGACGTCTGGGCCGCGTTCGGCGCCATGTGGAACGGCATCGCCGACCTGCCGGGCGTCACCGTGCTAGGCAACATGGACGACGATCAGAGCATGGTCGGCCCATCCGCCGGCTGGCCCTGGACCACCTACCTGCTGGCCGATGTACCCGACATTGAAACCGTGCATGCCGCGTGCAATTTGTTCCGCACCACTGACGTCGGCAACGGCCCTTACAAACTCTGGAAGTATTGCAAAGTCGAGGCCCGTACCGGTCGCGAATTGATCATCCAGCGCTGAGTCGAGAACAGTCGCCATGTCATCACAAGCGTATTTGCGCGCACTGGAACAACGGCTCGAGCAGCTGGAAAGCGAGTACGCGATCCGCGCCTGCATGAATCGCTACATGTTTTTGTGCGACGAGCTGGGCGTGGGTTCCCCGCTCGAGGAACTGGCCGGGTTGTTCACCGAGCAGGCGGTCTGGGAAGGCAAGGGTGCCAAGTACCAGAACAGTTTCGGCGGTTATCACGGGCGTGAGGCGATAAAAGCGATGTTCGCCACCTACATGGTCGAACCGGCGCACTTTTCGTTGAACGTGCACTTCCTGACCTCGGAACTGATCCGGGTCAGCGGTGAGACCGCAGATGCCAGTTGGGTGATGTTGCAGACCTCGACCTTTGCCTCGGGTGCCTCGCACCTCAACAGCGCCCGCCTGACCGTGAGGTTCGCCCAGGAACAAGGGCAGTGGCGCATGGCGCATTTTCAGACCGAGAACCTGTTCAGCCGACCGGTAGACACCTGGAACAGCGCCGCGCACCTGCCCGTACCCGCCAAGTCCGGCCAGTCCTGAAAGCAACACCCGGAATTCTTAGAGTCGGCGAACAATGCCGACGAGGAGTGATCGTGAACAACCTGATAAACACCGTAACGCTCGACGCCAGTCCTTCCGACCTGGTCCTGCATGACCGCGTCCACACGTCGCTGTACACCGACGGCAAGATCTTCGATCAGGAACTGGACAAGATTTTCTACAGCACCTGGATCTGGGTCGCTCACGCCAGCGAGATCCCGGAGTCCGGTAGCTACAAGAGCACCTATATCGGCAAGCAGCCGGTGATCGTCGTGCGCGACCGCAAAAAAGAAGTGCACGTGTTGCTCAACCGCTGCCGCCATCGTGGCGCGACGGTGTGCGAACACAAGAAGGGCAAGACCAACAGTTTTGTCTGCCCTTATCACGGCTGGAGCTACGCCCTGGATGGCAGCCTGCGCGGTGTGCCGCACCCGGAAAGCTACGCCGACTGCCTGGACAAAAGCGAGCTGCCTTTGGTCAGCCTGCGTGTCGAGCAATACAACGGCATGATCTTCGCCACCTTCAAGGATGACATCGAGCCCCTCGCCGATTTCCTCGGCCCGGCCAAAAAGTGGATCGACCTGTTCATGAAGCAGGGCGCCGGCTACCCGGTCAAAGTGGGTGGCGAGCACCGCTTCCGCTTCCCGGGCAACTGGAAGATCCAGCTGGAAAACACCACCGACGCCTACCACTTCCCGCTGGTGCACAAGTCGTTCCTGTCGTCCGTGGATGAACAGACCCTGGAGCTGTTCGACTTCGTCGAAGGGCCGGGTTATGTCGAAGACCTCGGCAACGGTCACAGCGTGATGGTGATGATTCCTGACCTGGTCGACCTGGAAGCCAACCTCGACTTGCCGATCCCTGAGCGTTTCGAAGACCTGGCCGCGCAGTTACGCGCCGAAGGCCAGGACGAAGCATCTGTCCGTCGTATCGTGCGTGCGGTCGGCGGTTCGGGCTTCAACCTCAACCTGTTCCCGAACATCGCCTGTTCCATGGCGTTTTTCCGGGTGCTGCAACCGATCGCGGTGAACGAAACCGAAATCCATCATGCCGTCATCACCATGGACGGGGGCCCGGCCGTGGCCAACCGTTATCGCCTGCGCCTGCATGAACACTTCCAGGGCCCGATGGGTTTTGGCACCCCGGACGATTCCGAAGCCTGGGAGCGCGTACAGCGCGGCGCCAGTGCCGGCACCGATCTGTGGATCATGCTCAACCGCGGCTTGCCGGGTGAAAAAAAATCCGAAGACGGGCTGGTGAGCGATGTGAGCGCCGAGACCGGCATGCGTGCTGGCTACCAGCAGTGGAAAAAGATGATGTCGGCCTGAGTGACGGAGAACACCATGAACAATCTGCAATTGCTCAACCAAGTCAGCGCTTTCATCTGGCAGGAAGCGGACATGCTCGACCACGGCGATTTCGTCGAATGGCTCGATCTGTGGACCGAAAACGCGACCTACATCATCCCGATCGATCCGCTGGAAACCGACTTCGAGAACACCCTGAACTACGCCTACGACGACCACCACATGCGTCAGTTGCGTGTCACCCGCTTGACCAGCGGCGAATCGATTTCGACCACCCCCCGGGCGCGCACCGTGCGCAGTCAGTCGCGCTTTCGCGTGCTGTCGGATGAAGAGGGAATCGTCACCGTGCGTTGTGCGCAGAACCTGCGCGAGTTTCGCAAGGATGTGCTCAAGCAGTACACCGCCGATGTCACGTTCGAACTGGTACGCAGCGGTGACAGTTTCAAGATTCAGCGCAAGCTGATCCAGTTGATCAACTCCACCGATACCCTCGCCGGTATCGGCTACATCCTCTGAGGACGTTGCCATGACACAGGTTGCATTGGTCACCGGCGCAGCCCAGGGGCTGGGCAAAAGCATTGCCGGGCAACTGCTGAACGCAGGGTACCGGGTCGTGATCAGCGACCGTTCGCTGGAGTCGGCACAGGCCACCGCCACTGAACTCGACGCCACGGGCGAACGGGTCCTGGCACTCAAACTCGATGTATCGAGCAAGGCCGATTTTGAAGAAGCGCTGGCGGCCGTCGTCGCGCATTGGGGTGAATTGCAGGTGGTGGTGAACAACGCCGCGATGACCATGACCACACCCGTGATGCAGATCAGCCCGGAAGAGTTCGACCGTGTGGTGAGCGTCAATCAGCGCGGCACGTTTGTCGGTTGCCAGGTGTTCGGCAGCTATCTGGCGGCCCAGGGTTACGGGAGGATCATCAACATGGCCTCCCTGGCCGGGCAGAACGGCGGCACCGCGACCGGCGCGCATTACGCCGCGTCCAAGGGCGCCATCATTACCTTGACCAAAATCTTTGCCAAGGAGCTGGCGGCGTCCGGTGTCACGGTCAACGCCATCGCACCGGGCCCTATCGAGTCGCCGGCGGTGCGCGCCGCCGTGCCGCCCGAGCGCCTGGAAAAACTGATAGAGGCGATCCCGGTCAAGCAATTGGGCAACGCCGCGTTCATCGGCAAGCTGATCGTGCAACTGGCCAGCGAAGACGCCTACTTCACCACCGGGGCGACCTGGGATGTGAACGGCGGGATCTTCATGCGCTGAGCGGATGGGTTTCAGGTTTTGCAACACCAAGCAGGGGGCGCCCAGAGGCGCTCCCTTACAAAGAATTCGGGATGGCCTGTATGAGCGATCAATTATTGAAAGTTGTCGTGCGCAAGCGCGAAGAGCAGGGCGAAGGGGTCGTCGTACTGGATCTGAGCGATCCGTCCGGGCAGCCTTTGCCCGCCTTCGAGGCGGGCGCGCATGTCGATATCCACCTCAAGACCGGTCTGGTTCGCCAGTATTCGCTGTGCGGTGATCCGGCCAACGCTGGCGCCTATCGCTTGGGTGTACTCAAGGATCCCGCCTCGCGTGGCGGTTCGGTGGCGGTGCATGAACTGCTTCAGGAAGGTCGCGAAATCGAGATCAGCCTGCCGCGCAATCACTTTCCGCTGGCCAGCGATGCCAGGCGTTCGATCCTGATCGGCGGCGGGATCGGCATCACCCCGATGGTCGCCATGGCCTACGCGCTGAATGCCCGCGACAGCGATTTCGATCTGCATTATTGCGGTCGTTCGCGTAGCCGCAGCGCCTTTCTCGGGGAGCTGGGTAACGCTGCGTTTGCGTCGCGGTTGCACACCCACTTTGACGACGAAGCCGCCGAACAGAAACTCGACCTGCCAACAGTGCTGGGCACTCCACACGCCGGCGTACACGTGTATGTCTGTGGACCGGCCGGGTTCATGGATTGGGTGATTGCCCAGGCCCTGGACGCCGGGTACGCCGACGATCATGTGCACCGCGAGTATTTCCAGGTCGAAGTCGACGCTTCGGGCGCCGGTTTCGAAGTGGTCGCTCAGCGCAGCGGCAAGACCGTACAGGTTGCCGAGGGCCAGAGCATCGTCGATGCACTGACAGCCGTGGGCATCAAGATTGAAGTGTCGTGTGAGCAAGGCGTTTGCGGCACGTGCGTGTGCGACGTTATCGAGGGCGAACCGGATCATCGCGACGTCTATCTCACCGATGACGAAAAATCTGCCAATGACCAGATTCTGGTGTGCTGTTCCCGGGCCAAGTCCAAGAAACTGGTGCTGGATATCTGATAGACCGGAGGGTAAGACCATGGTCGATACAACTGGATTTCGTAACTCAATGGCAATGCTTGGTGGCGCGGTTTCGGTCATCACCACCGATGGTCCTGCGGGTCGTTTCGGGTTTACCGCTTCGGCGGTGTGCAGCGTGACCGACCAGCCACCGACGCTGTTGGTGTGCATGAATCGCTCGTCGTTTTCCAACGTGCATTTCAAGACCAACGGCGTGCTGAGCGTCAACGTGCTGACCCCCGGGCATCAAGAAGTGTCAGGGGCGTTTTCCAACCGCAACCTCGACACAGAGCAGCGTTTTTCCTGCGCATCCTGGAGCACGATGGAAAGCGGTGCGCCGCTGCTCGATGAGTCACTGGTCAGTTTCGACTGCCGAATCGCCCAGGCTCATGAAGTCGGGTCGCACACGATTTTCTATTGTGAAGTCCTGGGAATTCGTAATGGCGAAAGCCAGGAGGGCCTGGTGTATTTCAATCGTGCCTACCACCGCTTGGGAGATGCCTCTAAAGCAACTTCCTGATAGGAATTCATTCCAAGGATAACGATAAGACTTTCCATCATCGTTGAGTATTTAAAATAACTATAAAGCGGTTTTCGCTATTTTGGCGAACGGCTGCGTTACGACTTTTTTGCAGTAAGTGGTTATAAAAACAATACTGCGGATTGACTGCCAAAGTTGCACTTTTGCTGGATTGATCTGCTCCCACTAGTCGTGCCCTCGTGCATGTAAAAAAGAAGGAAAGCTTGATGTTCCAGAAGAGCTGGGTAAGCCGTGGCGTCACCACTGCGGCCGTGATGGGGATCTTCACACCTGTGGTTGCGCAGGCTGCCTTCGTAGACGACAGTCAAGTCAGTCTGGGAATGCGAAACTTCTATATCGACCGCGATTTCAAACAGCATGACGCGCCGCAATCGCGGATCGGCAGCTGGTCCCAAGGCTTTGATTTTCGCGCGATCTCGGGTTATACCGAAGGCACGCTGCAGTTTGGCCTGGACCTCTCGGCGCAGTACGCCTATCGCCTGGATGGCGGCGGTGGCCGTGGTCCGGACAGCATCATTCCGTACGACACCAGTAAGGGCGAACAAGTCCGGGACTATGGCCGTGCGGCGCTGACCGGGAAGGTTCGTTACAACAAAACCGAACTCAAGATAGGTGAACTTCGCCCGACGTTGCCGGTGGCGTACATCGACGACTCGCGGCAATTAATCACCACCTATCACGGGGTACAGCTCGAATCGAAAGAAGTGGACAACCTGACACTGACCGGTGGCCGTTTTACCGAAATCAGTTCCCGGGAGTCTTCCAATACTGAAAAGATGTACTTGTTCAATGGACCTAACGTTAAGCGTCGCAGTGACGGCTTGAACTTCGGGGGTGCCACCTATGCATTTACACCGAACTTGTCCGGTACTTATTTCTTCGGTCAGTTGGAGGATATTTACAAACAACACTACCTGGGCTTGACCTATAACCACGATCTGGGCGCCGGTTACGGCTTGAAGACCGACCTCCGTTACTTCAATAACAGCGAAGACGGCAAGGCACTGTACGGCGACATCGACAACAAGTCCTACGGGGTCATGACGACCCTGAAGAAAGGGGCCCATGCGTTCGGTGTCGGCTATCAGCGCATGCTGGGCGAGTCGACATTCCCGACGCTCAACGGCTACGCGCCGCAGCCTTACCTGGTGAACTGGTCGACAGTGGCGTTCGTCAAGCCGAACGAAAGCTCCTGGCAGTTGCGCTATGACTACAACTTCGCGGGCATCGGTTTTCCGGGTCTGAAATTGATGACGCGTTACATGCGCGGCACGGGTATCGATCGGGGCAACAATGCCCTCGACCAAAACGTCGAAAGCGAACGCAACATCGTGCTCGGCTATGTGGTGCAAAGCGGCCCGCTCAAAGATGTGGGTTTCGAATGGCGCCGCATTGACGTCAAGACGCGCTATGGCAACGGCAGCGCATCAGGTGCGGATTATCAGGAAAACCGCCTGATCACCACCTACACCTGGAAGTTCTGAAAACCCCCCCGGGAGCTGTTCGCGGCTTCCGGGATTGCCCGCGCATCGGGCAAAGGGTTTCGACACTGGTTTTCCTTCGCCCGGATCGCTCCTGCCGGGTTTTTTTTCGCAGCGGTTTTATCCGCCCCACGAGGATGACCCATGCGTCGTTTCTATACCGGTTCCGACCTGAATCGTGTGCACAGCATTGCCGAACTGGCAGACATGGCCCGGCGACGCGTGCCTGGTTTCGTCTGGGAATACCTTAGCGGCGGCGCGGAAGCCGAACTGACGCTCAAGGATAATCTCGACGCGTTCAGCGCTTATGGCCTGCACGCCAGAGCCATGGTGCCCTGCCATGCGCCCGACACGTCTCGCGCATTGTTCGGCAAGGTGCTGCCAATGCCGATGCTGATCGGGCCGACGGGTTACAACGGCCTGCTGCATCGCGATGCCGACATTCACTTGGCCAGGGCTGCAACGGCACGTGGTTTGCCGTTCAGCCTGAGCACCGCCTCCAACACGTCACTTGAAGACCTCGTCGCGGCGGCGTCCGGCGTCGACCTGTGGTTCCAGCTGTACGCCATGCGCGATCCGGCGGTGCAAAAAAGCCTGTTGCAGCGAGCCGCCGCTGTCGGTTGCCGGACCCTGGTGTTGACCTGTGATGCCATGGTGCTAGGCAATCGCGAGTGGGACCGCCGCAGTTTTGCCAGGCCGCGACAGCTGACATGGCGCAGCAAGTTTGACGTAGTCCGTCACCCGCGTTGGCTCAAGCAAGTGATGTGGCCATCGGGGTTGCCTGGCATGGGCAATCTTGAAGCTTACTTGCCGACGAGCGAGCGCAATCCCCTGGGATCGATGGCGTTTATCGGCAAGCAAATGGACACCTTGCTTGACTGGGACATGCTGGCGCGTCTGCGTGATCAGTGGGGCGAGCGGCTGTTGCTCAAGGGTGTGTTGCATGCGGCGGATGTGGAGCGCGCTGTCGCCCTCGGGCTCGACGGTGTGGTGGTGTCCAATCACGGCGGCCGTCAACTGGACGGTGCTCTGAGCAGCCTCGACGCATTGGCGGCCATTGCGCCCCAGGCGAAAGGCAAGTTCAGTCTGCTCGTGGATGGCGGGATCCGGCGTGGCAGCGACATCGTCAAAGCGCTCGCGCTGGGGGCCGATGCCGTGCTGCTGGGGCGCTCCACCCTTTACGGTGTGGCGGTGGCAGGTGAAGACGGTGCTGGTCGGGCACTTGACGTATTGACGCAAGAACTGGCGCGAACCATGAACCTGATGGGCTGCACGCACCTCAACCACCTTGATGGCGACAGCGTGTTCGAACGCCGACGCGCTTGAACCATTGTGGGAGCGAGCCTGCTCGCGAAAGCGGAGTGTCAGGCGATGCAAATGTTGAACGTGCCGGCCCCTTCGCGAGCAGGCTCGCTCCCACAAGGATTGTGGTCGCACTCGAGCGGTTTATTGCGTTGCAGAATCGGAATGACGCTTGCGCGTTTCGGGCAGTGGCTCACCGGGGCCGTTGCTAGGATCGAGGCTCTTCTACAGGAGTGCTTTCATGAATATCAGTGTTATCGGCGGTGGTCACGGTTGCTACGCGGCAGCGATAGAGTTGGCGGAAAAAGGTCACGCGGTGCAGTTGTGGCGCCGGGACAGTGCCGCGCTGGAAAAACTGCAAGGCCTCGGTCATCTGCTCGTGCGCGACTTTCGTGGCGAACGCCGCTTGAGCCTGGGGCAGGTCGGCGATGCCCTGACCTTGACGGCTGATCTGGCACGGGCCGTGGCCGATGCTCAGTTGTTGGTCATTGCCTTGCCGTCTACCTCTCACCCAGCCCTTGCCCGCGAACTGGCCCCCTTGTTGCGCGATGGGCAAGTGGTGTTCCTGCCGCCGGGGACGTTCGGCAGCATGGTGTTCGCCCAAGCCATGGCGAAAGTGGGGAATCACAGCGAAGTGGCGTTTGCCGAGACCGGCACCTTGCCCTATCTGGCGCGCAAGCATGGCGACAACCAAGTGGTGATCAGCGGCTACGCGACCCGTCTGCCAACCGGGGTTTTTCCGAGTCGATTAAGCGAGTCGGCGTTCGCCGTCTTGCGCGAGGCTTACCCCAGCGTCGAACCGATCGAAGATGCACTCAGCGGTGCGCTGATGAACGCCGGGCCGATCATTCATCCGCCGTTGATCCTGATGAACGCGGGTCCCCTTGAGCATTTCGAGACCTGGGACATTCACAACGAGGGCACTGTGCCTTCGATTCGTCGCGTGACCAATGCCCTCGACGCCGAGCGTATCGCCGTTCGTGAAGCACTGGGCTATGGCGCCCCGCATTTCCCACTGGCCGATCATTACGCCACTGACGGCGATGAGTGGATGTACGGTCGCGGCGCTCACGGCAAACTGACCGACAGCGGCGATTGGCGTGAAGACATCGACCTGCAAAAGCACCGCTACATGCTTGAAGACACACGACTGGGCTTGTCGTTGCTGGTGTCGGTCGGGCGTTGGGCCGGCGTGCCGACGCCGGTCGCTCAAGGCTTGTTGAGCCTGGCCACGGTGGTCAGTGGCATCGACCTGTACGCCGAGGGTCGAACCCTGGAAAACCTCGGGCTGGATCAACTGAGCCGCAGCGAAATGGCGCAGTGCCTGAGCCAGGGATTGCAGGCATGAGCGCCGACCCGCAACGCATCTGTATCGTCGGCGCGGGACGCATGGGCGAGGGCATTGCCCTGGCGTTCATGTTCGCGGGGCTGCCGGTGACGCTGATCGATATCAAGCAACGCGAGCCCATGGCGCAGGACCGCTACTTCCGCCAGATCGAGGGCCACTTGCGCGGCGAACTGGCAACACTTGCACGTCTGGGGTCACTCGATTCGGCGCAAGTGGACCAGGCGATGAGCCATTTACGCTTGAGCGATCGCGGGGGCAGTGGCGACGATTTGCACCGTGCTGCCGTCGTGTTCGAAGCCGTGCCTGAAGTGCTTGAACTCAAGGCCCAGACGTTCGCTTGGCTGAGTGCGGCCTGTGGCGATGAAACCGTGATTGCATCGACAACCTCGACCTTTCTGGTGACGCAGTTGGCGGCACTGGTTACGCACCCGCGACGCTTCGTCAATGCCCATTGGCTGAACCCGGCGTTCCTGATGCCGCTGGTCGAGGTCAGTCGCAGCGAGGACACCTGCCCGCAGGGGGTGCAACGCCTGATGGCATTGCTCAAGCGAATTGGCAAAGTTCCCGTGCAATGCTCCCCGGCAGCCGGTTACATCGTGCCGAGAATCCAGGCACTGGCGATGAATGAAGCGGCGCGAATGGTCGAAGAGGGGGTGGCCAGCGCCGAGGATATCGACACCGCGATTCGCGTCGGTTTCGGCCTGCGTTTCTCTGTGCTGGGGATGCTTGAGTTTATCGACTGGGGCGGCGGCGACATTCTGTTTTATGCCTCCCATTATCTGGCTGAAGCCATCGATCCGCGTTTCCTGCCGCCCAAAGTCATTGCCGAGAACATGGCGCAAGGGCGGAACGGGCTGCGTGAAGGTCAGGGTTTTTATGATTACCAGGACGTTGACCTGGAGGCCTACAAACTGCAGCGGCTGGGTGAGTTCACCCGCAAGCTCGAGTTGATGGGGCTGTCGCCGGTGTTCAACGGTGCTGTGGCAACGTCCTGAGCGCGGAGCTGCCGTGTGATCGCGCCAGCTTCACGACCGGGTTGCACAACCGGCGCGCCGTTTATGGCTGCGTCGGTTTTTTAGTGGTGGATGCAGGTCATCCACGGATTTGTCGGGTCCTGAATCGAGGTTGTCATGAAGCTGTACGAATTGATCACGTTCACCGTGCGGGTGCGCACTGTCGCTCCTGCCATGGCTTGTCTGGAGCAACGCCTGGCCGCCGGTAACGCCGCAGCCAAACTGATCGGCTGCTGGGCGTCGGAAATCGGCCCGCTGAATCAGATCGCGGTGTTGCGTGGTTTTGTCGATGAAGCGTCTCGCCAGGCTGAGCGCGAACGTTATCTGTCGAGTGCCGACGCGTTTGGCATCGAGGCGTATCTGACGGACATGCGTGTGGAAAACTACACGCTGTTTCCCTTTATCCAGCCGCTGCCTGCCGGGCACCACGGGCCGTTCTACGAACTTCGCGTCTACGATCTCGTACCGTCGGGCCTGGCACCTACGCTCCAGGGCTGGGAAAAAGCCGTAGGGCCCAGAACCGGCGCGCAATACTCCCCGGTGTATGCCGCTTTCTACGCCACCGACGGTCAACTGCCGCGTTACCTGCACATCTGGCCTTACGCCTCGCTCGAACAGCGCCTGGACGTGCGCACCCGTGCCGTACACGACGGCGTCTGGCCGCCGGAAAATTCAGGCCCGCAACTGCGCGACATGCACTCGACGATCTACCTGCCGGCGAGCTTTTCACCGCTGCAATAAGCCCCGCTGACGGACACTGACGCGTTCCCCTGTAGGAGCCAGCAAGCCGGCTCCTACAGATCAAAGATCGGGCTTGCTGACGGTGTGTTCAAACACCCAGATAACGCTGGGACAACTCAGGTGTTGCCGCCAACTGCAGCGGCGTACCGTGCCAAACCTGTCGGCCCTTTTCGATGATGTGATGGCAGTCGACCACCCGGGCCATTTCCTTGAGGTTCTTGTCGATGACCAGAATTGTTTCGCCTTCGGCTTTCAAGCTCGCCAGGCAACTCCAGATGGTTTCGCGAATGATCGGCGCCAGGCCTTCGGTCGCCTCGTCGAGAATCAACAATTGTGGGTTGGTCAGCAGGGCGCGGGCGACCACCATCATCTGCTGTTCGCCACCGGAGAGGGTCTTCGACAACTGGTCCTGGCGTTCCTGCAGTCGTGGAAACAACTGGTAAATTCGCGCCAGGTCCCACTTGCCCCGGGTCGCGGTGGCCAGCAGGTTTTCCCGCACGCTCAGGCTGCCAAAACCGCGCCGGCCTTCGGGCACCAGTCCCAGTCCGGCCTGGGCAATGCGGTAGGGCGGGGCGCCGCGCATTTCCCGACCGTGAATCAAGACGCTGCCAGCGGTGGGCTTGAGCAGACCCATGATCGACTTGACCGTGGTGGTCTTGCCCATGCCATTACGCCCGATCAGCGACACAACCTGGCCCTGTTCGATCTTCAAGTGCATGTCAAACAGCACTTGGCTCAGGCCATAGCCGGCCTGCAATCCCGTCACTTCAAGCATGTTCTTCTCCCAGGTAGGCGGCACGTACTTGCGGGTCGTTGCGAATCTGTTCGACGCTGCCGGTCAGGATGGTCTGGCCATAGACCAGCACGGTAATGCGATCCGCCAGGGCGAACACGGCGTCCATGTCGTGTTCGACCAGCAGGATCGCGTAGCGACCCTTGAGTTCGAGCAACAATTGCGTCATGCGCGCCGATTCCTCCGCCCCCATGCCTGCCATCGGTTCGTCGAGCAACAGCACCGAAGCTTCCTGGGCCAGCGCCAGGGCGATTTCCAATTGCCGCCGTTCGCCATGGGACAACTCGCGCACCAGTGCCTGGCCACGTGCCGCGAGGCCGACGCGTTGCAGATAGTCCGCTGCCGGGCCCAGCAGGCGGGCGTCACTGCTCAGAGGTTTCCACATGCCGAAGGTCTTGCCCTCGCGGGCGGCGATGGCGACCGCGACGTTTTCCAGCAGGGTGAATTCCGGATACAGCTGGCTGACCTGAAAGGCGCGCGCCAGGCCGAGGCGCGGGCGTTGATGGGCGGGCACGGCGGTGATGTCCTGACCGTTGAGGAAAATCCGCCCCTTGTCCGGGCGTATCTCCCCGGCGATCTGCGAAATCAACGTCGACTTGCCGGCGCCATTGGGGCCGATGATGGCGTGCAATTCTCCCGGGGCGATATCGAAGCTTGCACCGTTGGTGGCCTTGACCGCGCCAAAGGTTTTTTCCAGATCCTGGATCGACAGTTGCGCGATCATGGGCGTACCTCGCTGTTGGCAATGGCGGGCGGAGCGTGTGGCACCGGGGGCTTGCGCCATTGCGGCCACGGACTGAGCAGCAGGCCGTACAGGCCTTTTTTGCCGAACAGCACCACGACCAGCAACAACGGACCGAAGATCAGCAGCCAGTGTTCGGTCCAGAGGCTCAACACCTGCTCCAGTCCCAGGTACACCGCAGCGCCGAGCACCGGTCCGAGCAGGGTGCCCACGCCGCCCAGAATGACCATCGCCATGAGTTCGCCGGACTTGTGCCAGGCGCCCATGTCGGGGCTGACGAACATCGCGTAATTGGCCCACAAAATCCCGGCCAGGCCACCCCCGACGCCGGCGATGACGAAGGCGCTCAGGCGGTAGCGCAACGGGTGCAAACCCAGGCTGATGCTGCGCCGTTCACTTTGCTTCAGGCCTCGCAATACATAGCCGAAGCGCGAGTTGACCAGCCGCCGACAGAACAGCAGCCAGGCCACCAGAAGCCCCAGACACAGGTAGTAGAACTGCACGGGGTTTTCCAGATCCACTCCCGGTAGCGTATTGCGCTGGTTGAGCAGGATGCCGTCGTCGCCGCCATACAACGACAGCGAACTGAGGAGGAAATACAGCATCTGGCCGAACGCCAACGTGATCATGATGAACTGCACACCGCTGGTACGCAGCGACAGATAGCCGACCACCAGGGCAAACAGCGCACAGACCAGCAGCGACAGCGGCCAGACGATCAGCGCACTGTCAGAGCCGTCCCAGCCCCACAACGGCATGGCCTGCGAGGTGTGGAAACCGATGACGCCGACCACGTAGCCGCCCAGGCCGAAGAACGCTGCATGACCGAAGCTGATCATCGCGCCATAGCCGATCAACAGGTCCAGGCTGGCGGCGGCCATGCCGTAGATCGCCAGACGCGTGAACAGGCTGACCAGAAAGGGTTCGTGCAACAACGACGCAAGCAGCGGCAGGAGGGCGAACGTCGCCAGGCAGAGCAGATCGATAAGAACTCGACGGGACATGGTGTTCTCCTCAGGCGCGGGCGGGCAACAGGCCGCGTGGACGGACCAGCAGCACGACGGCCATGACGATGTAGGCACTGGCGGAAATAAGCCCGCCACTCAAGGTGCCGCTGACTTCGGCAGGCAACAGTTGGTCGAGCAATTGCGGGATGTACGCTCGCCCGAGGCCGTCGACCATGCCGATCAGCAAGGCACCCGCGAGCGCGCCGCGCACTGAGCCGACACCGCCGACGACGATCACGACAAACGTGGTGATCAGGACTTTTTCGCCCATGCCGATTTCCACCGACAGCAGCGGGGCGGCCATGAAGCCGGCGAGCCCGCAGAGCACACAGCCGAAGACGAACACGAGGGTGTAGAGGCGCGCGATGTTCACGCCCAATGCACCGACCATCTCGTGATCGTCGGCCCCGGCACGTATCAGCATCCCCAGGCGGGTATGGTTGATCAGCAGCCACATGGCAATCGCCACCAAGGCCCCGGCAGCGATGAACAGCAGGCGGCTGACCGGGTACATCAAGCCCGGCAGGACTTCGACGAAGGTGCCATACCACTCGGGTGTCGGCATCGCCGGCGGGCTGCGACCGAACAGCACGGTGATCAACTCGTTGGTAAAAAACACCACGGCCAGGGTGGCCAGCACCTGGTCGAGGTGATCGCGGGTGTAGAGACGGCGCATGATGCTGGTTTCAATCAGCAGCCCGTACAGTGCGGAGCCAATCACCGCCGCCAGTCCGGCCAGCCAGAACGACCCGCTGAGCGAAGCGGTGTAGGCGGCACAGAACGCACCGACCATGTAGAAGGCGCCATGGGCCAGATTGATGACGCCCATGATGCCAAAGATCAGCGTCAGGCCGGAGGCGAGCAAAAACAGCAAGGCGCTGTATTGCAGGCCGTTCAGAATTTGTTCAAGTAACAGCATGCTGGGAAATCCTACGAAAAGTCCCTGTGGTGAGGGAGCTCGCTCCCGCTGGACTGCGCAGCAGTCCTTTCTTTAAAGCGCAAGAGCGGGGGGGGGGCGCTTCGCTCCCCAGCGGGAGCAAGCTCCCTTGCCACGGGGCTAGCGGATTAGAGGGCGCATTCAGCGGCGAAGCTGTCCACTTGCGACTTGGCGATCGTCTGCACCGGCACCTGAATCAGCTTGCCGTTGGCATCGGCTTCGACGCGCAGCAAGTACCAGTCGATGACCGCATGCTGGTTTTTGCCGAACGCGAAATCGCCACGGATCGAGTCGAATTTGACGTTGCGCAGTGCGTTTCGGAAGGCCTCGGGGTCTTTCATGTTGCCGCCCACACTCTTCATTGCTGCACCGATCAGACGCGCCGTGTCATAGGTCTGAGCGGCATATACCGTTGGCACGCGCTTGTATTTTTCGCTGAACGCTTTGACGAACGCCTGGTTGGCCGGATTTTTGGATTCAGGGTTCCACAGGGTCACGATGTTCATGCCTTTGGCGACATCGCCGGTGGCGGCGAGCATGCGTTCGTCCATGGAGAACACAGGCACGACCATCGGGATGGTTTTGCTCAGGCCCGAGCTGCCGTATTGCTTGGCGAAGTTGATGCCTGCACCGCCGGGGTGGAACTCGAAAATCGCATCCGGTGCCAGTGAACGCACCCGGGCCAGTTCGACCGAGAAATCCAGTTGGTTGAGCTTGGTGTAGATCTCGGTGACCTCACCTTTGTACGTGCGCTTGAAGCCTTCCAGTGCATCGCGTCCGCCCTGGTAGTTGGGGGCGAGGATGACCATTTTTTTGTAGCCCAGCTCGTTCGCCGCGACACCGGCCATTTCATGGATCGTGTCGTTCTGGTACGAGGCCACGAAGTAGTTGGGTTTGCACTGCTTGCCGGCCAGGCTCGAAGGGCCGGTGTTGTTGCTGATGTAGAAGCCGTCCTTGGTTGCCGTGTTGACCACCGCCGCCAGCACATTGGAAAAGATCACCCCGGTGTACAGCGAAATGCCGTCCAGGCTCATCCGGTCGATAATCTGCTTGGCGCGCGCCGGTTGCAGTCCGTCGTCCTCGACCAGCAGGTTGACGGGCACACCGCCGAGCTTGCCGTCCTCTTGGTCGATGGCCAGCTGGAAGCCATCGCGGGAGTCTTCGCCCAGATAACCGGCGGGGGTCGAGAGGGTGGTGATAAAACCGATGCGCACCGGGTCCTGGGCCTGGGCCAGCAGACTGGTCACGCAGCTGGCCGCCAGCAGTGTACCCACGAGTAGTTTTTTCATAGTGCCGCCTTTAATGAAGTCCGCATCGCGCGTGACGTAGTTGTTAGTTGAGGGCAGTAAAAAAGATCCGGGTGCCTGGAAATTTGTTGTGGCTGTGGGTTCCAGTGTCAGGTGTTGCTTTCGGTGAATTTCTCGTAGTACAGGCGCGTCTGGTCCAGCGCCTGGCCAGCCAGCCATTGCTTGATCGACTCGACCATCGGCGGCGGGCCGCAGAGGTACATGTCCAGGTCCTGATCGCGAAACTCGGCGAGGTCGAAATGCTCGGTGATGTAGCCGCGCTTCCCACTCCAGTCCGGGGTCGGATCGCTGATGACCGGGGTGAAGCGAAAATCGCGAATCCGCTCTGCGTAGGCCGTGATGCGCGCGGTTTCGCAAAGGTCGGCGGCGTTACGCACGCCGTAGTACAGATGCACCGGATGCCCGCACCCACCACGCTCCGCGAGTTCATCGAGCATGCCCAGGAACGCCGAGAGCCCGGTCCCACCCGCGACAAACACTAAAGGCTTGTCGACATGGCGCAGGTAAAAGGCACCGAGGGGCGCTTCGAGCATGATCTCGTCGCCGATCAGGCTGCGTTCGCGGATGTAATTGCTCATCAGCCCGTCGGGCAGCAACCGGATCAGGAACTGCAACTGGTTGCTGCCATTGGGGCGGTTGGCGAATGAGTAGGAGCGCTGGCCGTCTGTGCCCGGCACTTGCAGTCGAGCGTACTGGCCGGGCAAAAAGTCCAGCTGCTGGCCATCGGCTCCGGCGTCCAGATGCAGGATCGCGGTGTTCGGCGATACCTGTTCGACGGCTCGCACAATGCCCTTGAGCCGCGCCGGTCCCGGCGCATTGCACAGGCTGGAGGCGAAGTCGAAGTAGAACGCAGCATCGGATTGGACGCGGGTCTGGCAGGTCAGCATTTTGCGCTGGCGCAGATCGTCGGCCGACAGCGCTTCATCGTCGACATAGTCCTGACTGTACTGGCCCGACTCGCAGCGTCCCTGGCATGTCCCGCACACGCCTTCCCGGCAGTCGAGCGGGATATTGATGCCGTTGCGTAGCGCCGCATCGAGCAGGATTTCATTGTTCTGCACCGGGAAGAACAAGGTTTTGCCATCGGCAAAACTGAACGCGACCTTGTGACTCATGATCCAGATTTCCGCCAGTCAGAGGTGATAAAAATCGAGCACCGAGTTGATCGTGTCGTTGAGTAGCACCACATGCTTGCGGCTGATCTTCCAGCTCTCGCCATCGGGCCGCAGGCGGTAGGTGGCGCGACCGAAGAATTGCTCGGCGGTTTGCAAGCGGTAGTAAAGGGTGTGCCAGTTGACCCGCACCTCCAGCTCATCGTCGTCCAGTGGCGCAACCCGCACATTGCTGATCAGGTGCAGGGTGCGCGGCATCGGGATGGTCGACGCCGCCTTGCCGGTGCGAATACGGAACACCCGGTCTTCGAGGCCGCCACGATTGGGGTAGTAAATCAGCGACATGCCTTTTTTCGGGTCGGTGGTGTAGACATGCTCCGAGTCCCATTGCGGCAAGTGGAACTCGCTGTCGTCGCTGAACATCGACAAGTACGTATCCCAGTCCTGGGCGTCGCAGGCTTCGGCGTTGCGGTAGAAAAATTGCTCGATGCGGTATTGCAGTTGCGAATTCATGTTCACACCTCACGCAGTTTCAACGGTTGCTCTTCGGCGGCTTTGCGCGCCAGACCTTCGAGCATGAAGCGCTGCCAGTTGCCATGTTGATTGACGTAGAGGCCTTCATGGGTGAACTCGGTGCCGGTCAGCGCCGGTGAGATGCCAATGGTCTCGCTATTGGGCGTCGCCCCCTCGACCCATTTGCCCACGCCACGGGAAATGTCGCTCCAGCGCTCCAGACGTGCCTGGAAACCGCGTTGGGCTTCGCGAAATTCCACCAGGTCGTCGGGGGTGCCCATGCCGGACACGTTGAAGAAGTCTTCGAACTGACGAATGCGGTTTTCCCGATCGGCATCCGACTCGCCAACCACACCCAGGCAGAAGCTGTTGATCTCGGTCTTGTTCCAGGCGATCGGACGAATAATGCGCAGCTGCGAGCTGATCTGGTCGAGGAAGAACATGCTCGGGTAGATGTTCAGGTTGCGCAGCCGGTGCATCATCCATTCGGCCTTGCCCTGACCGTACTCCTCGAGCAGGCGCGGCATGATGGTGTTGTAACCGGGACGTACCGCCGGGTTGGGCATATCGCTGAACAGCACGCTGTGGCCGTTGTGGAAGGCGAACCAGCCGTCGTCGGTTTCCTTGTCGCCAGCGCCGAGCTTGCTGTAATCCAGGGTGTCCGCCCCGGCCAGGCCTTTCTCGGTGTTGACCTGCTGGCGATGCTGTACGGTGGCCACGTAGTTGTAGTGCACGGTGCTGACGTGATAGCCGTCCAGACCGTTTTCGTTCTGCAGTTTCCAGTTGCCGTCGTAGGTGTAGGCGGACTTGCCCGGCAGCACTTCCAGTTCACCGGTGGGCGACTGGGCGACCATCATGTCGAAGAACACCTTGGCGTCGCCGAGGAAGTCCTGCAGTGAGTCCGTCCCGTCTACATTGAGGCTGATAAACACGAACCCCTTGTAGCTTTCGATGCGGGCTTTTTTCAGGCCTCGGGTGGCTTTGTCGAAGCCTTCCGGATATTCACCTGGCGCCTTGACCTTGACCAGACGGCCATCGCTTTTGTAGCACCATGCATGGAACGGGCAGGTGAAGGTCGACTGGTTGCCCTTGCCGACGCGGGTCAGGGTGGTGCCCCGGTGCTGGCAGGCATTGATCAGTGCGTTGAGTTGGCCGTCGCCGTCGCGGGTGATGATCATCGGCTGACGCCCGGCGCGCAGGGTCATGAAGTCATGCTTGTTGGCGATTTCGCTTTCGTGGCAGGCGTAGATCCAGTTTTTCTCGAAGATCAGTTCCATTTCCAGATCAAACAAATCCGGCTCGGTAAACATATCCCGGGCAATTCGGAAGATGCCTTCCGCTGGCCGGAAGTCCAGGCAGCCTTCAATAAAACTTTTCCACTGTTCGACGCTTTTGGCACTGCTCATTAATCGATACCTCGTTGCATCGGGATAATTCGTGCGTTCAATAAGTTGTTCGTGCCTGCATTAAATAAGTTGCCCGCGGCGGGGTCTATCCGCTTTGTCGGCAAACACAGTCCATAAAATTGGCCAGTGCGCGTGGGTCCATAAATAGCGGGCTGGAGAGAGATTGATAAATCGAAGTAAACGGATATGAGTCTCGAATTAACAGGATAGAGACTCTGGCGCCAATGCTGCCTAATCGTTGTCGATGCGTATCGGCTGTCCCGCCGAACCGACATCAACCATAACGACTCACGCTGAATATTTTAATAAAGAAACAACTGCCAACGATTGGAGCGATCACTTTGGTCGCGCCGCTACTTGATGTGTTCGCACATTAAATAAGAGGGGATAAGTTATGTTTCAAGCGAGTTGGTTTACCCGTTGCGTTCAGACGGCCAGCCTGGCCGGAATAATTACACCGATGATGGCCCAGGCGGATTTCGTTGAGGACAGCCATTTGGCGCTGGGCTTGCGCAACTTTTACATCGACCGCGACTTCAAGGGCGAAAACCCGAAGAACTCCCGCGTCGGCAGCTGGAGCCAGGGCTTCGACCTGCGCTTCATCTCGGGCTACACCGAAGGGCCGCTGCAATTTGGCCTGGATGCTTCGATGCAATACGCCTACCGGCTCGACGGCGGTGGTGGCAGGGGGCCTGACAGCATCATTCCCTATAGCGTCAGCAAGCAAGAGCAAGCGACCGACTATGGCCGTGGCGGCTACACCGCGAAGGTGCGCTATTCCAAAACCGAATTGAAATACGGTGAGCATCGGCCAACACTGCCGGTGGCCTACACCGACGATTCGCGGCAACTGGTGACCACGTATCACGGCACCCTGATCGAGTCCAAAGAGGTGGACAAGCTGACGCTGACGGGCGGGCGCTTCACCGAAATCAGCGGTCGCGAATCCTCCAACAGCGAAAAAATGTACTTGTTTAACGGGCCGGATGTGCAGCGCCGCAGCGACGGTCTGAACTTCGGCGGTGCCAGCTACGCGTTCACGCCGGCGCTGACCGGGACCTATTTCTATGGTCAGCTGGAAGACATCTATCGCCAGCATTATCTGGGCGCAACCTATCTGGCAGACCTGGGCGGCGGTTACGCTCTGAAGACCGATTTGCGCTATTTCAATAACAAGGAAGATGGCGACGCACTGTACGGCCGCATCGATAACCGCTCCTACGGCGCCATGACCACGGTGCGCAAAGGTGCACACTCCTTTGGCCTGGGTTATCAGCGGATGCTCGGCGACAGCACGTTCCCGACCCTGAACGGTTACGCGCCGCAGCCTTACCTGGTGAACTGGTCCGCCATCGCTTTCGTCAAACCCAACGAAAAATCCTGGCAGGCACGCTATGACTTCGATTTCGCCGGTGTGGGTGTGCCGGGCTTGAAGCTGATGACGCGTTACATGCGCGGCACCGACATCGATCGCGGCGCCCTCAGCGACAACAGCGAATCGGAGCGCAACATCTACCTGTCCTACGTGGTTCAGGATGGCCCGCTGAAGAACCTTGGCGTCGAACTGCGCAACATCAACGTCAAGTTCCGACACGGTAATGACTTCGACGAAAACCGCCTGATCACCACCTACACCTGGAAATTCTGGTAAGCGATCAGCCTCACCCGAGGAAGATTTCGGGTTCTGCACTTCACCAATTCCAGGGGGTAACACCTGCCTGCTCATCTGGGCAGGTAATACCCAATCACGCCTGGTGATCAATGCATGCCGATTGTGCCGACCGGTGTGCCTCTGCTCTTTTTTGCAGCGCCATACCCGTGTTTATTGCGTGAGAAGGACGTCCAGGGGCATGGACGGTCCTGGCGATGCCCTGTCCCTATCCGATTAGTCGGTGAATGTTATCCATATATTTCGGCCGCCCCCCGGAGGTCGGCACGCGGCATGAAGATTGCTCTTCCTGACAGAGGCGTGCCGTTAGAGCGCGTTCATAAAACAGCCGTGGGTGCCCCGTGATGAGTACAAGACCTGATGTGCATGTTCGTGACATTCGTATCGAGCGTTATGACCTCAATGGTGCGCGACAGTGGATGGCCGGGATCTGTGGGCCCCATCTGCTCAAGACCAGCCATCCCGATCGCATTCAGTTTCATCACAGCGGCAATGTCCTCAAATCGATGTCCACTACTCTGGGGGTGATCGAGTACGGCACCGACGTCACAGTCGGCATCGAAGACGCCGAACACCTGAGCAGCTACAGCCTCAGTCTGCCCCTCGTCGGTGAGCAGCACTTGAGCAAGAGTGGCTGTCAGGTAACGTCTGATCGGGACTGCGCAATCATCGTGTCGCCTCACGAAAACCAGGAACTGACGATCAACGGTGATTGCCGCAAGGTCCAGGTCGTCATCACCCGCGCGGCCATGCGCAAATCCCTTGAAGACATGTTGCAGCGCCCCTTGGAAACCCCCTTGCGTTTCGAACCGTTGATGGACGCCGTCAACGGTTCTTCTGCCTCCTGGTGGCGCATGGCGCGCTACTTCATCAGCGAACTGGAGCGCAGCCGCGAGCTGTATGACCAGACGTTTTTCACCCGCGACATCGAGAGTTCGCTGATCAAGGGGTTGATCCTCGCCCAGCCGAACAACTACTCCGAAGAGTTGCGCGATGTGCTCGGCGTCAAGTTGCCGCACTACCTGATTCGAGCCAAGCAGTACATCCACGACAATGCCCGCGAAGCGCTGCACCTGGAAGACATCGAGGCGATTTCCGGTGTGTCGCGGTTCAAGCTGTTCGAAGGTTTCAAGAAATACTTCGGCATGTCGCCGATGGCGTATCTGAAGAAGCACCGGCTGGGGGCGGTGCGCCAGGAAATTCTCGAGGACAAGTCGGCGCGCAACATTTCGGTGATCGCCATGGGGTGGGGTTTCACCCACTTGGGACGGTTCTCCAGCGAGTATCGCAAGCTGTTCGACGAAACCCCGAGCACCACCCTGCAGCGTAACGAAGCTCGCCGAAGCCGGTCGATTTGAGCCATGGCCGGGCTATCGGTTCACCCAATGCCTGGCGCTGGCACGGGGCTTGATCTGTCGCGGTTGTGCCAGACACCGGTCTTCACCAGCCGCTCGCGGCAAGAAAGCCATCGGCTGCTCGCCCGTGAGCTGGTCGAACACGATCTGAGTTGGCGCAGCGGCCATGTCGACACGGCGTTTTTTCGCGCTGAAGTGGGGCGTTGCCAATTGTTTGTCTTGCGTTACGGCGCCGAGGTTGAGGTACGGCCACGGCCTTTTACCGATTTCGTCCTGATGCAGATGCCGTTGCGCGGGCGGGCGAGTATCGAGTGCGACGGGCTGGCGCTGGAGCTGGAGGCGGGCCAGGTGGCCGTGCTTTCGCCCAATCGACAGGCGCGACTGGTCTGGCACAGTGGCTGCGAACAGTTGCTGCTCAAGGTGCCGCGCTCATTGTTGAGGCTGATGCAGGAAAGGTTGGTGGAGGAAGGCGGGCTGGCCGCCGATTTCAGCTTGCCACCCGCTTACCGGCTCGACACCGGGCAGGCGCGTGGCTGGTTGCGCCTGGTCGATGATTTGCTTGAACAACTGGGGGCCAGCGCGGGTGAGCCGGTGCATGCGCACTGGTTGCGACATCTGGAAGAAAGCCTGCCGCTGTTCCTGCTGACCCATCCACCGAAAGTCGACGGGTCGCCGATGGCGGTCGTTGCGTCGCCGGCACAGCGCCATGCCTTGCGCCAGTTGCATAAGATCGAAGACTTGATGCGCAGTCGTCTGGGTGACCCGCTATCCCTGGGCGAACTGGCCGTTGCGGCGGGGATGAGCGAGCGCAGCCTCAACACCCTGTGCCAGCGCTGTTACGGACAAACGCCCATGGAGCGGTTGCGCAACCTGCGACTGGAAGCGGTGCGTGATCGTTTGATCGGTCGTTGCGACGTGAGCATTACCGAAGTCGCCCTGGAGCATGGCTTTGGCCACCTCGGTCGCTTCGCCCGTTACTACCGTGAACGCTTTGGCGAACTCCCGCATCAGACGGCTGCCGCCATGACCGGCTGAACACGCTGTTCATGGCAAATGGGACCTGCAGGCGACCTGATTGCAGGCTCGTCCGCGATCCATTGTGGGAGATTCTATGTTGCACCGCGACCGGGGACATTCAGGCTGGAGGTTGTGGGTTGTGTGCATATCCATTCCTGCGGTAACGGCGGCTATTGGTTTCGCCCTTACGGCGAGTCACTTGCAGAAGCGGTAAGTAACCAAGCGCTCTTGCCCCTTTCGTCCGGTGCCTCGCCTAGGCTCGGCATGCCCTCGCTGCGGTCCTGCTCCGTGGGGCAAGAATATCAAAGGCGCGCGAGGCGGCCTGAGAGCCGACCTGGCGGTGAGTTCGATCAGGCCATCGGCGCTGAACACCAATACCATGCCCAACAATAATCCAAATGTGGGAGCGAGCCTGCTCGCGAAGAGGGAGTGTCAGTCACCATAAATGTTGGCTGACACGACGCCTTCGCGAGCAGGCTCGCTCCCACGGGGATTGGTGCAAATTCAGTGCGTGTGCACAATCAAACAAGCGAAGCGCGCCCGCTTGATGCCACGGTCGGCCCGAAGGCCGCCGCGGTCAGATTTTGATCTTGGCGCCCCGTTAACCACGCTGGCCGAACGCAGGTATTGCGCAGCGGGGAAACCGGCAAGGATGCCGGTTTAGCCGCGCTGGGCCAGGGATGGCCCATCGCGGCGACCCGCGGAGCAATGCCTGCGTTCGGGCACACCGAGCCTAAGCGAGGTGCCAAGTGGTGGGGCAAGAGCGTTTGGGTTACTTTTGCGCTTTTCAAAAGTGACTCGCCGTAAGGGCGAAACCCGAAGCCGCCGTTACCGCAGCAACGGATATGTACCCGGTCAACAACATCCAGGTCGCCTGTCAGGCCGCCTTTGCGAGCAGGCTCGCTCCCACAAGGGGAGCGGTCTGTCCTGCAGAAAAGCGGTTCCGCGTTTTAAATGATCCATATCAGCAAGCCACGTGGCTTTACCGCTCGGCACTACCCGCCCATTTGCCCATCAGCGTATTGGACGGCCGTTGTTCGTCGAGCAGTTTCTTCGCCGTTTCGATACCGGCCACGGGCAGCCCGGTGGGGTCGAGCAGGCCGATCTGCACCAGAACGCTGGCCTGGTCCCAATAGATGTGTTCGTGACACAGCTTGTCGCCACGGAACTTGATGACCCCCAGCATGGGTATCTCGACGTATTGGCCCGTCGGTGCGACGTTGGGCAGCATCCAGTCGATTTCGCTGGTGTGGGTGAAACACATCACGAACTCGTCGACGATTTGCGAGGCGCCAACCGTGCGAGAGATGGGCACCAGCTTCATGTCCGGCGGATTGGCATGGACAAAATGGTGCTGGTAGAAACGGCTCAATTCGCGGTAGCCCACGCCACCGGTCATGGTCGGAATGTGGTTGACGTAAGGTTCGGCAACCATGGTCGCCATCGTCGCCGGGACATCGCGAACGGCAAACTCGAATTCGATGTGCTTGTCCCACAGCTCGGACAGATTGTAATGTGGGCCGATGGCCTGCTTGAGCGCTGCGATGCTGCGCTGATGGGCCATCAACGCGGCTGGCTTGTTGTAATGCATGCCACCGTTGCGGGCGAAGGCATGGTCGACGTCGGGGTAGGTGTAAATCTCGACGTTGCTGCGCCCGCCCAGGCGCTGGCTGATCTGTAGGCGGGCACTGGCATCGCAGTAGCCATCCTGTTCGGCGAAGTGCAGCACCAGGCGGCCTTTGATGTTGTCGGCTTCGTCGAGCAACTGTTCAATGCCCATGCCGTAATAGCCCACCGAGCAGGCGGCGTCGGTTCTCGTCGCCGTCAGGTAGGCCAGCTTGCCGCCCATGCAGAAACCCACATAGCCGAAACCGACATCCTCGACTTCGGGCAAATCGCTGAGCGCCCTGAAACTGGCGTCGATGTCATCGACAGCCTTGTCCACGTCCATGCGCTGAAACAACTCAATGGCACGGGCGAAGCCGGCTTCGGTGTAGCCCAGTTCTACGCCCGGTTCCAGTCGCCAGAACAGGTCCGGCACCAGGGCTACATAGCCTTCCTCGGCGTAAAAATCGGCCACTTCACGCATGTTGGCGTTGATGCCGAAAATTTCCTGGCCGATTACCACGCCGGGGCCTTTGCCGCTGGCGGGTAGCGCCAGGTAACCGGTGAAGCTGCCGCTGCCGTCGCTGGCTTTTACGGTGATCATCTTGCCCATGGTGTTACCTCGTTATCGACTCATCATCAGGTTTTATTGACGTTGTTCAATGGGGGCTGTCGAGCGATTCAGGCTGGTCACGCAAACGCTCGAACCACACGCGGGGCGAGAGGCCCTGATCGGGGCCGAGGATCGAGAAACCGCCGTCCACCGGAATGTCCACCCCGGTAATCCAGGACGCGCCATGGCTGCACAGAAAGGCGACCACCTGGCCAATCTCTTCGCCGCGGCCGACGCGCCCAAGCGGGTGAAAGGTCGCCCCTACACGGTCGGCCACTGCAAGGTCGCCGCCGCTGAGGTTCGCCACCGACGGCGACCAGGTCCAGGCCGGCGAGACACTGATGACCCGGATCGAATCCGGTGCCAGGCTCACCGCAAGGTTTCGGGTCAGCTGTAGCAGTCCGGCCTTGGACGCCGGGTACAGGGCCCGCCCGGCCGCGCCGAACTTACCGCCGGTGCTGCCAATGTTGATCACCGTGCCGCCTTCATTCATGTGTGGCGTGGCTTTCTGGACGAAAATTGCCGCCGACACCAGGTTGATGTTGAGAGTGTTCAACCATTGCTCGCGGTCTGACTGTAGCCCCTGATCGTCGTAGACACAGGCGTTATTGACCAGAATGTCGAGACGGCCGAAGGCGGCCAGCGTTGTGTCGATACAGTCGTCGATATCCTCGTCCAGTTCGACATTGCAGGCGACAAACCGACACCGCTCACCCAACTCACTGGCCAGTGCCGGCCCGGTGTCACGGTTGCGGCCGACCAGCATGACGCTGGCGCCGGCGTTTAACAGTTGGCGAGCAATGTCAGTCCCCAGGCCTTGGGTGCTGCCCGTGACAATCGCCACCTGACCTTGCAGGTTGGCAGTCGGAATGGACTTCATGGCATTGACTCCAGGGTGCTTGCGACATCCGTGACAGTGGCGATCAACCGCATGCTGTCCAGCGCCGCCAGATGTGTCGCGGGGCGGGCGGCGGCGCAGGCGTCGGCGAGCACCGTGACCTCGAAACCGCAATCGACGGCATGCCGTACCGTGCTTTCCACCACCGAGTGGGTGGCAACGCCGGCGATCAGCAACTGTCGCGTTTCGAGCTGACGCAACAGGGTGTCCAGCGGTGTGCCGTAAAACGCGTTGATGCGGTTATGAGTGACGACGAACTCGTTCGGGCCATCCAGCGGTTGCAACGCGTCATGGAACTGCGCGCCCCAAGTGCCTTCCTGGACGGCGCCACTGTCCGCGACGGCACGCAGGATCGGCGCGTTCTGCACCAGGTCGGCATAGTCCGGGCGGTACGCCACGCGCACATGAATGATCGGCCAGCCCCGTGCGCGGGCACCTTGCTGCAGCCTGATGGCGGCGTCCAGCACGGCGTCACGGGCCGGATCATCGGCTGCGAGCCCGACCCGGATGCGGCCGTCAGGATGCAAGACGTCGTTTTGGTAATGCAGGGCCAATACGGTCGGGCGCCCCATCAGACAAAGACCTCGAGGTTGGCGAACACATCGTTGCAGTTGATCAGGTCAACCCGCTTGAGCTGGATTTTCCAGCCGCCGCTGTCCTGACTGGCCAGCTTGTAGGTGTAGCGCCCGGCCAACTGGCGTTGTTCCAGACGCCATTCGCTGACCTGGAACGTCGCGCTCACCACCAGAAGTCCCTGGCTGTCGAGTCCTTCGACCATCACGTTGCCCACCAGATGAGCCGTGCGGGTCGGTGGTTGTTGCGACCAGTTGCGTGTGTTCTCTACCCGGCGGATGCGCACTGCGCGCAGCATGCGGTTTTCCCAGAACAGCGAAATGTGCTCGAACGGGTCGGCCTGCCCATGCAGGTGCGGCACCCAGTACATGCCTGCATCGGTAAACAGTTGATCCCACTCCCAGAAGCGGCGCTCATCCAGCAGGCGTGCTTCGCGATAGAGGAACTGCTCGATCTCGCGCAAGGTTTCGCTGGGTACCTGGGCCGGGGTCAGGGCGTGAGTCGAGACGTCGAAGGTGCGATCAAGCAGCATGGGTGCTCTCCTTGGCGATCAGGGTGGCGGTCATGTAGTGCTTCCAGGCGGCGAACTGGTTGCGCATCGGCAACTCGCTGGTGCCATTGGTCGAAACCGCGCCATCGGGCAGCAAGCGGTCGGTGCCGACATAACGATGCATGCTGATCCATTCACCGCCACGGGTCATGTTGCCCTCCTGACAGCGGGCATAGACTTCGACGTCGTCGGGCATGACGTTGGAGGAGGGCGAGTTGATGACGTTGGCGTACGTCAGCGCCCGGTCAAATACGGCATCCGGAGCGCCTTTGCAGCGAAACGTCTGGATTTCCACCAGGGTGCGGTCGACGGCCATCGGCCGGATCACCCGAAACTGCATGAACACCGTGTGGGGTGAGCCGCTGCCGTAGATCACGGTGTTGTGGCGATTCATCCCCATGATGCCTCGGGCGCGTTCTTCGCCGTAGGCATTGCTCAGGCATTCGAAGTGGGCCCTGGACACTTCGTCGCGCTCGGCGGCGGCCGGGTCGAAGATCGCTTCCATGTAGCCATGTCCATTGTTGTAGGCGCGCAGTTCGAGCTTCTCCCAGAAATAGTAAGGCTCGCCGTTGCCGTCCATGATCAGCAGTTCAAATGGCATTTCTCCCAAGGATTCGGCCTCGCTGCGGGCCGCGTCCACTGAGGATTCATGCGTGACGCGAGCGTGCATGGTGTCGTGGAGGTTTTCGTAGAAGACTTTCCAGTTGGAGCGCTGCATGACCCGAAAAATACCGCCAGCCACTTCGACTTCACCCACTGGCGAGCGATCGCAGAGGTTGTCGATGGACGTGATCACACCGCCGAGAAAGCTTTTCAGGTCGGGGCCATGATCGATCTGGCTGGCGAACACGAAGCCCCGATAGCTGTCGACCCGCGCCAGGCTCACCATTGAAAAGTCCGGGTGCCGGGGGTTAAAGCAAGTGCCTTCGAAGCCGTTCTTCAACGGTGCCGAAAGGTGCTGGCCGTCCAGCTTGAAGGTCCAGGCGTGGTAAGGGCAGCGGAAGAATTTGCCGACGTTGCCGTCGCCTTCGGCCACCAGCTTGGCGCCTTTGTGCGGGCAACGGTTGTAGAGCACATTGACGTTTTTATCGGCACCGCGAACCAGAATCACGTCCTGATCGCCGATGCGTGTGGTGTGGTAGTCACCGACGTTTTTGACCTGGCTTTCATGGCCGACGTAGATCCATGCCTGACCATAGATTCGCTGCATTTCCAGATCAAACAGTTGAGGGTCGGTGTAGACGCTTTTGTGCACGCTGTCGTCGCGGATCAATGCCGCGATCTGTTCGTTCGAGGGAATCATGATGTCTCCTTTAACCAGCCATAAAGAGGTGCGTGGCACAGCAACGCACTTACAAATCGAGCACCAGGCGAGCGCTGGAGGCGCGCGATACACAGGTGCAGAAACTGCCGTCAGCCCGTTCGCGCTCTGACAGACAAATATCGCGGTGGTCAGCGGCGCCTTCGAGCACCTGGGCCACGCACACCCCACAGTCACCCCGACGGCAATCGAACATCGGGTCCAGATCGGCTTCTATCATTGCGTCCAGCACGCTTTTGCCCGCGGCCACCTGAAGCGTTATTCCACTGCTGCGCAGCTCCACTTCAAAACCGCCTTCGGTCTCGGTGCCGAGGCTGCCGATGAACAATTCGCTGTGCAGTTGGCTGTCATCCCAGCCCAGTGCGCGAGCCGTTTGCAGCACGTTGCTGATCAATGACTTGGGGCCGCACACATACAGCTGACGTCCGCTGACGGGCGAGTCCAGCAGGCTGTTCAGGGGCAGGCGCCGCGCCGGATCGCCGCCGCTGATCCAGCATCGGGCGGTGCCGAGTGCCTGGACCTCTTCCAGATACGCCATGCGGTCAGCGTCGCGACCGGCATAGTGCAAAGTGAATGGCTGCTGCCTGGCCGCCAGCGAGCGGGCCATGCCAAGCATTGGGGTGATGCCTATCCCTCCCGCGATCAGCAGGTAATCACTGGCATTTGCCACCAATGGAAAATGGTTGTTGGGCGCACGTACCGTCAGTGGTTGACCGACTTGCACCTCGTGCATCCAGCGCGAACCACCGCTGCTCTGATCCTCCAGCTGCACCGCGATCTCGTAATGAGAGTGCTCAGGCAGGCTGACCAGCGAGTAAGCACGCCACATGGGTTTACTGCCGGGTATCAGCACTTCGATATGAGCCCCCGGGGTGAAACCGGGCAGGGTATGGCCGGCGTCAGCGACCAGGATCAGGCGACGAATGTGAGGCGTGAGCAGGTCGATCCTTTCGATACGCAAAGACAGGCTGGGCATGCACGATTCCTGAACGGGGCGAGCGCTGCTCGCCGTTGAAGTCGTACACACTGTAGGGAGGGGGGCTGGGGTGAAAAAGCCGATATCGGCAAGTCGATAGCCGCATTTTGCGTAAGTACGCGGGACTGGGTGTCAGGCAGTGAGCCAATCGTATGTGGGTGGCGGTGATGGGGCAATTCATGAGTGCCGCGGCGTTCACCGGGAGTGGATACTGCACGGAGCCATCCGCGGCACTGGGCAAGGCAATGCGGCTGTGATTATGTCGCCTGATTGAGAGCTGACGGGCAGCCATCGACCCAAAGCAGCCGATTGCAGATTATCCCCGGGCTGTTCACGCTCATACCTGATCCATAGCCTCGGCCACCCCCCGATCCTCCCCCAGGAACCCGCCGCTCTGATGGTGCCACAGCCGCGCATAGATGCCGTTCCTGGCGAGCAATTCGGTGTGGGTGCCTTGTTCGATGATGTGTCCATCATCCATGACAATAAGGCGATCCATCGCCGCAATTGTGGACAGCCGATGGGCGATGGCGATTACGGTTTTGCCCTGCATCATCTCATCGAGGCTTTCCTGAATGGCCACTTCGACTTCTGAATCCAGCGCGCTGGTAGCCTCGTCAAGTAACAGGATCGGGGCGTTTTTGAGCATCACTCGGGCAATCGCGACGCGCTGGCGCTGGCCGCCCGACAGCTTAATGCCGCGCTCGCCCACCAGGGTGTCGTAGCCGGTGTGACCTTGCCGGTCGCTCAGTTGGCTGATGAACTCATCGGCCTGGGCATTGGCTGCGGCACGGCGAATTTGTGCGTCGCTTGCATCGGGTCGGCCGTAGGCGATGTTGTCGCGAATGGAACGATGCAGCAGGGAAGTGTCCTGGGTGACCATGCCGATGGCGCTGCGCAGGCTGTCTTGCGTCACGTGCGCAATGTCTTGCCCGTCAATGCGAATCTGCCCGCTGTCGACATCATAGAAGCGCAGCAACAAATTGATGAGCGTGGATTTGCCCGCGCCGGAGCGGCCTACCAAGCCGATTTTTTCGCCCGGGCGAATGTTCAGGCTCAGGCCATCGAGCACCTGGCGTTCGCCACTATAGTTGAAGCTCACATTGTCGAAGGTTACTGCCCCGCCAGAGGTCACCAGCACGCCCGCGTCCGGCGCATCCTGCACCTTGGGGCCGCGGGTAAGTGTCGCCATGCCATCCTGCACGGTGCCGATGCTCTCGAACAGCGAGGTCATTTGCCACATGATCCAGTGCGACATGCCGTTGATGCGCAACGCCATGGCGGTAATCGCCGCCACGGCACCTGTGCCGACTTCGCCCAGGTGCCACAGCCAAAGTGCATATCCGCCTGCTGCCATGATCAACGCCACCACCAACGCCTGGTTGACGATTTCGAATTGACTGACCAGGCGCATCTGGCGAAAGCCGGTCTGCTTGAAATCTTCCATGGCCGCGCGCGCGAAGTGCGCTTCACGATTGGAATGGGAGAACAGTTTCACTGTCGTGATGTTGGTGTAGGCGTCTGAGATACGTCCGGTCATCGAGGAGCGCGCATGGGCCTGTTCCTGTCCGACTTTCCCCAAGCGGGGCACGAAGTAGAGCATGGCCAGGCCGAACAGCGCGATCCAGGCAACGAAAGGCAGCATCAGTTTCAGTGCGAAGCCGCCGGCCAGTGCGATGATCGCGATGAAATACACCCCGATTCCGGGTGCAATCTCGATAAGGGTGAACAGCACGTCGCGCACGGCCAGCGCCGTCTGCATCACCTTGGTGGTGACCCGGCCGGAGAACTCATCGGAAAAGAACGAAAGGCTTTGCCGCAGCATCAGGCGGTGGAAGTCCCAACGCAGCCGCAACGGCAGATTGATCGCCAATATCTGGTGCTGCACCATGGTACGCAACGCCACCAGCCCGATGCTGGTCAGCATTAAGATGCCCATGCCCCACAACACACGACTTTCCTGCGCAGCCGCATCACCACCGGCTTGCCAGGTCGACAGCAGATCCACGACCTGACCGAGGAAAGAAAACAGCCAGGCTTCATAGATCGACACACCGGCACTGAGCAGCGCAAACACGAGCATATAGCCGCGGGCGCCCCGTGTGCACGCCCAAAGGAACCGAGCCAGGCCTTCGGGTGGCGGTGGTACCTCGTCGGGCGGGAAGGGGTCGAGTCTTTGTTCAAATACGCGAAGCATGGTGGTCACCGAAACGATCAAGTTGAGGAGATTCTGCCATTTAAAGAGACCTTTGAGGGTTATGTGGAGTGGCGGCTATGGCTCTATCGGCATGTTGCCCTGGAAGTTGGGAGCGAGCTTTCAGTGAAGGTGTTCGGCGAAGTCCAATCGTTTTGAAGGATTAGTGGGTCGTTGGCTCTTTACCTTGCATACGGAAAAACATATATTCGGCAAACCGCATATGGGCAGAGGGTCACGAAATTCATGAGCGCATCAAGATGTTCGTCTGGGGCAAAAACAAACACTGAGAAAACGATATGGCTGACCATCTGACACCGACCACTGTTTTCAAATGCCTGGCCGACGACACTCGGGTCCGCACGATGATGCTCATCACCCGTGAAGGAGAGCTTTGTGTTTGCGAGCTGACCTGCGCGTTGAACGAGAGTCAGCCAAAAATCTCCAGGCATCTGGCGCAACTGCGTACTTGCGGCCTGTTGTCGGACCGTCGGCAAGGGCAATGGGTGTATTACCGACTGCACCCCAATCTCCCTGACTGGGTTCATCAAATACTGACCACCGTGCTGGAAAGCAACAAGCACTGGTTGAGCCCTGATGCCAAACGCCTTGATGAAATGGGTGACCGTCCTGAACGGGCAGCCGTGTGCTGTGAAAGCAAAATCGCCTGATTCCGCCTTCGACTACGAGATCGCTCGATGAAAATCCTGTTCCTCTGCCCTGCCAATAGCTGTCGCAGCGTCCTTTGTGAAGTGCCGGTGCAGATCTCCCTGGTTGGCGTTGCCCTCTGGCTGAAACGCCGCTGGTTCGATGAACCCAAGAGCGCCGTTGCGCAGGACAAAGACTATGTTTGATGATCACATCCCCCAACTCGATACTGAATGGGTCGAACTCCCATCGACTGACAAGTTGGGCATCGAGAAGACCTCCATCCACAAACTGCGCATTCTGCTGCTGTACGGATCGACCCGTGAGCGCTCCTTCAGTCGCCTGCTGGTAGAGGAAGCCGCTCGATTGCTGGAACACTTCGGCGCCGAGGCGCGGATTTTCAATCCGTCAGGCTTGCCGCTGCCAGATGACGCACCCGACGATCACCCACGTGTGAAGGAACTGCGCGACCTGATGTTGTGGTCCGAGGGGCAAGTCTGGTGCTCTCCAGAACGTCACGGTTCCATGAGCGCAGTGTTCAAAGCGCAGATCGACTGGGTGCCACTGGCGATGGGCGCGGTACGCCCGACCCAGGGCAAAACCCTCGCCGTCATGCAGGTGTGTGGAGGCTCGCAATCGTTCAACGTGGTCAATCAGCTGCGAGTGCTGGGGCGGTGGATGCGCATGTTCACCATCCCCAACCAATCCTCCGTACCGAAGGCCTACATGGAATTTGATGACAACGGCCGAATGAAACCTTCTCCGTTCTACGACCGTGTCGTTGATGTGATGGAAGAGCTGGTGAAATTCACGCTGCTGCTTCGCGACCGTCAGGACTATCTGGTTGATCGTTATTCCGAGCGCAAAGAGTCAGCGGAAGAACTCATGAAACGTGTCAATCAGCGCTCCATCTGAGGACTTTTCACCGTGCAACAACACCCTTATTCCGTACTGCCTCTGGCACAGTTCAATGGCCAATTGATCTTCACCCCGTGCCCAGGCACAAAGGGCACCCGACCATTCGAGGCGTTGCAAACCCTTAAGGATGCAGGTGCATCGGCGTTGCTGACGCTGATGCCGACCGAGGAGTTGCTTCAGACCGAGATCGACCTGCTGCCCGAAGAGTGCCAAATGCTCGGCATCGAGTGGTTTCACCTGCCCATAGAAGATGATCAAGCGCCTGGCGAAGCCTTCAAAGCCGCATGGGCTCAACACCATCCGCGTCTAAAGCAATTGCTGACCGAAGGGAAAACCATCGCCATCCATTGCAAGGGCGGCTCGGGCCGTACCGGTTTGGTCGCCGCTCAACTGTTGATCGAAAGCGGTGTGCCCTTCAGCGATGCCATCCGCGATGTTCAGTCGTTGCGTCCACGCGCCATTCAGCATCCTGCCCATATTGAATACATCGGCCAGTTCGACCCTCAGTCGAACTCCCTCTGACAACAGAGACAGAGCACAACAACATGGCTATCAAAGTTGGCATCAATGGTTTTGGCCGGATCGGTCGCCTCGCGCTGCGAGCTGCCTGGAGCTGGCCAGAGTTCGAATTCGTGCAGATCAACGATCCGGCAGGCGATGCAGCAACCCATGCGCACCTGATCAACTTCGACTCTGTGCATGGTCGTTGGCACAACGAAGCCACTGCAGAAGGCAATCATGTTGTGATCGGCGGCAAGCGCATCAAGGTGACCGCGAACAAAGCGATTGCCGACACCGACTGGTCGGGCTGCGATCTGGTGATCGAAGCCAGCGGCAAGATGAAAACCGTGGCGGTCTTGCAGGCCTACCTGGATCAGGGCGTCAAGCGTGTGGTGGTCTGCGCTCCGGTGAAGGAAAAGGGCGCGCTGAACGTCGTCATGGGCGTCAATCATCAGCTGTTCAATGCGGCGGAACATCGCATCGTCACCGCTGCTTCGTGCACCACCAACTGCCTGGCGCCGGTGGTGAAAGTGATCCACGAAAAGCTGGGCATTCGCCACGGCTCGATCACCACTATCCACGACTTGACCAACACTCAGAGCATCCTCGATCAGCCACACAAGGATTTGCGGCGTGCACGTGCATCCGGGATGAGTTTGATTCCGACCAGCACCGGCTCGGCCACAGCAATTGCCGAAATCTTCCCGGAGCTGCGTGGGCGCCTGAATGGTCACGCCGTACGCGTGCCGCTGGCCAACGCTTCGCTGACCGATTGTGTCTTCGAGGTCGAGCGGGCCACCACTGTCGAAGAGGTGAATCAGTTCCTCAAGGACGCTTCCGAGAATGAGCTGAAAGACATTCTCGGCTACGAGGAGCGTCCACTGGTGTCCATCGACTACCGTACCGACCCGCGGTCATCGATCATCGATGCGCTGTCGACCATGGTTGTCAACGGCACCCAGGTCAAACTCTATGCCTGGTACGACAACGAATGGGGCTATGCCAACCGCACCGTTGAACTGGCCAAGATGGTCGGTCTGGCAGTCTGAGGAGCGGTCATGAAAGCGTTGTCAGCCCTCGCGCCGGAAGTGCGGCAGTACCTGCTCGTCACGGGCAACTACTGGGCCTTCACCCTCACCGACGGCGCCTTGCGCATGTTGGTGGTGCTGCACTTTCACGCGTTGGGCTACAGCCCACTGCAAATCGCGGCATTGTTTCTGTTCTACGAACTCTTTGGTGTGATCACTAACCTGGTGGGTGGCTACCTCGGCGCCCGGCTGGGTCTGAACCGAACCATGAACATCGGGCTGGGCCTTCAGGTCGCGGCGCTACTGATGCTGACGGTTCCTGTCGCCTGGCTAACCATCCCGTGGGTGATGGGCGCTCAGGCGCTGTCGGGGATTGCCAAAGACCTGAACAAGATGAGCGCCAAAAGCTCCATCAAGCTTCTGGTTCCGGATGGGCAACAGGGCAAGCTCTACAAGTGGGTGGCCATTCTCACCGGCTCGAAGAACGCGCTCAAAGGTGTCGGCTTCTTTCTTGGCGGAGCGTTGCTGGCACTTATCGGCTTCAAAGGCGCCTTGCTGGCCATGGCGGGTGTCCTGGCGCTGATCTGGATCAGCAGCTTGATTCTGTTGAAGAAGGACCTGGGCAAGGCCAAAGCAAAGCCAAAATTTCGCGACATCCTCTCCAAGAGCCGGGCGATCAATATCCTCTCAGCGGCGCGGATGTTTCTGTTTGGTGCTCGCGATGTCTGGTTTGTAGTGGCCTTGCCGGTGTACCTGAGCAGTGTCTTGGGCTGGGACTTCTGGAAGGTGGGTGGCTTCCTCGCGGCCTGGGTAATCGGCTACGGCATCGTGCAATCCTTCGCGCCTAACATCACCGGCAAGAAACGTGGACACGTACCGGACGGTCGCGCGGCATTTTTGTGGGCACTTGCACTGGCAGGGTTACCTGCGGCAATCGCGCTCGGGTTAAACACGGGTTTGTCGCAACAGAGGGTGCTGCTCGGCGGATTAATGGTCTTTGGCGCGCTGTTCGCGGTGAATTCGTCACTGCACAGCTACCTGATTGTCTCTTACGCCAAGAAAGACGGCGTGTCGCTGGACGTAGGTTTTTACTACATGTCGAACGCTATGGGACGACTGATCGGCACGGTGCTCTCCGGTTGGGTTTATCAGGTGTATGGGCTGGGTGCGTGCTTATGGATATCGAGCGCATTCGTGCTGCTCGCAGCACTGATTTCTATTGGGTTGCCCAGGCATGCCGAGGCGATATAAAGCCACTCTGAAGTGGCTTGCAACCAGTCGCCAAGGCCGAGCCGCGACCGTCAAGACGTACCTCATCCCGTACATCGACGGCATCGATACCGAAAAGCATCAATGTTTTGAAAGAGAAAGAGCGAGGATTTCAGTCTCGTTTCCCGCTCCAGATGTTTGTGCGCGATTTGTGTGTGGGTGTCGGGATCTCGCAATTACATAGCTTTCACCTAATTCGGCAACTGGGTCCAGAGCATCCACACGGAGACTGCACACAGCACCGTCATCAGGCAGATACCAACGATCAACCAGCGTCGCTCAATGATAAAGGAGCGCTGGTCCGCCTGGAGTTCGTCGCGCGCTTTCGTCATCGCCTTCAGTTTATTGGCGGCATCGCTCGCGGCGCTGGCATACGCATCACGCTGCCGGGTCGCTTCGACCAGTTTCGCTGCCGTCTCTGCAGCGCTTTGCCGTGCTTGTCGCAGGGCATCGTCGGCGGTGCTCACGTGCTGTTTCAGCTGGATATTTTCCTGGCGGATGGCTTCGATATTTTTCAACTGTTCCTTGGCCACCGATTCCAGAAATGCTTTTGAACTCGGGTTGCTCAGCACCACGCCCTGCAGGTAGCCATTCGGTCCTTCAAGTGTCCGCTTGATGCGTTGACGGTGTGCCTCTTCGCGATCATCGGTGGTGTCCTCTTCCGGGGTCTTGTACTCGAAGACCTTGGGAATACCGACCTCCACAAGCGGAATACCGAGCGCTCTGAGTTCGGTCTGCTTGGCGGCATCCACTGCGTGGGTGTTGTGGATCTCCAGGTAAAGTTTGCCTTCCCATTTGGTGGTCAGCCAATGCGCTGCCTGGAATTCCAGATAGATGTCCACGTAGCGATTGCCATTGACTGTAGTCACCAGCTTTTCAGCTTCGATATGGGTGATGGTGATCGGTATTTGATGGCTGTTCCTTGATTTGCCGCTGGCAGGGAAATCGAGGCTCAAGGTCATCGTTGTGACGCTGAGCAGTGCCTCTTTGAACAGGAGGTGATTCAGCGACTCCCCCTCGCCATGGCCGCCACTACCGTCGCCGATGTAGGAGAAGTAGCAGCTCTCGCCCTTCATGACATGTTTGACCGGAACGCGCTTTCCGGGCCGATGGTTGCTGAAGTAACGGTCGGGTGTGGGTTGCCCGTTGAACTGGGTCGTGCGCTGATGGGCGACTTGTCTGGCCGTGACCATGTGGTCGAGGCCGGCATCGTGAGGGGAGGTGAATGCGCGTGTTTTTGCCATGGGTTGTCAAACCTTCCGTGGGTGGTGAAGCGTGGTCACAGAACTCTAACCGATTCAGTGAAATTCAAAAAAGCCTCGGCAATGCCATACACAATCAGGCATCTCGGCTGAACGCCGCGTAATCCGTGCCTGCCGGGCAATCTGGCGCCTTGAAATAACGCCTTGCGTGAACTTAAATCCACTGAGCACGTTTGTCTGTGAGACGCCTGCCATGAAACTCTCTGGTGATGTGCTCGGCAAACTCGGCGTCAGCCACGCCGATGTGGACAAATACCTCGAACCGCTCACTGCGGCGATGGCCAGGTACGGCATTGCTTCCCGGTTACGCATCGCCCATTTTCTCGCCCAGGTGGTCCACGAGTCCGGGCACTTCAAGCATGTCGAAGAGAACATGAATTACTCGGTTGACGGCTTGCTCAATGTGTTCGGCAAGTATTTTCCTTCCCGGTCCCTGGCCCAGACCTACGCGCGCAAGCCGATGATGATCGGCAACCATGTCTATGCCTCGCGAATGGGCAATGGCGACGAGGCGAGCGGCGATGGTTACCTGTACCGCGGCCGGGGGCTGATGCAACTCACGGGTAAATCAAACTACAAGGCGTTTTCAAACTGGCTTGAGGAAGACGTGGTGGCCGCGCCCGAGCGCGTTGCCCAGCACTTTGCCTCGCATTCGGCGGTGTATTTCTGGGACAGCCACCACCTCAATCGGTTGGCCGATACCGACGACATCCGGCGCATCACCGAGGCCATCAATGGCGGGCTCAAGGGCTTCGACGAGCGCCGCCTGCTGCTGGAAAAAGCCAAGGCCGCGTTGCGCGATGAGCCCGAAGGCCAGAGCCCTGCGGCCGAGCTGGACAGCACGGACTTCAAGCCGGCCCATCAGGTAGCGCCTCTGCAATTGAACCTGCGTTCGGCCCCGCGTGTGACACCGGCAACCTGGGTGGCCACGCTGCATCAGGGTTGCAAGGTCGAGGTTGTCAGCCAACTCGCCGAGGGTTGGGTGCAGATCCGAGTGCAGATCGGCCACGCGGTGCGCGAAGGGTTTGTGGCCGAACAGTATCTGGCGCCGCTGCCAATCTCCCGTGGAGGGTTCGACCCGGTAGAAGCGCCGGTGCCAGAACGGGTATTCCCGGGTGTGCACTTGCAGCAGAACCTCAAGGCCATTACCCGCAAAAGCGAAACAGGCAGGGCCTACCCACTCGGTGAAGGCCGGCGCCCGCACCGCACGGCGAGCAAGCCTTCGGCCCGGGCGGCGCAACTGCTGAAAATCATCGATTACCTGGACTGTGCCGCAGCCGCCCACCGTCGTTACAAAGCCGCCGCCGGCAGCACCTGTAGCGATATCTACGCCTATGATTATTGCCACCTCGCCGGCGTCTACCTGCCACGGGTCTGGTGGACCGAACGCGCTTTGCTGCGCATCACCGGAGGTGAAAGCGTGCCGGTCGCTTATGGCCAGAGCGTGCGCGAACTCAACGCCAACGCCCTGCACGATTGGCTGGAAGACCATGGCCCCGGGTTCGGCTGGTACCGCGAGCTAGACCTGACGACCCTGCAGGCCGCCGCCGACGCCGGCGAAGTCTGCCTGATCGTGTCCCGGCGCAAAGACCCGAACCTGGCCGGTGAAATCGCGCTGGTGGTCCCTCAGCAGGATGGGTTCCAGGCCCGGCATGACGCTGCCGGCCGGGTGACGCGGCCGGTGCAGTCGATGGCCAGCGGCAGAAATCGCAAGTACACCGTCAGCCGCTCGGCCTGGTGGCTGAACGACCAGTACCAGTCCTTTGCTTTCTGGCGTCATCCCTGACGCCGTGCGTACCAGGAGCTCTTTATGGACAAGCGTGCGCTGTGCATTGGCATCAACGACTACCCGGGCACCGAAAATGACCTCAAGGGCTGTGTCAACGATGCCCATGACTGGGCGCAAGCCTTGGGCAATCGCGGCTTTGTGGTCAACACCTTGCTCGATGCCGCGGCCACCAAACTGGCCATGGTCGGCGCCATGACGCAAACTATCGCCGAGGCCGGGGAGGGTGGCCTGGTGGTGTTCACTTATTCCGGCCACGGTACCTGGGTGCCAGACCTTGGCGCAGACGAGCCTGACGGGCGCGATGAGGCCTTGTGTCCCAGGGACATCGCTGAGGGCAATGCCCTGCTCGATGACGAGATCGAGGCGATCTTCGCCAAGCGTGCGCGCGGCGTACGTATCCTGTTGATCTCCGACAGTTGCCATTCCGGCTCGGTGACCCGTGGCGACAGCAGCGAACTGGACCCGGAACTGCCGCGGGCGCGCTTTTTACCCCCTCAGGTCTGGATGCCCCCAGAGCAATTTATCAACGTCGCGCAACGGCCCAGGCAGTTGTTGGGCGGTTTGGCGCGCAGCGGTGGCGACCTGTTGCTGGCCGGTTGCACGGACAGCCAGTTGAGCTGGGACACGCGCTTCAAGAACCGCCCCAACGGCGCCTTCACTTATTACGCCTTGAAAACCCTGGCCAGTCTCGATGCCACGGCGACCTATCAAGACTGGATCAAGGCGATCAGTCCGACTTACCTGCCCACAAACCAATTGCCGCAAGATCCACAGCTGTTCGGCAGCCGCACGGCGCGTCACTGGCCAATTCTGAGCTGACGCCGAGTGCCTATCCCTTTGCCGTGGAGGCTGCGGGTATGAAAACGTTTGATGAGAAAACCCCGCCAACGCCGGGTTTGAAGCTGCCGCTGCTGCATGCGGCAACGGCTGGCGGGGCCATGCCCCAGGCCTTGACCTTGCCCGGCAGTCGCGGGCCGGGTGGCGCCGGCGTCGGCCTGCTGGACAACGTGCAGGTCAAGCGCACCTGGCAGTTGGCGCCGACGAGCCGCAGCGGCGACGCCCCCCATGCCGAAGTGCTGGCAGCCGATCAGGGCTTGCTGGCGCTGGAGGCCACCGACGGCACCACGATTTTTATCCGCACCGACACCCTGATTGAGCAATTGCGCCGCACCCGCCCGGAGCTGGTGGACGCCTCGGGGGCGGTGGACTTTGCCGGCTTGCGCGACAAGGCAGATGTCAGCCGTGGCGCCCTGGGCTGGGTCTGGCAGCAGATCAGCGAGCTGGTGCTGAGCGACGATGCAATCACTGCCGAAGCCTGCAGCCAGATCAGCGATGTGCTCGGCGCCCCGGCCATCGATTGGGCGGCGCGTAGAAGCGCCAAGACCTTAATGGCGGTGATCGAACGCACCCTGGCCGGCGAGCCCGGGCTGTATCGCTGGGATGGCGGGCTGCTCCAGGCCCCGGACCGACACGCCGCGCAAGACCCGCGCCTGATCGAGGCCGCTCAGGCCGGACCTTTGTTGGTGTTCATTCACGGTACGGGTTCGCACACCTTGGGCAGCTTTGGCGACTTGCCCGGCACGGGCGCCTGGCGTGCCCTGCAAAATGCCTTTGGCCAGCGCATCTTCGGTTTCGAGCACCGGACCTTTTCCGAAAGCCCGATCGACAATGCGCTGGCCCTGGTCAACACGCTGGCGCCCGGCACCCGCCTCAACATCGTCAGCCACTCCCGTGGCGGTCTGGTCGGCGATTTGTTGTGCCTGGACCCGACCGACAAAAGCCTGGGTGAACTGATCGAACGCTACCGCAGCACGCCCAGGCCCGACGAGGCGGAGCGCGAGCGCACCAAGCCGGCGCTGGCCGCCGAGCGCGAACAGTTCGCCGCTCAGGAGCAGGTCAAGTTGCGCCTGCTGGTCGATCTGCTCAAGCAGAAAAACCTGCAAGTGGGGCGCTATGTGCGGGTGGCGGCACCGGCCCGGGGTACGTCTTTGCTGTCGGACAACCTGGATGTATTTCTGTCCTGCCTGCTGGGCTTGGTGCGCAAGTTTGGCGCCTGGAGCATTGGCGCCTCCACCAGCCTGATCGCCACGCCGTTGGTCGGGGCCGCGGCCAAGGACCTGGCGGACCGCGGCCTGACATTTCTAAGCCGTATCGTCCTGGAAATTGCCGACAAACGCCTGGAGCCGCAAACCGTGCCCGGCATCGAGGCGATGCTGCCGGAAGCGCCGATGAGCATGCTGCTTGGCAAGGCGCGGGTGTCGCCTTCAGTGCAGATGGCGGTGATCGCCGGTGACATCGAGGCCAGTGGCAACGGCGTCTTGCAGCGGGTTGGGGTGATGTTCGTCGATTGGGCTTTTTTCGACCGGGCGCGCAATGATTTGGTGGTGGACACGGAATCCATGTACGGCGGCATCTTGACCCGTGTCGAGCAGTCCCGGGCGATTTTCGTGCACAGCGCCCAGGTCAACCATTTCCGCTACTTTCGCGATGACGTCAAATACCAGAACCTGCCGCTGCCCAGCGCCCTGCGGACCTGGCTACTCGATCCCGCGCCTCAGGGGCGCGCGCCCTGGCGAGAAGAACTGACGCTGCCGGGCCAGGCCGAGGAGGACCAGGGAGCAGCCGACCGTGGCGAGCCGACAACCGCGGCCAACGCCCGGCCGGTGTTGATTTTCCTGCCGGGCATCCTCGGCAGCCACCTGGCGGCCGACGGTAACCGGGTCTGGCTCGACCCGCTGGGCCTGTCCACGGGGAGTCTGCCGCGGATTGCCATCGACAGCCGCCGCACGGTACGCAAGGACGGGCTTGTCGAGTTGACCTATGGCAAGTTGGTGGAGTATTTGCAAGACAGCCATCGGGTGACGGTCCACGACTATGACTGGCGCCAACCCATTGCGGCACTGGGCAAGGAACTGGCCGGAGTCATCCGCAACGCGCTAACCAATCATCCCGATCAGCCAGTCCGGTTGCTGGCCCACAGCATGGGTGGCTTGCTGGTGCGGGCGGCCTTTGCCGCCGACAAGACCCTCTGGCCGGAATTGGTCGCGCGCCCCGGCGGCCGGCTGCTGATGCTCGGCACACCGAACCAGGGTTCCTATGCCTTCGTCGAAAACCTGCTCGGGCAATCCGATACCGTGCGCATGCTGGCGCGGGTCGACTTCGCCCACAATTTGCAGCAAATACTCGATGTCGTCGCCGGCTTTCCCGGTGCTCTGCACCTGTTGCCGGCACCTGATTTCAAAGACACAGGGCACCTGGCCAAGGTGGAGTTTTACAAGGCCGGCTATTGGAAAACCCTGGCCGGGCTCAACGACGACTTCTGGTTCGGCAAAAACCTCGGCGGGCTGCCCAATCAAGCTGCACTGGATCAGGCGCAGGCGTTCTGGAAGGACATGCTCGACACCCGCTGGGTCGACCTGGACCAGACTCGCATCGCCTACGTGTTCGGCAAGGCCGACAACACGCCCTGTGGCCTGGAGATTATCGATAAGGCCGGCAAGCCGGCGCGGCTGATGATCCGGGGCACCGGCAGTGGTGATGGTTCGGTGACCTGGCGCTCCGGGCGCTTGCCGAATCTGCCCGAGGAGCGCTACTGGTTCATGCCCGTCGACCATGGCGGCCTGACCGGCACCCGCAAGTACTTCAGCGAGATCCAGGCACTGTTGAGCAAGGGCGTTCCCAACACCCTGGGGCGCCTGCCGGTCAACCGCGCAGAGGAACAGCGTGCCCCCTTGATCAGCTACCGGGGCGGGCCACCCCTGTATCCCACGGATCAGGAACTGCTCAGCCGTATTCTCGGTAGCCGCAGCAGCCTGTTGCGCAGCCGCAAGCGCAGCGTGCTGCAGATCGTGGTCAAAGCCATGGACCTCAGCTTTGTGCAAGTCCCGGTGATGTGCGGGCACTATCGCGGCGATCCGATTTCCGGCGCCGAAGCGGTTATCGATCAGACCCTGGTCAACGGTGCGCTCAGCCATCGCCATCGTCTGGGCCTGCATTCCGGGGAGTTGGGCAATGCCACCGTGGTGTTGATGCCGCGTTCGAGCGAGGAACACCTGCGCCAGACAGGCCGTGGTGCCTTGGTGGTGGGGCTGGGTGAAATGGGTACGCTGTCCACCGAAGGCGTGACCCAGGCCGTGCGCGCAGGCGTATTGCGCTATCTGCTGCATGCCTCGGATTTCTACGGCCAGAAAGCAGCGGAGCTGGCACCCGCCGGTCAGGGCGCGCCGCTGCCGTTGCGCCTGGCCAGCCTGTTGATCGGCACCAATTCCACCTCGCAGTTAAGTGTCAGCGACTCAGTCAAGGCGGTGGTGCTCGGTGTGTTGCTGGCCAATCGCGATTTCGCCGCCGGGGCGGCGGAACGTGGCGCCACCCAGGCGTTCATCTCGCGCCTGGAACTGGTCGAGGTGTTCCGTGACACCGCGATCTCGGCCGCCTATGCCGTCAGCGAACTGGACAAGGACCTGGCCACCGAGCTGATGCAACTGGACACCAAACTCGACCTGGCCGATGAGTTGCAATACGGCGAAGGGGTGCGCCAGCGTTTGAGCGTCAGCCCGTTCAGCGATTACTGGCCGCGTCTGTCGATTTCCAGCGTCGACCTTGGCGAAGACGCCGGCAAGGCTGTGTGTGATCCGGCCGGAACCGACCCGTTGCCGGCCAAAAGTTTTCGCTTCTCGTACATGGGGGACAAGGCCCGGGTCGAAGCCCTGGTCGAGCAGCGCCAGCCGGGCCTGATCGAGAAACTGGTCGACAGCTCGCTCAAGGGGCAGGCGTCCACGGTTTACCGCAAGGACTCGTTCTTCGGCAATACCCTGTTCCAGCTGTTGCTGCCCATCGAGTTCAAGTCGTCGGTGCGCAAGTCGCGCAACCTGATCATGATGGTCGATCAGAGCAGCGCCAATCTTCCGTTGGAAATGCTGGAGTCCAACGGTGAACCGCTGATCCGCCGCACGCGCATGATCCGCCAGTTCATTACCGGGCGCTTTCGCCGCGAAGTCTTGCGCACCGACAGCATGAGCGCATGTGTCATTGCCAACCCCAGTACCGAGGGCTACTACACCCAGTTCGGCGGGCCGCAGTGGAGTGAAAGACTGAAACTCCCCGGCCCTGCGCCGAACGATTGGCTGCCGGATCTGGAGGGCGCGGCGAAGGAGGGCGAGGCGGTCACCCGGGTGCTGGACGGCGCCGGTTACACCACCTGCGCGGTACCGCCGGATGCCCGGGCCGGGGAAGTCTTCACCCAACTGTTTGCCCGGCCTTATCGAGTGTTGGTGGTGGCGGCCCATGGGATCTTTGCCAAAACCGGTAAAGACGGCGTCCTGCGCAGCGGCGTGGTGCTCTCCGATGGGCTGCTGCTCACGGCGGCCGAGGTCGACCGCATGGAGATCGTGCCGGACCTGGTGTTTCTCAGTTGCTGCCACCTGGCCAAGATGGAGGCGTTTGACCAGAGTGACAACCGGCTCGCCGCGAGCCTTGCCCGCGAGTTGATCAACATGGGCGTGCGTTGCGTCGTCGCGGCAGGTTGGGAAGTGCGTGACGATGCGGCCAAGACCTTCGCCGAAACCTTTTTCACGCGCATGGCCATCCATGGCGACAGTTTTGGCGCGGCCATTTCCACTGCGCGTCTGACCGTGCTCGACAGTTACCCCGACTGCAACACCTGGGGTGCGTACCAAGCCTATGGCGACCCGTCCTTCCAGCTCAAGGTGATGCCCGCCGATATCATCAACGAGGTGCCCTTGCGCGCACCTGAGGAATTGCTGGACTGGATCGAACGCATTCGCCTGGCCGCGCGTGCGCCGTGCGCCAGTAGCGCGGGGAAAGACTTCGACAACCTGTCGCGGCGCATTACCCAGCGTCTGCGCAGCCTGCCGCCACCCTGGGCGCAGATGCCCGAAATACAGTACGCGTTGGGTCTTTTGTACGGTGAATGCGGGGGATCTGGCTTCGAGGCGGCGTGCGGGGCCTTGTTACAGTCAATCGCCGCCGATTTCGCCCGGGCCGTGGTGCCGCTGCGGGCGGTTGAACAACTGGTCAATCTGGAAGCCCGGCGCGCCGAGGACCTCGCCGAAAAGGCCCGCGAGATGCGCAAACGGGGTGAGGCCGCAGAAGCCATGGCGCAGGAAAAAACCGCGCTATCGCTGATCAATGACGCCATCGCCCGGGCCACGGCGCTGATCAGGCTGGCCAGCCCGCATCCTGATAGCGCAACCCAGACCCAGTCCCTCGGCACAGGTCATCCCGAACGCCAGGCCATTCTTGGCAGCGCGTACAAACGCAAGGCCGTGATTCTTTCGCTGGCACGCAGTCCCTGGAACGTCGTGCGACCCTCCTTGATCCTGGCCCGGGATGCTTACGCTATGGGCGAAGGCGATCCCAATTTGCCCGAATGGAATCCCTATGGACGTATCAACCGCTTGCAGCTGGATGCACTGTTGGGCGTCGTGCATCCCGATCTCGGCGAAGTGTTGCGCTGCCAAACGGCGGCGCGGGGGCGTTTCCAAAAGGGCTACGACTTCTTCGATGCGGTGATGTCGGCCGACGCGGCAGTGGCCGACTGGCTGTTGACCGGCAACCTGCCGCAGCATCCCGGCGCGGTCGCGGCAGAACCGGCAAAAGTGCTCTGTGACCTGTACTGGGACGCCTTGCAGGGCCAGCGACCCTCGGAGCGGCAGTTCGATTCGGTGGTGCGCCAGCTTAATTTTCTGGCCAGCTTCCTCGAGCTGCGCAAGGCCACGGGCAACATCAAGCAGGCCAAGACGCTGCGGATACTGGCCGGTGACTTGCAGAAGGGAACGCGGTGAACCTGTGATCATCGCGACAATGCAACGGCTATAGATCATGACCCAAGCGCGTATTTTCATTTCAGCCGTCAGTACGGAGCTGCGCAGTGCCAGGCAGATCGTCGCCCGTGTTCTTCGACGACAAGACTGCATCCCTGTGTTCCAGGAAGATTTTCCCACGCCTCATGGTGAGCTGAGCAAATGGTTGATCGAACAAATTGATGCCTGTGAAGGCTTTATTCAGCTTGTTGGTCGGGCGTATGGTGACGAGCCGAAGGTTCGTGACCCGGAGTTCGGGCGTGTTTCTTTCACCCAACTCGAGTACTACCACGCCATACGCCGAGGCAAGACGAGTTGGGTCATTGTTGTGGGTGAGCAATGTTGTGACATACCGGCCGAGCGACTTGACCTGCCTGATGAAAATCATCTCGACCCGGTCGGTTACCAGACAGAGCGGCAGATGCTCCAGCGTGCCTACCTCCAGAACCTTGTTGACCTGGGCAAATTTTGCCCGCCGGCGCACAACCAGGATCAGTTGCAAAACCTTGTTCATAATATGCGTGAGGAGCTGGACAAACTGCGTCCAGCCGCGCCCCGGAGCAGCGGGGTGGATATAGAGAAAATCCGGATCCACCTGCTACAAGCCGTGAAGGCAACACGTCAGCGCGAATTGGCTGAAGCCGAGAAGGCCGATGACTGGCGAGACCGCGAGCGCCAGCGCCAGGTCGCAGAGAATTCCTATACTGCCCAATCGAATCGTATTGAGGAGTTGGCGGCCTCTTTTGCCGAGATCGAAGGAAAGGACTCCGCGACAGGCGTTCTTCAGGAAATGACTCGTATCCTTCAAGAGGATGGCGTTGATGATGCGATCGCCTACATGGCTACGAAACGATCCGGCATCCTCACGACAATCAGAAATCGCTCAGTCCATGCGCATGAGCGTAACCGTAAAGAGCTCGAGCCATTGTTGCGGGCAGCCGCCTTGAACGACACCAAGGGCCAGGTGCAGGAAGCGCGAAGACTCTATGCCGATGTCCTGGTCGAGGAGCCGGACTGGCCGGAAGCGCTCGACGCGGCCTTTCGGTTTCTTGTTGAGCAGGGTGATCTGGCGCAAGTGCGTTCCACGCTTGTGGAGGCTCTTCAAAACTACGAGGATGCGCATCGCCATGCGCTGCACTTGGCGACTCAGGCTGCGGACAATGCGCAGTGGCAGATTCATCTGGCGATGAGCTACGACAGGGTTGGCAGCGCGCTGGAGTTTCAGGGCGACGGACCGGGGGCGCTCGTCGCCTATCGCCAGGCACTGGCGATCGACCGCGCACTGGTTGACCGTGATCCAGACAACATCGCGTGGCAACGCAATTTGTCAGTCAGCCATGAGCGGGTCGGTGACCTGCTGGAGTCTCAGGGTGACGGAGCGGGTGCGTATGCTGCCTACGACAGTGCCCATGCGATCCGCAAGATGTTGACAACGCATGATCCCGTTAACCCCGATTGGCAGCGCGATTTGTCGATCAGCTTCGGCAAGCTGGGCAATGTGCACAAGGCCCGAGGCGATGGCCCCGCAGCGCTCCACGCCTACGGCGAAGCGCTGGCGATTCGCGAGCAACTGATCAGGCATGACCCGGGCAACCTGGCATGGCAGCGTGACTTGTCGGTGAGTCATGAGCGGATCGGCGACGTGTTGCTGGCCCAGGGCAATGGGTCGGGCGCGCGGATTGCCTTCAGGAAGGCACACAGGATCCGTTCGAAGTTGGTAAAACGCGACCGGAAGAACACCGAGTGGCAGCGCGATCTCTCAATCACCTACGGAAAAATCGGCGACGTGCGCAAGGCCCGGGGCGATGGGCGAGGGGCGTTCAAAGTGTACCGAAAGAGTTTTTCGATCCGCAGGAAGCTGACCCGGCACGACCCGTCCAACGCCAAGTGGCAGCGCGACCTCGCGCTCAGTCATGACCGAATCGGTAGTGTGCTCAGAGACCGGGACGATGTTCCGGGGGCGTTCGACGCCTTTCGCACGAGTTTCTCGATACGCCATGCGTTGACCCAGCGAAACCCGCAGAACACTGACTGGCAGGGTGACCTGGCAATCAGTCACGAGCTGATCGGCGACATGCTAAAGCGCGAACGGGACCTGGATGGCGCACTCGACAACTACCAGACAAGCTTCAACATCCATAGGGCGCTAACCCTGCGTGACGGGGAAAACAGCCACTGGCAACGTGGTCTGGCGGCCAGTCACAGGAAGGTTGGCGATATATGGAAAAAACAGGGCGACAAGGCGAAGGCGCTTGCCGACTACAAGCGTGCGCTGGCAATCAATCAGACCCTGAACGAACGTGATTCAGTCAATGCCGTGTGGCAGCGCGACCTGTCGATTACTCATCGCCGGATCGGTGATGTATTGAAGGCACTTGGGGACAGCTGCGGGGCGATTACAGAGTTGCGTATCAGCCTCTCGATTTGCGAAGCACTGATTGAACGCGATCCACACAATGTCCAATGGCAGCGTGACTATCTCGTCGTCTGTTCAAAACTGAAAGATTGCGAATGACTGATAAAGGACCCGCGAGCAACGCGGGTCCGAATGGGCATCAAAGTTTCGGTAATTGGCCGATGCGCCCCATCATCTCGGTGACGATCTGCAAGTCCAGCAAGAACTGGTCGACGGTCTTGAACTCATTGTCGGTGTGGCCGGTGTATTTGACTTCGGGCCGGGCCAGGCCGAATTGCACGCCGTTGGGCAGCTCATGGACCGAGGTGGCGCCGGCAGAGGTGCCGTACTTGTGTTCCATGCCGAGGTTTTCACTGGCCACGGCCAGCAATGCCTTGACCCATTCGCCCTCGGGGTTGCGGTACATCGGTTCGGCGATTGAGTAGTCGAAGGTTGCTGCTACCTGGCTCTGCTTGCTCCAGGCGCCAATCTTGTCGGCGATTTCGGCCTTGAGCGCTTCCGGGGATTTGCCCTTCGGTACGCGCAGGTTGACCGCGAGTTTGAAGGTTTTTTCATCACCTCCGACAAACGTCAGGGAAGCGGTCAACGGTCCCATGAAGTCATCTGCAAAGCCGACCCCCAATTTCCCACCGAGGTAATCCAGCCCCCAATTGTCGGCCGCGTAGCGAGCGGCGTCGGTGATGTGGTTGTGTTTGAGCGCGACCTTGCCGTCAAGACTGTTGATGAACACCAGCATTCTGGAGACCGGGTTGACACCTGATTCGGGCTCGGAGGAGTGCGCGGAAACGCCAGTGACCGTCAGCTTGACGTCCTTGCCGTCGACCTTGGCTGTCACACTGAAGTCGCCGCCATTGCGCTGGGCAAAATCGGCACCGGCCTTTTGCAGGCTGGCGGCCAGTTCGGCGGGATTATCAGTCACCAGCGTGACCACCGAGGCTGACGGAATCTGGTTGGTCGCCAGGCCCCCGGTCATTGAGGTGATTTCGGCGCCCTTGCCGTCAGCCTTGCGCTTGGCAAAGTTGGCCATGACCGTGCCGTAGCCTTTTTCGGCAATCACTACCGGGTAACTGCCATCCAGCGCGAGGTTGTAGTTGGGCGTCGGGTTGCGTTCGAAGTAATAGGGGATGGCATCGCCCGTGGTTTCCTCGGTGGTGTCCACCAGCAGTTTGAAATCCCTCGCCAGCGGCAGTTTCTCTTCCTTGATTACTTTCATGGCGTACAGCGCCGCGACGATGCCATTTTTGTCATCCTCGGTGCCCCGGCCGTACAGTCGGTCGCCGATCAGGGTGACCTTGAACGGATCGAGGCGGGTGCCGTCTTTCAGCACCCAGTTCTCCGGCGTCGCGGGCACCACGTCGGCATGCGCGTGGATGCCCACGACTTCATCGCTGCTGCCGTCGAGGGAGATCTCATAGACGCGGTTGTCGACGTTGCGAAAGTTCAGGTTGAAGGCCTCGGCAAGGCTTTTGATCTTGTCCGCGATCTTGATGAATTCAGGATTATCGTGCTGGGCCACGCCGTCGACCTGGAAGGTCGGGATGGCGACCAGTTCGCGTAGGGTTTCGGTGGCGGCGGCGCCGTACTTCACCCGTGCATACAGACCCAGCAGGCGATGAATCTCGTTTTGCTGATCGGCGGAAAGGGTTTTGTTGTCGAGGAAGGCACCGATGGCCGGGCCGAGGTTGGCGCTGTTGGCGAGATCGCTCTTGGACAGGCTGGTCAGGAACTGGCGGAAATCCGTGACCGAGGCGTCGTTGAATGTCTTGAGAATGGTCGCGCTCTGTTGCGGGGTGATGTTGGCGTGCGCGGCCGTGGTGAACGTTGAAAGGCTGGCGACTAGCAGAGTTGTCGCGGCCAAATGCTTGAGTGAAAAATCCATCGCTGGCATTCCTTTGCTGGAGTGAATGAAACAAAACGTTTCAACACTACCATTGTAGGAGCGAGCTTGCTCCGGGCGGCGTTCCGACGATGGTCCCAGGACGCCGCAGTTAATCCAGGAAGCACGCGTTATCATTAACGACCATCGCGAGCAAGCTCGCTCCCACAGTTTTTCGGGTGAATCTCAAGACAGGGTTGAGATGTTATAGGGTAACAATATAAGCTTGCCGGCACTCTGTTCTCCGGGACATGTTTGCTCACCTCTTGTAGTGCGAAACCTCCATGACAATCGCTTCCCCTCGTTCCATAAGCCCGCCCGCCACTCGGCTCCTGTCCATCGACGCACTTAGGGGCCTGGTGATTCTGTTCATGCTGCTCGACCACGTCCGCGAAACCTTTTTTCTGCATCGTCAGGTGTCCGACCCCATGGACATCGCCACCACCGAACCGGCACTGTTTTTCAGCCGGACCCTGGCCCATTTGTGTGCCCCGGTGTTTGTGCTGCTCACCGGTCTGTCGGCCTGGCTCTACGGTGAAAAATACGCCAGCAAGTCTGACGTTTGCAGCTTTCTGTTCAAGCGGGGGCTGTTTCTTGTGGTGCTGGAGTTCACCTTGGTGAACTTCGCCTGGACGTTCCAGTTGCCGCCGACGGTGATTTATTTGCAGGTGATCTGGGCCATTGGCTTGAGCATGATGGCGTTGTCGGTGATGGTTTGGCTGCCGAGATCGATCCTGCTGGTACTCAGTCTGGCGATCATCACCGGGCATAACTTGCTGGACGGAGTGCATTTCCCGATCGGCTCGGCCATGCATGTGCCCTGGGCGATTTTGCATGACCGTGGCTGGATTGAACTGGCCGACACCCTGCGCCTGCGGACTTCTTACCCTGTGCTGCCGTGGATTGGCGTGATCGGACTGGGGTATGCGATGGGCCCGTGGTTTGGCAGAGCGGCCGACGCCAAGGCCCGTCAGATGAAGTTGTTGCTATGCGGTGTTGGCGGGCTGGCGGTTTTCATGGCGCTGCGGCTGTTAAACGGTTATGGCGAGAAGCCCTGGCAGGTCGGGGACACCGCGCTGCGCACCCTGATGAGTGTGTTCAACATCACCAAATACCCGCCCTCGCTGCTGTTTATTGCATTGACCCTGAGCGTGGGTTGCTTGCTGCTGCTGTGGTTCGAGCGCGCGCAACACCGCCAATGGTTGCGACCGTTGGCCGTGTTCGGCTCGGCGCCGATGTTCTTCTATTTGCTGCACCTGTACGCATTGAAGCTTTTATATGTGTTCGCCGTGGCCCTGTTCGGTTTGAATCAGGGCGCGTGGTTCGGCTTTGCGTCGGTCAGCGCGGTCTGGATTACGGCGATGTTGCTGGCTGTTGCGCTGTATCCGGCAGTGAACAGGTTCGCCGGGTTGAAAGCGCGACGTCGGGACATCACTTGGCTCAAATACTTTTGAATGTGCACTTTTATAACGCCGTGCCGCGTGCCGTTGCACTATGCGAAGGCATAACGCCGGGGGATTTCTCGCGTCATCACCCTGTACAGGCCGCCAAAAGTAGCGCTTTCAAGATCTGGCACAAACACTGCAACACACCGAACAAGCCCACCCTGAATGCAATCGAGTGGGCAGCCCCTCGGTCAACGACGATCGATCCGCGGGCAACATCGGTGGATCAGGCATAGACGTCTGGTGCTAACACCGCAAAAGAACAGGCAAAGACGCCTGGAACCGCAAGGTTTCAGGCGTTTTTTTTTTGCTTTTGAACCGTATTAGCCGGGTGCTTCCTATGAATTCCAATGTTGCCGCGTTGAACAAAGTGCAAACGCTGATCGTGATTGGCAATGGCATGGTCGGCCATCATTGCGTCGAGCAGTTGATCGAGCGGGGTGCGCTTGACCAGTATCAAGTGCACGTCTTCAGCGAGGAGCCGATGCGTGCCTATGACCGTGTGCACCTTTCCGAGTACTTCTCCGGCCGCGATGCCGAGTCGTTGGCGTTGTCGGATGCGTCGCTTTACCAGACGCCGGGCGTCACCCTGCATTTGGGCGTGCCGGTGCTGGAAATCGACCGTGCCGGGCGTCAGGTGATCACCGCGCAGGGCTGCCTGGCTTACGACAAATTGGTGTTGGCCACCGGGTCTTACCCGTTTGTGCCGCCCATCGAAGGCGCGGAGGGCGATTCGCGTCTGGTGTACCGAACCCTCGAAGACCTCGACGCCATCCGGGCCGCTGCGTCCAACGCCCGACGCGGGGTCGTCGTCGGTGGCGGGCTGTTGGGCCTTGAAGCCGCCAATGCCTTGAAGAGCCTGGGCCTGGAAGCGCACGTGGTGGAATTCGCCCCGCGGTTGATGCCGGTGCAGCTCGATGAAATGGGTGGCCTTGCGCTCAAGTCGCAGATCGAACGGCTGGGCGTCGGCGTGCACCTGTCCCGCGCTACGCAGTCGATCAGCGCGGGCGCGGAGTATCGCTATCGGATGAATTTCGCCAATGACGAGTTTCTCGAGGCCGACCTGATCGTGTTTTCCGCCGGGATCCGCGCCCAGGACACCCTGGCCCGCCAATGCGCGCTGGAGATCGGTCCGCGCGGTGGCGTGGTGATCAACGACGAATGCCTGAGCAGCGACCCGGACATTTACGCCATCGGCGAGTGCGCTTCCTGGAACGGCAGCCTGTTCGGCCTGGTCGCGCCGGGCTATCAGATGGCTCGCGGGGTGGCGGCACTTCTGTGCAGCGGCACCGGCGAGCCGTTCATTGGCGCCGACATGTCGACCAAACTCAAACTGCTCGGGGTCGATGTCGGCTCCATCGGCGACGCCCATGCCCACACGCCGGGGGCGCGCAGCTATCAATTCATCGACGAAACCACGGCGAGCTACCGCCGCCTGGTGGTGGATGCTGCGGGCAAGCACGTCATTGGTGCAGTGCTGGTCGGCGACAACAGCTATTACGACACGCTGCTGCAATACATGCAGAACGCAATTGCCCTGCCGGCGGAACCGGCCAGCCTGATTCTGCCGTCGTCCGAAGGCGCACCGACCCTCGGCCCGGGCGCGTTGCCCGAAACGGCCACAGTCTGCTCGTGCCACAACGTCAACAAGGGTTCGATCTGCTCGGCCATCGACGGTGGTTGCACCGACCTCGGCGTGCTCAAGTCGCAGACCAAGGCCGGCACCGGTTGCGGCGGTTGCGCCGGTCTGCTCAAGCAGGTGTTCGAACATGAGCTGATTGCCCGTGGCGTCAGTGTCGATAAAAGCCTGTGTGAACACTTCGCTTACACCCGTCAGGAGCTCTATGCGCTGGTCCGCGTAGAAGGGGTGCTGACGTTCGAAGAACTGCTGGCCAAACATGGTCGTGGCCACACCGGTTGCGACGTGTGCAAACCGGCCGTGGGCTCGATCCTCGCGTCGTGCTGGAACCAGCCGATCATGGACGCCTCGCTGGTGCCGTTGCAGGACACCAACGACACCTTCATGGCCAATATGCAAAAAAACGGCACCTATTCGGTCGTGCCGCGCATTCCGGGCGGCGAAATCACCGCCGACAAACTGATCGCCATCGGTGTGGTCGCGAAGAAATACGACCTCTACACCAAGATTACCGGCGGTCAGCGGATCGACCTGTTTGGTGCGCAACTGCATGAATTGCCGGACATCTGGGCCGAGCTGATTGCCGCCGGTTTCGAGACCGGGCACGCCTACGGCAAATCGACCCGGACGGTGAAGTCCTGCGTCGGCAGCACCTGGTGCCGCTATGGCGTGCAGGACAGCGTGCAAATGGCCCTGACCCTCGAGGACCGCTACAAAGGCCTTCGCTCGCCACACAAACTCAAGTTCGCGGTGTCTGGTTGCACCCGCGAATGCGCCGAGGCCCAAAGCAAAGACGTCGGCGTGATCGCCACCGAGAAAGGCTGGAACCTCTACATCGCCGGCAACGGCGGCATGCGCCCGCGCCATGCCGAACTGTTCGCCACCGACCTCGACGATGCGACCCTGATCCGCTACATCGACCGCTTCCTGATGTTCTACATCCGCACCGCCGACAAATTGCAGCGCACTTCGGTGTGGCGCGAAAGCCTGGAGGGCGGCCTCGATTTCCTCAAAGACGTGATCATCGACGACAGCCTCGGACTTGGCGCGGAACTTGAATCGCAAATGCAGCTGGTGGTCGACCGCTATGAATGCGAATGGGCCAACGCACTTCAGGACCCGGAAAAACTCAAACGTTTCCGCACCTTCGTCAACGACAAACGCCCCGATCCGGACATCCATTTTGTCCAGGAACGCGGTCAGCGCCGGCCGATCATGGCCGCCGAACTCAACCTGATTCCTGTTACCGAGGAGATTGCCTGATGAGCCAGTTCAATACCCAACGCGTCAACGCCCTGAACACTCACGTGTGGCATTCGGTGTGCGAGCAGCAGGATCTGGTCCGCGATTCCGGCGTGGTCGTGTGGCTGGACGGCGCACAAGTGGCGCTGTTTTACCTGCCGGGTGCCGAGGGCCGGACCCTCTACGCCATCGACAACCACGACCCGCAATCCGGGGCGAATGTGATCGGTCGTGGTTTGATCGGCAGCATCAAGGGAGACCTGGTGGTGGCCTCGCCGATCTACAAGCAGCATTTTCGCCTCGAGGACGGCAGTTGCCTGGAACATCCGCAACAGCACCTGCGGGTGTGGCCGGTGCGATTGAATGGCGATGTGGTGGAAGTCGGCGTGGCTTGAGGGGCGAGTGACCTAGCGGGAAATGATCCCGTGATCGATCGCGTATTTGACCAGCGCCGCCGGTTTGTCGATGTTGAGCTTGCGGCGGATGCTCAGGCGATGGGTCTCGACGGTGCGCACGCTGATGTCCAGGTCGCGGGCCATTTCCTTGTTGTTCATGCCTTGGGCCATTTTGTACAGCACCTGGCTTTCACGCGGCGTCAGCTCGTTGTCGGTGGTTTTGTCGGCGATCAGGCGCTGGGCGATTTCGGCGCTGTAGAACGTCCCGCCGCTGGCAATGGCTTCGATGGCGGCAATGATTTCCCGTGACGGCGCATTCTTCAGCACATAGCCGCTGGCACCCGAGCGCACCGATTCACTGACGTATTCATAATTGTCGTACATGCTCAGCACCAGCACTTTGAGTGACGGGTACTGGCTGCGCAGCAAACGCGTCAGTTCCAGGCCGTTGATGTCCTTGAGGCTGATGTCGACCAGCAACAGATCGGGCCGGCAGCGCCCGACCATCTCGATGGCGTCCGTGCCATTTTCCGCTTCGCCGACCACTTCCAGTTGGGCCATGACGGACAGCAACGCTCTGATGCCTTCGCGGACCAGAGAGTGATCGTCGACCAGGGCGACGCGGATCGGGGAGGGCAGGTTCATCACGGGCATTTACTCTTGCTTTTCAGGTGAGCGAGTCAGGTCAGCGTTTTACGCCGGGCATTTTCATCGGCAGCAGTACGTCCAGCTCACTTCTTCCGGGCACGGATATCAATTCGAACCGTCCGCCAAAATGCTCGACACGTTCACGGATGTTGCGCAGTCCAATGCCGGCTTGATGACGTTCGACCTGGGCGACGTTGAAGCCGACGCCGTCATCGATCACCGTCAACCGTATCGATTCTTCAGAGCCGTGCAAGGTAATGGACACGTTTTTTGCCTGCGCGTGGCGTTCAATGTTGGTCAGGCCTTCTTGCGCAATGCGGAACAACGAGACGGCGGCGCCATCGACCAGATGGCAGTCAAATTCGTTGTCGTTGTAGGTTACCGTCAACCCGCTGCGTTGCCCGCATTCCTCGGCGAGCTGGCCGATGGCGGCGGACAGGCCGAGGGTGTCGAGCAGGGAAGAGCGCAGATCGTGAGAGAGGCTGCGCACCTCGCCAATCGCATCGCCGAGGCGCTCGGTGGCTTCTCGCAAAATGCTCAAACCCTTGTCTTGTCCATTTTCCAGCACATGACTGGCCAGTTCGAACTGGAACTTGATGGAGACCAGCACCTGACTGATGCCGTCGTGCAGTTCGCGTGACACCCGCGAGCGTTCTTCCTCTTGCAAACTGACGATGCGCTGGGTCAGGCGTTGCAGTTTTTTGTCGGCCAGGCGGTGCTCGCTGACGTTGAGCGTCATGCCGCTGGCAAACACGAACAGCACCGCCACCAGGGCCACGACGGCAATCGCCAGCATGGTTTTGCGGATGCCTTGGGCCACTTCGTCCCGCGCTTGCTGGGTGGCGCGTTCGACGTCCTCCAGGTAAATCCCGGTGCCGAGCATCCAGCCCCAGCGATCCAGCATGACGACGTAGGCGAGTTTGTCGGTCACCTGGCCGGAGGAGGGTTTGTTCCAGGCGTAACGCTGAAAGCCTTCGCCGGACTGCGCACTTTTGAGCAAAGCCTGAATCACCGGCAGCCCCTGTGGGTCCTTCATGTCCCACAGATATTTGCCGACCAGATCCGATTGGCGCGCGTGCATCAGGCTGCGGCCTTCGCGGTCGTAGACGAAAAAATAGCCGTTGATGCCAAAACTGAGCTTGCGCAATTCCTCCAGCACTTGCTGCTGAGCGTGCGCGTCACCGTGGCCGTCGTCGTACAGCGGCGCGATCAGGCTCTGGGCCATTTCCACGTAGTTTTTCAGTTCAGCACGCTTGCTGGCGAGGATGCTGTCCTCGATCAATTGCGCCTGTTGATCACCCAGTTGCCGGTTCAGGGAAATCACCAGCGCGCAGATGACCGCAATCGCCAACACCAGCGGCAAGATCCCGAGTGCAACGATTTTGTGTTTGAGCTGCATCTGGGCTCCTGATGACTTTGTAGGAGCGAGCTCGCTCGCGAAGGACGTCAACGAAAACGCGGGTTTTCAGGCTACACGCGGTGTTCTTGAGTGCATCGCGAGCAAGCTCGCTCCTACAGGGACGGTGTTAGGCGAAGGCCGGCATCATATGCCAAAGCGATGCGGGTCCAGTAGCAGTGCTGGACGGAATGACCGACGGCTCAAGCGGTTGACACAAGACCTGTGGGAGCGAGCTTGCTCGCGATAACGGACTGACATTCACCATTGTGTTGACTGTGCCACCGCCATCGCGAGCAAGCTCGCTCCCACAGGTCTTGCATTTTGACTGATGAACAAGTGGCGCCTACGTAGAACTACGTAGACGCCACGTACGTAGTAACGCGGATTTATTTGTGGACGGCATGCGCGGATATTGGGCCAGCTCCGCTCAGCGGACACAATTATAAAAATTACCGCCGCAGTCACTGGCTGTCGGCAGGAGACACGCTATGCCCCGTCTGGCTAAACACCTCGCCTGGTTTGCCGTGGCTGTTCTGGGTGCGTTCGCGCTGAGTGTCGTGGCCTTGCGCCGCGGCGAAGCGATCAACGCCCTCTGGATCGTAGTCGCAGCCGTCGCCATCTACCTCGTCGCTTACCGCTACTACAGCCTGTTCATCGCCAACAAGGTGATGCAACTCGATCCCAATCGAGCCACGCCTGCCGTGCTCAACAACGATGGTCTGGACTACGTGCCGACCAACAAACACGTGTTGTTCGGTCACCACTTCGCAGCCATCGCCGGCGCGGGGCCTTTGGTCGGTCCGGTCCTGGCGGCGCAGATGGGTTACCTGCCCGGCACGCTGTGGCTGATCGCCGGCGTGGTGCTGGCCGGTGCGGTTCAGGACTTCATGGTCCTGTTCATGTCCACCCGCCGCAACGGCCGCTCGCTGGGCGACATGGTGCGTGAAGAAATGGGCCGTATTCCCGGCACCATCGCGCTGTTCGGCTGCTTCCTGATCATGATCATCATCCTCGCGGTGCTGGCGCTGATCGTGGTCAAGGCCCTGGCCGAAAGCCCGTGGGGCATTTTCACGGTGATGGCGACCATCCCGATTGCGATGTTCATGGGCATTTACATGCGCTACATCCGTCCGGGTCGCATCGGCGAAATCTCGGTCATCGGTGTGTTGCTGCTGCTCGGTTCGATCTGGCTCGGCGGGCAGGTTGCCGCGGATCCGGTGTGGGCCAAGGCCTTTACCTTCACCGGCATTCAAATCACCTGGATGCTGATCGGTTACGGTTTCGTGGCCGCGGTATTGCCAGTGTGGCTGATTCTGGCCCCGCGTGATTACCTCTCCACGTTCCTGAAAATCGGCACCATCATCGCCCTGGCCATCGGCATTCTGGTGACCATGCCCGACCTGAAAATGCCGGCACTGACCCAGTTCATCGATGGCACCGGCCCGGTATGGAAGGGCGGTCTGTTCCCGTTCCTGTTCATCACCATCGCCTGTGGAGCGGTCTCGGGTTTCCACGCGCTGATCGCTTCGGGCACTACACCGAAGCTGCTCGCCAGTGAAGGCCACGCCCGCTACATCGGTTACGGCGGCATGCTGATGGAATCGTTCGTGGCGATCATGGCCATGGTTGCCGCTTCGGTCATCGAGCCAGGCGTGTACTTCGCCATGAACAGCCCGGCAGCCATCGTCGGCTCGGACGCGGTAACGGTGGCACAAACCGTCAGCAGCTGGGGTTTTGCAATTACCCCGGAAGCGTTGCAGGCGGTGGCCAAGGACATCGGCGAAACCACCATCCTCGCCCGTGCCGGCGGTGCGCCGACCCTGGCGGTGGGTATTGCGCAGATCCTGCACAGTGTCCTGCCGGGTGAAAACACCATGGCGTTCTGGTACCACTTCGCAATTCTGTTTGAAGCGTTGTTCATCCTGACCGCGGTGGATGCCGGCACCCGTGCCGGGCGGTTCATGCTGCAGGATTTGCTCGGTTCATTCGTACCGGCGCTGAAACGCACGGAATCCTGGACCGCCAACCTGATTGCCACCGCCGGTTGTGTGGCCATGTGGGGTTACTTGCTCTATCAAGGCGTGATCGATCCGCTGGGTGGCATCAACACCTTGTGGCCGCTTTTCGGCATCTCCAACCAGATGCTGGCCGGGATCGCGCTGATGCTGGCGACGGTGGTGCTGATCAAAATGAAACGCCAGCGCTACGTCTGGGTGACCATGCTGCCCGCCGTCTGGCTGCTGATCTGCACCACCACAGCCGGCTTCATCAAGCTGTTCGACGCCAACCCGGCCATCGGCTTCCTTGCCCTGGCCAAGAAGTACAGCGATGCGCTGGCGAACGGTCAAGTGCTCGCACCGGCCAAAAGCATCGAGCAGATGCAGCATGTGATCTACAACGCCTACACCAACGCGACGCTGACAGCGCTGTTTTTGCTGGTGGTCTTCAGCATCCTGTTCTTCGCGCTCAAGGTCGGCATTGCCGCATGGGGCACCAAGGAACGCACGGATAAAGAAGCACCGTTCCAGGCCCTGCCGGATGCGTGAGCGAGGAGTGCAGCATGTTCAATGACCTGAGTCGCCTGGGTAAATACCTCGGTCAGGCCGCACGCCTGATGGTCGGCATGCCTGACTACGATACTTACGTCGAGCATATGCAGAGCAAACATCCGGACAAGCCGGTGATGAGTTACGAGGTGTTCTTTCGCGAGCGCCAGGAAGCTCGTTACGGGAGTAAGGCCGGACCGAAGTGTTGTTGATGCTGTAGGTCCGTCCGGCAGCAAAAAAAACGCCGCTCATTGAGCGGCGTTTTTTATGGGGGGCTGGTCAGGTAGAAGGCAACTCTTCCCATTTGACGTGGGTCAACTCGGACTTTTCAGCGTGTTCGAGCAATCTGGCGTGATTGTCCACGGCGTCGTCTTCCCCATACAAAAGACCCACGCCGGCGTGCAGGCAGGCGTAATACCAGGCGTCTTCGTCGGTCATGTGGGTGTCCGGCTGGACAAACATTCGACGCACGTTGTTCAAGCAGTAGGTGATTTCAAAGTGCCGAGACCGCATCAGCCAATTCTCCAGATGATGGGGCTCGGACATTAGTGGCGTAGTGCCAGTTCCGTTTTTTTTTCTTTCTTCTGATTGGGGACCGGAGAGATTCGGAGTTTATTCGTATATTTTCGCGTTCTTCCAGTCACTGCCAATGCATGATCCGATGAGAATCCCTAGTGGGAGCGAGCTTGCTCGCGATGGCTTTGTGTCAGGCGACGGGGATTTTGAGGGTGTACATATCCATTCTTGCGATTACGGCCGCTATTGGTTTCGCCCTTACGGCGACTCACTTTGAAAAGCCCAAAGTAAGCAAAGGCTCTTGCCCCACCACTCGGCACCTCGCTCTGGCTCGGTGTGCCCTCACTCCGGCATTGCTTCGCGGGTCGCCGCGAAGGGCCATCCTTGGCCCAGCGCGGCTAAACCGGCATCCTTGCCGGTTTCCCCGCTACGCAATACCTGCGTTCGGCCAGCGTGGTTAACGGGGCGCCAAGATCAAAATCTTACCGCGGCGGCCTGCGGGCCGACCGTGGCATCAAGCGGGCGCGCTTCGCTTGTTTGATCGTGCACAACCTTTGGCCTGATGCAAATCCCCTGTGGGAGCGAGCTTGCTCGCGATAGCGGTGTGTCAGTCGACATGGATGTTCGATGATAAACCGCTATCGCGAGCAAGCTCGCTCCCACAGTGGGGAATTTGGTGGGCGTGGCATTGGTGTTCAACGCGATGACTTGGTCGAACTAACCGTCAGGTCGGCCCGAAGGCCGCCTCGGTTTTGATTTTGATTTTGTTCTGAGCGCCCCATAAAACCACGCTGGCCGAACGCAGGCATTGCGCAGCGGGTAAACCGGCATGGATGCCGGTTTAGCCGCGCTGGGCCAGGGATGGCCCTTCGCGGCGACCCGCGGAGCAATGCCGGAGTGAGGGCACACCGAGCCAGAGCGAGGTGCCGAGTGGTGGGGCAAGAGCGTTTGGGTTACTTTTGCGCTCTATCAAAAGTGACTCGCCGTAAGGGCGAAACCAATAGCCGCCGTCACCCCAGAAACGGATATGTACACCCGCCACAAAGCCGTCGCGAGCAGGCTCGCTCCCACAGTACCGCGTCCGACCCAGCGGGTTTCTTGATTGGCGTCAACCGGATGAATCGACCTGCTGTGTATCCTGCCCAGAGGCCAAAACCTGTTGGCCAGGGCTGGTGACTCAATCCCGTCCAGCCGAATCGAGAGCCAGAACCCATGCTCTATCCGCTGCTGCTGACATTGCACCTGTTTGCCGCCCTGATCTTCATCGGCACCGTGTTCTTCGAAGTCCTGTTTCTGGAAAGCATCCGCAAGCAACTGCCCGCAAGGGTGATGATGCAGGTGGAGCAGGGCATTGGTCGTCGGGCCCGCAAGCTGATGCCGTGGGTATTGCTGACGCTGTTCGGCGCCGGGCTCGGCATGGTCTGGTTGCGTTATTTGCCCGCGCTCGCCGCGCCAACGACCTCATCGTTCGGCACGTTATTGATGCTGAAAATCCTCGTCGCCGTGAGCGTGCTCGGGCATTTCCTGATGGCCATGTTTTTGTTCAAAAGCGGCCGCATGAACGCCCGATACCTGCAGTTCATCCACGGCAGTCTGTTTGGCCATATGGTCGTCATCGTCTTGCTGGCCAAAGGCATGTTCTACCTGACGTGGTGACCGGTGGTCCGTTCCTGCCACCCACTGGGGGCAGGGCTTGATACAGATCAAGGAGTATCGATCGCCAATCCCCGACACTGACGATCCGCAGCCAGTCTCGGAGATCCGTCATGCTCGATATCTTTCACAACCCCGGCGAGTTTGTCGCCCGGTGCGATCAAGGCGTACTCGACCCCAACTGTCATGCCGACACGCAAAAATTTCACCACGGCATCGGCTCGCTGGACTTGCTGCGTGCCGTGCGCGTCAGCCGCCAGAAGCGCCGGCCGCTGTCCCTGAATGTGCAACTGCCGTCCAGCCTCAACGCCTCTTTTTGTACCGCGGTTGCCACGGGCGAGCACGACGCAATCGAGCAATACCTCCAGCGCCTGGGGCATGAAATCGACCTGGTCGGTTGCCACCTCGATCCGCAGCAGCGGGTCGAGCAGTTTCATCTGGGCGGTGGAACACCGACCATTGCCCACCTTCAGCAGCTGATGAGCCGTTTGCGCAGCCGCTTCAACTTTCTCCAGCACGAGTGCGGCGACTACAGCGTTGACGTCGACCTGCATCACACCGACTGGTCGACCATGGGCGCGTTGCGCGACCACGGGTTCAATCACGTCAGCATCGGCGTTCCGGATATCGACAGCGACTGTGACATGTCGGTCGCCTGCTACCAGAACCCGGCGCCGATCCATTCGCTCATCGACGCCGCGCGGACCTTTGGCTATCGCTCGATCAATGTTGACCTGGGTTTCGGCCATGCCTGGCAAACCCCGGACACCTTTGCACGCAAGCTGACGACGATTATCGAGCTGGAGCCGGACAGGCTCATGCTGTTCGACTATGCGCGTCCGCCGCGTCGATACCGACCGATGATCGGCGACAGGGTAAGGGCGTTGTGCAGCCAGGATGATAAAGGCGCGATGCGCCAGATCTGCTTTGATCAATTGGATGCAGCAGGCTACCACTACATCGGCATGGGCCAGTTTGTCCGGCCGGATGACGATTTGGCGATTGCGCAAGAGCGCGGGCGGTTGCGCCGCACCTGTGACGGGTTCAGCCGCCACGGCTATTGCGACCACATCGGTTTTGGCTTGGGCGCCATCAGTCAGATCGACGATTTGTACACGCAAAATACCGACGCCATCGAGCGTTACCAGCAGCAGCTGGACCGTGACCAACTGCCGACATCCCGAGGCTGGCGTTTCGAGGCCGGGGACCAGATCAGGCACACGGTCATGGAACGCCTGGCCTGCGATCAGGAACTGGATATCCGCGCCATCGAACGCCGTTATGGCTTGATTTTCTCCAGGTATTTCTCTTCGGTCTGGCCACGGCTGGAGCAACTGAATCGTGACGGACTGATTGAGTTGACGGAGCGTTTCATCAGCATTCTTCCCGCCGGCCGGCAGGAAGTGGACGCCATCTGCAGCCTGTTTGAAAAGGACTCGGGCGATGCCAGGCATTAACCCCTCTGCGAGTAGATCGACCATGAAGCCTGTCTTCGATTTCAACCGCGCCCTGGTCGAAAAATATGACCGTCCGGGGCCGCGCTACACCTCTTACCCGACAGCGCCGCAGTTTCATCAGGCGTTCGCCGTCGACGATTATCAGCGCGCCGCCCGCGACAGCAACGAGGTGGCCGCACCGAAGCCATTGTCGGTGTACATCCACATTCCGTTCTGCAAAAGCCTTTGCTACTACTGCGCCTGCAACAAAATCATCACCCAGAAAACCCATCGCGCCGTCGAGTACCTGACGTACCTCAAGCGCGAAATCGCCATGCAGGCGGCCTTGTTCGACAGCACGCGCAAGCTCACGCAACTGCACCTCGGCGGGGGTACGCCGACCTATTTGACCGGCGAACAACTGGCGGACCTGATGGACTGCCTGCACCAGGCATTCGACATGGATGACAGCGACGACCACGAGTTTTCCATCGAGGTTGATCCGCGCACCATCAGTACCGAACAGATCCGGTCCCTGCGCCAACTGGGCTTCAACCGCTTGAGTTTCGGCGTGCAGGACTTCGATCCTGCCGTGCAGGCGGCGGTCAATCGTGTGCAAAGCGAAGAGCAGATCTATGCGCTGGTCGGCGCAGCGCGGGAGGCGCACTTCAAGTCGATCAGCGTTGACCTGATTTACGGTCTGCCCCTGCAAACGGTGAGCAGCTTCGACGTGACCCTGGGCAAAATCATCGCCCTGCGCCCGGACCGGATTGCCGCCTACAGCTACGCGCACCTGCCCGAGCTGGTGCGCGCACAACGGCTGATTCGGCCGCAGGACATGCCGCCTCCGGAGCGCAAGCTGGAGTTGCTGGAGTTGACCATTCGACGGCTGACCGAGGCCGGTTACGTCTACATCGGCATGGACCATTTCGCCTTGCCGGACGATGAACTGGCGCTGGCCCGCACCCATGGCACCCTGCAACGCAATTTCCAGGGTTACTCGACCCACGCCGATTGCGATTTGATCGGCCTTGGCGTGTCTTCGATCGGCAAGGTCGGCGACAGCTACAGCCAGAGCGTCAAGGAGCTTTCGCAATACTATGCGCGCATCGATCAAGGCCTGTTGCCGGTGCATCGGGGTTATCGCCTGAGCGCTGACGACCTGTTGCGCCGCGAAGTGATCAGCGACCTGATGTGCCATGGCCGGATCGATTTCGCCAAATATGAAGCGAGCAATGGCATTTGCTTCACCGAGTATTTTGCCGCGTCACTGGCGCAACTGGACGAGCCTGTGCGCGACGGACTGTTGCACATTCACCGCGACCACCTGGTGCTGTTGCCGCCAGGCCATTTGCTGATGCGCAGTGTCGCGATGGCGTTTGACGCCTATCTGGGCGGCGAACACCACGGCCGGTTCTCGCGCACTGTTTAAGGCGTTGGAACGCTCTGGCGCGGGGAATTTTGGCAAGTTGATTTCAATCAAGGGCAGGGCGCGCAAGGCTCCCTAACATGGCCGCAAGACCCTTGAAATCTGCGAACTCATGACAAACCATCAGCCTTCGATCCCCGGCAACCTGCGCAACTGGAGCGTCGGTCTGGTGGTGATGCTCTTGCTGTTGGGCGCGATGTTCGCGGCGGTGCAGGCCAAGTCCTACGGCGACATCGAGCAGCAGCGTATCGACAAGGTCTTCCCGCAGGCCGACACCGTTTCCACACCGGATGGCCCGTTCAAGGTGCGCACGCTTTCCGCTGCCGGCAAGGTCATCGGTTACGTGTTCCAGAGCCTGGACGTGGTGGATATTCCGGCCTACTCGGGCAAGCCGATCAACACCCAAGTGATCCTCGACACCGCCGGTGTGATCCAGGATGCCTATGTGCTGGAGCACCACGAGCCGATTCTGCTGATTGGCATCCCTGAAGAAAAACTCCACGGTTTCAGCGCCCGCTACACAGGGATCAAGGTCAATCAACGGGTGGTGGTCGGCCACTCCAGTGATCCGAGCGCGGTCACCGTGGACGCCATCGCCGGCGCGACCGTTACCGCCATGGTCGTCAACGAGGTCATCATGCGCGCCGCCCACGAAGTGGCCGTATCGCTCAAGCTGATCGAGGACAAGGGCGGGGTGGTGAGCAAACCCGCCACCGTTCGCAAGGATTTTTACGAGCCCGCGACCTGGACGCAATTGACCGGCAACGGCGCCATTCGCCGCTTGAACCTGACCCGTGGGCAAGTCGACGACGCCTTCAAGGGCACCGAAGCCGAAGGCGTCGACACCGCCAGCCCCGATCAAATCGATGAGACCTTTATCGAGCTGTACACCGCTGACGTCAACCCGCCGACCATTGGCCGCGCGCTGCTCGGCGACAACCAATACCATTTGCTCATGCAGGACCTCAAGCCCGGCGAACAGGCCATCGCGGTACTGGGGCGCGGGATCTATTCGTATAAAGGCTCGGGTTATGTGCGCGGCGGGATTTTCGACCGGGTGCAATTGCGCCAGTTCGGCAACGTCATCAGTTTTCGCGACATGGACCACCTGCGCCTCTCTGATGTTTCTGCCGAGGGCATGCCCGAATTCACCGAAATGTCGGTGTTCATTGTGCGCAAGGCGGCGGGCTTCGATCCGGGATCGCCCTGGTCTCTGGAATTGCTGGTGCGCCGTCAGACTGGCCCGGTCAGCGGCATGTTCAGCAGCTTCGAACTGGCGTACCAGCTGCCCGAGCAATACCTTGATCGACCGGCACCGAGTGCCGAAGAACTGGCCGCCCTCGAGGAAGCCGGCCGGCCGATGTGGTTGACGATCTGGTATCAGAAGCAGTTCCAGATCGGCGTACTGGCCAGCGCCTTGTTGCTGTTGACGGCCATCCTGTTTGTGCAAGACAAGCTCACCCGCCGGCCGCGTTTTCTGCACTGGCTGCGTCGTGGTTATCTGATCTTCACCGTGGTGTTCCTCGGCTGGTATGCCTTGGGACAACTGTCGGTGGTCAATGTCCTGACGTTTGTCCATGCGTTGTTCGAGCACTTTCGCTGGGAGCTGTTTCTCACTGATCCGCTGATCTTCATGCTCTGGGTGTTCACCGCCGCGAGCATCCTATTGTGGGGGCGAGGGGTGTTCTGCGGCTGGCTGTGCCCGTTCGGTGCCTTGCAAGAACTGATCAACGAAGCCGCGCGCAAACTGAAAATTCCCCAATACGAATTGCCCTTTGCGGTGCACGAGCGGCTGTGGGCGATCAAGTACCTGATTTTGCTGCTGCTGTTCGGCCTCTCGCTGGAATCGATGTCCACCGCCGAACTGTTCGCCGAGGTGGAACCGTTCAAGACCGCCGTCACCCTCAGGTTCGACCGCCAGTGGTGGTTCGTGCTCTACGCGGTGGCACTGCTGGTGATCAACATTTTCACGCGCAAGGTGTACTGCCGCTACATCTGCCCGTTGGGCGCAGCGCTGGCGATCCCGAGCAAATTGCGCCTGTTCGACTGGCTCAAGCGCCGCCAGGAATGCGGCAGCCCGTGCCAGTTGTGCGCGAAGGAATGCGAGATCCAGGCGATTCATCCGGACGGCCGGATCAATGTCAACGAATGCCACTACTGCCTCGATTGCCAGATGACTTACCACAACGACCACAAATGCCCGCCGCTGGTGAACAAGCGCAAAAAGCGCAGCAAATCGGCCTCGGTCGCGGCGCAATTGATACCTGTCGTGGAAGTGACTCCCACTGTAGGAGCGAGCTTGCTCGCGAAGGACTCATAGGCGCCGCGTTTAGCCAGTCGTCCCGCGTCATCGTTAACGACCATCGTCGGAACGCCGCCCGGAGCTAGCTCGCTCCTACAGACCGATTTCACCGTTCTTATCCCTTCAAGGAGTACGCAACATGACCGACAAAGAATCCACAAAACCGGTGCTGGAAGAAGAGCAGACCGGACTCAGCCGTCGCGGCTTCCTCGGCAGCAGTGCCGTGACCGGCGCGGTGCTGGCGGGTGCCGCGACGCTGGGCGGCGCCGTGTTCAGCCGTGAATCCTGGGCCGCCGCGGTCAAGGATGCGCAGGCAAAAATCCATGTCGGCCCTGGCGAACTGGACGAGTACTACGGTTTCTGGAGCGGTGGCCATCAGGGCGAAGTGCGGGTGCTGGGCGTGCCGTCGATGCGCGAGTTGATGCGCATTCCCGTGTTCAACGTCGACTCGGCCACCGGTTGGGGCCTGACCAACGAGAGCAAGCACATCCTCGGCGACAGCGCCAAGTTCCAGAACGGCGATTGTCACCACCCGCACATCTCCATGACCGACGGCAAGTACGACGGCAAGTACCTGTTCATCAACGACAAGGCCAACTCCCGTGTCGCGCGGATCCGCCTGGACATCATGAAGTGCGACAAGATCCTCACGGTGCCGAACGTGCAAGCCATTCACGGCCTGCGCCTGCAAAAGGTGCCGTACACCAAGTACGTGTTCGCCAACGCCGAGTTTGTAATTCCGCACCCCAATGACGGCCACACCTTCGACCTGCAAGACAAAAACAGCTTCACCATGTTCAACGCCATCGACGCCGAGAAAATGGAAATGGCGTTCCAGGTGATCGTCGACGGCAACCTCGACAACTCCGACGCCGACTACACCGGCAAATACGCCGCGTCCACGTGCTACAACTCGGAGAAGGCCTACGACCTGGGCGGCATGATGCGCAACGAGCGCGACTGGGTCGTGGTGTTCAACATCCCGCGCATCGAGGCGGCGATCAAGGCCGGCAAGTTCATCACCCTCGAAGACTCGAAAGTACCGGTGGTCGACGGTCGTAAAACCGATGGCAAAGACTCCGAATTCACCCGTTATATCCCGGTGCCGAAGAACCCCCACGGCCTCAACACGTCCTCCGATGGAAAGTATTTCATTGCCAACGGCAAGCTGTCGCCGACGGTGTCGATGATCGCCATCGACCGCCTCGACGACCTGTTCGCCGATAAATTCAAGGACCCGCGCGAGGTCATCGTCGCCGAGCCGGAACTAGGCCTGGGCCCGTTGCACACCACCTTCGACGGTCGCGGCAATGCCTACACCACGCTGTTCATCGACAGCCAGGTGGTGAAGTGGAACATGGCGGAAGCGATTCGTGCCTACAAGGGCGAGAAGGTCAATTACATCAAGCAGAAGCTGGACGTGCATTACCAGCCCGGCCACAACCACGCCTCGCTCACCGAAACCAGTGAAGCCGATGGCAAGTGGCTGGTGGTGCTGTGCAAATTCTCCAAGGACCGTTTCCTGCCAACCGGGCCGCTGCACCCCGAGAACGATCAGTTGATCGATATTTCCGGCGACGAAATGAAACTGGTGCACGACGGCCCGGCGTTTGCCGAACCCCATGACTGCATCCTCGCGCGTCGCGACCAGATCAAGACGCAGAAGATCTGGAGCCGCACCGACCCGTTCTTCGCCCCCACCGTGGCGATCGCCAAGAAAGACGGCATCAACCTTGAAACGGACAACAAGGTCATCCGCGATGGCAATAAAGTGCGGGTCTACATGACCTCCATGGCGCCGGCCTATGGCTTGACCGAGTTCACGGTCAAGCAGGGCAATGAAGTCACCGTGATCATCACCAACATCGACCAGATCGAAGACGTGTCCCACGGTTTCGTCATGACCAACCATGGCGCCAGCATGGAGATCAGCCCGCAGCAAACTTCGTCCATTACCTTCACCGCCGACAAGGCCGGCCTGCATTGGTATTACTGCAGTTGGTTCTGCCACGCGTTGCACATGGAAATGGTCGGCCGCATGAAGGTCGAGCGGGCCTGACGTTTGTCCAGCCACAGGAGCGGGCCGATGACCGATATCAAGGGTAACCGGGTGAAGGTGATCGCGCTGGCGCTCCTGCTGGCGTCCGGCAGCGCGCTGGCGGTGCAACCCGTCACCACGTTGCCGCTGCGCCTGGACGCCGAGCAGCGCTGGCAACTGCCGGCGGGGGAGTACCGGGGATCGTTTAGCGTCGACCAACCGATGCAGATTGTCTGTGAGCCCGGCGCGGTGTTTCAGGCGCAAGGGCAGGGCAACGGGGTGATTGTCAGCGCGCCGGATGTCCGGATCGAAGGCTGCACGTTTCTCGACTGGGGACACGACCTCACGGCCATGAACGCAGCGGTGTTCCTTCAACCCTCGGCCCGTGGCGCGGTGATCAAAGGCAATCGCATGCAAGGACAGGGGTTCGGGATCTGGGTCGACGGCACGCAGGACGCGAGCCTGATCGACAACCGCATCCAGGGCGATCCGACGCTGCGCTCGCAGGATCGCGGCAACGGCATTCACCTGTACGCGGTGCACGGCGCCAGGGTCATCGGCAATCACGTGCGCGACACCCGCGACGGCATTTACATCGACACCTCAAATGGCAACTTGCTCGAAGGTAATACCCTCGAAGACTTGCGCTACGGCGTGCATTACATGTTCGCCAACGACAACCGGGTGATCGGCAACACCACCCGGCGCACCCGCACCGGCTATGCCTTGATGCAAAGCCGCAAGCTCACGGTGATTGGCAACCGCTCCGAGCAGGATCAGAACTACGGGATCCTGATGAACTACATCACCTATTCCACCTTGCGCGATAACTTCGTCACCGACGTGCGCGACGGCTCGACCGGCGACAGCATGATCAGTGGCGCCGAGGGCAAGGCGCTGTTCATCTACAACTCGCTGTTCAACAGCATCGAACACAACCACTTCGAACGCAGTGCAGTGGGCATTCACCTCACCGCAGGCTCCGAAGACAACCGCATCGCCGACAACGCGTTCGTCGGCAATCAGCGTCAGGTCAAATACGTCGCCACCCGCTTGCAGGAATGGTCGGTGGACGGGCGCGGCAATTACTGGAGCGACTATCTGGGCTGGGACCGCGACAGCGATGGCCTCGGCGATATCGCCTACGAACCCAACGACAACGTCGACCGCCTGCTGTGGCTGTACCCGCAAGTGCGGCTGTTGATGAACAGTCCCGGGATCGAGTTGCTGCGCTGGGTGCAGCGGGCCTTCCCGGTGATGAAATCGCCGGGCGTGCTCGACAGCCATCCGCTGATGAAATCCACCACGAACACTCTGGTTCAGGAGCCGGGCACATGAATGTCATCGACATCGAAGGCGTCAGCCAGCGCTATGGGCAGACCACGGTGCTGCATGAGTTGAACCTGAGTCTGGCTGAAGGCGAGGTGCTGGGTTTGTTCGGGCACAACGGCGCCGGCAAGACCACCAGCATGAAACTGGTGCTCGGTTTGCTCCAGGCCACTGAAGGGCAGGTCCGGGTGTTTGGCCGTTTGCCCAGCGATCCGCAGGTGCGACGCCTGCTCGGTTATCTGCCGGAGAACGTGACGTTTTACCCGCAGATGAGCGGCCTGGAAACCTTGCGCCATTTCGCCCGACTCAAAGGCGCTGCTCCGGCTCAAGTCGACCTGTTGCTGGAGGAAGTCGGCCTGGCGGGCGCAGCGCTGCGCCGGGTCAAGACGTATTCCAAAGGCATGCGCCAGCGTCTCGGGTTGGCGCAAGCCTTGCTCGGCGAGCCGCGTTTGTTGCTGCTCGACGAGCCCACCGTCGGCCTCGATCCCATCGCCACCCAGGATTTGTATCGGTTGCTCGACCGCCTGCGCAGCCAGGGCACCAGCGTGATTCTGTGTTCCCACGTTTTGCCGGGGGTCGAGGCGCACATCAATCGCGCGGCGATTCTGACTCAGGGGCGTCTGCTGGCCCTCGGCAGTCTGCGCAGTCTGCGCGAGGAAGCCGGGTTGCCGACACTGATCCGCGCCCATGGACTCAAAGGTGCCGGGTCTTTGCAGGCCGCCTGGAACAACGCCGGGCACGTCACGCAACGGTGGGGCGTGGAAGGCCTGGAAGTGGCGGCGATCAATGGCAGCAAGCTCGGGCTGTTGCGCCAATTGCTTAATGAAGACGAACCGGCTGACGTCGAAATCCATCCGCCGTCCCTTGAAGACCTGTACCGCTACTACATGGGACGCGCGACCGCGACCCGCAGTGGAGAGACCCTGTGAACCCGATCTGGAACATGGCGCGCAAGGAATTCAATGACGGTTTGCGCAACCGCTGGTTGTTGGCGATCAGCCTGCTGTTCGCGGTGCTGGCCACCGGCATCGCCTGGCTGGGCGCGGCGGCGTCCGGTCAACTGGGCTTCACCTCGGTTCCTGCGACCATCGCCAGCCTGGCCAGCCTTGCGACCTTCCTGATGCCGCTGATTGCGTTGCTGCTGGCCTATGACGCCATCGTCGGCGAGGACGAAAGCGGCACATTGCTGCTGTTGCTGACCTATCCCTTGGGGCGCGGGCACATCCTGCTCGGCAAGTTCATTGGCCACGGCTTGATCCTGGCACTGGCGACGCTGATCGGATTCGGCTGCGCGATGCTGGCGATTGCCGTGCTGGTGGAGGACATCGAACTGCAACTGCTGCTCTGGGCGTTTGCCCGCTTCATAGCGTCTTCGACGTTGCTCGGCTGGGGCTTTCTCGGGCTGGCTTATGTGCTGAGCAGTGTGTCGGCCGAGAAATCCACAGCGGCCGGGCTGGCGCTGGGCGTGTGGTTTTTCTTTGTGCTGGTGTTCGATCTGGCGCTGTTGGCATTGCTGGTGATCAGTGAAGGTCAGTTCAACCCGAAAATACTGCCCTGGCTACTGCTGCTCAATCCCGCTGACATCTATCGCCTGATCAACCTTTCCGGTTTCGACGCCGTCGCCAGTACCGCTGGCGTGCTGACCCTCGGCAGCGATTTGCCGGTGCCGGGCGCGATGCTCTGGCTGTGCCTGTCGTTGTGGGTAGCGGCGCCTTTGAGCCTGGCCTGGCTGTTGTTTCGTCGGCGGGCGACATGAATTCATACCTTGGTTTTTGGAGCACCTGACGATGAACACTCTTTCCTGGACAACCTTGCGCAACCTGGCCGGCCTGATGGTCTGCCTCATGCTGACGGCCTGTGACAAGCCGGCCCAAGCCAGCTACAGCGACGCCGCCAGCGCTTTTCACCCCAGTGATGAATGCCATGTCTGCGGCATGATCATCGACGGCTTTCCCGGACCCAAAGGCGAAGTGGTGGAGCGCAGCGGCATCAAGAAATTCTGCTCCACGGCGGAAATGATCGGCTGGTGGTTGCAGCCGGAAAATCATCATGGCGATGCGAAGCTGTATGTCCACGACATGGGCCACAGCCCGTGGAATGCGCCGGATGATACCCATCTGATTGACGCCAAGGATGCGTTTTACGTGGTGGGCACGCGGCTCAAAGGCGCGATGGGTGTGGTGCTGGCGTCGTACTCGAGCCAGCAAGCGGCGGAAAAACTCGCCGAGGAGCAGGGCGGGCACGTGCTGCGCTTTAGCCAGATTGATCAGGCGGTGCTGCAACAGCCGGCCATGTCGCACTGAGGGTGAGGCAAGGTCAAAAGATCGCAGGCTTCGCCAGCTCCTACATTGGGAGGGTGTACGCCCCGTGGGAGCTGGCGAAGCCTGCGATCTTTGGTTTTCCGTCATCGAGAAAATCTGATCGCCGTCAAGTCGGTATTTTCGCGCGTGTTCAAAGATAGGGGCTCGCAATGGCCCCAGTGCTTGGCATCGATGATGCCCAGGAGAACATGATGCAAACCGAGTTTCAGGATCGTTTGGCGGTGATCACCGGCGCCAGTTCCGGGATTGGCCTGGCCTTGTGCGCGGCGCTGTTGCCGCGCGGGGTCAAAGTGCTGGCGATGTCGCGCAGCGTCGGTGAGTTGCCGGCCTTGCAGCAGATCTACGGTGAACGCCTGCAATGGTGTGCCGGGGACGTGACGTGCGCGGAAGATTTGCAAGCGCTGGCGTGGCGCGCGGCGTCATTGGGGCGGGTGGATTATCTGGTGCCAAACGCGGGCATTGCGGAAATGGCCGACAGCCTGGACATGGCGGCGTTTGAGCGTCAATGGGCGGTCAACGGCGCCGGTGCCTTGAACACCTTGGCGGCGTTGCGCGGTGAGCTGGCGAGTCCGGCGTCGGTGGTGTTTGTCGGCAGTTTCCTCACCGGTTCAAGCTTCCCCGGCCTGGCCGCCTGCATCGCCAGCAAAGCCGCACTGGCGGCACAGGCGCGCACACTGGCGGTGGAGTTTGCCCGATACGATGTGCGCATCAACCTGGTCTCCCCGGGCCCGACCGCCACGTCAATGTGGGACCATTTGGGCTTGAGTGACGGTGAACTGGGCGATGTCGCCGACACCCTTGGCAAGCGCCTGCTGCCGGGGCATTTTCTTGATGCATCGGCGGTGGCTAACGTGATCATTTTCCAGCTGTCCCAAGGGGCGCGGGGCGTTTATGGACAGGACTGGAAAGTGGACAACGGGTACACGTTGAGCTGAGAAAATCCCTGTGGGAGCGAGCTTGAACTGGTCAAGTAATTCTGGACACCAGTTACGGTTTTCATGCCGCCAATCTCTCCATAGCTACCGGCGACCGGTAATCGTTGTAGCTGTGGAGCCTGACGTTGTTGTAACGCATCACATAACGCTGAACATCCACGCGGGCTTCATGCTCCGAGCGGTAGCCGTCTTCGGGCACCCACTCTGACTTCAGGCTCCCAAAGAAACGCTCCATCGGGGCGTTGTCCCAGCACTCACCTTTACGACTCATGCTTTGCACAAGTCCATGCTTGCGCATCTCACTTCTGAATTTGTGGCTGGTGTATTGGCAGCCTTGATCGGAATGAAACAGCACCTCTTTCGGCCGGCCTCGCAATTCGACCGCCATTCGCAACGCTTCACAGGTCAGCGTGGCATCGGAAATCATTGAAAACGACCAGCCTACGATCCGGCGAGCAAACAGATCCAGAACCGCCGCGAAATACATCCAGCGCTTGCCGACCCTGATGTACGTCACATCGCCACACCACACCTGATTCATCGCCGTGACATCGAACTTGCGCTTGAGCACATGCGGCGCCACCAGCGCTTCTACGCCGGAAGATTTGTACTTGTGCCGCCTGCGTTGATGGCTGGCGACTCCGGCTTCGCGCATCAAGCTGCGAGCCATATGCCGCCCAACACGATGCCCCTTTGCTTGCAGCTCCTTGGAAAGGGTGCGAGACCCAGCCGACGCTCTGGATTCCTTGTGATGCTCGACTAGCACGGCTTTAAGTTTCTCCCGCTCAGGCTTCACCTTACCTTGGCGCTGACGCCAGGCATAAAAGCTGCTGCGGTTGACTCCAAACGCCCGACAGCAATTGTTAACGCCGTACTGCTCGTCCAGCTCGTTGATCAGCGAAAATGATCTTTGGAGTCCAAAAGCAGGAGAGCACTGGCCTTTTTTAGGATTTCAATATCCAGGTCTTTCTGCCTGAGCAACGCCTTAAGCTGCTGAATCTCTCGCTGATCCGCGGTAATCGCCTTAGCGCCCTGCGGGGTCGAACCCAGGCGCTCTTTGCGAACCTGATCGACCCAACGGCGCAAGGCGGTAGGGCCGATATCCAGACTGGCACAGACTTCGGGAACTGACTGGCCCTCGTCCAGCACCATGCTGGCAGCCTTGAGCTTGAACTCACTGGAATAAGATTTACGCATATTCAAACACCTCAGATTTGGGCGCCATCATAACGCCCGATTGAAGTGTCCAAAATCATTAGGCCAGTTCAGCTTGCTCGCGA
>NZ_CABVHK010000012.1 GCF_902497785.1 Pseudomonas fluorescens
GCAATTGTCGCCGCTGACGCGCCGCGAGGTTGCCGGTGAGCGCGGCCATCAGCAGGAAAAACAGCAAGGTCAACACGTCTTCTTCGCGCTGAATGCTGAAGGAGAAATTCGGCGGAATGAACAGAAAGTCATAGGTCAGAAACGACAGCGCCGCACAGGCCAGCGCCGGGCCGAGACTGCTGCGCACCGCCACCAGCAACACGGCAGCGAGGAACACCAGCGAGATGTTCGGCAGCGGTAAAACACTCGCCACTGCCCAGGCCAGGGCACTGGCCAAAAGTGTCGCCATCAGCGCCAGCGCATAGTCGAACCACACCAGCGAATGAGTCGCGCGCTGGCGCGGTTGATGCTGTTCGTGATCGCTGTCGAGGACGTTGATTTCCAGGCCGCGCGCATCGCGCAGCAGGCGTGATGCAAGACCTCCGCCGAACACTCTGCGGCGCAGACGCTGGCGCGACTGACCGACCAGCACCAGACTGGCGCGGCGTTCGGCGGCGTGCTGGATCAGGGTTTTCGCGACTTCGCCGGCGCGCAACAACACCACTTCGCCACCGAGGCGTTCCGCCAGTTGCTGAGCACTTTGCAGACGCAAACGCGACTGCTCGTCGCGCACGCTGCCGTTGTCGACGTGCACCAGACTCCACGGCAAATGCCGACGCTGAGCGACGCGGCTGGCATGACGCACCAGCCGCTCGGCCTGGGCGTCGCCATCGACGCCGACCAGCAGCCGACCACGCACCGCCGGCGCGGCCTGCCCGAGCTGGCGATAACCCTGGGCCAGATCGTTATCGACCTGGGCCGCAGCGGTTTGCATCGCCAGTTCACGCAGGGCGGTGAGGTTGGTCTGGGTGAAGAATGCATCGATCGCCGCCCTGGCCTGCTCCGGCACATAGACTTTGCCGTCGCGCAGACGCTCGAGCAGTTCGCGCGGTGGCAGGTCGATCAGCAGCAATTCGTAGGCTTCTTGCAGCACCCAGTCCGGCAGGGTTTCGCGGACCTGCACGCCGGTGATCCCGCGCACCTGATCGTTGAGACTTTCGAGGTGCTGGACGTTGACCGTGGTGAACACGTCGATGCCGGCGGCGAGCAATTCCTGGATGTCTTGCCAGCGTTTGGCGTGACGGCTGCCGGGGGCGTTGCTGTGCGCCAGTTCATCCACCAGCACCAGTTTCGGCTTGGCTTTGATCAGGCCGTCGAGGTCCATTTCTTCGAGCATCACGCCACGGTATTCCGAGCGTACCAACGGTTGCTGCGGCAAGCCGCCGAGCAGTGCTTCGGTCTCGGCGCGGCCATGGGTCTCGACCACACCGGCGATGACTTTTACGCCTTGGCGCAACTGGGTATGGGCGGCCTGCAGCATGGCGTAGGTCTTGCCGACACCGGGCGCGGCGCCAAGGAAAACCTTGAGCCGGCCACGGCCGTCGCGGGGCAGGTCAGCTAACAGCGCGTCGGCGCGGCCGGAGTTGCTCATGGGTCAATGCCTTGTTCGACGTTGGATGGGGTTTTGCTTTAAAAGATCGCAGCCTTCGGCAGCTCCTACGATGGATTGCGGACGCCCAGTAGGAGCTGGCGAAGCCTGCGATCTTTTGATCTACAGGTTTTCCAGGGCCATATTCAGCGCGAACACATTCACCACTGGTGGGCCCACGAGCGGTTGTTCAGTGTGCGCATCCAACAGTTGTTGCAGCGTCGACACCGGCACATTCCGCGCCGCCGCGACACGCGCCAGTTGATAGGTAATCGCTGCCGGTGGCAAGTGTGGATCGAGGCCGCTGCCCGACGTTGTCAACAGCGCCAACGGCACCGGCCCCTGCCCCGGCACCCGCAGTTTGTGGGCGTCGTCGATCACCCGCGTGGCCAGCGCCGGGTTGCTCGGCGACAGGTTGCTGGCACCGCTCGACACCGTGGCAAAAGCACCGGCGGAGGGGCGTGGATGGAACCAGGCATCGCCGACGAAATCCTGGGCAATCAGCGACGAGCCACGAACCTTGCCGTCGGCGTCGTGGACCAGGCTGCCGTTGGCTTGATCGGGAAACGCGACCTGAGCGACGCCGGTGACCACCAAAGGATAGGCGACGCCGGTGATCAGGGTCATCAGCACCAAAAGGCTCAGGGCCGGACGAATCATTGTGGACATTTCAAAATCCTCGAATTGTAGGAGCGAGCTTGCTCGCGATGAATTTGAAAGCGCCGCGTTGATTCAGGATGGGCGCGTTATCGTTAGCGTTCATCGCGAGCAAGCTAGCTCCTACAGTGGGTGTGGATGAGTGTGTGTGTGCTTAAACCAGATGCAACGCCGTCAGCAGCATGTCGATCGCCTTGATGCCCACGAACGGCACCAGAATCCCGCCCAGCCCATAGATCAGCAGATTGCGTCGCAGCAACGCCGCCGCACTCGCCGCCTGCACGCGCACACCGCGCAAGGCCAGTGGAATCAGCACCACAATGATCAAGGCGTTGAACACGATGGCCGACAGAATCGCGCTCTGCGGACTGCTCAACTGCATCACGTTGAGCACGCCCAGTTGCGGATAAATCGAGGCGAACAGCGCCGGCAGGATGGCGAAGTATTTGGCGATGTCGTTAGCGATGGAAAAGGTCGTCAGCGCACCGCGGGTCACCAGCAATTCCTTGCCGATCTGCACCACGTCCAGCAGCTTGGTCGGGTCGCTGTCGAGGTCGACCATGTTCGCCGCTTCGCGCGCCGCTTGCGTGCCGTCATTCATCGCCATGCCGACGTCGGCCTGGGCCAATGCCGGGGCGTCGTTGGCGCCGTCGCCGCACATCGCGACCAGGCGCCCGTCGTTCTGCTCATGGCGAATACGCGCGAGTTTTTTCTCCGGCGTGGCTTCGGCCAGCACATCATCGACGCCCGCCTCGGCCGCAATCGCCGCGGCGGTCAGCGGGTTGTCGCCGGTGACCATGACCGTGCGAATCCCCAGTTTGCGCAACTCGGCGAAACGCTCGCGAATGCCGGGCTTGACCACGTCCTTGAGATGGATCGCGCCGAGCAATTTACCGTCGGCGCAAACCAGCAACGGCGTGCCGCCACTCTGGGCGATCTTGTCGATTTCACGGGACAAAACCGGGGCAAGATCAGCACGCTTCAAGCCAACGAACGCCAGCAACGAATCCACTGCGCCCTTGCGATACACGCGACCCTGCCAATCGACACCGGACAGTCGGGTTTCAGCACTGAACGGCACCGCCGTCAGGGTTTCGCGGGCGGGCTCGGGTTGCGGGTGAAGACCGCGCAGGTAGTCGACAATGGACTTGCCTTCCGCCGTGTCATCGGCCAGCGAGGCGAACAAGGCGCCCTCGGCCAGTTCCTGCGCCGTCACACCCGGCGCGGCATACACCGCGGTGCAGCGACGATTGCCGAAGGTGATGGTGCCGGTCTTGTCCAGCAGCAGAACATGCACATCCCCGGCCGCTTCCACAGCGCGACCGGACTTGGCGATCACATTAAGGCGCACCAGACGGTCCATCCCGGCGATACCGATGGCGGAGAGCAAGCCACCGATAGTGGTCGGAATCAGCGTGACCAATAACGCCACCAGGAACACCAGCGGCAGGCTGCCGTTGGCGAAGTGGGCGAAAGGTTGCAGGGTCACGACCACCAGCAGGAAGATTAGCGTCAGGCCGATCAGCAGGATGTCGAGCGCCACTTCGTTCGGGGTTTTCTGGCGTTTGGCGCCTTCGACCAGCGCGATCATGCGGTCGAGGGTCGACTCGCCGGGATCAGCAGTGATGCGCACCAGCAACCAGTCCGAGACCAGCCGGGTATTGCCGGTGACGGCCGAACGGTCGCCGCCGGACTCGCGGATCACCGGCGCGGATTCGCCGGTAATCGCCGCTTCGTTGACCGCCGCAATGCCTTCGATGACCTCGCCGTCACCGGGGATCATCTCCCCCGCTTCGACACGGACCACGTCGCCCTTGCGCAGGCTGGTGGCCGGCACCACTTGATAGGCGCCGGTGCTGGTTTTGCGGCGGGCGCTCAAGCCTTCGCTGCCCGCCTTGAGGCTGTCGGCACGGGCCTTGCCGCGACCTTCGGCCAAGGCTTCGGCGAAGTTGGCGAAGAGCACGGTGAACCACAGCCACAACGCGATTTGCGCAGCGACGAAGGTCGGCACGGCGCTGTCGGGAATGAAGCACAAAACGGTGGTCAGGACCGCGGTCAGTTCGACCACCAGCATCACCGGCGCACGTTGCAATTGCCGTGGGTCGAGCTTGACGAAGGCTTGCACCAGCGCCGGGCGCCAAAGGGCGGAGATTGCGGTTTTAGGTTGTTCCGGTGCCTTCACGGCAACCGGTTTAACTACGGGCATATTCATCATTGATCCTCAGAAGCCCAAGCTCAGATGTTCAGCAATCGGACCCAGCGCCAACGTTGGCAGAAAGGTCAAACCACCCACCAGCAAAATGGTCACGGTCAGCAACGTCACGAACAGCGGGCCGTGGGTCGGAAAACTGTTCTGGCCAATCGGCGCGGTTTTCTTCATCGCCAGGCTGCCGGCCAATGCCAGCACCGGGAGGATGTAGCCGAAGCGTCCGATCAACATGCCCAGACCGAGCATCAGGTTGTGGAACGGCGTGTTGGCGCCAAAGCCGCCGAACGCAGAACCGTTGTTGGCACTGGCCGAGGTGTAGGCGTAGAGCAACTGACTGAAACCGTGGGGGCCAGGGTTGCTCACCGCTGCTACCGGGCCGGGCAGGCTTGCGGCGATCGCGCCGAGCACCAGCACGCCAATCGGCATGACCATCAAGGTCAGCACCAGCAATTGCACTTCCTTGGCTTGCAGTTTTTTGCCGAGGTATTCCGGCGTGCGGCCGATCATCAGGCCGGCGAGGAACACCGCGATCAACACGTTGAGCAACATGCCGTAGAGCCCGGCGCCGACACCGCCGAAGATCACTTCGCCGACCATCATGTTGACCATCGCGACCATGCCGCTCAGCGGGTTGAGGCTGTCGTGCATGCCGTTGACCGAACCGTTGGACGCCGCGGTGGTGGTCACCGACCAGAGCACGGTGGCGGTGGTGCCGAAGCGTGCTTCCTTGCCTTCCAGCGGCGCGGTCTGTTCGACGGCGACGTTGTTCAGGGTCGGGTTCGGTTGGTATTCGGCCCACAACGAGGTCGCGCCACCGATCAGGAACAGCGCCAGCATGCAGGCGATGATCGCGCGGCTCTGGCGCAGGTCTTTCACGTAGTGGCCGAAAGTGAACACGAGGGCAACCGGGATCAGAATGATCGAGCCGACTTCAAACAGGTTGCTCCACGCCGTCGGGTTCTCGAACGGGTGCGCCGAGTTGACGCCGAAGAAACCACCACCGTTGGTGCCCAATTGCTTGATCGCAATCTGGCTGGCGGCCGGGCCGAGCGGGATGACCTGATCGACGCCCTGCATCGTCACGGCATTCACATACTGCGCGAAGGTTTGCGGCACGCCCTGCCAGACCAGATACAGCGCCAGCAGCAGGCACAGCGGCAGCAGGCCGTAGAGGGTGGCGCGGGTCATGTCGACCCAGAAGTTGCCCAGGGTTTTACTCGATTTGCGACCGATACCGCGACACAAGGCAACCAGCACGGCGAGGCCGGTGGCGGCACTGACAAAGTTCTGCACGGTGAGGCCGGCCATCTGACTCAGGTAGCTCAGGGTCGCTTCGCCACTGTAGGACTGCCAGTTGGTATTGGTCATAAAGCTGACGGCAGTGTTGAACGCTTGCGTCCATTCCTGACCGGGCAAGTGTTGCGGATTGAGCGGCAAGTGATCCTGAAACAACAGGATCGCGAACAACAGCAGGAAACCCGCGAGGTTGAAGGCAAGCAGCGCCAGGGTGTATTTCTGCCAGCTCTGTTCGTCTTGCGGATCGACGCCGGCCACCCGATAACAGCCGCGCTCGACCGGGCCGAGGATCGGCGATAGCCAGGTGCGCTGGCCCTCCATCACCTTGTAGTAAAAGCGCCCGAGAAACGGTGCCGGGATCAGCACCACGGCGAAGAAGGCGAGGATCAGCCAATAGTCATAACTGTGCATAGCCGCTCCTAGTTCCGGTCCGCGCGTAACAGCGCAACCAGCAGATAAATGAACAGCCCCACTGCCAACAGCAGTGACACCCCGTCCAGAACGCTCATGGAAATTCTCCGTGTTACGGCGTATTGCCGCGTGTGCAGCCATTGTCGACAGGGAGGCTGTAAAGGAACGAGAGCGAGGGGCGTGACGGGGCATAAAGAAAGCGTAAAGAGTGGGTTTATGCAGGCGTTACACGGTGTCCGGACTGGCCTCATCGCGGGCAAGCCCGCTCCCACAGTGGAATGCGTTTACCTGGATACCCCAAAAACCTGTGGGAGCGGGCTTGCCCGCGAAGGCGGCATTGCTGGCAACAACGCCCCCAACTGGCGCACCTCTCTGTGAAGTACCCACGCCAAACATCCTCGATACGACGCTTGCTTACGCTTTACGACCCCAATCCAGACACTGGCACGCCCACTGCACACGCCCTCCCCGAGCTGTCCAAACCGTTCAGGGAGCAAACGCATGAACACACAACTCAAACCCACGCTGGGCACGCTGCACCTGTGGGGCATTGCGGTCGGGCTGGTGATTTCCGGTGAGTACTTCGGCTGGAGCTACGGCTGGGGCGTGGCCGGCACGCTGGGTTTCCTGGTGACGTCGTTCATGGTCGCCACGATGTACACCTGTTTCATCTTCAGTTTCACCGAGCTGACCACCGCCATTCCCCACGCCGGTGGTCCCTTTGCCTACAGCCGTCGCGCCTTTGGCGAGAAAGGCGGATTGATTGCCGGGCTCGCGACCCTGATCGAATTCGTCTTCGCCCCGCCGGCGATTGCCTTGGCGATTGGCGCGTATCTGAACGTGCAATTCCCGGCACTTGACCCGAAACACGCGGCTGTCGGCGCTTATATCGTGTTCATGGGCCTGAACATCCTCGGGGTGAAACTTGCCGCCACGTTCGAGCTGGTCGTCTGCGTGCTGGCCGTCGCCGAATTGCTGGTGTTCATGGGCGTGGTCGCCCCGGCGTTCAGCTTCAGCAACTTTGCCCTGAACGGCTGGGCCGGTTCCGACGTGTTCGGCGCGCCGGCCATTGCCGGGATGTTCGCGGCGATCCCCTTCGCCATCTGGTTTTTCCTCGCAATCGAAGGCGCTGCCATGGCCGCCGAGGAAGCGAAGGACCCGAAACGCACGATTCCGAAGGCGTATATCAGCGGCATCCTGACGCTGGTGCTATTGGCGATGGGCGTGATGTTCTTTGCCGGTGGCGTGGGCGACTGGCGCACGTTGTCGAACATCAACGACCCGTTGCCGCAAGCGATGAAAACCGTGGTCGGCGAAAGCTCGGGCTGGTTGCACATGCTGGTGTGGATCGGCCTGTTCGGGCTGGTGGCGAGTTTCCACGGCATCATCCTCGGCTACTCGCGGCAGTTCTTCGCCCTCGCCCGCGCCGGTTACCTGCCGGCGTCACTGGCCAAATTGTCACGTTTCCAAACCCCGCACCGAGCGATCATCGCCGGTGGCGTCATCGGCATTGCGGCCATCTACAGTGACGGATTGATCAACCTCGGCGGCATGACATTGACCGCAGCTATGATCACCATGGCCGTGTTCGGCGCCATTGTGATGTACATCATGAGCATGCTCAGCCTGTTCAAACTGCGCAAATCCGAACCGAACCTGGAGCGCACTTTTCGTGCGCCGTGCTACCCACTGGTGCCACTCATTGCGCTGGTGCTGGCGATGGTGTGCCTGGTGGCGATGGCCTGGTTCAACAGCTTGATAGGGTTGATCTTCCTGGGCTTCATGGCAGTGGGTTTTGTGTACTTCATGTTGACCGCGCAGTTGCGTGCCGATGCGCCGGCGGATGCGATGTTGACCGGGTTGTAAACAGCCGAAGTGTTGCTGACATATCAGGCATAGAATGGAACCACTGCGAAAATGAATCGCTCAAAGTGGTATGCACGATCGATTGGCGAACACCGCCAATCGGCCTGCCCTCAAGGAGAGCCTCTATGCCCTGGTATGCCTGGTTGATTCTGGTCGTTGCAATCGGCTCGATCGTTGGCGGTTTGATGATGTTGCGCGACACCGCGAACAAGGTCGAACTGACGGATGAGCAACGCAAGCGCGTCGCTGAGCGCAATGCGCAAGCGGATGCCAAGGATGCGCAGGACCGCTGAATCCAAAAATGAAAAGATCGCCCTTCGGCAGCTCCTACGGGATTACCCTTGTAGGAGCTGCCGAAGGCTGCGATCTTTTCGCGGTTACTTTTCCCAATCCGCCTTGGCGATGTGCAGGCCATGCAAGCCCTTGTACGCCGCACGCTCAGGCTGGCTCCAGCCTTCAAGCAACGAATCCTCCAGACGATAAATCTCCACTCCGAGCGGGCGACACACGCTGAGCGGGTCCTGCGCATCCGGCCCCCACATGGCCAGCGACAAATCGCCGCCGGGACAGGTCGACAGCGCACACAGCAAATCGATTTCGGCAAAAAACTCCAGGTAGTCGCCCTTCTGCGCCGGACAGGCTTTCATGAAGTACATGTCGTCGTGGTTGAGGCCTGTGCACTGGAAAATGTTCAGCACATCGTGCACGTCAAATTCGGTCAGGCCGTGGGGCAACACCGCACGGGTCAGGTTGGAGTGGCAGTGATGATGGAAATCTTCGCCAGTCAGCATTTTGTTCACGTAGGGATCGCAGCGAGTGCCGAGCAAGTCGTGCAAGCGACCGCCGTGTTCGTCAATTCCATACCCGGCCAGGCTGTCATCGGTGATGGTCACCAGCGGCCGTAAAAAAGGCAGGTTCGACCAGAGCCGGTCGTGAGTGCTGACGTGCGCGCCCTGCAATTGCCGGGTGCGCGCCGCCCACAACCGTTCCCGCGGGTCGTTGGCATTCCAGACATTGAAATCCCCAACTTGCGGTCCCACAGGCGTCGTCACTCTGAACACTTGCCCGGCCGGGACTTTCCAGGCGCGACCGGTGCGGATCGGCACTTCGAACTGCTCGATCAACGTGCGCCCGTCCCGGGTATCGCGGATCCGCTCGTAGAAGGCTTTGTCCACCTGCAAGGCTGAGCCTTTGCTGACTTGATAGGCCGCTGGATAGTTTTTGTACATGGGCGATTCTCCATTGATTGCTCAACAATCTTTCGCCAATACGTAATCACTATCCGTGCCAGTTCACATGACGCGCGATGAAGGATAGGACGCATCTGCATGCTTTTTAGAAGTAGAAGTACAGTCACCATCCCATTTGCAATGGTTAAGATGGGGCATTGTTGCGGAGACCCAAGATGCGCTACTCGCAGGACCACAAAGCCCAGACCCATCAACGCATCATCAAGGAAGCATCGGCGCGATTTCGCCGTGACGGAATTGGCGCAACTGGCCTGCAACCTTTAATGAAAGCGCTGGGTTTGACCCACGGCGGCTTTTACTCGCACTTCAAGTCCAAGGATGAGCTGGTAGAAAAAGCGCTGCAGGCGGCGGGTGATCAGGTAGATGTGGTGTGTGCCGAGCTGTTCGCTCAAGAGCACCCGCTGGAAACGTTCATCGACGCCTATTTGTCCGAATGGCACCAGACGTCACCTGATGAGGGTTGCCCACTGCCGACAATGTCATCAGAACTCGGCCTTCGCGGCCAGCCAAGCCCGACGTCCGATGGGGTCCTTTACGCACGGCTCGAACAGATACAAGGCACTCTGCAAGGAGAGAATGCCGCCGACCAGAGCGTCTTTATCATGTCCGCACTGGTCGGGGCGTTGTTGCTGTCGCGCAGTGTCGAGAGCCCAAAGCTGGCCCAGCGTATTCTCGACGTTACACGCGAATTTCTAAAACGGCCTCGGGACTAACCCTGCCAACGCTTGAACAACACGCTGGCATTGACCCCGCCGAAACCAAAGCCATTGGACAGTGCGTACTCGATGGCCATCGGTCGCGCCTGACCGTGGACAATGTCCACACCTTGCGCCGCCGGGTCCGGGTTATCGAAGTTGAGGGTGGCCGGCACGACCTGATCGCGAATCGCCAACAGGGTGAAGATCGCCTCGATCCCGCCCGCCGCGCCGAGCAGATGCCCGGTAGCAGACTTTGTCGACGTCACCGCAATCGCGTTATCGGTGCCGAACAGCGACTTGATCGCTGCCAGCTCCCCCAAATCACCGACCGGCGTCGACGTGGCGTGAGCATTGAGATGCTGCACTTGTGCCGGTGAAATACCCCCTTGAGCCAACGCCAAAGACATAGCCCGTCGCGCACCGCTGCCATCCTCCGGTCCAGCCGTCAGGTGATAAGCATCCGCGCTGGTGCCGTAACCGACCAGTTCCGCCAGCGGTTGCGCGCCACGAGCCAATGCATGCTCCAGGGACTCGATCACCAGAAGCCCGGCGCCCTCGCCCATCACAAAGCCATCGCGCCCACTGTCGAACGGCCGCGACGCACGCTCTGGCGTTTCGTTGTAACCACTGGACAAGGCGCGAGCTGCGGCAAAACCGGCGAGACTGACACGATCGATCGCCGCTTCGGCGCCGCCGCATACCGCAATGTCTGCTTCGCCACAACGAATCAGCCGCGCCGCATCGCCAATTGCCTGAACACCGGCTGCGCATGCTGTTACCGGGGCACCCAAGGGGCCCTTGAAACCGTGCTGGATCGACACATGACCCGCGGCCAGGTTGACCAGAAAGGATGGAATGGTGAAAGGAGACAAACGCCGCGGACCGCGACTATCCGTAGTACGCACCGCGTCGGCAATCGCACCGAAGCCTCCGACACCCGAGCCGATAATGGTCGCCGTACGCTCCTGAACATCGGCGGTTTGCGCCTGCCAACCGGCTTGCTCAAGCGCCTGCCGCGCCGCTTCCATGGCGAACAGAATGAAGCGGTCCATCTTCTTCTGTTCTTTGGGTGGCGTCGCCCGGTCCGGGTCAAAACCTGCCTCGGCATCGTCGGCCAGTGTCGGGACTGAGCCTCCGACCTTTGCTGGCAGATCAGCCACAACGTCGTCCGGCAAACACCTGATGCCGGACTTTCCAGCCAACAGACGTGCCCAGACGGCTTCGACGCCGCTACCTAGCGGCGAGACCAAACCCATGCCCGTTACAACCACTCGACGATCACTCATACCGCAATTACCTCAAGCCAATGGATGGCGACTCACTTATACCGCGAGGCGGCTTTGCTTTTGGAAAGATTCGGTGCCATTACATGACGTGCCGCGACGAACGCATCCCATTCGGAGGCATTCGGCAAAGACGGAATGGTGACCAACTCCCCCTGATCCAGACCCGACAACGCCGCATCGACCATGTCGCCTGCGTCCATGGCCATGTCAGCCGGAATCTGCTTGAGGTCCATCCCTGCACGTTCCCAGATTTCAGTGCGTGTGACGCCTGGCAACACCACCTGCACTTTCACACCGGTGCCTTCAAGTTCGGCGTTCAACGACTGCGTGAGACTCAACACATACGCCTTGCTGGCGCTGTAAGTCGCGTTGAAGCGTTCCGGAAACAGTGCAACTACTGAGGCTATGTTGATGATCGTGCCTCGGCCGGCCTTGGCGAAACTGGCGGCCGCCGCTGAGGCCAAACGTGTGACAGTGGTGACGTTGAGCCGGATGAGCTTTTCCAGCTGGTCCATGTCCGAGTTGGCCAGCAAACCATCCGCTGCGACACCGGCGTTGTTCAGTAAGAGTGTGATACTTGAATCGCTGCGCAGGCGCTGCTCCAGCTTCAGTACGTCATCCTTTTGCGTGAGATCCACCTTGAGCACCTCGACCTGAATGCCATGCTCGGTGCGCAGTTTTCTCGCCGCAGCCTCCAGGCGTTGCTCGTCGCGCGCGACCAGCAACAAATCAAAACCGCGCTTCGCCAATCGCTCCGCGTAAACGGCGCCGATGCCGGCAGAAGCACCGGTAACGAGGGCTGTACCTTGATTTTGGACAGAATTCATACAGTACTCCTGAGAGGTGGGAAACCCTGTAGGCCTGACTCCATCGAATTGGGAGGGGCGCATAGATTATAGGCACAATTTAATTTAAATATTATACTCGTAATTTTTCATTCCGATAGACGGCGGGGCATTCATCCTTCCTCGAGACACGTCAACACGATTCGTTGCTAGCCCGTTTTCTGCAAAGGAAACAGCATTCAAAAAATCAATCGGTTTAAGCATAGTCAATGCGCGCGCGAGAACACGTGGATTTGTGTAACGCTCAACGAGCTTCTTGAAGTCAGCGAAGGTGTCTATTTCGGTAGATAGAGGCCGCTTCGCCCTTGCGGTGTAACGCTCAATGCGCAAAAATGGAATGTATGTCGATGTATTTCCCAACTAAATATTACGACTATGCCCCAGGCACGTTTGGTTAAAGTGTCTATAAGTTTGAGCGAGCGATGAATACTCCAGCCAAAATATTGCATGACAATAAACTCGACGAGATTGAAATCAGGGAAGTGGTACAAAGCATCTGGAAGCAGCGAGCTGTCGTTCTACTGTTTACTGGTATTGGATTTGCTGCGGCGCTTACCTATGCATCACTTGTCACCCCGGAATACGAAATCAGCACATCCATGAGGCCGGTAGGAATTACCGACCTTGATGAGCTCAACGAATCTGGCCTCTACAGAATAAGCCCACTGGAAGCATTACAGCGAATCGGCTCCGCCATGGAGTCTTATGATGTCAGGCTGAAGTTTTTCACGGCTTACCCGCAGTACCTGGCACCCTTTCGCGGACCGGGCAGTTCCATAGAGCAGGCGTTTGAATCGTTCAACAGAAGCGCTTTCAGCGTTACGCAGAGTGACTCAAAAAAGAGCGCACGCCTGTCGGACACCATTGATCTGACTTTAAAATATCCGAAGGGTATTGACGGCGTGGGTCTCGTAAATGCCTTCACCGCATTTGTAGTCACCAGTGAAAAAGATAAAATCGAATCCAACTTGAGGACCTTGATTGCCAACCGGATCGACAGGATAGAGAAAAATCTCGATTCCCAGAAGGCGGCTTACGAGGCTAATACGAGCGCAGATATAGCTCACCTTCTTGAGAAGGATGAAATTAAAAAGCAAAGGCTACAGGACGAATTGAAAGCGTTGCGTCAACAGCTGCAAACGCGCAGGCAAAACCGTATCAAGGAGCTTGATGAAGCTATCGGGATTGCCAAACAACTGGGTATTGCAAAACCTTCCACGCCCTCATCCCTGGCAGACATGGGGAGCAGTAGAGAAGGCAACACAGTGCGCACCGAAGTTAATAACCAGCAAATTCCACTTTACTTCATGGGTCAGTTAGCTCTTGAAGCGGAACGCTCGACTCTGGTTTCTCGTCGCTCGGATGATTTCACCGAACCCCGTATTGACCAAATTCAAAAAGAACTCAGCCTTTTGGCCACTAACCGCGAAGCGGGAGCCCTGAAAGGGCGTGAAAATCCAGAGTTGTTCGTCAAAGGGTTTGTGGACAGTCGTGCAGATCTCGCACGATTGAAAAATCTGACAATCAACTTCGATCAACTTGAGCTGGTGCGTATTGATAAACCTGCGTCCGAACCTCAGTCGCCGGTCAAACCAAGGAAAACTCTCATCGTCGGTTTTGGCCTTTTACTTGGTTTATCTCTAGGCGTTGCGCTAGCTTTGAGTCGACGAGTTTTTAGGTTGCTGTAAATATTGTCTGGGTTTTGATTGGATAGAAAGCCGGCAGCTGCCGGCCTTCTATCACTATTTACTGCTTAGTTCGCTTCAATTTTCTCGCGATTTTTATCCAATATCGCCTTCCCGATTCCTTTCACTTCCAACAACTCGTCTATCGATGCAAAAGGCCCATTGCTTTCCCGATAAGCAACAATAGCCTTGGCCTTGGCTTCCCCCACTCCCGCCAATTCTCGCTGCAAGGTCGGGGCGTCCGCCTGATTCAAATCGACTTTGTCCGATTGAAGCTTGGGTACCGCCTCCATCGCAAGTGGGGCATTGCCGGCCTCTAACTTGGCCGTCGGCGCGGCGATTGCGGCGATAGAGGTGCTGGTGAGCAGGGCGAAAACCAGAGAGTAGAAATAACCAGTACGCATGATGAAGCTCCATGACATCAATTGGGGAAGCAGCTTTTCCGAAGCTGCTTCCCAAATTTAGGTGATGTTTGGGAACTGTCAAAAATGTGTCTATTGCAGGATGTGAAACAATCAGGGTTCCAGGCGACGTTGCTGGTAAATCCAGTCGACAATTTCGCCATCGGGCGTGTAGCCACTGACGGTTTCGCGCAGAATTTGGCGCACTCGAGCATATTCATCCTGCTCAACGGCGTTCAGCAATTCACTCAAGCGGAGCTTCAGCACATCCCAAGGCAACGAATCCTCGTTAGCGCTCATGATCATGGGGTGCTGGGTGGCTTCGACATTGTCCCCAATCAACAACTCCTCGTACAACTTCTCGCCCGGGCGCAAACCCGTAAATTCGATGGAAATATCACCCTGCGGATTCTTTTCAGAACGAACACTCAAACCCGATAGATGGATCATCTTCTCCGCCAGTTCGACAATACGAACCGGTTCACCCATGTCCAACACAAACACGTCGCCGCCCCGCCCCATTGAGCCGGCTTGAATAACCAACTGCGCTGCTTCAGGGATGGTCATGAAATAACGAGTGATTCTTGGATGGGTGACGGTCAAGGGTCCACCCGATTTAATCTGTTTGTGGAAAAGGGGAATGACCGAACCAGAGGATCCTAAAACATTACCAAAGCGAACCATGGTGAACCGGGTCTTGTTCATTCGCGAAATATGAGCTGTATCACCGAAAAATACCGGAGCGACTTCGTTACTCAATGCTTGCAACGTCAGTTCGGCAAGACGCTTGGTACTCCCCATGACATTGGTTGGACGAACCGCCTTATCGGTAGAGATCAACACGAAGTTCGCAACGCCGACTTGTAAAGCAGCCTGCGCAGTACTCAGAGTCCCTATTACGTTGTTTAATATGCCTTCAGCAATATTGTGTTCCACCATAGGAACATGTTTATAAGCTGCCGCGTGATAAACAGTGTCGATCCGCCAGGTCGTCATGACATCCCGGAGCTTTTCTTGATTGCGCACAGACCCCAGAATAGGCAGCAGTCGTGTGGACAGCGACTCTCTCTGAACCCGTTGCTCGAGTTCTGACAGGATCGAGTACAGGTTGAATTCGCTGTGCTCGAACAAAAGGAGGGATGTGGGTTTCAACGACAAGATTTGGCGACAGAGTTCCGACCCGATTGATCCCCCCGCGCCAGTCACCAGTACATTTTTTCCGGTAATACAATGCTCCAGCAGGTCCGCCTGCGCCGGGACGGCATCGCGCCCCAACAAATCGGCGATATCAACCTCCTGAATGTCATCAACTTTCACCCGTCCGCTTGCCAGGTCCATAAAACCGGGGACGCTACGCACATGTAACGGAAATTGCTCCAGGAAACCCAGTACTTCCCGCCGACGGCCACGATTAGAGGAAGGAATTGCCAGCAGGACCTCTTCTGCCCCGGTGGCGTCGATCATGTCCTGGATATGCTTGGGCTTATAAACTTGCAACCCGGCAATCACGCGATCAGCAATGTTGTTGTCATCATCGATAAACGCGACAGGCCGCATCACTCGCCCCATGCGCAAGGCCGCTACCAACTGGTTGCCGGCAGCGCCAGCACCGTATATGGCTACACGCGGAAGGCCGTTGTCTCGATTGTAGAAAGGTACATGCAATGAGGCAGCAAACCAGTCCCCCAGAAAGTACTGGCGCATGATTAAACGCAACCCGCCAATCATGATCAAGCTCAACCACCAATAGTTGAAAACGATTGAGCGAGGCACCATTACCGTGTGATTGCTATACCAGAATACGACCAGCGCCAGCAGTAAAGATGACAGGCTAACGGCCTTGGAAATCGCGATGAGTGCATCGTTGCCAAAGTAACGCATCACGGCACGATACATACCAAAACGAATGAAGATTGGAATGGCAACGATAGGAGCAGCGATGAAAAGCCAAGGATGAGTTTCGACAGGTCCGGCGGCATCTTCGATTCCGAGACGGACCAAAAATGCCAACCACAGGGCAAGCCAGACTAAGACAACATCGGTAACTACCTGAAGCGCACGCTTGTAGCGTCTCGGCAAACCCAACATGTTTGTTCTTAGCTTATCCATAAACCCTTTATGCACCGCGGCAACTCCTAGACCTGTTCCATTTCCAGAGTGTACAGCAGCGTCACTCTACGCTCGAGAAATCAACAACAGAAAATAGCCCGGAACGGGCCTGATCATTACGGTTTTTCAAGCTCCCCGGCATGAAATTTGATCGCCAACGCAATCAGCGGTACATAAGCCACTATCAGCCCCAATACACCATCCATTTGCCACCAGGCAACACACACGGCCACAGGAATCAACCAAAATACGTTGATTGCCACGACGGTCAGGGTGACAGGCAAATGGCGTCCGTACACACGCGAGGCGAACTGATAGGCGTGACTACGATGCGCCTCATACACTTTGTCGCCCCGCAACAAACGTCGCCCCAGCGTGAATGTCGCATCGACAATGAAAACACCTAACAGAATCAGCCATACCCACAGAAAACCTGGATCGATCCATGCGGCTTGCAAGGACAGGATGGCGAGAATCAACCCGAGAAACCCACTGCCGGCGTCACCCATGAAAATCCGGGCGGGAGGAAAGTTCCAATAGAGAAATCCGATCACCGCCATCACCAGCAACAAAGGAGCAATCATCAATTCTTGTTGCCCCGTCAGCCAATAAACCAGGCACGCGCCAAGGCATGCGCACACGGCTTCGACGCTGGCGATTCCATCAATGCCATCCATGAAGTTGTAGAGGTTGAGCATCCATACCAGATAGATACCTGCCAGGATGTGTCCTACCCAACTCAGATCAAATACTTCTCCTGCTACCTGGATGGGCGGCATGCCGCCCATCCAGGCGAGGGCCCAGGCTGCGGCACTAAAGTGCGCCAGCAACCGCCATCGGGCCGCTATATGCCCGTGATCATCAAGAAAACCTACAGTAGCTACCAGCAATCCCGAGCCCAAAATCGCCCATGCGCCTGCCCAGTGAAGTGCGCCCCAAAACGCTAATAAAGGGATCGCGATCAAAAAACTGAGCACTATGGCCACCCCGCCACCGCGGGGTGTCGGCACAGAATGGGAACTGCGGACGTTGGGCATATCCATCAAACTGCTGGCAATCGCGTAACGACGCAGCAACCACGTCATCACGAGCGAAGCTACCGCAACCGCTGCAAACAGCCACCAAATTGTAATCAACGATTCTATTCCTGAAGCAGAAGAACATGACCGAGCTGACCAGTCATGCCCTTGAAAAAAGAGGCCGTAACCCGCCAACTTTATTTATGACGAAGAATTCAACGTCGATGGATTTACGCACTGCTTTTCAAAAAATGCCGGGCCGTAACCATCAAGGACTGGTCTACGTTGTTAGGAGGCTCCCAGCCCAAAAGCTCACGGTTCTTGGTGATGTCGACTTGAAGCGAACCACATAACCTTTGGGAAAGATCTTTTTTGCCCAATACCGCGGCCCCCGTTTCCAGCATCCAGCTCGGAACCGGCAGCAAGCGGGCAGGCGCCCCCAATGCTTTGCCCATCCTGCGCAACAACTCGGAAGTAGAAAGATCCTCGCCATCGCTCACCAGGAAGGTCTGGTTCGCCGCTGCAGGGTGATCGATACATACAACAATCAAATCGACAAGGTTATCCAGTGCGACAAGGCTACGCCGGTTGTGTATTGAGCCAAAAGGTAACGGTATGCCCTTTTTCAACCATCGCATCATATTGAGAAAGTTGGCTTTTACGCCCGGCCCATAGACCAGGGGAGGACGCACGATCACCACCTCCATCCCGGTTCGGTCAGCGAGTAAACGCAGCGCTTGTTCGGCTTCCATTTTTGAAACGCCGTAAGGATCAACGGGCCCCGGCACTGCGTCAGCAAAAAAAGGGGAGCCGAGCACAGTTCCTTCTCCGTTGACCTTGATCGAACTTACGTAGACAAACCGCCGCACCCCCGCTTTTGCTGCTTGTGTCGCGAGGTTGAGTGTTCCGGCAACATTAATCCGACGAAACTCCGTGAGCGGATCCTCGGAGGTATCATTCATCACATGTACCCGGGCGGCACTGTGAACAACGACACCAACCCCAGCCAGAGCCTCGGTCCAGTCGGTGTCGCCGTCCAAAGCAGATACCAGCGTTTGCATCGTCGAGGTGGCCAGCGCTGGCAAGGGCTGTCGCAGCGCCGCCGTCAATGGCCCGACATTATCCTTCAAAAGTCGATCATGAATCGCCCCGCCCACGAAGCCGGACACTCCCGTTAAAAGTATCCTGCTCATCGTTTTTCGTTCCTTCTCAGGCTGGCTGTTCGAAATAGCAATTCCAGACGATCAAACAATCTGGCTTTTGAAAAATTCTTTATATAAAACGCCCTGCCCGCCGCTCCCATGGTTTCACGCTGGTGAGGGCTTAGCCCTGCCATCGTTCGGACGATGTCTGCTAATGCCAGGGAATCTCCCGAGCGGCAGGCCATTCCCGCTCCAGACTCGCTGACCACGCGAGCCGCCTCGCCATCGATCATGGCGATGATCGGCTTACCTGACGCCAGGTAGGCCTGAACCTTACCGGGAATGGTTTTTTCGAAGACTTCGTTCGTCTTCAACGAAACGAGTAACGCGTCGGCTTTGGCAAACAATGGAGGCATCTTGTCCAGCGAGTGACGCCCCAGGAGCATAATATTGGTTAACCCTCGCGCCGAAACTTCGTCATGCAGCCAACCGCTGACGCGACCGTCGCCCACGATCACCCAGCGAACGGGAATTTCGTTGCCGACCGACTCCGCCGCATCAAGAATGGCGGGGAAATCCTGTGCCTCACCAATGTTTCCGGCAAAAACCACTGTAAAAACCGAGTCATCAGAGTGAAGAAGATCAGATTCTTCGTTGGACGCACTCGAGAAATCGTCCTCAGCCCAACTGGGAAAATAGACCAGACGTTCATCTGAAATAAACGTTGTGCAGTACTTTCTGACATTCTCATCAAATGACTTCGACTGCATCAATAGATAGTCAGTACGGTTGTAAATGAATGAAACCATTTTACCGACCAAGGATAACAGCCTTGGATTCTTTATTATGCCAACGGCACTGAGCGTTTCTGGCCAGAGATCAAGAACCCACACAAACACCGGAGACTTCTTCAACCTTCCGATCACCAATGCCGGTATAGCCGCCATTATTGGCGATACAGCATATACAAAAATCGAGTCAAACTTGCGCCCACGCAGCTTCCAGGCCCCGACAATCGAAGCACTGACAAAAAATGAGAGGTAATTAAGCGCGAGTGAAATACTACGGTTACCGCGTGCGAGCATCGGAACTCGGTAGATTTTGGCACCGAAATACTCAGAAAACTTCTCGGGTTCACTTTCGTATTCCTTGAACATCTTCCCCTCAGGATAATTGGGGAAACCGGTCAGCACCGTCACCTCATGGCCTTTTGCAACAAAGCCTTCGACCAGGTTATTAATGCGCATGTTTTCCGGCCAGAAATATTGACTGACCACCAAAATCTTCAGTGATTTATCCATTAAATCTTACGCCCACTCAGTATTGACGCCATACCGTACGCATTACATAGTCGCGATAACTGTGGATGATACGCACCACCTTTTCGGCAACATTTGGCATGCTGTAATCCGCCACCAGTCTCAACGTACGATCAGCACCACGGCTCTGCGATTCCAATATCTGCAGTCCCTGTATGACTCGGTCGACCTCGAGTCCGACCATCATCACCGCTGCTTCTTCCATGCCTTCGGGGCGCTCATGCGCTTCCCGGATGTTCAGCGCCGGGAAGTTCAGTATCGAAGACTCTTCATTGATCGTGCCGCTGTCGGACAAGACCGCTTTAGAAGAGAGTTGCAGTTTGTTGTAGTCCTTGAATCCCAAAGGTTTCAAGAGCCGCACGTTTTGATGAAAAACGATGCCCATGGCATCCACTCGCTTTTGCGTACGAGGATGCGTAGACACGATGACCGGCAAGCCATAATCAGCAGCTACCGTATTGAGCACATCGACCAGTTTGAGGAAATTTTTGTCTGAATCAATATTTTCCTCACGGTGTGCGCTGACCACAAAAAACTTGCCCGCCTCGAGGCCTAGACGAGTTAAAACGTCTGACGCTTCAATGCCATCGAGATAATGATGGAGCACTTCAAACATCGGGCTGCCGGTTTTAATGACCATGTCCGGAGGCAGTCCCTCCCTCAACAGATAATCACGCGCGATACTGCTGTAGGTGAGGTTGATATCAGCGGTGTGGTCGACGATCCTCCGGTTGATCTCCTCGGGGACTCGCATATCGAAGCAGCGATTACCCGCTTCCATATGAAAGGTCGGTATCTTGCGGCGCTTGGCAGGGATGACTGCCATGCAACTGTTAGTGTCTCCCAACACCAGTAACGCCTCGGGGCTTTCTTCCGCCAATACCCGATCCACTGCGATGATTACATTACCGATGGTCTCTGCGCCCGTCTGACCCGCGGCGTTGAGAAAATGATCGGGTTTGCGAATGCCAAGATCCTGGAAAAAAATCTCGTTCAATTCATAATCGTAATTTTGCCCGGTGTGGACTAGAACATGATCACAAGTCTTGTCCAATTGCGAAATAACGCGAGACAATCGAATGATTTCAGGACGCGTACCAACAACAGTCAATACCTTTAATTTTTTCATTATAACGCTCTATGCAAATACGGCTAAACCAAGCAAGGTGACCAATAGGTATTTAACCTGCAACAAACCCTGACACAGGTAAACATTCCCTTCCTTCCGAAGACAATTAGGCTTCAACCCCTACCGGCCGAGCATAAGTATCCGGATGCAGCCGGTCAAATATCTCGTTGGCCCACAACATGACAATCAACTCGTCGTCACCAATATTAGTAATATCGTGGGTCCATCCGGGCACCGTTTCCACAATGACTGGTTTTTCACCACAGGTAACCAACTCGTAAAACTCATCAGACACGATATGGCGAAAACGAAAGCAGGCTTTGCCTTTTATGACCAGGAATTTTTCAGTCTTCGAATGATGATAGTGCCCACCGCGCGTCACGCCCGGATGAGCAGTAAAATAAGAGAATTGCCCACTATCGCTGGTTTTCAGCATTTCGACAAAGACACCGCGAGGGTCTTCATGCTTGGGTACTTCGTAGGTAAACTGTTGTGTAGACAGATAGCTTACATAGGTGGAATAAAGTGCACGGACCAATCCCTGGCCAACCGGTTGCGTCACCAAATTGACCCGGCTTTGGGAAAATTCTTCCAGCTGATTAGCCAGCGAACCGACGCTGATGCTGTAGCAAGGTTCGACGTCGACAAACGAATTTTCGCTCACCTGCTGGTCCAGTGCCGCGACAAACTTAGTAATAACGTCATCAATATAAACAAGCGTGATTAATGCATTCGGATCATTAATTGTGATCGGTAAACCGTTGACGATATTGTGGCAGAACGTCGCTACTGCGGAGTTATAGTTAGGTCGCGCCCACTTCCCGAAAACATTGGGTAACCGAAAAAGATATATTTTCGAGCCAATCTCATCTTTCAACGCAAGTAAAGCCTGTTCTGCGCCACGCTTGCTAACGCCATACGGATTGTCCAGTTCAGCCTGGATGGAGGATGTGTAAAGGACCGGAACAGGTTTGCCACTCGCTCTAATCGCGTCACAAAGCGCAAGAGTGAGGTCAGTATTTCCCGTTTTGAACTCGCTCTCGGATGGGGGTCGGTTAACACCTGCCAGGTGAAAAACGAAGTCCACCGAAAACACTAACTCAGGCAAAAGAGCGGTATCATCGGCCCGATTAAAAGTCACGACTTCAACGTCTTTTCGTTCGCTCAAATGCGCAACGAGATTCCTGCCTACAAAGCCATTAGCCCCGGTGATCAAGACTCTCATCTATTCACTCCTCAGGTACGGCGTGCTCACCACGCTTGATGGCCTTCATAAATGCGAGTTTCAGCAACAGGTTCTGCATGCCTTCGATATCCAATCGTTCGGTGTTGTGAGAGTTATAATCCTCGGTAGTGGAAATCTTTTCCTCCCCTTCCTCGACGAACTTCGAATAATTCAGATCGCGCAGGTCAGGTGGCACTCGGTAATAGTCACCCTTGTCTTCAGCACAGGCCATTTCCTCACGACTTAGAAGGGCCTCATACAGTTTTTCGCCATGGCGGGTGCCGATCACTTGAATAGGATGATCTGGCTTACCAAGCATCCGTGTGAGCGCTTTTGCCAAGGTGTCTACTGTCGCCGCGGGGGCCTTCTGGACAAACAGATCACCATTTTTACCATGCTCGAACGCATACAAAACAAGGTCGACCGCGTCAGAGAGTGTCATCATGAAACGGGTCATGTTCGGATCGGTGAGTGTCAACGCCTTGTCGGCGCGAATTTGCTCGATGAACAATGGAATGACAGATCCACGTGATGCCATGACATTGCCGTATCGAGTTCCGCAGATGATTGTCTTCTTTTCATCTACATTCCGAGACTTTGCAATCATTACCTTTTCCATCATTGCCTTGGAAATCCCCATGGCATTGATCGGGTAAACAGCCTTGTCAGTGCTCAGGCAGACCACACGCTTGACCACATTCTGGATAGCCGCCTCCAGCACATTTTCAGTGCCAATGACGTTCGTCTTTACGGCCTCCATCGGGTGAAATTCACATGAAGGCACTTGCTTCAATGCAGCTGCGTGGAAGATGTAGTCAACCCCGCGAGTCGCATTCAAAATGCTCTGGTAATCACGCACATCACCAATATAGAACTTCAGCTTGGAGTTGGAGTATTGCTTGCGCATGTCATCCTGCTTCTTCTCGTCGCGACTGAAGATGCGGATTTCAGCGATGTCACTGTCAAGAAAGCGTTTCAGTACAGCATTCCCGAAAGAGCCAGTGCCACCAGTGATGAGGAGCGTTTTTCCGCCGAACATATTAGACCCTAGAGTAATGCGCGTAATTCGATGATTATTTGACAGCTTTCAGCGCTGAGTAAATCAGCTCGTCCTTTTGTGACGTATCAGGGTAGCTGATCAAAACTGCCCTGTAAGTGCCTTTGAACACAAAAAGACTACCGGCAGCCACTCCGACGACACCGCAGGTCTCTATGACCTTGCCGATGTCGGCCAATGACCCGGCGCCACCTAAAATGGTGATCGGGATTCTCACGCTCTGACGTAGCTTCAGGGCCAACCGGAGGTCATAGCCCTTCATCTGTCCATCGTTATCGATCGAGTTGATGACGATTTCACCGGCCCCGAGCCTTTCAACCTCTGCAGCCATCTGAAAAACGTCACGCTTGGAATTGCGCGTTCCGTTGTGAGTCCACACCTCATAACTGCGCGTTAACAGTCGCTGCTTGACGTCAAGTACCACGACAACGCTCTGTCTACCAATTTCTTCAGAAATTTGAGAGATGAGTTTGGGGTTATCAATCGCGGCCGAACTGATCGCAACTTTCTCTACCCCGAGAGAAATTATTTTCTGAGCTTGTGCCGCGGTCCGAATACCGCCGCCATAACACAGCGGCATGCGGCACTCAGATGCCAATTTGGCAATACGTTGATAATCCGGCTCAGCCCCTTGAACAGTCGCATCAATATCAAGAACGATCAGTTCATCAGCTTCTTTTTCGTTGAAAATCTTCACCGCATTGATCGGATCACCAACGTACTTCGGCTCCTTAAAGCGAACGGTTTTCACTAGCCCACCGTCCTGAATCAAGAGGCAGGGAATGATTCTTGGCCTCAACATGTCACAACTCCGCGAAATTCTTCAGAAGCGCCACACCATAATGGTGACTCTTTTCCGGATGGAACTGCACACCGAAGACATTGCCTATCGACACTGCACAGCTGAAGTCCAGCCCATAGGAAGCCGTAGCAGCGATGTTTTCCTGTTGAAAACACTCAAAGTAATAGGAGTGAAGAAAATAGAATCGCGGGTTCGTTTCGAAATCGGCGAATAGCCGGCAGCCTGGGGTCGGTGACACGTCATTCCAACCCATATGTGGCAGCGGCAAATCAGCGAGGTGCTCGGCAGAGCTGAAACTGCGCACGCGCCCGGGAATCCAGCCCAACCCCGGTAATTTACCTTCGTCACTGGATTCAGCGAGCATTTGCATTCCCACGCAAATACCGATGACCGGAACGCCCTGATTGAGAACCAGATCATCCAGTGTTTGCCGCATGCCAGAATCATTGAGTTGCTGCATCGCGTGATCGAAAGCACCGACACCTGGCAGAATCAGTTTGGTTGCACCCATCAAACTTTCCGCATCTTTGGCAACCGACACGGGAATGTGTAAACGTTTATAAACGTTAACGAAAGCCTGGATGTTACCCAACCCGTAATCAATGATTGTAATCATCTGAACAGCCTTCTCTCCAACCCGAGCACGCTCATCACACGGGAGCCAATTCCGATCATGAAACGCTTGTTGTTGTAATCAAGACATTTTTTGTTCGGACCGTCGAAAATTTCTTGAAGCTCATCCACCGTCAGATCAAGTTTATTGGCAACGTACTCGAACTCGGATTTGAGAAACTGCTCATCAAGTTCCGGCTTGGCGATACGTTCAAGTGCAGCCTCGCGAGTCATCTGCCCGGTCATGATCAAGCTGGAAAAATGCGCCCGGCGTTTTTCGTAACCAAACTTGCGCGGCATCCAGTAATCTTCATAGAAACGCGTAAATCGAGACTCGTGATGTTTATGCTGAAATTTTTTCCAACCGAAGAGCCTTCCAAGTGTTTCCTCGGCTTCGGCCTTCACATAGGGCACCAGGTTCAAAGGCTTTACCACTTTCATGCCTAAGACGTAGCGGTAATACAGTTTGTATAAAAGAATATCCACAATGGGAAAACTTTTTAACGGTCTTTTGCCGAATTTTGCGTGGATATCCTTAATCAGCAACTTGTCGATGCCCGGATAACCGCCCCACTCCTCGGGTTCTCGGCAGCACTCTGTCGAATAGTTCCCGCCGGTCAGCACATACTTGATCTTGTGTGCTTTGGCAAACTTGTATAGCGCTGAAAAAAACGCAGTATCCTGAGGCAAATCCTGATCCGATACCTGAGATTTGAGAAAAGCGACCTGGAGGTCCTTCATCTCCTCCCAATTGATCACTTCGGTATACAGATCCAGTTTCAGACCATCTACCAACTTCTCAATATTGCCTACTGCCTGATCGGTATTCCATCCAGCGTCGACGTGAAAAAGCAGAGGCCGTAAGCCCATTTTCTCCTTCGCGATGTAGCTGACATAAGAGCTGTCCAGGCCACCGCTTAATCCAATAATGCAATCAAATTCACGGTCTTTTCCGTCTTCCTTGATTTTTTCGGCCATCTTCATCAGCTCGCTTTCGCCACGCTGGTCGAAGTGCCAATTGGGAGCGATTACTGATTCAAAATTCTGGCAATAGTCGCAGCGCCCACGCTCGTCAAAAGTTACATTAGGATCTGAGGTATCCATAATGCAGCAGGTGCAAATCTTATAATCTTTACTCATGAGCAACCCCATCCAATAAAACAAACCCCGTCGCATGGCTGATCATCGAGATCACTTCGCAGCCACGAGATTTGAATAAACTTTTAAAACCCTGTCGGCATTTTTTTCCGGGTTGAAATTATCTTCCGCGAGTTTTTTTGCATTTGCTCCCATGCGCTTTATTTCCGGGCGGTTATGAGCAAAATAACTGATTGCATCCGCCAACTTGACTGGATCCTTCGGCGGAACAGCGATACCCGTCTCGTAATCCAGCAACGTATCCGGACGCGGCTTACTCACCGCGGCAATGCAAGGCACTCCTGAGAATGCTGCCTCGAATACAGGTCTGCCAGGGGCATCAAAATGGGATGGGAAACATAGAACATCGATTCGTTCATACACACTTTGAATATCGATCGTAGGACCAAACATATGGAACACAGATTGGAGGGAGTATTGGGAAATTAACGATTGAAGCTCCGACTCTACATCCTGCGCAAAACCCGCTTTCTTTATAAGCCAGGATTTCAGACCGCCGCCTGTACGCGTGGAGCCGCCAATAATCACAAATTGAACGTTATCGCCTCGATCAATGACCAATTTTGCCGCTTCGATCAGGTCGAATAGTCCTTTTGAGTGGTGCAGGTTGCCAACGAACCCGATTTTGATCGCGTCACTCTGAATCTGGTCAAGCCTTGAGACCATGGATTCGTCCCTGACACTCGCGCTTGATGGGGTAAACGAATTTTGAACCACCGTCACATTAAAATCGGGTGGTAACGTTGAACGTACATTTTCATCAATCGCAATAATTGCGTTCACACGGATATTGAGCTTTTCGAAGAGCCATCGGCAGCGGAATGACTTTGGATCAGACCAGGTAAGTGATCGCACATGAACAACCACGGGCACTCTGAATAGAAGCCGGGCCAACAACAAAGGAAATATTTCCGTCAACTCATTTACATGAATGAGGTCAATATCCTTCCATCGACGCTTTGCCTGAAACAGCGAAATAAAAGTGAACGGCAAGTAGGATAATTCTCTAAGCAGGATTAACCACCGGCTGCCTCGATAATGTCCATACAACGTATTATCAAATCGGGTCAAACCAACTGTTGCGATATGGTCCTTTGCTACCTGCTTGTAAAAGTTCAACGCGGTTCCGCGCACGCAGACAAAATACGGCTGAACATCACGAGAAGACAAGGTCCTCACAAGCTCGAAAAGGCTTCTGGAGGCCCCGCCAAAAGGCCCCACACCATCGATGTAAAGAACCTTCATCCCGAAAAACTCTGCAACAACTTGATAAGCAACCCTGTATACAAAATATCGTCCTCAGCTCAGCCACTGTTATAAACATCTGTGATCTGCGTTACTGGCGGCCTGCAGGAACCATTTTCATCCCTGTAAACTTGCGTCGAAATAGGTACATCGCGCTCACAGGATACCTGAAACAGTGCAGCTTTCGTAGACGCTGGAGGGTGTCATACACAGCCGTCCGCGAAAAACATGTGTCACCCCCGCCCCCCTGCTGTGTATGGGCTGCGCCCAAAAACTGGCATCCCCCGCCCGTGCTCATACCTTGCGCAGAGGATTGCTGGAAAGGCTTGAGTCTGTTTCATCGCCAACCGTTATCACCGCCGCCGTCTTGGGTGGCAACCTTGAAAGCACCAGGCAGAGCAGGAAAAACACCGGATAGAAATAACGCGGCGCATAAATGGGGCTCAGCACAAAAACGGCACAGTAAATGACCGCAACGAACACTAGATCATTACTCAATCGCAGTCTGCCCTTCAGCAATACCAGGCAAAATACCAGGAACGCTGCGATGCAGTGCGACGTCACCACGAAGTCATTGTATAAATCGACCGGCGATAAAAGGTGATCAGCCTTAAAAATCAAGCCATACATGGCGTGCAGAGCCTTTGGCACAAAGACCAGGAAATACAAACCCTGATTCTGCAGTCGGATGAACTGCGTGTACAACCCACTGCCTTCGTTCTCCATGCCGCCCATTTCGGCAATATCAGTAATGCCAGAAAAAAAGCCTAACATCAGCCAATAAGCCACTGATAGTCCGAGCAACAAAATGGCCACATACCAGCCGCGGCGGTTGCGAAGAAAGTTCATGGGCGAGAACGTTAGAAATACGAGTATCACAAAAAGCGTAAACTGCCAGCGGACGAAGAAGGAACATATCAAGCATAGCACGAGGTATCCGAGCTGTTTTTTTCGTACCCATGTGACCATAAAAGCCATGGCCAACATTGAAATGATTTCTTTGTTAATCGAAATCAGACTGAAAAAAGTTATCGGGCTTAAAAATAACAAAAACACAGCGAGACCAAGACGTGTAGGCTCGCTGCCTTTACCGACCAGCCTTATCGACCAAAACAGAATAAAAATATTGACCAGCATTACTAAAAACCTGTTGCCATCTACCGCTTCCAACAGCAACAAAGGCCCAAGGTAATTGTTACCGACAGAAACCATTTCAGATACAGAAGAAAAACTGCTCTCCAGATAAGCTTTTTCGTAGGTCAAGGAATCTGCATAAAACTGAAAATCAATCACTCCTTCCAAAGCGTCATGGCCAAAAGCAAAGTAAAAAATAATTGCCAAAACGGCATAGAATGATAGATAAATAGTTGATTTTCTTATATATATTTGCACATCAACCTCTCATCCTCAGCACCACCCCGTTACCCTTTAAAAAAACAGAAAAGTACCATGGTTAGTGTTTAATAGAGCTATTGAGCATAGTGTTTACCCACGTTTCCGCGGTGGTGTCGCCCACTTGGGCCTCCGGGACAATTTTACCGATCTGCAACTTAGCTTCGATCCACGAGATGATGGGCTGAATCTCCTGCGGAACGACGGCCGCAAAACCTGATTCCCTTTCGTATTCGTACAAACTCTCGATACTGCCACCCTTGTTTAAAAACGGATTGAGCAGCGCGGATGGAATACCAAACCACGACGCCTCAATGACGACGGTACTCATATCCGTAATGTGAAGATCAATCTGAGAGAGTAGCAGCGGCAACGGCATTATGCTTGCCTTGTGCCACTCAACCGCCATGCCGGAAAACTGCGCAGACAAGTACTCTTCGCATGCCACCCCCTCGTCTCCCCTCAACTGGACAGGATGCAGTCGCAACAGCCAATTATATTTATCACTGGTTGACTTGATAACGGATTCCAAGGCACTGCACATAACCTTGTTGAAGCTCTCTTCGGGATAGTAGTGAAGGTGCAACCCCCATTGCAGGGCCACCAATATCACAGGTTTGTCATCATTAAAAATTTTGGGGTGATCTTGCCAGGCTGTTTCAACTAATCGATCTTGTGCCTTTGCGTTGTTAAATCGCTGAAACCAAGGATGTCCAACCACAGTGACTGTAGCTCCCTTATCGGGTGCCCAGGTTTGCAGGACTTTCGCACTGGCCTGATCCCAACATAGAAAGCCGTACGGGAGATCCTCGGGCGCAGCAGACTTTGCCAGTAGTTCCCCATACCACAGGTCATTTTTGTCAATGACACCATGCTGATAATCGTAAACAGGGATTGCCATGACTCGGCACGCTCTGCACAACGCGGGCTCGGGTTGAATGCCAATCACGAGCTTTGGCTTCACGGAGCGAAGAATTTTTAGCCAAATATCTGTTCTTTTTGAAGCGACCCATTTGGCGCTTTTCTTGTCGCCGATAATTTTGCCGAGGACGCGACCCACAAGTGCAATGACAATAAACGAACGATTGAAAGCGACGGGAGAGTTGTAAGCCTGGTCGCCGACCAACTTGCTGTATGGCGTCGCGATCGATTGAACACTTAGATTACGGAGCAGGCAAATATCAACCATCGTATCGATGATGGGCGAATAGGCTTCCCCCTGATAAATGTATCCACAATTGGCATCATGCCGAACGAATAAAACTTCGGCTGCTCTCAATTTACCCCACCCGCCGGGAGTAAAAATAGCAGATATCAACGTTTGCAATTTCAAGAAAAACATCATTTGATGCGCTCACCCATCAGCACATCACACAATTTGAAATCAATACGATTATCAATATCTACTGACTGTTCGGCAGTCATGATATAGGCACGACTGTTCGCCATGAAAAAACCTTTCTCGCGCACGAAATCTTCTGTTTTTGCCAGGTAAATCGACCCATTCAAACGATAATAATCCGGTAAGTCCTGGCTACGCCGGTTAAGCAGTTCCGGACGCAAAAAATCCGTCATGCTTCCATCCGCTCCCAGCACATTACTCCACAACGGGGAATGTTCGCATGGGCACACGCTAACGACGCTAGAAGCATTCGTATTGTCCATTAGCTGCACCGCATCGCGGATATTTTCCGCACACCGTAGTGGCGAGGTCGGTTGGAGCAGCATCAATCTTTTCGGTCTGATGCCCTCTTCCGCGAGTACATCCAGTGTTTGAATCAAAACATCAAAGGTTGAGGCCGTGTCCGTCGCAAGCAGCACCGGGCGTTTCACGGTTCTTACACCTAACCGCTCCCCCTCAGCGAGGATGGCATCATCGTCACTGTTGACTATCACCAAGTCACTGACCTGACTGTCCAAAGCCGCTTCAAGTGTCCAGCGGATCAATGGTTTGCCCTGTAGCTCCATGAGATTTTTCCCGGGGAGGCGTTTACTTCCTCCCCGGGCCGGTACGATCACCAATAGATCCAGACCGCTTTCAGCACTATCCATTGAACAGCCCGGTGATATCAGATTGAGCACGGTTGAAGTCTTCCATGCGGCCGATGTCCAACCAGTATTCATGTATGGGAAACGAATTTACTGCTTCTCCCTTGGCTATCTGTTGGCTCAAGAGTGTTGGCATGTCTATATGGGTTCCAGGCTTGACGCTTTTTACCAGTTTCGGTGAGAGCAAATAGATGCCGGCGTTGATAAAAAACTTGTGCACCGGCTTCTCGACCATCGAGAGAATTCGATGGCCTTCACTCTGAATAACGCCATAGGGGATACAGTGTTCGTATTCGCGAACGCACATGGTGGCCACACATGGCTGCTCATGGTTGAAATCAAGCAAGTTCTGAAAATTGAGAGTAGTCAACAAGTCGCCGTTCATCATGAACAGTGGCAAATCGATTTCGTCATGGGGCAGTAAACCGAGCGCGCCCCCAGTCCCTAAGGGCTCATCTTCATGGACGTAACGAATGCTGACCCCCCAACGGCTGCCATCGCCAAAGTATTCGCGAATCATTTCCGGCATGTAATGGGTAGAGACGAAAAACCGGTGAAAGCCCGCACTGATAAAACTTTCCAGAATCAGTTCGAGAATGGGTTTGTCGCCAACCTTGAGCAGTGGTTTAGGGCAATGTTGCGTCAATGGCCGCAACCGTGAACCAAACCCCCCGGCCATTAAAAATACCGGATTGTCGTGCTGTTTCTTTTGCATCAGTCCATGGAGAGTTTCCAGACCTACGACACGCTGCTGCGCATCCACTACCGGCAGTTGGAGCAATTGATGCTTTTCCATTACTGCCAGAATGCGTTCCTTGCTCCATCCCCGCTCAACGGTCTGCGGCGAAGCGCACATCACGTCGCGCACTTTTACATCCAGCGGCAGATGTTTAAGCAGGCTGCGTCGAACATCGCCGTCAGTCAGGGTCCCCAACAGGCAACCTTCAGCATCTACAACCAGAACAATACGCAAGCCCTCACGATCAAGCGTCGCTACCGCCTCCTCAAGGGACGTATCGGGGCTTACGAGTACTGATTTCCATTGCTGCATAAAATACTCCTAGTCTTCCTTCGGGGCGTCTTTCTTGCGCCCCGCAGGACCAAACAAAACCTGGCGAGCCTCGAGGTTCCTGGTCAGGGTAGCACCAGCCCCTACAACGGCTTCTGTTCCGACCTTCAGTCCCTGGATCACAGTGGCGCCACTGCCAATAAATGCAGCGTTTTCCACCTGCACGCTTCCGCAGAGCGTGGCTCCAGGCGCGACGTGAACATCCTCGCCCAACCGGCAATCATGATCAATTCCGGCACAGGTGTTAATGATTGAGTTAGCGCCAATCACCACGTCGGCTTGAATAATTACACCCGCCATGATCTGGACGCCCTCCCCCAGGCTCGCAGTGGAGTCCACCCAAGCCCGGGGATGCACGAGAACCGGGAACCGAAATCCCCGCGCGCTCAGTCGTTTAAATACTTTTTGTCGCACTGTGCCGCCAACGAGTTGCCCCAGACCATTCACCAGCTCTATGGATCCGGGGTCAAGGGCGTCCAGGGCCGAGTCACCGCCTAGAATCGAAATACCGCGCCACTGTCCACCCGCCTGATCTGCCAACACCGGGTCACAGACTCCCAGCACGTCAAATCCGGCGGACTGTACAAGCGACAAAAGGACCTTGGCGTGGCCGCCCGCCCCGAGGATTACCAGCGGTTTGTGAGCGCTCAAGGCTCGAGGTTCTCACCGACCGAATAAGCCCTTGCTGCACGCGTACCGACCAACCCCCACAACGCCGTCGGCACCATACCCCGCCCGCTTCTTGCTGTCGTCAAATGCTCGCGAGTCAGGATTTCGCCTTCTTCGATCCCACAAGCCGCGACCACTTGTTGGCGAGCAGCTTTGCGGGTGTCCCACTCGCTTTCCTGCGGGGCCTTGGCTCCGTCCCCCAGCGCCTGCTGCAAGGCCCTGATATCCGACACCATCGCCTTGAGTTCATGGGGCTCGAGCGACGCCAGGTGATCCGGGCCAGGCATGGACCTGTCCAGCGTGAAATGTTTTTCGATCACCCGCGCTCCGCGAGCAACGGCAGCGATGGAAATCAGACCGCCCTCGGTGTGATCCGAGTACCCGATCTCAAGCCCGAATGCCGAGGCTAGCGTATCCATTGCCCTCAGGTTGACTTCCGCCCAAGGGGTTGGGTATTGGGAAGTGCAGTGAAGCAGCGTCACGTGCCCGAGCAACCTCGCGCGCGCATCACGGCTGCCCCAGTTGCGCCAGACATCATCCATGTTGTTCGGTTCTTCAGTGAACGCGAGGGCATGGGCCACAATGGCCAGTGCCTGCTCCACCTCGGAAAGGGTAGCCATCCCGGTCGACAGGATCAGCTTCTTTCCGGTACGCGCAAACTGCCACAACAACGGAGCGTTGGTGAGCTCACCCGAAGGTACTTTGAACAACGGCATGTCCAGACTGCAGAGAAACTTCAGGCTGTCGGTGTCGAATGCCGTAGAAAGGAAATCAATTCCCTTCTGGTGAGCGTAGCTTTGCAGTTCCGCATGCCACTCTCTCGGCAACTCGAGTTTCTTCAGCATCGATAACTGGCTTTCTGCTTCATCGGTACTTTTTTTCTGATAAGCCGCTTTGCCAAGGTGCTTTGCAGCAAGTTTGGCAGCATCAAATGTCTGAAACTTGACGGCGTCTGCGCCGGCGTCGGCTGCTGCATCTACTAATGCAAATGCCAAGGCCCGGTCACCATTATGATTCACGCCTGCTTCGGCGATGATGTACACCGTATCTGTGTCGGTCTGCTTCATAGGTCAGCTCAAATCATGGAATGATTTATGGGACGCCCCGTCGTACTGCTTCAGGACCGCCAGGATTGCCTCGCAGGCATGACCCTTGCCATAGGGATTAACCGTCGCTTTACAGTCTGCGGCAAACTCGGATGACAAGGCCTTGCGAAGCGCCTGTTCGATCGAATCGCGATCGGGCTCGCAATGCAGGACAGAGTCGGCAGCCAACCTACCCTTCTGGCGCACGCCGATATCAACGGTTGGAATACCAAACGCCGGGACCTCGATGATCCCGCTGGAAGAATTACCCACTACCGCAGAGGCCATTGAGATAGCGGAAAGATAACGCCTGAAGCCCAACGAGGGTATCGCCAGTACACGCTGTGGCTGACGCTGCGCATAGGCCTCAAGCAAAGGAATAATTGCCCGGCCGCCATTGTCGGCATTGGGGTAGGTCAAGATGATCTGGTGATCAGGAAACTTGTCCAACGCCTCGGTGAGCGCAATGAAGCTTTCCCGAGGGCTTTCTTCCAGCAGCGTGACAGGGTGGTAGGTGACGACCAAGTAGGGCGAACGCAGGGGGAAATCGAGACTCGCACGAAGTTCCTCTGCACTCATTCTTGGCGCACGCACCAAGTGATCGATACCGACGGCCCCAACGTTGAAAACACGCTCGGGCGACTCCCCCATCTGAATGACACGATGTCGATAGGTTTCGGTGGCTACAAAGTGCAGGTAAGCCATTTTGGTAATGGCATGTCGAATGGCATCGTCATAAGCACCCTCGGTAATTTCGCCACCATGAAGGTGGGCAATGGGAATACGCATGACCAAAGCAGTTTGCGCAATTGCCAGGGCCTCGAAGCGATCCCCGAGAATCACCAGCAAGTCCGGACGCAGCCGATCAAGTGCGTCGGCAAAACCTAAAGTGCCGACGCCCATTGATTTTGCGATGCCAACGGCGGAGTCAGATGAAAGCAACATTTCAACTTTGGCGTCGATGTCAAAACCATCCTCCTCAACCTGACGCCAGGTTTCGCCGAATTCGGGCGACAGATGCATGCCACTGACAATGACCTGCAGCTGAAACTCGCTGCTCGACTGGAGATCTTTCAGCAACCAGTAAAGCAGTCCGTACTCCGCCCTTGATCCGGTAAACACAGCAATGGTGCGTTTCACCCTTGTGTCTCCGGCACTACGCTACTTGGCAAATTGACAATGCGCGCGGCCAACCACTCGGAGTTTGTCAGGTCGCCGTGCAGACACCGCGCATAAAGCGGCAGGTCGCTCATCAGCTTCCAGATTGGCCGGGTCATGACGCCATTGTCATTGGTCGCCTTGAGCAGCTCGTCCCGCTGAACGCTGTTGTCGCAAATGACAGCGTTCAGCCAGTAGTTGGACCGGCAGCCTTCCGGCTCTTTGACGAACTGCAAATCACTGCCTTCGAACAACTGAGCGTAGCGCGAGGCCAGTTCGCGTTTTGAAGCGATAAAGCGCTCCAACTGTTCAAGCTGCGCACACCCCAGCGCGGCATTGAGATTTGGCAGGCGATAGTTATAGCCGAGTTCGTCATGCACATACTCGTACGGGTGTGGCTGCTTGGCAGTAGTCGTAAGGTGCTTGGCACGAGTGCCTAGCTCCTCATTAGCCAAGATCATCCCACCGCCGCCCGTCGTGATGATCTTGTTGCCATTAAAACTAAGGGTTCCCAAGCTACCGAAGCAGCCCGTGTGTTTACCTTTGTACAAACTGCCGAGGGATTCCGCCGCGTCTTCGACCAGAACCAGCCCCCAACGACGGCATACATCCACCAGATCATCCAGTTCGACCGGGTGCCCAAAGGTATGCATCGGCAGACAGGCTCGCACGATCTGGCCGGTTGCCTTATACCGGCACACGCCATCGGCACCCAGCTGCGCGTTAGCCTCCAGCCAGATCTCGAGCGCCTTGGGCGATAACCCCAACGTGTGGCGATCAACATCGACAAACACCGGCTCGGCAGAGCAGTAGGCTATGGCGTTGCACGTCGCGACAAACGTCAGCGATTGAGTCACCACCAGGTCACCGGCCTTGACCCCCGCCAACAACAGAGCGGCGTGCAGTGCCGCCGTGCCGTTTACCGTCGCAACTGCGCGAGGGCTGCCGGTGTATGCAGCCATATCCCGTTCAAAGCGATCCACGAAGGCGCCCACGCTTGAAACGAACGTCGACTCGATGGTTTCCACCACATAATCACGCTCATGTCCCAGAAAAACAGGCGCGTGAAGTGGAATGAAATCGTTCGTACGGTATTGCGAACGTACAAACTGGATTAGAGAGTCGAACATAGGAGCGCCTCAAACGTTGTAAATATCGGCTTTGTATTTGGCCAGGTTCTCGGGGATCAGCAACCAGTCGATTGTCTGTTGGAGACCCTGTCGAATGTCATACTTCGGCTCGAAGCCCGTCAGTCCGCGTATTTTCGTGTTATCGCACCACAAGCGGAAAACTTCCGACTTGCCGGGACGAATTCTTTGCTCATCAGTCAGGAACTCGACATCACTGCCCATCAGCTCACGGATGAGGTTAAGGGTGTCACCGACGGATATCTCGTAGTTGGAGCCGATGTTAACGACTTCCCCTACTGCCTCATCACAACGAGCCAATTCCAGAAACCCACGGCAAGTATCTGCGACGTAGTTGAAGTCACGCGTCGGGGTGGTATCGCCCAGTTGAATCTGTTTCTTGCCGCTGGCAATCTGGGTAATGATGGTAGGGATCACGGCCCTTGCAGATTGCCGAGGACCGTAGGTGTTGAAGGGACGCGCAATGGTCAAAGGCAAATCAAATGCATTGTAAAAACTCATCGCCATTGCATCGGCACCAATCTTCGAAGCACTGTAAGGCGACTGCGCCTGCAACGGGTGCTTTTCATCGATCGGCACATATTGTGCGGTACCGTATACTTCACTGGTGGAAGTATGGATAACCCGCTGAACCCCGTTTTCCAGAGCAGCCTGGCAAATGTTCAACGTCCCCTTGATATTGGTATCGACGTAACTATCAGGAGCGACGTAAGAGTAAGGAATAGCAATCAGCGCGGCCAGGTTGAAAACGACATCAACATCTTTCGTGATGTGTTTGCAGTAATGTGGATCACGCACATCCCCACTCAATACTTCGATGCTTTTCAAGCAATCGACGCTTTCCAGCCAGCCCCAGTAATTAAAGGAGTTGTACTGAGACAGCGCCTTGACTTCATACCCTTCGCGCACGAGCAATTCGGTCAGGTGAGAACCGATAAAACCGTCAGCGCCTGTAATTAATGCCTTTTTCACTTTAAATCCCTCATATCAAAACGACTCAGGCCTTCCAGATGGGTTTCTTCAATTCCCACCCGGTGTTGGTCTTATCCCAAAGGTGAGGCGTTCTGAATTTTTCAATCACTTCGTCAAAACGCTGTTGAGTGATCCCCATGTACTCCAGGCACTGCTTCTGATAAATCTCAGGATACTCACCATCGAAGCGCTTGATTAACGATATGCCCTCATCCCGGGTAATATCGCCATTACGAATTTCTTGCGCGGCGTCATAAGTCGCGCGACCGATACCAAACTTGATATACGTCGTATAGTAATGCAACCAATCGATCATATCGTCCAGAGAGCTGTACTTACTGAAGCTACCCTCGGTCCTGTGATCATTCGGCATGAAGTCAGAATTTTCGACAGAAAAATAGTAGGTCTCTTGGGGATGCCACTTCATGTAATAACCAAGGTAGTGAACCTCGGTACCAACTTCCTGAAGCTTGTACGGGCTCACTGGCAAATAAGCTTCAAGATCCGCAGCAGTGAATTTATATTTTTCCATCAATTCCCGCGCACTGACGCCACCCAGGTACAAATCATCCAACTGCCTCTCGGCAGAGTAGTATTTTGGGTCACGATTCGGCTTGTCGTTATCCTCGATAGCATTGCCGTATTCAGCTTCGTTTTCGCCGAAGATCACGAGAGGGATGTCAAGCAAAGCAGACATTTTGGGAGCCAGGTTCTTTTGCCCGAGAATGAAGGGTTGAAAAGGATGGCAGAGGTCTTCAAAAGCGTGACGCGTCAGCGTGCGGTGTACTTGTTTGTTTTGGTGATACGTGTAGTTCGCAAAACCAGCGTTTAGCCAAGCGTCAAAATTATACCGACCTATATCGGTATAAAGTGCAGGCGGCCACGTGACAAGAATAGGGTTCATTTTGTATTTAAACTTGAGGACATGCGCAGCCATCACGCTATCCTTACCGCCGCTGCCTGGCACTACGACGTCATAACTTCCATCAGTCCGGCGATGGCGGTCGCACAGATCTTTCAACTCACGTTCGCGCTCGGACCAATCAATCGACTTTTTCTTCTCAGCAAAGTTACAGGCATCGCAGACGCCATGCTCATCGAAAAAAATAGCTTTTTTAATCTCGCCCGGTTTGTTTTTGAACTCCACAGTCGACGAAGGCCGCTGGTTATTCATGGAGCATTTTTTGCAAAACTGGATATCTAACGGAAGACCGTAGCGTCCAAACAATTCTTGATTATTCATTCCGGACTCACAAAGCTAAAAAGTTTTCAAAAACACGAATACCGGTTTCGCGACTTTTTTCTGGATGGAACTGTACGCCAAAAATATTCCCGCGTTGTATTCCAGAAACGAACTGATGCCCGGCGTAGGTTGTCAGGGCGATAACATCAGTGTATTTCTGTACTTCGAAAGAGTGCATAAAATAGAAACGATCAGACGGACTCACGCCTTTCAACAATGGCGAATCATTCACGATTGACACAGTGTTGAAACCCATATGCGGTACAACGCCTTTGCACTGCATAGGTCGCACTTCACCGAGCACCAAACCGAGCCCGGTGCTTTCGCCGTACTCAAAACCAACCTTGCTGAGTACTTGCATGCCCAGACAGATGCCGAGCAACGGGCGGTCAGTTGCCGCGTACTTGACAATCGCCTCCGCCATACCCGATTCGTTTAGCTCACGCATGCCATCTACGAAACTGCCAACACCAGGCATTACCAGCTTATCGACGCCTGCCAAATCCTGAGGGTGTTTGACGACCTTAACCTTGGCGCCTGCGCATTCGAGCGCCTTGGCCATACTGAACACGTTGCCCGCGGCACCGTAGTCAACTACACCGATCTGCTGACTCATACTGCTACCTCCACACCATGCTCGATCAAGAAGCGTTTAACGTCCCCAATCGTGGTTTTATCATAATGAAGCATTGAAGCCAGGGCTATACCGCTAGGGTTGGCCTGTTTTGCGACGTCCAGGATATGCTGAAGCGTCCCGGCGCCACTGGCCACGACTACGGGGATGTTCACCGCGTCCACCACTGCTTTTGCAAGGGCGATATCAAAACCGCGTTGACGACCGTCACAATCAACCGACTGCAAAAGAATTTCGCCCGCACCACGTGCCTCTGCTTCTTTGGCCCACAAAACAACGTCGCGGTCGGTCGGTATACGACCACAGTCGGTGTAGCACACCCAGCTATTATCGGCGATTCGTTTAGCCTCAATATTCACAACGACAGATTGCCCGCCAAAAATCTGGGCTGCAGCGTCAATTCTGGACGGGTCTTCGATTGCACCGGTGTTGATGACGACCTTGTCCGCACCGTGGTGGAACAATTTTGAGAAATCATCAGGGTTACGCACGCCACCACCGACAGCAAAAGGAACGAGGATTCTCTTCGCCGTGTCCGAGATCAACTCATGAAGAATTTCACGTCGATATAAGCTGGCGACGATGTCGATATAACAGATCTCGTCAGCACCCTGTGCATAATATTTATAGGCCAGGTCGCCCGGGTTGCCCATCTTTCGCAGCCCCTCAAAATGGACAGGTTTTACAACCTGTGGAGGCTTGACATCCAGCTTCGCAATTACTCGCATATTTCACTCTCAAAATATAGTCGGCACAAAGAACCGAAAACCATTATAAGGCCGCATCGTTCGCGATTTTTTTTCGTCGGATAAGCTTCGCCGGAACGCCTCCCCAAATCTCATCCGACGGAATATTCTTAGTGACCACGGAGTTCGCCCCTATGACCGAATTCCTGCCGATGCTCACGTCAGGGCTGATGAAGACATTGGCACCAATCCAGCAATAGTCACCGATCAACACATTTCCTTGCTTCTGCGGCGGACTCGCTACGGAGAAATCGGCGTCCGCGTCGGCGGACTGTGTATACATCCTCACATTGTGCGAGATGCGACAGCCAGAGCCGATCTTTACAGTACACCCGGATACCGCCTGGACGGTCGACAAACCGCCAATATAGCTGCCCTCCCCGGCCTCAATTTTACCGTCGCCGTAAAATTGAATATAAGCACCGTTAAAGCCAAAGTTTTTATGCAGATCATATTTACTGCGATAGGTTGTGTAGGTTATTTCCCAACCTGCGTGTCGAAGAAAATCCAGCAACCTGGCAGCAAAGCGATACACAACAACCTTCATCTTGAAAAGCCTCGGTTCACAATCAACGACAGCGAGGAAGTTACTTCAGACCATGGCATTTTATAAATGCGTCGCGACAACAACCATGCAAAGGAAAACAGCACCCCCTCGGAAAGCGCGTACGCAATGGCAGCGCCTTGCAGGCCGAGCAGCTTCACAAAAGCGATGGTGACCAGGACAGAGAAAACCCCCGTGCACACAGTCACCAGGGAGACGCTGCTGGTGCGAGAGGAGAAGAAGAACAGTCCTGCAATCGACATGTACATTCCCTTGAACGTCTGACCCAGGAAAAACCAGAATACGATATCTTTGGCCGCCGCAAAATCCTTCCCGACCACCGCTGAGAAAAACAGTTCGCAAAATCCGATTGCTACAAGCGCCATCGCTATGAAGGTCAACCACACCAGATAAGTCACCCCGACCACTTCCAACCGGGCGTCATCGGTGTTTTCTTTCAGTTTTCCATACAGCCACGGGCCATAGACCTTGATAAACGCGTCGGCGATCAGCCCCATGATCATCCCGATCTGAAGCGCCAAGGTGTATATGCCAACCGCCTGCACATCAAGCATGTTGGCAATGATGAACCGATCCGCGACGACCATCACCAGCCCGCCAATCACGTGCGGAATGAGAGGCACACCGAATTTCAGCGCGTCTTTAACTTGACCTTCACCCGCTTTAGGGCGGCTCAACTCGCTGTTCAAAAACAAAGCAATCAACGCCAGGACGCCAAAAACGGCCGTTGCGATGACCTGTCCCAGCACCCGCCCTTCCCAAGCCATCAAAAAACCGAAAATACAAATCAACGATACGCCGGCATTCATCAAGCCTTGGGAAACCTGGAAGACGCCGTACTGCTTGGCAACGCCACGCACCTGCCAAAGCGTCAGTTTGATATTGATAAGGAACTGCAAACCGGAGATCAGGACGGCAATCAGCAACCATTCATAGGGCAGGTTCGTCGGTTCTTCCAACCACTTGCCGAACACGGCCACCAGAGCAAAGATCACCGCCGTGCTGACAAAAAGGATCCCGACGCAGGCCCCTATGTATCGAGACAGAACGCTCTTTTCCAACTCAAAATAACGAACGCCGATCGCCCCATGCACACTCAACCCAGTCAGGGTGCCGAAGAGGTTGACCATGATGCCGAACATGGCGACCACCCCATAGTCAGCGGGTGTCAGCGCACGCGTCAGAAACGGCAGAAGCAAAAAAGGAATTCCGGCGTTGATGATATTCGCGCCCAGAAATATCCCTGCATTACCGAACAGTCTTTTATTCATTCATGACTCAATGCTCAATACGCTTTGCAGACCGGACACCACCTGCTTAATCACAGGAAAGACGTCAGCGCTCATCGGTAGGCTCATGACCCGCTGTGCAACAGCCGTGGAAACAGGCGTATCTGCCGAAGAACCATAACGACGGTAGACGGGCTGCTCGTTCAATGGCACCGGATAGTGAACGGCTGTGGGAATCCCTTTGAATTTAAGAGCGGCCTGGACCTCGTCTCGTTTGTCGACCATCACGGTGTATTGTGCATACATACTGGTGCGGTCCGATTTTTGCTGTACCCGTTTAACTCCCAACTCATCCATCGCTCGGTTGTATTGAGCACCCGCCGCGATCCGTTGCTCGACTTCCCACTCAAATCGTTCAAGCTTGGCCAGCACGATGGCACACTGAAGCGTATCCATACGTCCACCGAGACCGATACGGGTATGCAAATATCGCTGACTTTGACCATGAACACGAATTTCCCGACAGGCTTGGGCGAGCGCATCATCGGACGTAAATATCGCCCCGCCGTCGCCGTAACAACCTAGAGGCTTGCTTGGGAAAAAACTGGTACAACCGAAGGTCGACAAGTTGCAACTCTTGCGTCCCTTGTACTCGGCTCCGAAACTTTGCGCCGCATCCTCGATGACCGGAATATTTCCATGACGGGCAGCAATTGCGTTGATTTCATCCATATCCGATGGTTGCCCATAGAGGCTAACCGGCATAATCGCCTTCGTCCTGGACGTTATTGCAATCTCTAATTTTTCAACATCGATATTGCACGTCAACGGATCGATATCAACAAATACGGGCGTCGCGCCCAAGAGAACAATCACTTCAGCGGTTGCGGCAAACGTAAACGGGGTAGTGACGATTTCATCATCCGGGCCCACGCCCAGCGCCATCAGGCTTATCAGCAGAGCGTCAGTACCACTTGATACCGTAATGCAGTGCTTTGCACCCGTATAACTGGCAAGTTGCGATTCAAGCTCAGCAACTTCAGGCCCCATAATATATTGGCCATGTTCCAGCACTGTATTCATTCGAAGTTGAATCTTGGATTTCAAAGCTTCGTATTGAGTTTTCAAATCGACGAATGGAATATTCATGCGCCAAGGCACTCCAGAGTCTCACCCACCAACTTATAGCGCTGTGCCGTATGGGGGCAGGTGTACTCACCTTCTCCAGACAGCAACAGCGGAATACGCTCACCTTGCTGACTCATCCAGCCAATTTGCTTTGCAGGCACACCTGCAATCAAAGCGTAAGGTTTGACATCCCTATTGACCACAGCACCCGCGGCGATGAAGGCGTATTCACCAATGGTCACCCCGCAAACTACCGTGCAATTGGCCCCCAACGTAACGCCTCTTTTCACGACAGTGTCGCGATACTCGTCTTTGCGTGACACTGCGCTTCGCGGGTTGTAGACATTGGTAAACACCATGCTTGGGCCACAGAAAACATCATCTTCAAGTGTAACGTTGTCATACACCGAGACATTGTTCTGTATCTTCACGTTGTTGCCGATAACGACGCGATTACCCACAAAGACGTTTTGCCCCAACGAGCAATCCTTGCCGATACGAGCTTCTGCGCAGACATGTACAAAATGCCACACGCGCGATCCACTTCCGATCTGCGCACCATCATCAACAATTGCTGAAGGATGTACCTGATAGGTCATATAGCTCTCATCGACTCAAAGTGTTAAGAAAGGGATGGCCTTCATCGTCGGACGGCTTGCTGATGACAGATGAGCGGATGGTTTCTACTGTTTCCACGCAGTGTCGGGCATCTTCCAGGCCATACCCACGGCCCGCCAATATTTCCTGGTAGCTGACGGTATGAAGATCAGTGAAGCCTTCAGAAAACTCAATCTCATCGCCGTCGACGGTAATCGAACGATACGTTGGCTTTTTACCTTTCACGACGTCAGGTAGATCGTTGGCATCGATAGAAAGAAACCAGCGGACACGGGCCTTTTCATATTCCAGATAGCCGGCAGCTTTATACTCGCTGACGAAATGCACCACATTGCGCTGAAGCTTGCCGAAAATGAAATGGAGCATGTCGTAAAAATGCACACCAATATTGGTGGCTACACCGAAGGACTTACGCGGGTCGCCCTTCCAGCTTTCCATATACCACTTGCCACGCGACGTGATGTACGTGAGTTCGACGTCATACTTCGTTTCTCGATTTTCAACCGCAACCTTGTTTTTCAGCGTAAGGATTGCCTGGTGATGACGAAGTTGCAAAATATTATAAACGCGCTTGCCGGTCTCCTTTTCGACCAGGGCGAGGTCGTCCAGAATAGCGGCTGTTGGAACCAACGGTTTTTCACAAATGACGTCACAACCCAATCGAAGTCCGGCAGCGATATGGGCGTGATGTAGATAATTCGGCGAGCACACCGCTACGTAATCCAACGCACTAGCGGGGCGGCGCTTCAGGCCCCAAGCGTGATCGTAAAACCTCTCAAACTCGGTGAAAAACTCACTGCCCGGTGAAAGGCTGTCGATGATGCCCACGGAGTCGTTAATATCGTACGCGGACACCAATTCGTTACCGGTGTCTTTAATAGCGCGCATATGGCGGGGTGCTATATAACCAGCCGCACCGATCAAGGCAAAACGTTTCAAGAGGATAACTCCGTCGATTAGGCTTTAATGATATGTGCTTCTGGGGCGCGATACTTGCCACGTGTATCGACCAGCAACTTTGAATGCTTACGAATCAATTCATAATCAAATTTGTCATGATCAGTCGCCAGGACGACTGCATCGTAAGACGCCAATTTAGTCGCGGAAAGTTCTTCACTGACGAGATCAAAGTGGTGCTCGCGCATTTTCGGAAAAACCGGAACGTGCGGATCACAGTAGGCAACAACCCCGCCTTTAGCTTCAATAAACTCCATGATTTCGACTGACGGTGACTCCCGCATATCATCGACATTTTTCTTGTATGCGATCCCGAGAATCAACACGTTGCTGCCTTTCAGGGCCTTGCCGCTTTCATTCAGACCGTCCATGAGCTTACTGAGGACGTACTCAGGCATAGCCTTGTTCACTTCCCCGGCTAACTCGATGAAACGGGTATGCAAACCGTATTCACGCGCCTTCCAGGTTAGATAGAAAGGATCAATCGGGATGCAATGACCGCCAAGCCCTGGCCCCGGGTAATACGCGGTAAAGCCGAAAGGTTTGGTAGCGGCAGCATCAACGACTTCGAAAATGTCGATACCCATTCTATCCGCCACAACCTTCATTTCGTTTACAAGGCCAATGTTCACCGCACGATGGATATTCTCCAGCAGTTTGGTCATTTCGGCAGCTTTGGTCGAACTGACTGAAACAATTTTGTCGATAGCGTGCTCGTACAGAGCAACACCCACTTCAAGGCAATCGGGAGTATGCCCACCAATCACTTTCGGAATGGTTCGGGTTTCGAAGTTAGGGTTGCCCGGATCTTCTCGCTCAGGCGAGTAAACGAGGAAAATGTCTTCGCCTGCACGCAATCCACCTTCCTGGATGCGGGGGAGCAATTCCTCTTCAGTTGTCCCTGGATAGGTCGTGCTCTCCAGGGATACGATCTGACCGGCGCGCAGATAAGGCTTGATGGCGTCAGTGGTATTCACCACAAAGCTCATGTCAGGTTCGCGGTACTTGTTCAGCGGTGTCGGCACGCAGAGGATAAGGGCGTCGCACTCGGCGACACGCTTGAAATCTGTCGTAGCTTCGAAGCCGTTAGCGCGAGCGAGTGCAATTTTTTCACTGGAAATATGTTCGATATAGCTCCGGCCGGAATTCAACGCATCGACCTTGGACGTATCGATATCAATACCGAGGACCTTGAACCCAATTGCATTGTAGCGAAGCATCAAAGGCAGACCCACGTAGCCGAGGCCGACAATACCGATGATGGCCTCTTTTTTCTTGAACTTAGCGACGCTCGCCTGCTTTATGCCTGACATCAACCAAAACTCCCTTAAATTTCATCTTAGTAAGCAATTGAACACACTTGAACCAACACCGCCGTACTGTCGCCGCATTGACGGACCAGAATTTTCACCGCACGAAGGCCATCTCCGAAATCGGTGCATTCGGAAGCGGTGAGCGCTTTGCCCGCGAGGATCCACAATACGACCCTCAAGCAGACACGCTACCGCCCCAGGATTTGACGCCTGCTTCCTCCGCCCGCTTGTACTGCCAGGGCTTGCACTGCACTACGTACCAGCTCCGGGCATCCATCGGCCGCACGCTGGCAGTCGAGACAGAATGGTCAAACCCCTTCTCTTCGTTCATTCGGAGGCCCATCCTGAAACATGCGCAGCAAGCCGAAGGAAGGCGACGATGGCACGATACCTAGCCTGTCACCGGGCCAAACGAGGCCATCTTCCTGTCCATGCATCCTCCAGACTACGCGAAGGGTGCAGCTCAATGTTTCCGCGCTCTGGCCACTGCAAAGCTCATATTATGCCTGCTATCGCCAAGGATGGCTTTCAGATATTCACACCTCTCATCACACCATTTTTCTGCGGCAAGCTGAAAGGTTCAGATACATTTCAACCATGCGGTTCCTTCCACCGGAGACGAAGGACCCTATTCCAGACTTGACCCTCATCACGGGACGCCCAAGCAATGTGATTAATTTCAATCCACCCCAGCGAAGAAAGAACGCCCCAAAAACACCCTAAAAAAATGTCCAACTCAACGCGCGAAACATACGCGCATCGAGTAGGACATTAATAAATTCAACATCATTGCAATGCTCACCTCAGCGAGACGACTACATTGCCTTATCCGTCCTCTCGTACCATCAACTCTCTCGGATTAACAGAGCGCAGAAAAAAGCTTCGCATAAGAGCAATCAGTATTCCGAGCGCCAACCCACCGACAATGCCTGCCAGCACAATAATTTTCTTTTTGTTTTTCACCGGAGTGTCGGGCGCTGCAATATCACCATCCTGACGACCGACCGAGACACTAGCGGAGTCGATGCTCAACGTATTGTAAAATTCAAACCTGCTTTGCAGTTTTCGTAAATTGGGAATGAACGCATCGTACGACGTACGCGACTGCAACACGTTGATTTCTGCTGCTAGCGCCTTGCTTCCACGCCGGTAGGCCAACGACTCGTCCTCGTCTTCCACCGTAGCCACCAGAGTGTTTGGGGAAGCCTGCGGATCAGTCAAACCAATAGACTCCGCGATACGCAATGCTTCACGCAACTGGTTAATCCGGTCCTCGCGCGCCACGGGTGCAGCTTCGCGCATACTTACTATTCTTTTCTCAAGATCATGTGCCCGAACCGATGCCTCTCGCGCTATGTTCAGGACTATTTCAGCCTTGGCTACTTCTTTGGCGCGCTCAACATAGGCTTTCACCAATGCCGCAGCACTTTCCGAATTCTGACTCTGGAAAGCAACAGAGTAGCGAGGTGGATTCCCCTTATCTGCACCTATTACCAGCGCCTGAGTGAAATCTTTATAGAGTTGGGTTGTTGATTTTTTTTGCGAATTCTCAGGTAACGAAGGCAAATAGAACTCCTTGAAAAAGTCCTGACGAAAGGACTCTGCCTCCAGATTTCTCGTGAATACAGCGTATACCTCATTGACCGTGTAAGGCTTAAAATCAGCGTCACTCGCGCTCCGCCCAGTATTAAAACCGGCAATTCCATTCTGGGTTGGCGGAACAATATAGAGTTTAGCCTCATAAATTGGCGCTATTATCGACATAGTAGCGTAAGCGTAAACCAACACGGATACCAACACCGCCACGCCGATGATTATGAACTTTTGCAGCCACAAATCTTTAACGAGGGCCACCAAGTCAACTTCATCTTCAACTCTTACATCGGAACGAGGTTTCAACATATAAGCACTCTTGTTTTAATTCAGCCTAGTCAATCGGCATGGCAAATCAACCTTGCGAATGGACTGTTATGAGGTCGTACACGCCAGCAAAATTCAGAAACCCCCAAGCCAATCCAAGCGACTCCATCCACCCCCTTGCGACATCACTGTCTTGATTTACGACCGGCAGTTTCACCACGCACCAGGCTGTGACGACCGCGAATACCTTTAAACCAGACCAGTATCGGGCTGATTACCATGCCTGTCAGCAGCGCCAGCAATACCCACGCCGAAACTGGCAATTGGGGTGTAGCCCAACCTAAAAAAAACAATGAAACTACTTGCCGATTTTCAAGAAAAAACAGCACTACGATAAGCCCCACAACCAACAAAAACGCCGCGATGGTTGCGCGTTTAAAATTCTTCATGGAAGCCCCCCAGCATTTCGATGAATCTAGAGGTCAACATGCTCTTCCTCTTCCTCATTCACCCGATCCCGCAATTCCTTCCCCGGTTTAAAATGCGGGACAAACTTCCCATCAAGACTCACCGATTGGCCCGTTTTCGGATTGCGCCCCACACGCGGCGCTCGGTAGTGAAGAGAGAAACTGCCAAACCCCCGAATCTCAATTCGATCCCCAGTGGCAAGACATTGGGACATTTGTTCAAGCATAGTCTTTATTGCCAGTTCCACATCTTTCGATGAAAGCAGGCCTTGATGGGTGACAATTCGTTCGATCAACTCCGACTTCGTCATATTTTTCCCTTCTTTTTCAAGCATCTAGGAAAAGCGTTTCAAAGGTTTTAGCATGCCCAACGGAATTTGAACAGCCCGGAATTTGACAAATTTGCGCCAAGAAGCCACCTAATTTCAGGCCGGTGCGAAACGCCCCGCAGTCCTCATTTGCAAATTACCAACAGGGTGCGCGTCAGATAACCCGCAGGGTTGAAGCCAAAAGGATATTCATCTTCGTCTTTGGCATCATCGGACCTTGTTATCACCCTATAGCCTGCACCCTTGCATTCTTTTGCGGCACGCTTCTGACATTTCTCCCAGCCTGACCCCAGCCCGGAACAATCAACCTCGATACCACTCACCCCACGCACTACGTGAGTCGTTGCGCGGGTCGAACACCCCGCCAGTGTCAGTAATGCAATGACGACAATGAGCTTGCTCATGCGCTTCCTTATGCCGAGCACATTGCCCGACTGTCGTTTGCTTGCGTCTAAAGACTAGCTGCAATTAAGCGATTGATCCTGTTAAAGAAACAGACACCTTGTTGGCACAATTGGTTTCACCGCATTTAGCATACGACCTGCCAAATCCCGCCCACAAAAAAGGGCGACCGAAGTCGCCCTTTTTCTATGGTCTGACAGAACTTAGTTCTGTTTTTCCATTTGTGCACGCAACAGGTCGCCCAGAGTGGTAGGACCAGGAGCAGCAGTGTCCGAAGCTGGCTTCTCGCGCAGGCTCTGGATTGCTTCTTTCTCTTCTTCAACGTCTTTCGACTTGATGGAGAGCTGGATTACGCGGCTCTTGCGGTCAACGCTGATGATCTTGGCTTCTACTTCTTCGCCTTCTTTCAGAACGTTGCGCGCGTCTTCAACGCGGTCACGGCTGATTTCGGAGGCTTTCAGAGTCGCTTCGATATCGTCGGCCAGGGTGATGATGGCGCCTTTAGCGTCAACTTCTTTCACGATGCCTTTAACGATTGCGCCTTTGTCGTTCTCTTGAACGTACTCGGAGAACGGATCGCTTTCCAGTTGCTTGATACCCAGGGAGATGCGCTCGCGCTCTGGGTCAACCGACAGGATAACGGTGTCCAGCTCGTCGCCCTTCTTGAAGCGGCGAACGGCTTCTTCGCCCACTTCGTTCCAGGAGATGTCGGACAGGTGAACCAGACCGTCGATGCCGCCGTCCAGACCAATGAAGATACCGAAATCGGTGATCGACTTGATGGTGCCGGAGATTTTATCGCCCTTGTTGAACTGACCAGAGAAATCTTCCCATGGGTTAGATTTGCACTGCTTGATGCCGAGGGAGATACGACGACGCTCTTCGTCGATGTCCAGAACCATAACTTCCACTTCGTCGCCGACTTGTACGACTTTCGAAGGGTGGATGTTCTTGTTGGTCCAGTCCATTTCGGAAACGTGTACCAGGCCTTCAACGCCTTCTTCCAGCTCAGCGAAGCAGCCGTAGTCAGTCAGGTTGGTTACACGAGCGGTAACGCGAGTGCTTTCCGGGTAACGGGCTTTGATAGCAACCCATGGATCTTCACCCAGTTGCTTGAGGCCCAGGGAAACACGATTGCGTTCGCGATCGTACTTCAGAACCTTGACATCGATCTCGTCGCCAACGTTGACGATTTCGGAAGGATGCTTGATACGCTTCCAAGCCATGTCGGTAATGTGCAGCAAGCCATCGACGCCACCCAGATCGACGAATGCGCCGTAATCGGTGAGGTTCTTGACGATACCTTTGACTTGTTGACCTTCCTGCAGGGATTCCAGCAGAGCTTCACGCTCAGCGGAGTTCTCGGCTTCGAGGACGCTACGACGGGAAACGACAACGTTGTTGCGTTTCTGGTCGAGCTTGATGACCTTGAATTCCAGCTCTTTGCCTTCCAGGTGCGTGGTATCGCGCACAGGACGGACGTCAACCAGGGAACCTGGCAGGAACGCACGGATGCCGTTAACGTCGACAGTGAAGCCGCCTTTAACCTTACCGTTGATAACGCCCTTGACCACTTCCTCGGCTGCGAAGGCAGCTTCCAGAACAATCCAGCATTCAGCGCGCTTGGCTTTCTCACGGGACAGCTTGGTTTCACCAAAGCCGTCTTCAACCGAATCCAGCGCTACGTGAACTTCGTCACCAACGTTGATGTTCAGCTCGCCAGCGTCGTTATAGAACTGCTCAAGCGGGATGAGTGCTTCAGACTTCAGGCCAGCGTGAACGGTTACCCAGCGAGCTTGGTAATCGATATCAACGATAACACCGGTGATGATGGAGCCTGCCTGAAGGTTCAGGGTTTTTAGGCTTTCTTCAAAGAGTTCCGCAAAGCTTTCGCTCATTTTAATTCCTGATGATAAGGGCGAAGAATACGCCCATCTCCACATCCCAGACGACGTGGGTTACGTTCATTTAAAGAAACAACGCAGGACTATGACTGGTCCCCTGGGTCGCTTCTTGGTCACCCGGCGATATCGCGGAGTGCGATCTCGCTCATGATGCGTTGCAGCACCTGATCGATGGATAATTCCGTGGAATCCAGCTGAATGGCGTCAGCCGCCGGCTTGAGCGGGGCTACCGCTCGCTGGGTGTCACGCTCGTCGCGGACACGTATCTCATCTAGCAGACTCGACAGACTAACACCATCGACTTTGCCCTTCAACTGCAAGTAACGACGGCGCGCACGCTCCTCGGCACTGGCAGTGAGGAATATCTTCAGCGGCGCGTCAGGAAAAACCACCGTACCCATATCGCGGCCATCGGCCACCAGGCCCGGGGCCTCCTGAAACGCGCGCTGGCGCTGCAGCAGTGCATCGCGAACGGCCGGCAGAGCGGCCACTTGCGAGGCCCAGGCGCCGACTTGTTCGTTACGCAAATCATCGGTGACGTCATCACCTTCAAGGATGATTCGCTGCGGATGACCTTCTGTCGCCCCGACGAACTGCACGTCCAGATGTGCCGCCAGCAGCTTCAACGACTCTTCATTCGTCAGATCGACGCCATGGTTGCGCGCCGCGAAAGCCAATACACGGTACAACGCACCGGAATCCAGCAGGCACCAGCCCAGACGCCTGGCCAGAATCCCGGCAATAGTGCCCTTGCCCGAACCGCTGGGCCCGTCGATGGTGATGACCGGTGGCTTGATATTCACGACTGAGCCTCTTGTGCAACGCGGATACCGACCTGGGCGCACAGCGCCAGGAAGTTCGGGAACGAGGTCGCGACGTTGGCGCAGTCATGGATGCGGATCGGTGCGGTGGCACGCAGCGATGCAACGCTGAACGCCATGGCAATCCGGTGATCGCCGTGACCGTGCACTTCGCCGCCACCGATCAGGCCGCCGTCGATGATGATGCCGTCCGGGGTCGGTTCGCATTTCACGCCCAATGCCAGCAAGCCATCGGCCATCACCTGAATCCGGTCCGACTCCTTGACTCGCAGCTCTTCGGCGCCGCGCAAAACAGTGCGCCCTTCGGCACACGCCGCTGCCACGAACAACACCGGGAATTCGTCGATGGCCAATGGCACCAGCGCTTCCGGAATCTCGATACCTTTGAGTTTAGCTGCACGTACTCGCAGGTCTGCTACCGGCTCGCCGCCGACTTCACGCTGATTTTCCAGGGTGATGTCAGCGCCCATCAGGCGCAGGATGTCGATCACGCCGGTCCGGGTCGGGTTGATGCCTACGTGTTCGAGCACCAACTCGGAACCTTCGGCGATCGACGCCGCAACCAGGAAGAACGCGGAAGATGAAATATCACCCGGCACTTCAATGTGGGTCGCCGTCAGCTTGTGGCCGGATTCAACGGATGCCGTAGCGCCATTGACGCTGACCGGGTAGCCGAAACCGCGCAGCATGCGCTCGGTGTGGTCGCGAGTAGGAGCAGGCTCGGTGACGGTGGTCTGGCCTTCAGCGTACAAACCGGCCAACAGCAGGCAGGATTTAACCTGGGCACTGGCCATCGGCATGGTGTAAGTCAGGCCTTTGAGCTTGTTGCCACCACGAATGATCATCGGCGGACGACCTTCTGCAGCGGTTTCGATCACGGCGCCCATTTCGCGCAGCGGATTGGCCACGCGATTCATCGGACGCTTGGACAGCGAGGCGTCGCCAGTCAAGGTGCTGTCGAAGCTCTGCGCGGCCAGCAAGCCGGACAACAGACGCATCGACGTGCCCGAATTGCCCAGATAGATCGGGCCCGGCGCAGGCTTCAGGCCATGCAGGCCGACGCCATGGATGGTCACGCGGCCATGGTGCGGACCTTCGATCACCACGCCCATGTCACGGAAGGCTTGCAAGGTCGCCAGAGCGTCTTCGCCCTCGAGGAAACCTTCCACTTCAGTAGTGCCTTCGGCCAGGGAGCCGAGCATGATTGAACGGTGGGAAATCGATTTGTCGCCCGGTACACGAATCCGCCCAGTCAGGCGGCCACCAGGTTGTGCCAGGAAAATCAGGTCGTTGGAGTTCATAGCGTCCACATAAGCCCGGCGGGCCAGGATTTTGCTGAAATGTTCGCGGGCAACCCGAGCGCGTGTGAACACGCCCAACAATTGGTGCCCATCCCCTGCATCGACCGCGTCGCGCAAGGCGTCGAGGTCGCTGCGAAATGTATCGAGTGTGCGCAGGACAGCTTCGCGGTTGGCGAGGAAGATGTCGTGCCACATGACCGGGTCGCTTCCCGCGATTCTTGTGAAATCACGGAAACCGCCGGCAGCGTAACGGAAGATCTCAAGGTTTTCATTGCGCTTGGCCAATGAATCGACCAGACCGAACGCCAGCAAGTGCGGCAAATGGCTGGTTGCCGCCAACACTTCGTCGTGGCGCTCGACCTGCATGTGTTCGACATCAGCGCCCAATTCGCGCCACAAACGGTCGACCACGGCCAATGCGGCCGGATCGGTCTGATCCAGCGGCGTCAGGATCACTTTATGGCGGCGGAACAGCTCGGCATTGGAGGCTTCCACCCCGCTCTGCTCGGAGCCGGCAATCGGATGACCGGGCACGAAACGCGCCGGCATGCCGCCAAACGCTTCGGTCGCGGCGCGCACGACGTTACCCTTGGCGCTGCCGACGTCGGTCAGGATGGCCGACCCCAGATCCATTGCGGCCAGGCGCGCGAGCATTTTTTCCATCGCCAGAATCGGCACGGCCAGTTGAATCACGTCAGCGCCCTGACAGGCAATCGTCAGGTCTTCTTCACAGCGATCGACCACGCCCAGCTCAACCGCCAGCTTGCGCGACTGCGGATCAAGATCGACGCCAACCACTTCGCGACACAGGCCACTCTCACGCAAGCCTTTGGCAAACGAACCGCCGATCAACCCCAGACCGACCACCACCAGGCGACCGATCACAGGTTCAGCAGATTGCAGAGCCGTGACATCAACCACGAGCCATAACCTTGGTCAGCGCCTCGAGGAAGCGGCTGTTTTCAGTCGGCAAACCGATGGTGATACGCAGGTGATTCGGCATGCCGTAGTTGGCCACCGGACGCACGATCACGCCTTCGCGCAGCAGGCCCTGGAAGACCGGCGCCGCAACACGACCCAGATCGACGCAGATGAAGTTGCCCCTGGACGGAATCCAGCTCAACCCCAGCTCACGAAAACCCGCTTCGAGCTGTTGCATGCCGGCGTCGTTCAAGCGGCGGCTTTCAGCCAGGTACTCGGCGTCCTGCAAGGCGGCGCATGCGGCGGCCAGGGCCAGGCTGTTGACGTTGAACGGCTGACGCACGCGGTTCAGCACATCGGCCACCACGGCAGTGGACAAGCCATAACCGACCCGCAACGCCGCCAGACCGTAGGCCTTGGAGAAGGTGCGCGAGACCAGCAAATTCGGGTAAGCCGCCAGGTAATCCAGACCGTCCGGCAAGTCGCTGCCTTCGGCGTATTCGATGTAGGCCTCGTCCAGCACCACCAGCACGTGCTCCGGAACATCCTGCAGAAACTCGTCCAGCGCTTCGGCGCCAAACCAGGTGCCGGTCGGGTTGTTCGGGTTGGCGATGAACATCACCCGGGTATCGGCGTCGATCGCGGCCAGCATGGCCGACAGATCATGGCCCCAGTCTTTGGCCGGAATCACCTTGGCTGTCGCGCCGACGGCCTGGGTGACGATCGGATAAACCGCGAACGCGTGCTCGCTGAACACCGCGTTCAGGCCCGGCGCCAGATAGGCACGCGCGACCAGCTCAAGAATATCGTTGGAACCGTTGCCCAGCGTCACTTGATTCAGTTCGACGCGGCACTGATCGGCCAGCAGGGTCTTGAGGGCAAAACCGTTGCCGTCCGGATAGCGTGTCAGCTCGGCCAGTTCTTCGCGAATAGCGGCCAAAGCCTTAGGACTGGCGCCCAACGGGTTTTCGTTGCTCGCCAGTTTTACGATGCTCGCCGGATCGATGTCCAGCTCGCGGGCCAGTTCGTCCACAGGTTTGCCTGGAACGTAAGGCGAAAGTTGTTGCACGCCCGGCTGCGCCAAGGCGAGGAAGTCACCACTCATTTGCTACCCCTTAGAGAACCGCTTTCGGGTAGGAACCCAGCACTTTGAGTGCCACTGCTTCCTGACTGATCTTTTCCAGCACACCTTTTACCAGCGGATCGCGGTGGTGGCCGACAAAATCGATGAAGAACACGTAGGTCCATTTACCGCTACGCGAAGGACGCGTCTCGATGCGCGTCAGGTCGATGCCATTGTCGTGGAACGGCACCAGCAACTCGTGAAGCGCGCCGGGCTTGTTGCTCATGGAGACGATGATCGAGGTCTTGTCGTCGCCGGTCGGCGGCACTTCCTGGCTGCCGATCATCAGGAATCGCGTGGAGTTGTCCGGGCGATCCTCGATTTTCTCGGCCAGACGTGTCAGCCCGTACAAGCCCGCGGCCATGTCACCGGCAATCGCCGCCGAGTTCCACTCACCCTTGACCCGCTTGGCCGCTTCGGCGTTGCTCGAAACCGCCACGCGCTCGACATTCGGGTAGTGTGCATCCAGCCACTTGCGGCACTGGGCCAGCGACTGGGCGTGGGAATAGATGCGGCTGATGCTGTCGGTCTTGGTGTTTTCACCGACCAACAGGTGGTGGTGAATGCGCAACTCGACTTCGCCACAGATGACCATGTCGTGCTCGAGAAAGCTGTCGAGGGTGTGGTTGACGGCGCCTTCGGTAGAGTTTTCCACCGGGACCACGCCAAAGTTCACCGCACCGGCCGCCACTTCACGGAACACTTCGTCGATCGCCGCCATCGGCTTGCTGATCACCGCGTGACCGAAGTGCTTCATCGCCGCTGCTTGAGTGAAGGTGCCCTCAGGGCCGAGGTAAGCCACTTTCAGCGGCTGCTCGAGGGCCAGGCACGAGGACATGATTTCGCGGAACAAACGCGCCATCTCTTCGTTGCCCAGCGGTCCCTGGTTACGCTCCATCACGCGCTTGAGCACCTGAGCTTCACGCTCAGGACGATAGAACACCGGCACTTCACCTTCCGCCAGCGAGGCCATTTTTACCCGCGCAACTTCCTGGGCGCAGCGTGCGCGTTCACTGATCAACTCCAGCACCTTGGTGTCCAGAGCATCAATGCGAACGCGCAGGGCCTTGAGTTCTTGCTCAGACATTAGCCGTGTTCCTTCTCGAACTCTGCCATGTACGAGATCAGTGCGTTGACCGCAACGATGTCGACGGCGTTATAGATGGAGGCACGCATGCCGCCCACGGAACGGTGACCCTTGAGGTTCAGCAAGCCGCGTTCGTCGGCGCCGGCCAGGAATGGTTTGTCCAGACGATCATCGGCGAGGCGGAACGGCACGTTCATCCACGAGCGGTCCGACTTGTTGATCGGGTTGCTGTAGAGGCCGCTGGCGTCGATGAAGTCGTACAGCGTGCGCTGCTTCACTTCATTGAGCTTGCCGATGGCTTCAACACCACCCTGCTCTTTCAGCCACTCGAACACCAGGCCGGACAGGTACCAGGCCAGGGTCGGCGGCGTGTTGTACATCGAGCCGTTATCGGCCGCGACCTTGTAGTTGAGCATGGTCGGGCACAGCGAGCGGGCATTGCCCAGCAGGTCTTCACGAACGATGTTCACGACGATGCCGCTCGGGCCGATGTTTTTCTGGGCGCCGGCGTAGATCATGCCGAAGCGCGAAACGTCAATCGGGCGCGAGAGAATGTCCGAGGACATGTCGGCGACCAGTGGAACGTCGCCCGTTTCCGGAACCCAGTTGAATTCCAGCCCGCCGATGGTTTCGTTCGGCGCGTAGTGCACGTAGGCCGCGTCTTTCGACAGCTGCCATTCGTTCTGGCCGGGAATGGCGAAATAGTCGTAAGGCTTGGCGGTGGCGGCAACATTGACGTGGCCGTAGCGCGACGCTTCTTCAATGGCTTTCTGCGACCAGATACCGGTATCGATATAGTCGGCAGTGCCGCTTTCCGGCAACAGGTTCAGAGGAATCTGGGCAAATTGCTGGCTGGCGCCACCTTGCAGAAACAGCACTTTATAGTTCGAGGGGATATTCAGCAGATCACGCAGATCCTGCTCGGCCTTGGTAGCGATGGACACGAACTCATCACTGCGATGGCTCATTTCCATGACCGAGAGGCCCTTGCCGTGCCAATCAAGGAGTTCACCCTGGGCGCGCTGCAGGACAGCTTCGGGAAGTGCCGCAGGACCGGCACAGAAGTTATAGGCTCTCTTGCTCACATCCAATCTCGCTCTGATTTGGTGGTATCACGCAATAAATCACAACATCGGTTTGATCGGTCCTGCGCACTGCACGGGTACGATCAGTCTGTAGGAGCTGTCGAGCGGAGCGAGGCTGCGATCTTTGGGTGCTGAGCACAGCAAGAGCCAGATCAAGAGATCGCAGCCTCGCTTCGCTCGACAGCTCCTACATTAAAAACAGTTCCATAATTCTTGGGGGACAAACAACAAGGGGGCGAATTTTCATCCGCCCCCTGTGTGTCCGCTTACTCTTGCGGTTCTTCGTCAGCGGCGGCGTCGAGTTGCTGGTCTTCAACGGCATCGTCGATCACGACTTCACCGTCGAACACTGCACCCTCTTCACCTTCTTCGCCTTCAAGCTCTTCGCCTTCGACTTCCGACGGCTCCTGAACCCGTTCCAGGCCTACCAGCGTTTCATCGCTGGCCAGCTTGATCAGGGTCACGCCCTGGGTGTTACGACCCAGACTGGAGACTTCGTCGACGCGAGTACGCACCAACGTACCCTGGTCGGAAATCAGCATGATTTCCTCGCCGTCAAGCACCTGGACCGCGCCGACCAGACGGCCGTTACGGTCGTTGCTGACCATGGCGATAACGCCCTGACCGCCACGCTTGTACTCAGGGAACTCGCTGATCGCGGTACGCTTGCCGAAACCACGGGCCGAAGCAGTGAGGATCTCGCTGCCTTCTTCCGGGATCAGCATGGAAATCAGCTTCTGGCCTTCCGGCAGACGCATGCCGCGAACACCGCGAGCGGTACGGCCCATGGCGCGAACGTCGGTTTCCTTGAAGCGAGTGACCTTGCCGCCGTCGGAGAACAGCATGACTTCGCGCTCGCCATCGGTAATCGCGGCAGAAATCAGTACGTCACCTTCGTCCAGCTCCAGCGCGATCAAACCAACGCTGCGTTGACGGCTGAAGGATTCCAGCGGGGTCTTCTTCACGGTGCCTTTGGCAGTGGCCATGAAGATGAAGTGACCTTCGGTGTATTCCTCGACCGGCAACATGGTGGTGATGTATTCATCACTGTCCAGCGGCAGCAGGTTGACCAGCGGACGACCACGGGCCGCGCGGGACGCTTCCGGGATTTCGTAGGTTTTGAGCCAGTACACTTTGCCTTTGCTGGAGAACAGCAGCAACGTGGTGTGGCTGTTGGCGACCAGCAGGTGAGCGATGTAGTCCTCATCCTTGACGCCAGTGGCCGATTTGCCTTTACCGCCACGACGCTGGGCCTGGTACGCAGCCAACGGCTGGGTCTTGGCGTAGCCACCGTGGGAAATGGTCACGACGCGCTCTTCTTCCGGGATCATGTCACCCAGGGTCAGGTCGAGACGGGCATCGAGAATCTCGGTGCGGCGCACGTCGCCGTACTCGGCGCGGATCACTTCCAGTTCTTCGCGGATCACTTCCATCAGGCGCGTGGCGCTGCTGAGGATGCGGATCAGTTCGCCGATCTGGTTAAGGATCTCTTGATACTCGGCCAGCAGCTTCTCGTGTTCCAGACCGGTCAGACGGTGCAGACGCAGTTCCAGAATGGCTTGCGCCTGTTCTGGCGAAAGGAAGTACTTGCCTTCGCGCAGGCCGTATTGCGGGTCCAGAGTCTCCGGACGGCAAGAGTCGGCACCGGCACGCTCGACCATCGCGACCACGGCGGAAGATTCCCACGCGGTCTTGATCAGCGCTTCCTTGGCTTCCGACGGCGTCGGCGAGGCCTTGATCAGGGCGATGACCGGATCGATGTTGGACAGGGCGACCGCCTGACCTTCCAGGATGTGACCGCGCTCACGGGCTTTACGCAGTTCGAAGACGGTACGGCGGGTAACCACTTCGCGACGGTGGCGAACAAAGGCTTCCAGCAGGTCCTTGAGGTTCAGGATCCGCGGACGACCGTCGATCAGCGCAACGATGTTGATACCGAATACCGCTTGCAACTGGGTCTGGGCGTAGAGGTTGTTGAGGATCACCTCAGGCACTTCGCCGCGACGCAGCTCGATCACGACGCGCATACCGTCCTTGTCGGACTCGTCGCGCAGTTCGGTGATGCCTTCCAGTTTCTTCTCTTTAACCAGCTCGGCGATCTTCTCGATCAGACGGGCCTTGTTCAGCTGATACGGCAGTTCGGTGATGACGATCTGCTGACGGCCACCGACCTTGTCGATGTCTTCGATCATCGAGCGGGCGCGCATGTAAATGCGCCCGCGGCCGGTGCGGTAGGCTTCGATGATGCCGGCGCGACCGTTGATGATCGCGGCGGTCGGGAAGTCCGGACCGGGGATATATTGCATCAGCTCATCGATGGTCAACTCGGGGTTGTCGATGAGGGCCAGGCAACCGTCGATGACTTCACCGAGGTTGTGCGGCGGGATGTTGGTCGCCATGCCCACGGCGATACCGCTGGAGCCGTTGACCAATAGGTTGGGAATACGGGTCGGCATGACCGCCGGGATCATTTCGGTGCCGTCGTAGTTCGGCACCCAGTCCACGGTTTCTTTGTGCAGGTCAGCCAGCAGCTCGTGCGCCAGCTTGGTCATGCGCACTTCGGTGTATCGCATGGCCGCGGCGTTGTCGCCGTCCACCGAACCGAAGTTGCCCTGACCGTCTACCAGCAGGTAGCGCAGCGAGAATGGCTGCGCCATCCGAACGATGGTGTCGTACACCGCGGTATCACCGTGCGGGTGATACTTACCGATCACGTCACCGACAACACGGGCAGATTTCTTGTACGGCTTGTTGAAGTCGTTGCCCAGCTCGCTCATCGCGAACAGCACACGCCGGTGCACGGGCTTCAAGCCATCGCGCGCATCCGGCAGTGCCCGCCCGACAATTACGCTCATTGCGTAGTCGAGGTAGGACTGCTTCAGCTCGTCTTCGATATTGACCGGGAGGATTTCTTTGGCCAGTTCGCCCATGAGAAGCCTGATTCCTTTTTCTGGTGAAACCTCGTCACATCCATATGGGACGAACGAAGCTCGCCGATGCAGGCTGATTGCCAATGCACCGACTTACGACAAATCAACGAGTTATGCCATGGATCTGCGCAGTAAAGGCAGCCGCATCGGGCTACCTTGGAAACCGCCGGATGTTATCACAAGAGCCGCCACGCACCTATCCCCCAGATGCGCATGGAGTGTAGTTAGTTGACTGGTGGCAGGCTTGAAGGGGACGAGAGAGGCTTAGAGACGTGTTGTGTAAGCAGCAACTGACGTTTTTATTGAGCATTCAGCATCAATCTCCACTTGCAAACATGAACTGTAGGAGCTGCCGCAGGCTGCGATCTTTTCGGGAACGTCGCCTGCTTGCGCCGACAAGATTAAAAGATCGCAGCCTGCGGCAGCTCCTACGCCGATCACAGTAGCGTCAATGCAACCGCTTGCGGCACATCAACTGCGCCATCTTTGCGGTATCCGGGCGCTCGACGATGCCCTTTTCGGTAACGATGGCATCAATCAGATCCGCCGGCGTCACATCGAACACCGGGTTGAACGCGTCGACATCCGCCCCGACCCGCTTGCCACCGACTTCCAGCAACTCGCGGCCGTCACGCTCTTCAATCGGAATGTCGTCGCCGCTGGCCAGGTGCATGTCGATGGTCGAACTCGGCGCCACCACCATGAAACGCACACCGTGGTGCATCGCGTTCACCGCCAGTTGATAGGTGCCGATTTTGTTGGCCACGTCGCCATTGGCGGTGATCCGGTCGGCGCCGACGATGACCCAGGTGATGCCTTTTGTCTTCATGATGTGGGCCGCGGCAGAATCGGCGTTGAGCGTCACCGGAATACCTTCGTTGGCCAGCTCCCACGCGGTCAGTCGCGAACCTTGCAGCCACGGGCGGGTTTCGTCGGCATAAACGCGCTCGACCATGCCTTCAATGAATGCCCCGCGAATGACGCCCAGCGCCGTGCCAAAACCGCCAGTGGCCAGCGCGCCGGTGTTGCAATGGGTCAGGATCGCCTGAGCATTGCCCTGATGCTTGCGGATCAGGTCCACACCCAATTGCGCCATCGTCAGGTTAGCTTCGCGATCACTTTCGTGAATGGCCATGGCCTCCGCTTCCAGCGCCGCCAGAGGGTCGGCATCACCCTTGAGACGATCCAGGCGATCACGCATGCGACCCAACGCCCAGAACAGATTCACCGCGGTTGGCCGGGAATCGGCGAGCAATGCGTAGTCCTCTTCCCACGCGGCCTGCCAGTCACCGCCCTCGGCAATTCGGGCGCGGGCGGCGAGCACCATGGCATACGCGGCACTGATGCCAATCGCCGGGGCGCCACGCACGACCATCGAACGAATGGCCTCGGCCACGCCGGCAGCGCTGGTGTAGGCGATCCAGGTTTCCTCGAACGGCAAGACGCGCTGATCCAGCAGATACAGGGCGCCATCTCGCCAATCGATGGCCTTCACCTTCTCCGCAGCCAACAGTCGATCGCGCATCCCACACCCCGTACTCAGTAACAAAGCCGCCGATTATAGCGATCCCCCCGCCAAGACGCTCGGGTATACTTCGCCATCCTTTACAAAAGCACTGGAACCGACCCTCGATGCCGATCACTGCCGCTGCGCTCGACCTGTTATTGCTGCCGACCTGGCTGGTACCCGTCGAACCCGCTGGTGTTGTCCTCAAAGAGCACGCTATCGGCCTCCGCGACGGGCGCATCGTTTTCATCGGCCCGCGCTCGGCGGCGCTGAAACTCGAGGCGACCGAAGTCCGCGAACTGCCGGGCATGCTGCTCAGCCCAGGCCTGATCAATGCTCACGGGCATGCCGCGATGACACTGTTCCGAGGCCTGGCCGACGATCTGCCGCTGATGACCTGGCTGGAAAACCACATCTGGCCGGCCGAAGCCAGGTGGGTTGATGAGACCTTTGTACGCGACGGCACCGACCTTGCCATCGCCGAACAGATAAAAGGTGGCATCACCTGCTTCTCTGACATGTATTTCTTCCCGAAGGTTGCCAGCGAACGGGTGCATAACAGCGGCATACGCGCGCAAATCGCGATTCCGATCCTCGACTTCCCGATCCCGGGGGCGAGCACTGCGGACGAGGCCATTCGTCAGGGCGTCGAATTGTTCAACGATCTGAAGCATCACGAGCGCATCAAAGTCACCTTCGGCCCCCACGCGCCCTACACCGTGGGCGACGAAAACCTCGAGAAAATCCGGGTGATCGCCGAAGAGCTGGACGCGTCGATCCACATGCACGTCCACGAAACCGCCTTCGAAGTACAACAGGCCGTCGAGCAACGTGGCGAGCGCCCGCTGGCCCGACTCGCGCGCCTTGGGCTGTTGGGGCCGCGCTTCCAGGCCGTTCACATGACTCAGATCAGCGATGAAGACCTGGCGATGCTGGTAGAAAGCAACACCAATGTGATTCATTGCCCGGAGTCGAACCTGAAACTGGCGAGCGGTTTCTGCCCGGTGGAGCGTTTGTGGCAGGCAGGCGTGAACGTGGCCGTCGGCACCGATGGCGCCGCCAGCAACAATGACCTCGACCTGCTCGGCGAAACCCGCACCGCCGCGTTGCTGGCCAAAGCCGTTGCGGGTTCGGCCACCGCGCTGGACGCCCATCGCGCATTGCGCATGGCCACGCTCAACGGCGCCCGGGCGCTGGGAATCGAGACAGAGGTCGGCTCGCTGGAAGTCGGCAAAGCCGCGGACATGGTCGCGTTCGACCTTTCCGGGCTGGCGCAGCAACCGGTCTACGATCCGGTTTCGCAGCTTATATATGCCACCGGTCGCGATTGCGTGAAGCATGTCTGGGTCGGCGGCAAGCAACTGCTCGACGACCGTCGCCTGACCCGTCTGGATGAAGAACAGCTGTGCGCGACCGCCAAGGCCTGGGGCCTGCGCATCAGCGGCCATACCGAATTGTAGGCACCCCGGAGCAACCGTCGGGGCAACAGGATTTTTCAAGTTTCAGAGGATCAACCATGAGTAACGTCGACTACGCCGAAATCGCCAAATTCGAAGCCCTGGCCCATCGCTGGTGGGACCGCGAAAGCGAGTTCAAACCGCTGCACGACATCAACCCGCTGCGGGTCAACTGGATTGACGAACGCGTCCATCTGGCCGGCAAGAAGGTCCTCGACATCGGTTGTGGCGGCGGCATCCTCAGCGAAGCCATGGCCCAACGCGGCGCGACCGTGATGGGCATCGACATGGGCGAAGCGCCGCTGGCGGTCGCTCAACTGCATCAGCTGGAATCGGGCGTGAGCGTCGAATACCGACAGATCACCGCCGAAGCCCTGGCGGAAGAAATGCCCGAGCAGTTCGACGTCGTGACCTGCCTGGAAATGCTTGAACACGTGCCGGATCCATCGTCGGTCATCCGCGCATGCTTCAAAATGGTCAAACCGGGCGGCCAGGTGTTTTTCTCCACCATCAACCGCAACCCGAAGGCGTACCTGTTCGCCATCGTCGGTGCCGAATACATCATGAAGCTGTTGCCACGCGGCACCCATGACTTCAAGAAATTCATCCGTCCTTCCGAGCTGGGTGCCTGGAGCCGCATGGCCGGCCTGACCGTCAAGGACATCATCGGCCTGACGTACAACCCGCTGACCAAGCATTACAAACTGGCGGCCGACGTGGACGTCAACTACATGATCCAGACCCTGCGCGAGGAGTAAGCCGATGCGTATCAGAGCAGTTCTTTTCGACATGGACGGCACGCTGCTCGACACCGCGCCGGACTTCATTGCGATCTGTCAGGCGATGCGTGCCGAGCGCGGTTTGCCACCCGTGAACGACAAGCACATCCGCGACGAAATCTCGGGCGGCGCGAAGGCGATGGTCGCCGTGACGTTCAGCATGGACCCGGAATCGCCTGGCTTTGAAGAGCTGCGCCTGGAGTTCCTCGAGCGCTACCTCGCCGGTTGCGCCGTTCACAGCAAGCTGTTCGACGGCATGGCTGAACTGCTGGTCGACATCGAGAAAGCCAACCTGATCTGGGGCGTGGTCACCAACAAGCCGTTGCGGTTTGCCGAGCCGATCATGCAGCAACTGGGGCTGGCCGAGCGTTCGGCGTTGTTGATCTGCCCCGATCACGTGAAGAACAGCAAACCGGACCCTGAGCCGTTGATCCTGGCGTGCAAGATGCTCGACCTCGACCCGGCCAGCGTGCTGTTTGTGGGTGATGATCTGCGCGACATTGAGTCCGGTCGAGATGCCGGCACCAAAACCGCTGCGGTGACTTATGGCTACATTCACCCGGACGACAACCCGCGGCATTGGGGAGCTGATGCAGTGGTCGATCATCCGCTGGAGTTGCGCAAGGTGTTGGATAGCGCGCTCTGCAGCTGCTGATTTGATGGTTTGTCCGGGACATTGTGGTGAGGGGATTTATCCCCGTCGGGTCGCGAAGCGGCCCCAAACCGGTAATTACGGTGGGTCAGGTACGCCACATGAAATGATTTACGACTGCTTCGCAGCCGAACGGGGATAAATCCCCTCGCCACATTGAGCTCACCACTGGTTCGATGCACGATTTTGTTGAGGTTTTTATGTTTGATTATTCCGCCCGCCCTGAATTGCTCAAGGACCGGGTCATTCTGGTGACCGGCGCTGGTCGCGGGATTGGTGCTGCCGCTGCAAAAACCTACGCCGCCCACGGCGCCACCGTTTTGTTGCTGGGCAAGACCGAAGCCAACCTGACTCAGGTGTACGACGAAATCGAAGCCGCCGGCCATCCACAACCGGCCGTGATTCCGTTCAATCTGGAAACCGCCCTGCCCCATCAATACGATGAGTTGGCGGCGATGATCGAAACCGAATTCGGTCACCTCGACGGCCTGCTGCACAACGCATCGATCATCGGGCCGCGCACGCCGATCGAGCAGTTGTCCGGCGAAAACTTCATGCGCGTCATGCAGGTCAACGTCAACGCCATGTTCATGCTCACCAGCACACTGTTGCCGTTGCTCAAGCTGTCGCAGGACGCCTCGGTGGTGTTCACGTCCAGCAGCGTCGGGCGCAAGGGGCGCGCGTATTGGGGCGCTTACGGCGTTTCCAAATTCGCCACCGAAGGCCTGATGCAAACCCTGGCCGATGAAGTCGATACCGTGGCCCCGGTGCGCTCCAACAGCATCAACCCCGGCGCCACCCGCACCAGCATGCGCGCCCAGGCGTACCCCGGGGAAAATCCGCTGAACAATCCGACACCCGAAGAGATCATGCCGGTGTATCTCTACCTGATGGGGCCGGACAGTACTGGCATTAATGGCCAGGCATTCAACGCTCAGTAATGCCGTGCGTCGCCTTTGTGCCACGACGAATTTCCGTCGTGGCACTCAATCAGCGTCGTAACTGTAACAATTTTAAGTCAAGCAACCGTCAGACATACGCTATGCAAACTTCACAACCCCAAACAACCCGTTGATTTTTAACAGTTTTAATTCGACTGAACCGAATGGCACGACATTCGCTCTATATTTGCTCAGACACGCCGTGTGAAAGCAAACGGGCCGACCTCGAGTCGATAGGTTACTAATCTTCGGTAAAGCGGATTAGACTTGCGCCAAATGTCCTGCGGGACTGATGGACCAGTATGACGCGCAGCCCAAAGCCGCTCTCACCCAGCCTGTAAGACAGTCTTACTGTTCAGGGGCGCACGCCATATGAAATCACCATCCCAGACCAACGCAATTGACTTCGACAATGCCAAATTGCAACGCCTGGGCTTTGGTCAGCAGCCCTCTCTTCCTCAGAGGTCGGTCAGTCTTGCGCAAGTGCGCCAGCATCTGAGCCTGCAGTTGCAGACGAGCCTGGAGCCGCAGCGTATCCTCGGGCTCTTCTTCCGTGAAATCCAGCGACTTGTACCGCTCGACGCCTTGAGTTATCAGCACAAGGCCAGCGACTTGCGCCTGGAGTTTGGCCAGCGTGGCCATCACTCGGTCAGCTACAGCCTCAGCCACGAAGGCGAGCACTTGGGCGACCTGGTGTTCCGACGCAACCTGCGTTTCGACGAGACGGAACAGAGCAATCTCGAGTCGGTGTTATCAGCATTGATGTACCCGATGCGCAATGCCCTGCTCTACCGCGCCGCGACGCAAAGTGCCTTGCGCGATCCACTGACAGACACCGGCAACCGCATCGCCATGGACCAGACACTGGAACGGGAAACCGAGATGTCGCGGCGGCATTTGCAACCCTTGTCGCTGCTGATGCTGGACATCGATCACTTCAAACACATCAACGACACTTATGGGCACAGCGCCGGCGATGACGTGCTCAAGGCCGTTGCAACCTCGATCAAAAGCCAGTTGCGCAACGTCGACATGGTGTTCCGCTTTGGCGGCGAAGAGTTTCTGATTCTGCTGTCCAACACCGGCCGCGAGGCAGCCGCGATGGTCGGTGAGCGGCTGCGATTTGCGGCGCAGGCCAAGGATTATCTGGCCGATGGCCAACGGATCGAACTCACCGTCAGCCTGGGCTGTTCGACCCTGCTGCCCGGCGAGTCTGCCGAAAGCCTGTTACGACGGGCCGACAGCGCGCTGTATGTGGCCAAGCGCGAAGGCCGCAACCGCCTGGCGATGGCGGGCTGAGAACTTCCCGGCGGGGGAATTGTAGGAGCGAGCTTGCTCGCGATGGTCGTTAACGATAACGCGTGTTTACTGGCTATAACGCGGCGCTCTTGAGTCCATCGCGAGCAAGCTCGCTCCTACGGGAGTCAGCGCACAGTGCCACGCAACTCCCCGACCAACCCCTGCAACCTGGCCGGCTCTGCCACCTCGACCGCCACCGCCGACCCCGCCACCAAGGTCACTCGAGACCACAACCGACGGAATATCCCCTTGCCGGGATCGCGACTGAAGAAACTCCCCCACAGCCCTTGCAGCGCCAACGGAATCACCGGCACCGGCGTTTCTTCGAGAATCCGCGTCAACCCGCCCTTGAACTCATTGATCTCACCATCTGCCGTCAACTTTCCTTCAGGGAAAATGCACACCAGCTCCCCGTCCTTCAGATATTGGGCAATGCGCGTGAAGGCCCTTTCGTAAATCTGAATATCCTCCTGACGTCCCGCAATCGGAATCGTCCCGGCGGTGCGGAAGATGAAGTTCAGCACCGGCAAGTTGTAGATCTTGTAATACATCACAAAGCGAATCGGCCGACGCACCGCGCCGCCAATCAGCAACGCATCGACAAACGACACGTGATTGCACACCAGCAATGCCGCGCCTTCATCCGGAATCGCTTCCAGGTTGCGATGTTCCACGCGGTACATGGAATGGCTGAGCAGCCAGATCATGAAGCGCATGCTGAACTCGGGGACGATTTTGAAGATGTAGGCGTTGACGCCGATGTTCAGCAGCGACACCACCAGGAACAGATGCGGGATCGACAGTTCGGCCACGCTCAGCAATACGATCGAGACAATTGCCGAGACCACCATGAACAACGCGTTGAGAATGTTGTTGGCGGCGATCACTCGCGCCCGCTCGTTCTCCGGGGTGCGTGACTGAATCAGCGCGTACAGCGGCACAATATAAAAGCCGCCGAACACCCCGAGGCCGAGAATGTCGATCAGCACCAGCCAGGTGTGACCAAAACCAAGAACTTCAATCCAGCCGTGGCCGTTGACGCTGTCCGGAATCCCGCCGGAATGCCACCACAACAGCAAACCGAACACCGTCAGACCGAAGGAGCCAAACGGCACCAGGCCGATTTCGACTTTGCGCCCGGAGAGTTTTTCGCAGAGCAAGGACCCCAGCGCGATACCGACCGAGAACACGGTGAGAATCAGTGTCACCACGGTTTCGTCGCCGTGCATCCACTCCTTGGCGTAAGCCGGGATCTGCGTCAGATAAATCGCCCCGACAAACCAGAACCAGGAGTTGCCGACAATCGAGCGCGACACCGCCGGGGTTTGCCCCAAGCCAAGTTTCAAGGTGGCCCAGGATTGACTGAAGATGTTCCAGTTCAGGCGCATTTCCGGCGACGAGGCGGCCGCGCGAGGGATGCTGCGACTGGCCAGGTAACCGAGCACCGCAATCACGATGATCGCCGTGGACACGATGGGTGCGTAATGCGCGGAGGACATCATGATCCCGGCGCCGATGGTCCCGGCGAGGATCGCCAGAAAAGTGCCCATTTCCACCAGGCCGTTGCCGCCCACCAGCTCTTCTTCATGCAAGGCCTGGGGCAGGATCGAGTATTTCACCGGCCCGAACAGCGCCGAGTGCGTGCCCATGGCAAACAGCGCCACCAGCATCAGCCACAAATGATCGAACACAAAACCGACCGCACCGACCGCCATGATGGCGATCTCCCCGAGCTTGATCAGTCGAATCAGCGCGTCCTTGGCGAACTTTTCACCGAACTGCCCGGCCAGCGCCGAGAACAGGAAAAACGGCAGGATAAACAGCAGCGCACACAGATTGACCCAGATCGAGCGATCCCCCTCGATGGTCAATTTGTACAGGATGGCGAGGATCAACGACTGCTTGAAGACGTTGTCGTTGAACGCCCCGAGGGACTGGGTCAGAAAAAATGGCAGGAAGCGCCGGGTACGAAGCAAGGAGAACTGTGAGGGGTGACTCATCTTCCGTGTGTCCCTGATTTTTGGGTGAAGAGTGGCGTGGATTGTTTTATTGGAATGTCGGACGCCGATCCAGGCCACACCTTACCTAATCTTTGCCGGTTATTGCTTCAATTCTGCAATGCACGGCGACACAAACAACTCGCCGCGCCATGCTCCGCACACTGTGCGTTTGGCGACAACCAGCCACATCACCGCCAGCAACGCTACCAGCACACAGCCACAGGCACTGAAGAAGGTCAGGCTCAACGTGCTGGCCAGTTTCAATGTTGCCAGAGCATAGACGCCGAGCGGAAAGGTGAAACCCCACCAGCCGAGGTTGAATGGAATCCCGGTGCGCAAGTAACGACCCGTGATCAACAGCGCGATCAGCATCCACCACAACCCGAAACCCCACAGCGTGATTCCGGCCACCAAACCCAGCCCTGCGGCGATTTCACCGATGCCGGGCAATCCGTTGGCGGCAAAGATTGCCGGCGCGTCGGCCCCCAACAGCAACATACCCAGCGCCCCGGTGCCAATCGGGCCGAGCGCCAGCCAACTCGAAGCGGCCATGCTGGCGGGGGGCAGTTTGTGCAGGGCCATGCGCAGCAACAGGATGGTCAGAATGCTGAACGCCACCGGCAGGGAAAATGCCCACAGTACGTAGCTTGTCACCAACATCACCAGTTGCGAATGGGCATCGGCCAGGTGCGGCGCCAGCAGGCCACCACTCGCAGCCGCCACTTCCGCGGCCACCACCGGCAGCAGCCAGACCGCGGTCATCTGATCGATGCTGTGCTCCTGACGGGTGAACATCATGTACGGGATGAGCACACCACAGCCCAGTGACATCGCCACATCCAGCCACCACAGCGCTTCAGCGAGATCAATCACGCCTGCGCCCCAGCGCGGCAAACCGAACACCAGAAAGCCATTGATGATCGTCGCCAACCCCATGGGAATGGTGCCGAAAAACATCGAGACCGTAGAGTGTCCGAAAATCCGCCGCGCTTCGTCGAAGAACAGCACCCACCGCGCGGCGTACAGCGCGGTAAACAACACGAACAGGGCGATGTTGAATAGCCACAAGGCTTCGGCAAGCGCCTGCAAACCCGGATTCTCGACGGGCAGCTGTGCCAGCGCCAATGCCAGCACGCCGGTGCCCATGGTGGCGGCGAACCAGTTCGGGGTGAACTGGCGGATGGCTTCACGCGGATGCTGCAAATGAGTGAAAGGTTTGAAACCGGTGACGGCATTGGGGCATGGCATGGCGAACTCCTGTCCTCGGGTGAGGTGGAGCTCATGGTAGAGTCGAATCGAATATCGATATAACGGGTAATATCTCTAACTGTTATCTATTTTGCAGATATACCGCCCATTTCTGCGCTGGCGCAGCTGGCACAAACAGGAAGTCTGTGACGCCTCTTCGCGAGCAGGCTCGCTCCCACAGGTGATCGCATTCCAATGTGGGAGCGAGCCTGCTCGCGAAGAGGCCTGCCCAGGCACCAAAAATCTGACTGATTCTCCTTGCTGCGACACCCCGCCACGCCACGACCTTGGTCGACACTGACTAACGCAGGCGGTCGTGCGAGACTGTCGGACCGGGCGGGAGTCCCGGGTGTCTTTGTCTGGAGTTCCCATGTCGCTGTCCAGCGGGCTGATCGCCGCCGTCGCCCTGGCCTATATGGCCATCATGTTCGCCATCGCCTTCTACGGTGACCGTCGCAGTGCGCCGTTGCCGCCACGGGTGCGCGCCTGGGTGTACAGCTTGTCGCTGGCCGTCTACTGCACTAGCTGGACGTTCTTCGGTGCCGTCGGCCAGGCCGCCGAACAACTCTGGTCGTTCCTGCCCATCTACCTCGGGCCGATCCTGCTGCTGGTCTGCGCGCCCTGGGTGCTGCAGAAAATGGTGATGATCAGCAAGCAGGAGAACATCACCTCGATTGCCGACTTCATCGCCGCCCGTTATGGCAAATCCCAGTCATTGGCAATTGTCGTGGCGCTGATCTGCCTGGTTGGCGTACTGCCCTACATTGCATTGCAGCTTAAAGGCATTGTGCTCGGGGTGAACCTGCTGATCGGCGCCGGTGCCGACGCCATGGGCACCCGCGCCCAGGACACGGCGTTGATCGTGTCGCTGGTGCTGGCGCTGTTTACCATTGTGTTCGGTACCCGCAACCTCGACGCCACGGAACACCACCGCGGCATGGTGCTGGCGATTGCGTTCGAATCGCTGGTCAAGCTGTTCGCCTTTCTCGCGGTCGGCGCCTTCGTGACCTACGGGCTGTATGACGGTTTCGAAGACTTGTTCGATCAGGCGATGCTCGCCCCGCGCCTCGAAGAATACTGGAAGGAAACCATCAACTGGCCGTCGATGGTGGTGCAGACCGGTGTGGCGATGATGGCGATCATCTGCCTGCCCCGGCAGTTTCACGTGACCGTGGTGGAGAACATCGATCCGCAGGACCTGCGCCTGGCCAAGTGGGTGTTCCCGGCCTACCTGGCATTGGCGGCGCTGTTTGTAGTCCCTATCGCGCTGGCCGGTCAGATGTTGCTGCCCAGTTCGGTGCTGCCAGACTCGTTTGTAATCAGCCTGCCGCTGGCGCAAGCCCACCCCGCGCTGGCGATGCTGGCATTTATCGGCGGCGCTTCGGCAGCGACCGGCATGGTGATTGTCGCCAGCGTGGCGCTGTCGACCATGGTCTCCAATGACATGCTGTTGCCGTGGTTGCTGCGCCGCAACAACGCCGAGCGGCCTTTCGAAGTGTTCCGCCAGTGGATGCTCTCGGTGCGGCGCGTCAGTATTGTGGTGATTTTGCTGCTGGCCTATGTCAGCTATCGCCTGCTGGGCTCCACCGCAAGCCTGGCGACCATCGGCCAGATCGCCTTTGCCGCCGTGACCCAACTGGCGCCGGCCATGCTCGGCGCGCTGTACTGGAAACAGGCCAACCGCCGCGGTGTCTTCGCCGGCCTCGCCGCCGGCACATTCCTCTGGTTTTACACGCTGGTTCTTCCGATCGCCGCCCACAGTCTCGGCTTGTCGTTGAGCAGTTTCCCGGGGCTGGCCTGGTTGCACAGCAACCCGCTCAACCTGCCGATTACTCCGCTGACACAAGGCGTGGTGCTATCGCTGGCCGGCAACTTCACCTTGTTTGCCTGGGTGTCGGTGCTGTCGCGCACACGGGTTTCGGAACACTGGCAGGCCGGCCGTTTCATCGGCCAGGAGATCAGTGCCCGGCCCAGTGGCCGCTCGATGCTGTCGGTGCAGATCGACGATCTGCTGCAACTGGCCGCACGGTTTGTCGGTGAAGAACGCGCCCGTCAGAGCTTTATCCGTTTTGCCTATCGCCAGGGCAAAGGCTTCAACCCGAGCCAGAACGCCGACGGTGAGTGGATCGCCCACACCGAACGCTTGCTCGCCGGTGTACTGGGCGCTTCTTCGACACGCGCGGTGGTAAAAGCCGCCATCGAAGGACGGGAAATGCAACTCGAGGATGTCGTCCGAATCGCCGACGAAGCTTCGGAGGTGCTGCAGTTCAACCGCGCATTGCTGCAAGGCGCAATTGAGAACATCACCCAAGGCATCAGCGTGGTCGATCAGTCGCTGCGACTGGTGGCGTGGAACCGGCGCTACCTGGAGTTGTTCAACTACCCGGACGGATTGATCAGCGTTGGCCGGCCGATTGCCGACATCATTCGCCACAACGCCGAGCGGGGCCTGTGCGGTCCCGGCGAAGCCGAAGTGCACGTTGCCCGCCGCTTGCACTGGATGCGTCAGGGCCGCGCCCACACCTCTGAACGACTGTTCCCCAACGGCCGGGTGATAGAGCTGATCGGCAACCCGATGCCGGGCGGCGGTTTCGTCATGAGTTTCACCGACATCACCGCGTTCCGCGAGGCCGAACAGGCGCTGACCGAGGCCAACGAGGGCCTGGAGCGTCGGGTCACCGAGCGCACCCACGAGCTGTCACAACTCAACCTCGCCCTGACCGCTGCCAAGGGCACGGCCGAGACCGCCAACCAGTCGAAAACCCGTTTCCTCGCGGCGGTCAGCCATGACCTGATGCAACCGCTCAACGCCGCCCGGCTGTTTTCCGCGGCCCTGTCGCACCAGGAAGACGGCTTGCCCGGCGAGGCGCAAAAACTGGTGCACCACCTGGACTCGTCACTGCGCTCGGCCGAGGACCTGATCAGCGACCTGCTGGACATTTCCCGACTGGAAAACGGCAAGATCAATCCGGACCCGAAGCCTTTCGTGCTCAATGAATTGTTCGACATTCTCGGCGCCGAATTCAAGGCACTGGCGCGGGATCAGGGACTCAAGTTCAGGGTTCGGGGCAGCACATTGCGGGTCGACAGCGACATCAAACTGTTGCGGCGGATTTTGCAGAACTTCCTGACCAATGCCTTTCGCTATGCCAAGGGGCCAGTGCTGTTGGGCGTTCGCCGACACCAGGGCGAATTGTGCCTGGAGGTGTGGGACCGTGGCCCGGGGATTGCGGAAGACAAACAGAAAGTGATTTTCGAAGAGTTCAAACGCCTCGACAGCCATCAGACCCGTGCCGAAAAAGGCCTTGGCCTGGGTCTGGCGATCGCGGACGGCTTGTGTCGCGTGCTCGGTCATAGCTTGCAAGTGCGTTCGTGGCCGGGCCGCGGCAGCGTCTTCAGCGTCATTGTACCGCTGGCGCAGACGCCAATCGCCGCGCCAGCCAAGGTTGCCCAGCTCAACGGCCAACTCCCGAGCGGCGCGCAGGTGCTGTGCATCGACAACGAAGACAGCATTCTGATCGGCATGAACAGCTTGCTGACCCGCTGGGGTTGCCAGGTCTTTACTGCGCGCAATCGCGACGAATGCGCGGCGTTGCTGAACGATGGCATGCGTCCGCAACTGGCGCTGGTGGATTACCACCTGGACGATGGCGAGACCGGGACCGAGTTGATGGCTTGGCTGCGCACCCGTCTGGCCGAGCCCGTGCCCGGCGTGGTGATCAGCGCCGACGGCCATCCGGAGACCGTGGCACGAGTGCACGCGGCGGGGCTGGATTATCTGGCCAAACCAGTGAAACCGGCGGCGTTGCGGGCGTTGTTGAGTCGGTATTTGCCGTTGTAGTTTGTAAAAGATCGCAGCCTGCGGCAGCTCCTACAGAGAAACGCCAGCCCATGTAGGAGCTGCCGCAGGCTGCGATCTTTTGATCTTATTCCGGCAATTCCGCCAACCCATCGACATCGGTCATCGCGCGCTCGAGCAAATCCGCGGGCAGACTCTTGCTCGCCCGCGCGCCGAGCAATTTAAGCTGCTCACTGCGACTGACCAGGTTGCCGCGCCCTTCTGTGAGCTTGTTCCGCGCCGAGCTGTAGGCTTTGTCGAGTTGCTGCAAGCGATTGCCGACTTCATCCAGATCCTGAATGAACAGCACGAACTTGTCGTACAGCCACCCCGCTCGCTCGGCAATTTCCCGGGCGTTCTGGCTCTGGCGCTCCTGCTTCCACAGGCTGTCGATGACACGCAGTGTGGCCAGCAATGTGGTCGGGCTGACAATCACGATGTTGCGGTCGAAGGCTTCCTGAAACAGGCTCGGTTCTGCCTGCAATGCCGCGGAAAATGCCGCTTCGATGGGGACGAACAACAAGACGAAATCCAGGCTGTGCAAGCCGTCGAGCCGTTTGTAATCCTTGCCGGCCAGGCCTTTGACGTGAGTGCGCAGCGACAGTACGTGCTGCTTGATGGCGATCTGGCCGATGGCATCGTCCTCGGCCGCCACGTACTGTTGATAGGCCGTCAGGCTGACTTTGGAGTCGACCACCACCTGCTTGTCCCCCGGCAGGTAAATGATCACGTCGGGCTGGAACCGCTCGCCGTCCGGGCCTTTGAGATTGACCTGGGTCTGGTACTCGCGACCCTTCTCCAGGCCCGCATGTTCAAGCACTCGCTCAAGAATCAACTCACCCCAGTTGCCCTGGGTTTTCTGCCCTTTCAAGGCGCGGGTCAGATTGGTGGCTTCGTCGCTCAAGCGCAGGTTCAGCTGTTGCAGGCGCTCCAGCTCTTTGGCCAGCGAAAAACGCTCACGGGCCTCGGCCTGATAACTTTCCTCCACGCGTTTTTCAAAGGACTGGATGCGTTCCTTCAGCGGATCGAGCAACTGCCCCAGTCGCTGTTGACTGGTTTCGGCAAAACGCTGCTCGCGTTCGTCGAAGATCTTACCCGCCAGCTCGGCGAACTGGGCACGCAGCTCGTCTCGCGAACCTTGCAGGTCGTTGAGGCGCTGCTGATGGCTTTCCTGTTGTTCGCGCAGCTCTGCATTCAAGGAGGCGGCTTGCGCGTCCAGACGCCGCAACTCAGCTTCTTTGCCGGCGCGCTCGAGGTTCCAGGCGTGAGAGGCGTCGCGCGCATCGTCCCGCTCGATCTGCAGCAATTCGACTTCGCGGCGCAGGGCGGCCAGGTCGGCTTGTTTCGCGGCGTTGGCCTGCCCCAGATCGGCTATTTCGTCGCGGCAGGTTTCAAGTTGGGCGTTCATCCCGTCCTGCGCGAGATGGGCCATGGCCAGACGCTCCTCCAGCAGGGCAACGTCCGACTGCGTGGTGCTTACCCGGCGCTGAAGTTGCCAGGCCAATACCAGCAGCGGCAGTGCAGCCCCCGCCAGACCGAGCAATATGCTGGTCAAGTCCATAGCCATCGCCATTTCTGCCATCCGATAAAACTAGAAGGTTAACCAAGGCGCCAGGTCTTGGACAGCTCAGTCTTCGATCAGGCCGAGTTCCTGCTGGGCGCGACGATCCCCGGCACGCGCGGCCTGACGCAACAGGTCCTGGCCGATACGGCGATCCCGGGCATTGCCGCACTCGCGGCACATCAACTGGCCGAGACGGCTTTGCGCAGCAACCACACCTTCACGGGCCGGTTGCTTGAGCAATCGTCCGGCAAAGTGTTTGACGTTGGTGTTTTCACCCAGGCGCGGGCTGTCCAGCAGCCACTCGGCCACACGCATCGAGAAGCGTTTGGGCGGGGTAACACGGGGAGGTGTCGAGGTAACGGAATCTGATACTGAGCGAAACTTCATAAAGCACTGCGGGACAGATCGGAAGGCGCGCCACTCTACTCTTTTTTTCTTACAGGTAAAGCCTAAAAAACCCGGCACGCCCGTCCTAGAGCAAGCGCTCGGGACAATCCACAGAAGCTGTGGATAACTCAGTGGACAACCGCCCTTGAACTCTCGCAAAGCCCTGTGGAATGGGGCCCGCAGTCAAACTGACGATTTTTTCACCAGTAAAAAAAAGCGATGTTTTTCATTGACTTAAATTTTGGTTACAGGCACCCACTGCGCTTCAAGGGTAGATGACAGTTGGGTGACAACCTGCGCAACTAATGTGCACAAGTACCTTCGAGGCAGTTATATCGGTGCGCTTTTTCGGCGCATTTTGTTACCCGATCTGGGGATAAACCCTGGCAAACCCGTCAATCACGCTTGTCCAGACCGATGAACGTGTATGACCGGCCATCGGATAGTGCTCTGTTGCCGGGCACAAATTAGCCGTGCAGTCGCCTGAAAAAGTCTGCACAGCGGCGTCGGGATAATCTTTTTGTGCGATACCCTTCCCTTAGTCAACTCAATCCGTTAGTATCCGCGGCGTTAGTACCAAGCTGAAAGTCAATTCTGGTCGAACAAATCCTCCCGGTCAGCCTTCCCAAAGGAAGCTTCTACCGAACAAGCGGGATCGACCACCTCGATGGTTTCCAGGTAAACCTTGCGTCAACACAGCCTTTGAATCGAAAGCAAAGGGTGTTGCGAAGCTCACTTACTCTGACCGAACCAGCCTGCAAATTGATCAGGATCTTCACCCCGGGCCCAGAACCTTTGCCCTTGATGTGTTGCCTGCCCTCCTAAGTACCTACCTGCCAGCCCAAGCGCGCCATTTATCAGCGCTTCAAACTGGCTGCTTTGTTCCAGTCGGGTTCTTCGTTCGACCAACGGTGGTCGACGTCACTGGAACGTTTTAATTTTGCACGGCTCTTATCCGTGTCGCTTGTAGGAACACCCAATAATGACTACTCAAATCCACACCCAGGATGCCATCCGCACCCTGACCAACGCTTTTGCACCAATGAACTGCCTGATCATGGCCGCTCGCAAAGGCTGCTTCAGCTTCACCCTGGTCAACGAACACGGCATCGCACGTCACAGCGAACGCCTGTACCCCGATCAATACTCCAGCGCCGAGCCGCTGCAGGCCGTGATCGAGCGTACCCGTCAGGCACTGGTTGCCTGATACGCCAGAAAGGCTGCAACCCCGAAAGCCTCGCTTGAAACGCGGGGCTTTTTATTGCCCCATATTTCCCTTTTCGCCATTCGCGCCTAAGCACTAACCGATATAACGGTTATAACTGCACGCCGGAAATATTTTAAAAACAGTCCTTTACAGCGCGAATATGACACTACACTTCAACTCAAGCGGCTTGATCCGCTTCCGGCGAGCCTGAGTCGATTCACCGCTGCCAACGCTCCCTTTCAGGCTCGCCGACCACTTCACGCTCCGAGGGTGTTATGGGTATCGCTGCCAGCGAACTGTGCCGCTATGTGATCCGTCCGACATTGATTTATCTGGGGCGCCATAGCGCAACCGCCGAATCCCTGCTGCTGGGCATCGCCGCCAGTCAGTCAGCCCTTGGTTCCGCCCTGCATGACCGCCGTGGCCACGGCTTGTACCGAATTGCCGAACCTCGCCATCAGGCACTCTGGGACGACTACCTCGCACTTGATCCCGAACGCGCCAGCCTGGTCCGCGGCCTGGCCAGCCAGCATGCATTTCTCAGTGGCCCGCACCTCGAATTGACCGTCAACTTGCGCTACGCCACCGCTATCGCCTGGCTGTTGATCGAAGAACAGAATACTCCGCTCCCCGAAGCAGACGACCTGCTGGGCATGGCCCGAATCTGGCGCCAGACCTTCCAGCCCCAAGGCCGCCTCAGAGACTTCACCTTCGCCTGGCAAACCTGTGTATCACCGCTGAATCAGGTCGCCTGCTGATCCCTCCTCGCTTGAAGATCGCTCAACACGCTGCGAATCCGGTCTGATTGTCCTACAAAACCGCTCTAACTCAACACATACAGCCTATGGCGCTGGGACGAAAATGTTGGTAATTTTCGCCCCGGTGATCACCAGGAGTTCTAATAATGAAAAAAGTAATGCTCAAAACCACCCTTAGCCTTACCGTTGCCTTGGCATCCACCCAGATCTTTGCGAGTGGCTTTGCCATCAACGAACAAAGCATCAGCGGGATGGGGACAGGTTTTGCCGGGCGATCTTCATCTGCCGACGACGCAAGCACAATTTTTGGCAACCCTGCCGGCATGGCTCGCATCAAGCGCGAACAAGTCACCGGCGGTGCTGCATTTCTCGACGCACACACCGACATCAGCGACGCGCGCTCCACCCCAAGACCCGGCAGCAATGATGGCGACATGGTTCCCTTCATCGCCGTGCCTATGGGCTACTACGTCAAGCCAATCGACGACCAATGGGCCTTCGGTATCGGCGTTTACGCACCGTTCGGCCTGGTGACCGACTACGAGAACAATTTTGCCGGCCGTTATTTCGGCAGCAAAAGCGAAGTTAAAATCGTCACTATTCAGCCAACCGTCAGCTACGCGTTCAACGACAAGGTGTCGATCGGTTTCGGCCCGACCATCAACCGCATTGATGGCAAGCTGGAATCGGCCCTGTCGCTGGACCCGCGCTTTGATGATGGTCAGGTCAAGATCAAGGGTGACGACACTGCGCTGGGCTACAACTTCGGCATCCTGGTTCAAGCCACCGACAGCACCCGCGTCGGCCTGACCTACCACTCGAAAGTGAAGTACAAGCTCGAGGGTGACACCAAGATCAACTACGCCGTGCTCGGCCCTAGCCAGAAGTACGACGCGTCGCTGGACATCACCACGCCTGAGTCGGTCGACTTCTCGGTGACTCATCAGCTGGACGACCAATGGACTCTCTACGCAGGCAGCACCTGGACTCGCTGGAGCCGCCTGAAAGAAATCAGTGTTGAGAACAGCGGCGTTCCGGCTCGTCTGGCCGGCAGCTTTGGCACCATCGGCGAACCACAGAACTGGCATGACACCTGGGCTCACGCCATCGGTGCTGCCTACCAGGTGAACAAGCAATGGGTCCTGCGTACCGGTTTCTCGGTTGATCAGGCACCGACCAACAACGAAAACCGTTCCCCACGCATCCCGACGGGCGATCGCAAAATTTTCAGCCTGGGCGCCGGCTGGAGCCCGACCGACGATCTGACCATCGACGTAGCGTATTCGTACCTGGTCGAAGAGTCGGTCAAGGTCAACGACAACAACGGCCGCCAGAGCTACAGCGCCAAGTATGAAAACTCGGCAAACGGTCTCGGCATCGGTGCAACCTACCGCTTCTGATGACTGGCGACGAGGCTGAATGGCTCGCCGCTTGAACCAAAAAAAGCCCCGCGCTCTTATACAGAGGCGGGGCTTTTTCGTGGTCGCGAATACAACTTTGTAGGAGCGAGCTCGCTCGCGATGGTCGTTAACGGAGACGGGCGTTACCTGAATGAACGCGGCGCCCTTGAGTTTCTCGCGAGCACGCTCGCTCCTACAGGGAATGCCGATGCAAAACGTATTCAGGCACGTGGGTCAGGGTTGCGAAGCCAGGGCCTTTTCCACGGCGGCGATGAATTCAGGGTCGTCGGGTTTGGTCAGGCTGGAGAAATTGGCGATGACCTTGCCCTTGCGATCAACCACGTACTTATAGAAGTTCCACTTCGGCGCGGCACTCTGGGCCGCGAGCACCTTAAACAGATGCGTGGCGTCATCACCGCGAACTTTCTGCGGCTCGGTCATGGTGAAGGTCACGCCGTAGTTCACGTAGCACACCTTGGCGGTCTCTTCGCCGTCCTTGGACTCCTGCTTGAAGTCATTGGAAGGAACGCCGATCACCTCCAGCCCCTGCGCCTTGTAATGCTGATTCAGCGCCTCAAGGCTTTTGAATTGCGGGGCGAAACCACAAAAGCTCGCGGTATTCACCACCACCAGCGGTTTACCGGCAAAGCGCTGGCACAAGTCGATGGATTCCTTGGCGCGCAGTTTGGGTAACGAACCTTGCAACAGCTCCGGGCACTCGGCGGCTTGCGCCAGTCCGGTAAACGCCATCAGTAACGCGGGAACAGCAAGCCAGCGCATCCGCATGTCCGTGCATCCTTGAGAAGTCGTCAGAACTGAACTTACTCGCCCTCGCACCGGGCTAGCAAGCACCCATGCCCAATTGCATCAATGCCAGCCCGCCCTGTTGCCAGCCCCACCACGCCAACGCCAACAGCAAAACGCCGCCAGCGGTGACGGCGATTCGCGGCCAAAGCGTACTCATGTCGCACTCATTTGCGTTTGCAAGCGGGCGACCGGCCGTTCACGCACCGGCCAGTTCAACGCGGCGGCCAACAGACTCAAAAGAATTGCTACCTGCCAGATCAAGTCGTAACTCCCGGTGCGGTCATACACCACCCCGCCCAACCAGCCGCCGAGGAACGATCCGAGCTGGTGGAACAGGAACACAATCCCACCGAGCATGGACAGATTTCGCACGCCAAACAAGGTCGCCACCGTACCGTTGGTCAACGGAACGGTCGACAGCCACAAGAAACCCATCGCCATGCCGAACAGATACGCCGTGGTGGTGGTGACCGGCGCCCACAGGAATAGCGCAATCACCACCGCTCGCAGCAGGTACAAACCGGTAAGCAAACGCGGCTTGGACATCCGGCCACCGAGCCAGCCTGCCGTGTAAGTACCGAAAATGTTGAACAAGCCGATCAGCGCCAGCACGGTTGTACCCACCGTGGCCGGAAGGTGTTGGTCCACCAGATACGCCGGCAAGTGCACGCCGATGAACACCACCTGAAAACCGCAGACAAAAAAGCCGAACGACAGCAACCAGAACCCAGAATGGGAACAGGCTTCGCGCAAGGCTTCGGACAGGGTCTGCTCATGACCGAGGACCGGCAACGGCTTGTCCTTGAGCATGCTCACCAGCGGCACGATCAGCGCCACCAGCAGACCCAGCACGAGCAGTGCCGCCGACCAGCCGAGCCAGCCGATCAACCCCAGCGTGCCGGGCAACATGGCGAACTGACCGAACGAACCGGCGGCGCTGGCGATGCCCATGCCCATGCTGCGTTTCTCCGGCGGCACGGCGCGGCCGACCACGCCGAGAATCACCGAAAACGAGGTGCCAGAGAGGCCGAGGCCGATCAACAGTCCGGCGCTCAGGGACAAGGTCACCGCCGAGTCGGACAGGCCCATGCACACCAGGCCCAATGAATAGAGAACGCCACCGACCAGCACGACCTTCGCCGCACCGAAGCGGTCGGCCAGTGCGCCGGTGAACGGTTGCGCCAACCCCCAGATCAGGTTCTGCAAGGCAATGGCAAACGCAAACGTCCCGCGCCCCCAGCCGAACTCGGCACTCATCGGCGTCAGGAACAGCCCGAAGCCATGTCGCACGCCCAGAGACAACGCAAGGATCAGCGCACTCCCCACCAAGATCCAACCGCAACTGCGCCACATCGATGTCATTCTTATTCTCCGGTAGCGGGTATATACCCGCTTAAGATCGGAAGAACCGGCGTCAAGCCAGCTCGTCCAGCAATTTGAGCAGGGTTTCGCGTTTTTCTGCGCCCAGACGATCGACCAGGCGCTGCTGCGCTGCTTCCCAGGCTGGCAAGGCCGCTGTCAGGCGTTCGGCACCCGTCTCGGTCAGCTTGACGATGCGATTACGCATGTCCTCGCCCTCGACCAACATCACCAACCCCTCACCTTCCAACACCCGCAAATTGCGCCCGAGGGTGCTGCGATCCAGGCCCATGGCTTCGGCCAGGGTGGAAATACTCGGTTCATTCAGACGCTGCAAATTGCACAGCAAAGAATACTGGGCGACGTTGATCCCGAAGCCATCGAGAGCGCCGTCGTAATGCCTGCTGACGCCACGAGCGGCGCGACGCAGGTTGATGCATAAACATTGGGAATCGAGCATGGTGCGTGTATATACCCGCGAGTGTGTTAAATCAAGTTACAGACAGTTTTGAGTAAACATTTTGCCTGCGGGACCGCCTTCGCGGGCAAGCCCGCTCCCACAGGATTTTGTGTCGCTCACATTAACAGGCCGCACATAAAACCCTGTGGGAGCGGGCTTGTCCGCGATGGGGCCGGCCCTGCAGCAAAAGCCTCTCAGACCAGCGTCAATCCCACCAGCACCACCATCTCCAGCAATTCCAGCAACGCCCCGGCCGTATCGCCCGTCGCGCCACCCAATCGCCGCAGCATCACCTGCCGCAACCCGACAAAAACCATTGCCGCGAGCACAAGCGCCAAAACACCGCCGAGGCCGGCAATCAGAACGCAACCGACTGCACTGACCACCAACACCCACATACCCGCCCGCCGCGGAAGATGATCCGCCAGCGCCTGCCCCAATCCACCGGCCCGCACATACGGCGTGGTCAGAAACAACCCCAACAACGCCGCGCGCCCCATCAACGGAACAATGATCAGGAAAACGCTGTGCTGTTGTTCGATCAACGCCAGCAACGCGGCGAATTTGAGCAGCAACACCAGCACCAGCGTTACCACGGCGATTGGCCCACTGCGCGGGTCTTTCATGATCGTCAGCGTGCGCTCGCGGTCCCCGTAACCGCCGAGCCACGCATCGGCGCTATCGGCCAGGCCATCGAGGTGCAACGCACCACTGAGCACCACCCAAACGCTGAGTAACAGGGCGCTATGCAACAGCAGCGGTGTGCCAAGCAGCAGCCCGTTCAACGCCCACAAAATCGCGCCGAACAACAGTCCCACCAGCGGATAGAACAGCAGCGAGCGCCCCAGCTCTTGCGGTGCCGGCATGCCCGGCAGACGAACCGGCAAACTGCTGAGAAATTGCAGGGCGATCCAGAACGGCAGCATGGTCAGACCGCTTCCTTGAGAACGCCGCCGCTCTCGACGCTCAACGAAAACAGTGCTCCATGACCGACTTCAACGTTGAGCAACTGCTCGCGTGGCAAACCCCGCGCCTGCGCCAGCAACAAACGCATGACGCCGCCGTGACTGATCAGTAGCACCCGTTCGCCCGCATAGGCCGCGTGCAATCGGTGGACAGCCGCCAATACTCGCGACGAAAAGTCCGCGACCGGCTCACCCTGTGGCGGTGTGAAGGAATAAGGGTCGGCCCAGAACAAGCCCAGCGCTTCGGCATCCGTTTCCATCAAGGCCGCTGCGCTCTGCCCTTCCCACTCACCGAAATGCAGTTCCTGCAGGTCCTCGTCCAGCTCCACCGGTAAACCCAATTGCGCCCCGAGTTCATCGGCGAACCGCGCGCAGCGTTGCAATGGCGAACTGATCACACGATTCCAAGGCCCTTGCCCGACGACCGCCGCGCGCATTTGCGCCCAGCCTGTGTCTGTCAGCGCATCGTCGAGGCTACCGCGCAGGCCACCGCCGAGTTCGGTTTCGCCGTGACGCAGCAGGTCCAGGCGCAAGGTCATGCCGGACGATCCGCCACGGCCGCTTCGGCGAACGTCGCCATCTGCCCGTGAAGGTCGCAGGCCAGACGCAGCAATGGAACGGCCATCGCCGCACCGCTGCCCTCGCCCAAGCGCAGACCAAGGTCCAGCAACGGCTCGGCACTTAAGGCTTCCAACACATGGCGATGGCCCGGTTCCGCACCGCGATGCCCGAACAGCAGCCATTCGCGGGATTCAGGATTCAAGCGCACCGCGACCAACGCGGCGACGCTGCAAATGAAGCCGTCCACCAGCACGGCAACACCTTCCTGGGCGCACGCGAGGTAAGCGCCGACCAGCGCAGCGATTTCAAAACCGCCGAGGTTGAACAGGGTGTGCAGCGCATCGCCACGCTGAGCGCCGTGCACTGCCAGCGCACGTTCGATGACCTGCGCTTTATGGCTGACACCCGCCGCGTTCAGGCCAGTGCCCGGCCCGGTCAGGTGCACCACCGGGCAATCGAGCAATGCACAGGCCAACGCGCTGGCCGCCGTGGTATTACCGATGCCCATCTCGCCACCGATAAACAGTTGCGCCCCGGTGGCGCGGGCACGGTGAACGCTGTCGCGACCGGCTTGCAAGGCGAGTTCGCCCTGGGCATGAGTCATCGCCGGACCGTCAACAAAGTTCGCGGTGCCCGGGCCGATGTTCAGGTGGCGTACGCCCGCAAGATTCAGCGTCGGCGTCACGGTGCCGAGGTCGACCACTTCGAGGGCGGCCCCAAGCTGCCGCGCCAACACGCTGATTGCCGCACCGCCATTGACGAAGTTGTGCAGCATCTGCCCGGTGACTTCCTGGGGAAACGCCGACACGCCCTCGGCGACCACGCCATGGTCACCGGCAAAAATCGCGATCCACAGTTGATCCAGACTCGGTTTGACCCGGCCCTGCAGTCCGGCCAATTGCACCGCAACCGATTCGAGCCGCCCGAGGGAACCGGCCGGCTTGGTCAGTTGCTGTTGCCGCGCTTCAGCCTGCTCGACGGCTTGAGCGTCAATCGGCTTGCACGGGTTCAGCCACCAGGATTGAGTCATAACGCAGTTCCTTTCAAAGTCAGGGGCAGGCCGGCGACGGTCAGGACGACGCGCTGACAGCGCTCGGCCAAAGCTTGATGCAGCCAGCCGGATTCATCGACGTAGCGGCGAGTCAATTCGCCCAGCGGCACGACACCCATTCCGGTCTCGTTGCTGACAAAAATGATTTCACCCGGCAGGTCAGCCAGGCAGTCCAGCAGGGCTTCACGTTCGGCGCTTAAGCGCGCGACGTTGTCGAGCATCAGCAGATTGGTCATCCACAGGGTCAGGCAATCTACCAGCAGACACTGCTGCGAGCTGGCGGATTGGCGCAGGATGCGGGCCAGTTCAACAGACTCTTCGATCAACCCCCATTCGGTGGGGCGACGGGCGCGGTGATGGGCGACGCGTTCGTTCATTTCGCCGTCCAGCGCTTGGCTGGTGGCGATGTAGGTCACGGGGAGGCCGGTGTCTGTCGCCAGCTTTTCAGCCAGACGACTTTTGCCGGATCGGGCGCCGCCGAGGATCAGTTGCAGCATGGTTCATTCCTTAAAATCTTTGGTGAGGCTTCCGGCCTCATCGCGGGCAAGCCCGCTCCCACAGGTTCCGTGGGTGGACCCAAAACTGGTGAGCAGCCTCGATCCTTGTGGGAGCGGGCTTGCCCGCGATGAGGCCCGAACATTCGACTCAAATCCCGCAGAGTTCACGCAGCAGTCGGGTATCCAGGTGCCGCTCAACCAGATCCGCCAGCCGCTCGATATCACGCTCACGCAAGCCGTGGTAATCCACCTCCTGCACGTCCTGCAAACCCGCCCAACGCAACAGCGCACTGCAGGCCGCCGGCGACTCAAACAACCCATGCAAATAAGTGCCGAAAATCTGCCCGTCGACACTTTGCGCACCGTCGCAGCGACCGTCGTCGAGCTGCACGGCAGCATTTTCCAGCGCCGGCCCGGTGGTCACGCCGGCATGGATTTCATAACCGCTGACCGGCGCATCTTCCAACGCCAGACGCCCGCGCACATTGCGCAATTGCTTCTCTGCTTCGAGTTGCGTTTCGAACGCCAGCAAGCCCAGGCCGGCACTGGTGCCCGGCGCGCCTTCGAGGCCCAGCGGATCGTGCACCTGCTCGCCGAGCATTTGCAGACCGCCGCAAATCCCCAGGACTTTTCCGCCATAGCGCAGATGCCGGGCGATTGCAGTTTCCCAGCCATTGGCACGCAGAAACGCAAGGTCGCTGCGTACGCTTTTCGAGCCGGGCAGGATGATCAGGTCGGCGGGCGGGATCGCCTGGCCGGGGCCGATGAATTGCAGGTCGACTTGCGGGTGCAGGCGCAGCGGATCGAAATCGGTGTGGTTGCTGATGCGCGGCAACACCGGCACCAGCACTTTCAACACCTGATCGGCCTTGGCGGTCTGGCGCTGATCGATGCCGTCTTCGGCTTCCAGGTGCAGGTCCATCACGTAGGGCAAGACGCCGATCACCGGCTTGCCGGTGCGCGCTTCGAGCCAGTCAAGACCCGGTTGCAGCAACGCCAGGTCGCCGCGAAAACGGTTGATGATGAAGCCTTTGACCCGCGCCTGTTCGCTCGGTGATAGCAGTTCCAGAGTGCCCACCAGATGCGCGAATACCCCGCCGCGATTGATGTCGGCAATCAACACCACCGGGCAATCCACCGCCTCGGCAAATCCCATGTTGGCAATGTCGCCGGCACGCAGATTGATCTCTGCCGGTGAGCCCGCGCCTTCGACCATGACCAGCGGATACGCTGCGCTCAACCGCTCATGTGAAGCCAGCACGGCTTGCATGGCGATGGCTTTGTAGTCGTGATACGCCACGGCGTTCATGGTCGTCACGGCACGTCCATGAACAATCACCTGGGCGCCGGTGTCGCTGTTGGGTTTGAGCAGCACCGGATTCATGTCGGTGTGCGGTTCAAGATGGGCGGCCTGAGCTTGCACCGCTTGCGCGCGGCCGATCTCGCCGCCGTCGGCGGTCACGGCACTGTTGAGCGCCATGTTCTGTGGTTTGAACGGCACGACGCGCACGCCCTGACGTGTGACCCAGCGACACAGCGCCGTCACCAGCGTGCTTTTACCGGCATCCGACGTGGTGCCTTGCACCATCAACGTGGTCATTGGCTTTCCTTGGCGAACGCCACCAGTGCTTGTTCGAGTCGCAACCAGTCGGCTTCTTCGCCGGGCAGACCAAAACGCAGGCTGCTGTTATGGATAAATAACCGCAGCAGAATGCCGCGCCGCGCCATGAATTCATGCAGCTCTTCAGCGCGCTCGGTCACCAGCCATTGAAACAACGCGCAGCCGCCTTGGGGTTTAAGGCCGTGTTGTTCAAGCAGTATCGCCAGTCGGTTGCTGGCCGCTTCAGTACGTTCACGTTGCCGGGCATGACCAGCCTTATCGAGCAGACAGGCTTGCCCGACCACGCGGGTCGGCCCGCTGACCGCCCAGGGGCCAACTTGTTCGGCGAGCAATTTGAGCAGCTTGCGCTCCGCCAGCACGAAGCCCAGCCGCACCCCGGCCAGACCGAAAAACTTGCCGAAGGACCGCAGCACGATCAAACCGACCTGATGCGCACACGGCGCAATGCTCAGCTGCGGCGTGTTGTCCATGAACGCTTCGTCCACCACCAGCCATCCGCCGCGCTGGGCCAGCCGTGAATGCCAGCCGAGCAAGCGACTCGGGGAAAGGCTCAGGCCCGTGGGATTGTTCGGGTTGACCACCACCAGCACGTCGAGGCTGTCGAGGAAGAAGTCGACTTCCTGCTCCAGCACTTCGCGCACGATGTAGCCGTTGCGCCGCCAGGCTTCGGCGTGTTCGGCATAACACGGCGACAGCACGCCGACTTTACCGACCCGACGCAAACGCGGCAGTAACTGGATCGCCATTTGCGAACCGGCCACCGGCAGCACCTGCGCGGCGCCGTAGTATTCACAGGCCGCCTGTTCCAGGCCGTCATCGCTTTCCGGCAAGCGTGCCCAGGCGCGCAATGGAACGTCCGGAACCGGGAATGGCCAGGGCGCGAGGCCGCTGGACAGGTCGAGCCAATCGGCTTCGGCGATGCCGTATCCGAGCGCAGCCTTGCGCAACCGTCCACCGTGTTCAAGCATAAAATTCAGCTCCCACGCAGAGCATCAGCAGCCATAACCATACCCCGCGCTGGACCAATTGCCAGCCACGATCGATGGAATCGGCGTCCGCCGGCAGTCCTTCGCCGAGCGGCGGACGCTGATGCAATTCACCGTCATAAATCGCCGCCCCGCCCAACTCGACTCCCAGCGCACCGGCACCGGCGGCCATCACCGGACCGGCATTCGGGCTGTCCCAGGTCGGGCCCTGGGTGCGCCAGCATGTCAGCGCGAGTCGGGTTTTGCCGAGTAGCGCGTAGGTCAACGCCACCAGCCGCGCGGGAATGTAGTTGAGGATGTCGTCGATCTTCGCCGCCGCCCAGCCGAAACGCTCGAAGCGTTCGTTGCGATAACCCCACATCGCATCCAGCGTATTGCTCAACCGGTAGAGCACCACGCCCGGCGCGCCGGCCACGGCAAACCAGAGCAGCGCGGCGAACACTGCGTCGCTGCCGTTTTCCAAAACGGATTCAGTGGCGGCCCGGGCCACTTCGGTTTTATCCAGCTCACTGGTTTGACGGCTGACCAGATAGCCAACGCGTTTGCGCGCTTCGTCCAGATCATCACTGCGCAGCGCCTTGGCCACCGGCTCGACGTGCTCGCCGAGACTGCGCAGGCCGAGGGCGCAATACAACGCGAGTATCTCGACGATCCAGCCGACATAAGGCGCCCAGGAAAACGCCGTGGCGAGCAAAGTCAGCGGCACGACGGCGATCACCCAGGCCGTGACGCCGTGACTGCGCCAGCCGCGCCCACCGCCGTTGAACCGTTGCTCGATGCGGTCGGCAAAACGGCCGAACGCCACCAGCGGATGCCAGCGTTTGGGTTCACCCAGCAGCGCATCCAGCGCAACCGCGGCGACACTCAACAACGCCACACTCATTGACCCTCTCCCCAATAATTTTCGTACAACAAGTCACTTAGTGGACGCGCTTGCGCCCAGCCTTCGAGAACCAGCATCGGCGCCGGATAGAATTCCTTGACCGGCCCCAGGCAAAGAATCGCCAACGGCTTGGCCCCGGCGGGCAAACCCAGCAGGTCGGCCAGGGCTTGCGGCTCGAATAAAGACACCCAGCCCATGCCCAATCCTTCGGCACGGGACGCCAGCCACAGGTTCTGGATGGCGCAGGACAGCGAGGCCATGTCCATTTCCGGCAAGGTGCGACGACCGAAAATATGCCGCTCCCGATCGTCCATCAGCGCGGCCACCAGGACTTCGGCGCAGTCATTGATGCCTTCGACTTTCAGCTTCATGAACTCGTCGGTGCGCTCGCCGAGGGCTTCGGCGGTGCGCATGCGTTCTTCTTCCACCAGTGACTGGATCTGGCTGCGCAGTGCGCGGTCGCTGATGCGGATGAAGCGCCAGGGCTGCATCAGGCCGACGCTCGGCGCCTGGTGGGCAGCTTCGAGCAGGCGTCGCAGCAACTCAGGTTCGACGGTGCCGCCGCTGAAATGGCGCATGTCGCGGCGTTCGGCGATGGCTCGGTAGACCGCTGCGCGCTCGGTCTCACTGAATGCGTTGTCGGTCATGGCCTCATCGCTGGCAAGCCAGCTCCCACAGGGGTTTCTGGTTCACATAGATCAACTGTGGGAGCTGGCTTGCCAGCGATGGCGGCCTCCAGGTCAGGCGCAAACAATGCGGCTACAGCGCTTGGATTGGACGGAAAATAAAAGTGCACATAAGAAGCCGTCATCCGCCCCTCACGATAAACCGCCTCCGCCCCGCGCCCGCCGTTCGGGCTGATGCCACGGGCAATCGGCTCAATTTCGGTACTGGTCAAGGAATGGTGGTAGGTATGCCCACGCAACAACCCTTCCGGCAACTCGACCGATTGCAACGCCAGCGCCGCCAGTCGCTTCTGCATCACCGCATCACCTGCCAGCAACCCCACCAATTCGGCACGGGTGCCTTCGACATCGGTCAGCGAATCGAGCAAATACAACATGCCGCCACATTCAGCCAGCAACGGCTTGCCTGCCGCGTGATGCGCGCGGATCGCGTCAAGCATCGCGGTGTTCTGCGACAGCGCGACATGGTGCAACTCGGGATAGCCACCCGGCAGATACAGGCTGTGCGCCTGCGGCAACTCAGTGTCACGAATCGGCGAGAAGAACGACAGTTCGGCGCCCATGGCCCGCAGCACATCCAGACTCGCGCCATAAGTGAACGCAAAGGCTTCGTCGCGGGCCACGGCAATGCGCACGCCGGCCAACAACGGTTCGGCGGCGACCCCTTCAGGCGCGGCGAAGTCCACGGGCGGCGGCAGCGCAACGTCGCAACTGCCGGCCAGTGATGCAGCCGCTGCATCGAGTCGCAGATCGAGGTCATTCAGCTCGCTGGCCTGAACCAGACCCAAATGCCGGCTCGGCAATTCGATCCCGGTTTCCCGCGACAGCGCGCCGTACCAACGCAAGCCTTCGGTCAGGCTGCCTTCGAGCAATTGCGCGTGACGCACAGTGCCCACGCGGTTGGCCAACACACCGGCAAACGGCAAGTCCGGCTGATACTTCGCCAACCCCAACGCCAGCGCGCCGAAGGTCTGCGCCATCGCCGTGCCGTCGATCACCGCAAGCACCGGCACACCGAAGTGCCGGGCCAGATCGGCGCTTGATGGCGTGCCGTCGAACAGGCCCATCACGCCTTCGATCAGGATCAGGTCCGCTTCAGCGGCGGCTTCCCACAACAGGCGACGACTTTCCTGCTCGCCGACCATCCACATGTCCAGTTGATACACCGGCGCACCGCTGGCGCGCTCGAGAATCATCGGGTCGAGGAAGTCCGGGCCGCATTTGAACACGCGCACCTTGCGCCCCTGATTGCGATGCAACCGGGCCAGCGCGGCAGTGACGGTGGTTTTGCCCTGACCGGAGGCCGGCGCGGCAATCAAGACCGCCGGGCAATGACGAATGCTTTTCATAAAATAATATTCACAGCTCGACGCCTTTTTGCGCTTTGATCCCGGCCTGGAAGGCGTGCTTGATGACACCCATTTCGGTGACCGTGTCAGCCAGTTCGATCATCTCCGGCTTGGCGCCGCGACCGGTAACGACCACATGCTGCATTGGCGGACGCGCCTGCAAGTCGCTGAGCACCTGATCGAGGTCGAGGTAACCGTGCTTGAGGGCGATATTCAGTTCATCAAGCACCACCAGGCCAATCGACGGATCGCGCAGCAGTTCGCGGGACACTTGCCACGCCGCTTCGGCGGCGGCGATGTCACGCTGGCGGTCCTGGGTTTCCCAGGTAAAACCTTCGCCCATCACATGAAAACGCACCTGCTCCGGGAAGCGCCGAAAGAACAATTCTTCGCCGGTGCTGTTGCGGCCCTTGATGAACTGCACCACGCCGCACTGCATGCCGTGGCCCATGGACCGGGCAAGCATGCCGAACGCCGAGCTGCTTTTGCCTTTGCCATTGCCGGTCAGCACCAGCAGCAGGCCGCATTCATTCGGCGAGTTGGCGATGCGTTCGTCGATCACGGCTTTTTTGCGCAGCATGCGCGCCAGGTGGCGTTCGTCACGATCGGGGGTATCAGTCATGGGGGAGCTCTCCGTTGAGGCTGGATAACGGCGGGCAGGCACAAGAATAGATGGCAAAAAGCCTGGCATCGCCCACCGTGATGCCGCTGGATGGATCAGGCCGGTCTCCGGGCTCATGAGCGGCATCACGCCTGACTGCGCGCCTTCCCATGTCGGTCGACACAGTGGCTCAAGGCGCAGTCTTCACTCATTTACCGTTGCGGGGGCAGCGCCGGGATCGTGGTTGTCCATAGGTTGAACGAACGCACTCACCAGCTTCCCTGTTTCACTCTGTCGACCCAAGCCACAGAGCACCTGAAACAAGCCGCGAAGGTTAGAGGGTTGGGGGTGGAGCGTCAATTAAAGCCGGGCGCCTGCCCGGCGAATGATTGCCGTCGATCAATTAGATCACGCCAATCTTGTGCCACACTTCGAGCAGTGATATCAAAGAGCCACAATCCCACATCACAATAACAAGGGTAAGCCACATGCAAGGCATGATCATCAGCAATCCGAAGCTGGAATTCCTGCGCCCGGTGCTCGAACGCTGGTTTGACTGTATTGACCGCTACAACGCCGTGCGCGGCGACAATGAAACACCTTACTGGTACGACGAAAAAGCCAACCTTGGCTTGCTCGCAGCTGCCGCGTGGGCGGCGGAAATGGTCACCCTGCAATCCACGCCGACCCGCAAACAGAACGAAGAAGGCGAGCGCAATGCCCGCGCCGACCTGTTTATCGCCAGCAGCGAAGAACGCGCCTTCCTTCAGGCCACTCAGCGCTGGCCCAGGGTCAACAGCTTGAACCTGACTCAGGCGCTGGTCGATATCACCAGTGACGCGAAGCGAATCAGCTACGCCAGCGACCTGAAGCTCGGCTGCCTGTTCATCGCGCCGCAAAAGGCCCAGCACGGTGCGACCCCAGAAGAACTCCAGGACATGGTCGACGATTTACAAAAGGAGCATTCCTGCGCCGTCGCCTGGTATTTCCCCTACGCCTATCGCAAGTTGCGCAACGAAGCCGGCCACTACCACCCCGGCATCGCCGTGCTGTTCAAGGAAGCCCGCGGCTGACCGGTTGAACCATCGCAGGTTTGAGCTTCTCTATTGATCAGGTCACTGCATTTATAGGGAAGATCAGCATGCACAAGCCCCAGCTTATTCTCGTCATCGCCCTCGCCGGAGGGCTCGCTGCCTGCGGCGAAACCTCCAGCCTGCAAGTCTCCGACGGCACCGGCCCGTCACCCAAACTGCCAGAACCGAACAAGACCCTGATCCCGACGGTGAACATCGCCCCGGCGATCGGCTGGCCGGACGGCGTGAAACCCACGGCAGCGGCGGGCACGCAAGTGGCAGCATTTGCCGAGGGCCTCGATCACCCACGCTGGCTCTACGTGCTGCCGAACGGCGATGTGCTGGTCGCGGAAACCAACGCTCCGCCAAAACCCGATGACGGCAAAGGCGTGAAAGGCTGGGTGATGAAGAAAGTCATGGGCCGCGCCGGTGCCGGCGTCCCGAGCCCTAACCGCATCACCCTGCTGCGCGACAAGGACCACGACGGCGTCGCTGAAACCCGCACGGTGTTTCTGGAAAACCTCAATTCGCCGTTTGGCATGACGTTGGTCGGCAATGACCTGTACGTCGCCGACACGGATCGGTTGCTGCGTTTTCAATACGAGGATGGCGCCACGTCCATCAAGTCGCCGTCGATCAAAGTGGTTGATCTACCGGGCGGCACGCTGAATCACCACTGGACCAAAAACGTTATCGCCAGCAAAGACGGGAGCAAGCTGTACGTTACGGTGGGTTCCAACAGCAACGTGGCCGAGAACGGCATGGATAAGGAAGAGGGACGCGCGGCGATCTGGGAAGTGGATCGTGCCACCGGTAACCACCGGATTTTCGCCTCGGGCCTGCGTAACCCTAACGGCATGGCCTGGGAGCCGCAGAGTGGTGCGTTGTGGACAGCCGTGAATGAGCGGGACGAAATCGGCAGCGACCTGGTGCCGGACTACATCACCTCGGTCAAGGATGGCGCGTTCTATGGCTGGCCATTCAGCTATTACGGTCAGCATGTCGACATTCGCGTCGAACCCCAAAACCCGGATCTGGTCGCCAAGGCAATCGCGCCGGACTACGCCGTCGGGCCACATACCGCGTCGCTGGGCTTGACGTTTGCGCAGGGCAACACACTGCCGGCGCAATTCAAGGAAGGTGTGTTCATCGGCCAGCACGGCTCGTGGAACCGCAAACCGCACAGTGGCTACAAGGTGATCTTCGTGCCGTTCAGCGCTGGCAAACCGTCCGGTAATCCGGTGGATGTGCTCACCGGATTCCTCAATAAAGACGAAGATGCCATGGGCCGCCCGGTAGGCGTCGTGATCGATCAGCAGGGTGATTTGCTGGTGGCGGATGATGTGGGGAATAAGGTGTGGCGGGTGTCCGCCGTTAAATAACTGCCAGGCCTAAAACCTGTGGGAGCGAGCCTGTGTGGTGAGGGGATTTATCCCCGCAGGGCGGCGAAGCGGCCCCGGCATTTCAAAGTGATACTGCGCTTACGACTGCTCCGCAGCCGAACGGGGATAAATCCCCTCACCACACAGGCTCGCTCCCACAGGGGTTATCGCCATCGCCCAACGGCCGCTCGAAACTAAGGATTGCGCGCCAGATGCTCTGGCTGCAGGACACGTTTGGCACTCAGGTAGGCTTTCTGCCAATACGCCTTGGACAAGCTGTCGAGCTTCACCGTGCCACCCGTGGCCGGCGCATGAACGAAGCGGCCTTCGCCGACGTAGATCCCGGCGTGGCTGACTTGGGAGCCGCCGTTGGTGGCGAAGAAAATCAGGTCACCGGTTTGCAGACCTTCCTTGCCGACATTCGCCGCCTGCATGCCGATCATTTCCCGCGTGGTACGTGGCAGCGAAATACCGGCGACATCATGGTAGACATAGCCGATCAAACCACTGCAATCAAATCCCGAATCCGGCGTGTTGCCGCCCCAGCGATAAGGCGTGCCGACCAGGCCCAAGGCGCGAAAGAGCACGTCTTCTGCCTGAGGCGAAAAAGGTTGGGCGGAACTGAACACGATTGGCGCGCGAACCACCGGCGCCGGTGGCGGTGTGCGGCTGGCGCAGGCGCTGAGCAGCGCTGCGAAGAACATGATTGCGAGGCGGGCCGACATCGTCATTAGCAGAACATCCTGATCTGGCTGCGGCTTTTCCTGCCGACACGGCAGAAAAGAAAACCGCCTGCGCAGGACGCAGGCGGTTTGCCATCAATAATAGATCAGGATTCTAGCGGCTATCGGCCAAACTTCAAGTAAGACTTTAAGTTCGCCTTACAAGTTGTCCGTCTACTCTGTTGCAGAGTGGTCGCCATCAGCGTGGCGACCGGCTGAAGCGTTACTTGCGTGCCGTGACCACAGTCGGGGCCATCGCAAGTGCGCGCTTGGCTTCGATGAAAGTCTTGCTCCAGTAGCTGTCGCCCAGGTTATCGACCCGAACGCCACCGCTTTTGCGGCTGCTGGAGTGGATGAACTGGTTGTCACCGAGGTAGATCCCGGCATGACTGACACGACCGCGACGGCCGTTGGTGGCGAAGAACAGCAGGTCGCCCGGCTTGAGCGCACTGCGAGCTACCAGTGGCGCGTCGACGTTGATCATTTCGCGAGTGGAGCGCGGCAGGTTCATGCCGGCCTCTTCACGGAACAGGTAACCGATGAAACCGCTGCAATCGAAGCCGGCCTCGGAAGTGCCGCCGAAACGGTAACGGGTACCGATCAGGGACATGCCGCGTTCGAGGATGCTGTCGGCCAACACTGGGAGCTGGTAGGACTTGCCGTCGGCGAAAGCTGCCAGCTCTTTATCGGTAGCAGTGCCTTGTGCGTCGAGATCTTCTTCGAACAAAACGGAAGAGGATTGCGCAGTAACGGAATTTTTAACCTGCTGTTGCGGCGCTTGCTCGGACACTGGGGAGTGGGCAGCGCAACCGAACAACAGGGTGACGAGTGCGAGGGGCACGAGGGGTGCAAAGCGATTTAGCATGGGCACGACCGTGGCTGATAGTTCTAAGAAGCCGCGACTATGCCCGCTATCATCCTCATTTGCAAATTCAATCGAACTTAATGTGACTTCCCGGTTCCGCGCTGACATCTAAGCGCTTAAGCCCGTTCTAGACGTTTACGCAGCCTGCACCTTGTAGGAAAGCGGATTTAATGGCGCCTGAAATCTGCCGAGTCCCGCGAAAAACAAGGGTTTCACCAGCCCAGCGTTTCCTTCAGGAACGGGATGGTCAGCTTGCGCTGAGCCTGGAGGGAGGCCTGGTCGAGCTGTTCAAGCAATTCGAACAGCGCGCTCATGCTGCGCGTTCCCCGGGTCAGAATAAAATGCCCGACCTCGTCGGTCAGGTGCAGTCCGCGACGGGACGCACGAAGTTGCAGCGCACGCAGCTTGTCCTCGTCGGACAGCGGTCGCATCTGGAAGATCAGCGCCAGGGTCAGGCGCGATTTCAAGTCAGCCAGCTTCACCGGCAACTCGCGCGGCGACGTCGATGCAGCAATCAGCAGGCGCCGACCGCTGTCTCGCAGGCGGTTGAACAAATGAAACAACGCCTCTTCCCAATCCGCACGCCCGGCGACCGCTTGCAGATCGTCGAGGCAGACCAGTTCGTATTGTTCAAGGTTGTCGAGGATTTCGGTGCCGCGATCCAGTAGCTCGGCCAACGGCAGATACACCGCCGGCTCCCCCATCTGTTCGAAGCGCAGGCAGGCCGCCTGCAGCAGATGCGTGCGCCCTACCCCGTCCTTGCCCCACAGATAAATCAGGCTTTCGGTCCAGCCGGCGTCGGCTTCGCAAAGCCGCTCGACATAGCCGAGTGCAGCGGCATTGGCGCCTGGGTAGTAATTGATAAAGGTAGCGTCGTCACGCAGACGCACACCTAGGGGCAGCTGAATCGGTTTCATGCTGACTGAACAGTTCCAAAGGAACCGTTAGTGGCCTCTGTGTAAAGTTTGCGAAGTTTATACCCGTGACGCCGGCCGCACAATGCGACAGACCATAAGCAAAATCAAAGGTTTGCGTTATCACAGCAGTTTCACGGGCGTTTCTTTGACGGCACATCTGACAGCAGCGCGGGATTACGGGGCAGTCCGGCGATGAACCGGGCTGCGCGAAGCGTGCCGTCAATGCGCTCTATAACTCAAGGCCATCAGAGCCACTGTAGATGTCCGAATCCTTATACAAATCCTGCATATGGCGCACGAGCACCATGATCACCGCCGCCACCGGCAGCGCCAGCAATACGCCAGTGAATCCGAAGAGCTCACCGCCGGCCAGGATCGCGAAGATCACCGCCACCGGGTGCAGGCCAATCCGGTCTCCGACCAGCCACGGCGTCAGCACCATCCCTTCCAGCGCCTGACCGACCATGAACACCGCAACGATGCCAACCATGGGGTACAAGTCACCCCCGAACTGAAACAGTCCGGCAATCAACGCCGCACCAATCCCGATCACAAACCCCATGTACGGCACGATCGCGGCCAGGCCGGCAATCATCCCGATCAGCAGCCCCAGCTCCAGCCCGACCAGCATCAGGCCGGCCGAATAGATCACGCCCAGTGCCACCATTACCAGTAACTGCCCGCGGACGAACGCCCCAAGCACCTCATGGCATTCCCCCGCCAGGGTCACAACCCGCTCTTCACGATTGCGTGGCAGCAGACTGCGAATCTTGGCCATCATCACGTCCCAGTCACGCAAGAGGTAAAAACTCACCACCGGGATCAGCACCAGATTGGCCAGTAAACCAATCAACGCAAGGCCGGAAGCCGTCGCCTGACTCAGCACCACACCAACGATGTCGGTGGTCTGGCCCATGTGCTCGCTGATCGCCGCTTTGAGTTTGTCGAATTTCCAGAAACCATCCGACAGCCCGAACTTCGATTGCGCCCACGGCAGTGCGGTGTTTTGCAACCAGTCGAGCATCTGCGGCGCCAGTTCGTACAGGCGGAACAACTGCTTGGCGAGCATCGGCACCAGCACCAGTAACAACGCGGTAAAAATCAGGGTAAACAGTGCAAACACCGCGACCACGCCCCAGGTCCGCGACAGCCCGGCTTTTTCCAGCCGATCCACCAGCGGGTCAAACAGATAGGCCAACAGCAACGCCACCAGAAACGGCGTCAGAATCGAATGCAACAACCAGACAAACACGCAGAGCAGAACAACCCCACCGAACCAGAACCAACGCCGCGAATCGGCCATGTACCACTCCATATGCATCTATATAAAGAAAGAAAACCTTACCAACGGAACCGCAGCTGCGGCACCGGTGCCGGCGTAGGCGCGATGACAGGGGCAGAACCTTCGGCCACCGGTTGCATGGGCGTCGCAGGGGCAGGCGCTTCACCGGCCGGAACCTCTTGCAACTTCGCCAGCGACAGCTGCGAGCGCAACTGTTCAGCGCTGCCGTTGACCCGGTAAAGAATCCGGTCAGCGTCAACACTTTGCAGACGCGCGCCAAACGGCTCGAGCAAACGTCCGAGCGTGGCATAGCGTTCCAGGTTCATGCCTTGCACTTCGAGCAATTGCTCGCCCGCAGCGCCCGGCTTGACCACAAAGCGTGGCGCCAGTCGCTGGTTGACCGCCAGCATCACCGCATCCGCCACCGCCACCTGATCCGCGCCCTGCACGCTGCCCGCCTCCTTTTTGTCTCCGAGCCACAATTGCCATTTAGCCTGCCATTGGCCGCCCTCTTCCCGGGCGTGTACGGCAAGCAAGCCGTCAGCGTTGTAACGCTCCGACGCCGCGCGCAACGGCGCCGCATCTGCACCTTCAAGCGTCGGTGCCGTGGCCACCAGTTGCTCGCTCAAGTCCGCCAGCGGCAGGCGCAGCGGCAGACCGCGATGTTGAGCCGCGCGACGCAATGGCGCAGCAGCGGCCTGGCCATCACCGACCAGACTCGAGGCCTCGGTTGAGTCGTTCAGCCACCACGTCAGGATCGACGGCCGGTTCGCGCCCCACAATGACAGGCCCGCACGGCGCAACGCCTGCGAGGTGCTGGCCGGGTCGAAATCGACCTTCAGCACTTCCGGGGGGCCGGCGTCGAAACCGAATTGACTGATGATCTGCTGCGGATCCTTGCGAATCGCCGCCAGGCCCGGGCTTTGCGCAGCCTTGGGATCGCCGGTCAGGCGCAGCACCAGCGTATCGAGCGCGCGCTGGGTGGCTTGATCGCGCTCCTCGGCCGTCTGACTGGTGACCGGCTCGCGCACCTGATAAAGGCCTTTGACGGTGTCGGCATGACTCGCCAGGCTGGCCAGAGACAAACAGCCTACAAACAATGATCTGAAAAAACGCATGGAAGATTCCTGACGACAAGAGCGGCTGGAACTGACCGCATGAAGGCAAACGAGCAAGGCTGTGACCCTCGCCCGACGCAAAACATTCACAGGTCCCGGTTAAGTTTTTCGCACTGCCATAACGATAGACGGTTAATCGCGTTACCTTATACAGCCATGCGGCAAGCGACCAACACGGGCAATCGCGGTTTTTTTGTGTCGATATGCCCCTGCTGTCGGCCTGAGGATGGCCGCTGCCCTTCAAGCCTGATAAAATCGCGCGCCTTCGCAGACCGGCAACAGCCGGGCAGTGTCGGAACAGCGCGCAAGGCTTTCGCCTACGCCGTTTCGGCGGTCCCGCTGGACTCGGTCGTTACCCCTGAATCCCCCCTAAAGGCCTGGATCATGAGCAAGCAACCCTCCCTGAGCTACAAGGACGCCGGTGTAGACATCGACGCCGGTGAAGCATTGGTCGAACGCATCAAGAGCGTCGCCAAGCGCACTGCGCGCCCGGAAGTCATGGGCGGCCTGGGCGGTTTCGGCGCCCTCTGCGAAATCCCGGCCGGCTACAAGCAGCCTGTACTGGTTTCCGGCACCGACGGCGTCGGCACCAAGCTGCGTCTGGCGCTGAACCTGAACAAACACGACAGCATCGGCATCGACCTCGTCGCCATGTGCGTCAACGACCTGGTGGTCTGTGGCGCCGAGCCGCTGTTCTTCCTCGACTACTACGCCACCGGCAAGCTCAACGTCGAAACCGCGACCCAGGTCGTCACCGGCATCGGCGCAGGCTGCGAACTGTCCGGCTGCTCCCTGGTCGGCGGCGAAACCGCAGAAATGCCGGGCATGTACGAAGGCGAAGACTACGACCTGGCCGGCTTCTGCGTCGGCGTCGTGGAAAAATCCGAAATCATCGACGGTTCGAAAGTCGCTGCCGGCGATGCCCTGCTCGCCCTGCCGTCCTCCGGCCCGCACTCCAACGGCTACTCGTTGATCCGCAAGATCATCGAAGTGTCCGGTGCCGACATCGAGAACATCCAGCTCGACGGCAAACCGCTGACCGACCTGCTGATGGCGCCGACCCGCATCTACGTCAAGCCGTTGCTCAAGCTGATCAAAGAAACCGGCGCTGTAAAAGCGATGGCGCACATCACCGGTGGCGGCCTGCTCGACAACATCCCGCGCGTCCTGCCAAAAGGCGCACAAGCGGTGGTTGACGTCGCCAGCTGGACCCGCCCTGCCGTGTTCGACTGGCTGCAAGAAAAAGGCAACGTCGACGAAAACGAAATGCACCGCGTACTGAACTGCGGCGTCGGCATGGTCATCTGCGTGGCTCAAGAGCACGTTGAAACCGCGCTGAACGTGTTGCGTGAAGCCGGCGAACAACCTTGGGTGATCGGTCAGATTTCCACCGCTGCCGAAGGCGCAGCTCAGGTTGATCTGAAGAACCTCAAGGCTCATTGATGTCCCAGACCTGTGATGTGGTGGTGCTGTTGTCCGGCACCGGCAGTAACTTGCAGGCCTTGATCGACAGCACGCGGACCGGCGACAGCCCGGTTCGCATCGCTGCGGTGATTTCCAACCGCGCCGACGCCTACGGCCTGCAACGCGCCAGGGACGCGGGTATCGCCACCCGCTCCCTGGATCACAAGGCTTTCGAGGGCCGCGAAGCCTTCGATGCTGCGCTGATCGAACTGATTGACACCTTCAATCCCAAACTCGTGGTCCTGGCCGGTTTCATGCGCATTCTCAGCGCTGACTTCGTGCGCCACTACGCGGGTCGCCTGCTCAACATCCACCCCTCGCTACTGCCCAAATACAAAGGGTTACACACCCATCAGCGCGCGCTGGAGGCCGGCGACGCTGAACACGGCTGTTCCGTGCACTTTGTCACCGAGGAACTCGATGGCGGACCACTGGTCGTACAGGCAGTAATACCGGTAGAGTTGCACGATTCGCCGCAAAGTCTGGCGCAGCGAGTTCACACCCAGGAACACTTGATCTACCCGATGGCCGTACGCTGGTTTGCCGAAGGTCGTTTATCACTCGGCGAACAGGGTGCTTTACTGGACGGCACGTTACTCGCGGCCAGCGGCCACTTGATTCGAACCTAGGAGATTTTATGCGTCGCGCCCTGCTCTTCGCTTGCGCTCTGCTCGCCCTGCCTTTCGCGCAGGCTGCGGAACTTCAACCTTTCTCCGCCAGCTACACCGCCGACTGGAAGCAGCTGCCCATGAGCGGCACCGCCGAGCGCAGCCTGACCAAGCAAGCCAACGGTGTGTGGAAGCTCAGCTTCAAGGCGTCGATGATGATCGCCAGCCTGAGCGAAGAAAGCACCCTGACCCTGGACAAAGACACCCTGCTGCCACAGTCCTACCACTTCGAACGCGGTGGCCTGGGCAAAGCCAAAAAGGCTGACCTGGACTTCGACTGGACCACCAAAATGGTCACTGGCACCGACCGTGGTGACGCGGTCAAGATCCCGCTCAATCGCGGCATGGTCGACAAATCCACTTACCAGTTGGCCCTGCAACATGACGTGGCCGCTGGCAAGAAGAGCATGAGCTATCAGGTGGTCGATGATGGCGAAGTCGATACGTATGACTTCCGCGTGCTGGGTTCGGAAAAAGTCGACACCAAGGCTGGCCAGATCGATGCGATCAAGGTCGAGCGCGTGCGCGATCCGACACAAAGCAAGCGCATCACCGTGTTGTGGTTCGCCAAGGACTGGGATTATTTGCTGGTCCGCCTGCAACAGGTCGAAACCGACGGCAAGGAGTACAACATCATGCTCCTCGACGGCACGGTCAACGGCAAGGCTGTCAAAGGCAACTGATCCATCGCGACATGAAAAGCCCCGCAAACGCGGGGCTTTTTTTGCCTTGAATTCCTGTGGAGAGGGAGCTTGCTCCCGCTGGGCTGCGCAGCAGTCCTTTTTTTGGGGCCGCTTCGCGACCCAGCGGGAGCAAGCTCCCTCGCCACAGGGGCTGTGATTTATTTAGCGACTGTACGCGGGAGGATGGAGAGGAAGTTATCCCGTGCGACTTTTCTGGCGACATTCTCCGGCAGGGCGTCGAGAAACGGATCAAAGCTGTGGATTTCCTTACCCAGTTTGTTGAAACGCCCTACCGCGTCCGAACCGATCATGAAGCGCTCCGGGAAGCGCTCCACCAGCTGCAACCATTCCTGGCGAGGCTTTCCCTGATCATCCAGCAGATAAGGCGTGAGCAGGCTCCAGGACAGGTCTATAAACAGGTTGGGGTATGACTCAAGCATGCGCGTCAGGGTCGGCAAGAGAAAATCCAGCTCGGTCTGGTGCCGATGAATCTCCGCACTGGTGCCCGCATGAGCCCAGATAAACCGGGTGTGCGGGTGGTTGCGCAAGGGTTCTTCGATTTCCGCGAGGTACAGCGGATTTTTCTCACGCTTGGAAGTGATGTTCGAATGCAGCATCACCGGCAAGTCGTTCTCGGCGGCGAGGTGATAGATTCTGGTCATCGCCTCGTTATTCGCCCTCGGCGTATCCCCGGACGTCAGCGCAGTCAGGTCGTCATGGCGGGTGAAGACTTCGCCGATGCCCTGCCACAACCCCGGATTGAGATCGAGCATGCGCTGGATATGCGCCGCGGAGTTTTTGTCATTGGGGTTGAAGCCTGACAGAAACGGATGAAAGTGCTGACGCTGTTCGGGTGGCAGCTTATTGACCGCAGCGGCGACGATCGTGTCCGTCGCGCTGTACCAATAGGCGTCGGCATCATCACCCGCGTAATAACGCGGGCGTTTGGGTTCGTCCTCGTGCCATTTCTTGGCCACCGGAATGCCGGAAATCATCACATGCTCGATGCGATTGTCCGCCATGGCCGCGAGCAGTTTCGGCATGCCCGCGGTTTCCTGGAAAAAATCCACGTAATGCAGGTGGGCGTCGCTGTAGGCATATTCGCGGGCGTCGGCATAGGCGCTGCCGAACACCCACAAACAGGCGAGACTCAAGCGGTTCAAGGGCACGGGCGATCTCCGGAAGTCAGGAACAGCGTAGACCGCAGTGCGGCGATCAGGGTTCACCCGACAAGAAAGTGGAACGCGTTACCGGCGCAATGCTCTATAACTTCAAGGTCTTTTTTGATCAAATGACTTTTCCTACCGCCGAGGTTTCCGATGACAGTCACCGTCAATACCGTTTCCGCCGAAGGATTTCGCCACAGCGTACAAATCGATGAGCATGAACTCTTTGCCGATGCGCCCACCTCCGCTGGCGGTGAAGGCTCGGCGCCGGAGCCGCATGACTACTTCGACGCCGCACTCGGCGCCTGCAAGGCCCTGACGTTGAAGATGTATGCGAAGAAGAAAGACATCCCCCTGACCGGTGTCACGGTCGAGGTCAAACGCGACAACAGTGAAGAACAGAAAGGCAAATACGCGCTGCACGTCAAACTGACCCTCAAGGGTGTACTCACCGATGCCCAGCGCGATGAACTGCACCGCGTCGCCGATCGTTGCCCGGTGCACAAGCTGATGACCACCACCGACGTCAGCATCGAAACCCATCTGTCCGAAGGCGCCTTCAGCCAATAGCGGCAAGGGCCAGGTCAGCGGGTTATGCTCCACGCATCGCCCGCTCAGCCTGGAACGCACCATGAACACTCCGCTCGTGATCCGCCCCCGCACCGAAGACGTAGAAGGCCAACCGATTCTTCGCCCGCTGCCATCAGCCAAATGCCGCAGCGTCGGGCCTTTCGTGTTTTTCGACCACATGCTCGAAACCCGCTATCCGGCCGGTAAAGGCATGGATATCCGCCAGCACCCGCACATCGGGCTGTCCACGCTGACTTACCTGTTCGAAGGGCAACTGCAGCACAAGGACAGCCTGGGCTCGGATCAAGTGGTGAGCGCCGGTGACGTGAGCTGGATGACCGCCGGCAGCGCGATTGCCCACGTCGAACGCACGCCCCAGGCGCTGAAGAAAAGCGGCTTCACGATGCACGGGTTACAGATCTGGCTGGCATCGCCCAAGGATCATGAACAGGGGCCGGGACACTACAGCCATCACCCGGCAGCGACATTACCGGTCAGCGATAACCTGGGCGTAAAGATCCGGATGATTGCCGGGTCAGGCTTTTGCCTGAAATCCCCGGTTCCGGTGCTTTCTCCTACGTTGTATGCGGAACTGCACCTGCAAACGGCGACCACGCTGCTGATTCCCACGGAGCATGAAGAGCGGGCGCTGTATGTGCTCGACGGCGAGGTGCAGCTCGATGGCGAGTCAATAGAGCCGCATTCGCTGGTGGTGTTGCCTGCCGGGGAGGAAATGACGCTGTTCGCCGAGAGCGATTGTCATGCGGTGTTGTTCGGAGGCGCGCCGCTGGATGGGCCGCGAAGGATCAACTGGAATTTTGTGGCGAGCGATCCGGCGGCGATTGACGAAGCGCGCCGGCGCTGGGCGGCCGGAGATTGGCCTACCGTGCCGGGGAAAGCGAAAGAATCGAGTTGCCCTGACCCATTGTAGGAGCCGGCTTGCTGGCGATAGCGCCCTCAAGATCGCTATCGCCAGCAAGCCGGCTCCTACAGGTTTGCGGTCTGACCGGAATAAAAAAACCCGCCGAAGCGGGTTTTTTGTACAGCGAGGTTAAACCGACAGTTCAACCAACAGCTTGTTGAGACGGCGCACGTACGCGGCCGGGTCTTTCAAGCTGTCGCCGGCCGCCAGGGCCGCCTGATCGAAGAGAATGTGCGAGAGGTCGCCGAAGCGCTCGTCGCTCTGCTCATTGTCGAGCTTCTCGATCAGTGGGTGAGCCGGGTTGAATTCGAAGATCGGCTTCGAATCCGGCACTTTCTGCCCGCTGGCTTCGAGGATCTGCCGCATTTGCATACCCAGGTCCTGTTCGCCAATGGCCAGAATCGCCGGGGAATCGGTCAGACGGTGGGAAACCCGCACTTCAGCAACCGAATCGCCCAGTGCGGTTTTCAGACGCTCAACCAGACCTTCTTTGGACTTGGCGACTTCTTCAGCGGCTTTCTTGTCTTCTTCCGAATCCAGGTTGCCCAGGTCAAGGTCACCGCGGGCCACGTCGACAAAGCTCTTGCCGTCGAAGTCGCTCAAGTAGCTCATCAGCCACTCGTCGATGCGGTCGGTCAGCAGCAGCACTTCGATGCCTTTCTTGCGGAAGACTTCCAGGTGCGGGCTGTTTTTGACTTGGGCGTAGGTTTCGCCGGTCAGGTAGTAGATCTTGTCCTGACCTTCCTTGGCGCGTGCCAGGTATTCAGCAAGACCCACGACTTGCTCGCCTTCTTCGCCCTGAGTGGAAGCGAAACGCAGCAGGCCAGCGATTTTCTCTTTGTTGGCGAAATCTTCTGCCGGGCCTTCTTTCATGACCTGACCGAAGTTTTTCCAGAAGCCTTTGTATTGCTCAGGCTCGTTCTTTGCCAACTTCTCCAGCATGTCCAGCACGCGCTTGGTCAGCGCCGACTTCATGGAGTCGATGATCGGGTCCTTCTGCAGGATTTCCCGCGACACGTTCAACGACAGGTCGTTGGAATCGACCACGCCTTTGATGAAGCGCAGGTACAGCGGCAGGAACGACTCAGCCTGATCCATGACGAACACACGCTGCACGTACAGCTTCAGGCCTTTCGGCGCTTCACGCTGGTACAGGTCGAACGGAGCGCGGGTCGGTACATAAAGCAGCGAGCTGTACTCGAGCTTGCCTTCGACCTTGTTGTGGCTCCAGCTCAGCGGGTTTTCGAAATCGTGAGCGATGTGCTTGTAGAACTCCTGGTATTCCTCGTCCTTGATCTCGGTGCGAGGACGAGTCCACAGGGCGCTGGCGCGGTTGACGGTTTCCCACTCAACGGCAGGCGTCTCTTCACCCTCGACAGCCGCCACTTCTTTCGGCAACTCGATGGGCAAAGCGATGTGGTCGGAGTACTTCTTGATGATGTTGCGCAGGCGCCAGCCATCGGCGAATTCATCTTCACCGGACTTGAGGTGCAGCACGATGCGGGTGCCGCGTTCGGCTTTCTCGACCGTGGCGACTTCGAAATCACCCTCGCCTTTGGACGACCAATGCACGCCTTCGCTGGCGGCAGCACCGGCACGACGGCTGAACACGTCGACTTTATCGGCAACGATGAAGGCCGAGTAGAAACCGACACCGAATTGACCGATCAGGTGCGAATCTTTCTTCTGGTCGCCAGACAGATGCTTCATGAAATCAGCAGTGCCGGATTTGGCGATCGTGCCCAGGTGGGTGATCGCATCTTCACGGCTCATGCCGATACCGTTGTCTTCGAGGGTGACGGTTTTAGCGTCCTTGTCGAAGCTCACACGGATTTTCAGCTCGGCGCCACCTTCCAGCAACTCAGGCTTGGACAGGGCTTCGAAACGTAATTTGTCGACAGCGTCAGAGGCGTTCGAGATCAATTCGCGAAGGAAAATTTCCTTGTTGGAATACAGCGAATGGATCATGAGGTGCAGCAGTTGCTTCACCTCGGTCTGGAAGCCCAGGGTTTCCTTTTGAGTTTCCACACTCATGGTTATCAAACTCCAATCAGATGGCAGTGGCCACGACCTAGAGGGTCGGCGGCGGGTTGTCATCAAAGTTGGGGGCTCGGTTCAGGATTTCAAGGGCTCATCGATTTTGAAATGGGCGCGGGCCGTGGCGATGGGCTCGGATTCGGTGGTTTGCCAGGCGGTCACCGCAACGTTTGCCACACGCCGCCCCTGACGACACACCTGACATTTGGCCCAGGTGTCACGAAACTGCCCCGCTCGCAAGTAATCGAGGGAGAAATCGATAATCTTCGGCACGCCGGGCGAACCCGTAAGAATCAGCAAGTGCAAGGCGGCGGACAGCTCCATGAACCCGGCAATCACTCCGCCGTGGATCGCCGGCAACAAAGGGTTGCCAATGTTGTGCTTGTTGGTTGGCAGGCGAAACAACAGATCATCTCCGACCCGCGAGCATTCGATACCAATCAATTTGGCGTAGGGAATCAAGTGCAGCAGCGAGGCGTAGTCGCCCTGCTCGTGGGCCATTTGCAGTTGTTCCTTGAAGTTGTCGCTCATTTCGCGCCTCCGGCGATGACGCCACCAAAGCCTTTGGTGCCCTTGACGGCCTTGCCCATGCGCATAAATGTGCCCACCACATGGGCAATCGGCTGGTCGGGGTCGTCCTGATAGGCAAAACCACGGGCAAAGATCACGTCGGTGGTGACGCGATAGCACTGGGCAAAGCCGTACACGTCTTTATGCGGCTCGGCGGCGTGCATGTAGTCGATGCGCAGATCGAGCGTCGGGCAGACTTCGAATTCGGGCAGCACGCACAGGGTCGACATGCCGCACGCGGTGTCCATCAGGGTCGTCAGAGCCCCGCCATGGATCACGCCGGTCAGCGGGTTGCCGACAATTTGCGGGCTGTATGGCAAGACGACCGTTAGTCCGTCGCCGTTGGCATTGTGAACTCGAAGTCCGAGTACCTGACAGTGCGGCAACGCCGATAAAAATCGCGTCGCACGCTCAAAAACGGGGGTTTCGGCCATCTGGGAAACACTCTTGATAGTGTTGCGAAATCGCACTTGGCGTGCGAGCTAAAAGTTCCGGTAAGAATAATCTTATATATCTGAGCGAATTGAGGAACTTAACCTTGGCGGCTGTGCTCGAAAGGCCAGTAGATATATTCCATAAGGAGAAACACCCCATGCGTAAGACTTTAGCTATTGCCTTGATGTTGACCGCTTCCCTCGGTCTCGCAGCCTGCGATAAAAAATCCGAGGACAAAGCTCAAGATGCCAACGAACATGCTGAGCAAGCTCAGCAAGACATGAACAAAGCTCAGGATAAAGTGAACGACGCTGCAAAAGAAAACGCCGAAGCTGCCAAAGCTCAGGCTGAATCGAACGAAGCAGCTGCAAAAGAAGCACCTAAAAACTAATACGGTTTTTAGCGTGGTAAGGAAAACCCGCCTGGTGCGGGTTTTCTTTTGCCTGTCATTTGCGCTCTTAGAGCAAAATGGTTTTAAAAGTCGGACTAATCATCAATAACAGCGAACACACTAGTCCGACGAACCACACCAGACTTCGCTGCCAGGCGAGATCACCCCAGTAACACAACAAATAAATCACTCGGGTAATCACGAAGATAATGGCGAGCGTATCAATCAGCCACCCCGCCGTCTGCGTGGTGTGCGCCATCAACACCCCCACCGCAAACAGGATGAACGCTTCAATACTGTTTTGATGCGCCGCCAGTGCCCGGGCTCCGAAACCGGTGAGCTGGGCCTGTTGCTGACGAGGCAGGTGATTGTTGTAACCGCCCTGCTCCTTCATGGCCTTGGCCACCGGCATGCGTGCCACGTAAATCAGCAAGGCACTGATAAACACACACCAGAACGGAATACTCATCAAGCGGCCTCCTTGTTCGCGTCAGGCAATGGCGCCTCTGTAGGGGTATAGACCATCACGTCGAGAACGTCGGAATGAAACTCGCGGCGATAGAGCACCAGCACCACGCCGGTACTCATCAACATGAACAGCCACGGGCTGACGAACCAGGCGAGCATGGTCATGCCGAAGTAATAGGACCGCAGGCCAAAGTTGAACTGGTTGGCTGCCATTGAGATGACACGCGCCGCACGTGCCGCGAAGGCTTTGCGCTCCTGCTCCGAGACATGGCGCTCGCCGACCATCGGCGCCGACCCGATCAGGATGGCCGCGAAGTTGTACTGGCGCATGCACCAGCTGAAGGTGAAGAACGCATACACAAACACCATCGCCAGGCACAGTAACTTGATCTCCGACATCCCCTGCGAAGCCTGTTGCACCATCGGGATATCCGCCAGCAACGACACCGCCCGTTCCGACGCGCCCAGCACGGTGAGAATACCGGCGAGGATAATCAGCGTGCTCGATGCGAAGAACGAGGCGTTGCGTTCGAGGTTGCCCACCACACTGGCGTCGGCGATGCGGTTGTCGCGCAGCAGCATCCGGCGCATCCAGTCTTCGCGATACAGGTGCAGCACGCTGGCCAGGCACGCGGTGTCGCGGCCCTTCCACGTCGCATAACGGGTGTACCCGCCCCAGCAAATGGCGAACCAGACGGCGGCGAGGATGTGGATCAGGTTGGCTTGGATAAACGACATGCAGGTCCTTGTGATGTAGTGGCAAAGGCAAAACTGTGGGAGCGAGCTTGCTCGCGATAGCGGACTTTCAGCCAACACCTGTACGGAATGTTATGCACCCATCGCGAGCAAGCTCGCTCCCACATGGTTTTTTTGCAATGCTTCGACGTTAGCGCATGGAAAAAGACACTGCATCATGCCCATAAAAAATGCCCCGTATCGATTGATACGGGGCATTTCTATTTTTGCTCATCACCCGCTTGTGGCAAGTGGTGAAGCGATCTAGGCAATCGCGGCGCGGCGCTTACCCATCGCGCGGTCACAAGCGGCCACAAAGACCAGCGTCATGACCGACGGCACCAGCCACGCCAGGCCTTGCTCGCTCAGCGGCAGCGTCGTCAGCGGCGCCGGCATCCATCCTGCCAGCCCTGCGCCCTTGAGCGCGTCGACCAGGCCGATGATGAACGACACCAGCATCACCGGGCCGACGATGCGGCTTTGCTCATTCCAGAAATCCTTACAAAAGCTCAGCGCCACCAGGACGATGCACGGCGGATAGATCGCCGTGAGTACCGGGATCGAGAACGCGATCAGATTGGTCAGGCCCAGGTTGGACACCAGCAACGAGAATGCAGCAAGGATGATCACCAATGTCTTGTAGGACAGTGGCAGCACGCGGCTGAAGTATTCGGCACAGGCGCAGGTCAGACCGACCGCCGTCACCAGGCACGCCAGCGAGATCAGTACCGCGAGGAAACCACTGCCCAACGAACCAAAGGTGTGTTGAACATAGGCGTGCAGCACAGCCGCGCCGTTGGTGGCGCCGGCCGCCACCTCATGGCTGCCCGAACCGAGACGGAACAGGCTGACGTACACCAGCGCCAGACCGACACCGGCAATCAGCCCGGCGATGATCGCGTAACGGGTGATCAGCGCCGGAGAATCGACGCCACGGGAGCGAATGGCGTTGACGATGACGATGCCGAACACCAGCGCACCCAGGGTATCCATGGTCAGGTAACCATTGATGAAGCCTTGGGAAAACGGTGCTGCGACGTACTCCGGAGTCGCGACGCCGATATCACCGGCGGGCAATGCGAACGCAGCGATGCCGAGCACGGCCAGGGCGATGATCTTCAACGGTGCGAGGAAACGACCAACGGTGTCGAGCAAACGGCCCGGGTACAAAGAGATGAAGAACACCAGCAGGAAATACACCGAGCTGTAGAGGAACAGCGCCAGCGGACTTTCGCCGGTCAGCGGCGCCAGGCCGACTTCAAACGATACGGTCGCCGTGCGCGGCGTCGCGAACAGCGGGCCGACCGCCAGATAGCACGCGGCGGCCAACACGCCGCCGGCGATCTTGCCGATCGGGCTGCTCAGGGCATCCATCGCGCCGCCGACCTTGGCCAGGGCGACTACGGTGATCACCGGCAGACCGACCGCGGTGATCAGAAAGCCCAGCGCCGCCATCCAGACATGGGGCCCGGACTGCAAACCGACGATAGGCGGGAAGATGATATTGCCAGCCCCGACAAACAGGGCAAACGTCATAAAACCAAGTGCCAGGATGTCCTGGCCTTTCAACACTTTCATTAAGGAAATACCACACTACTGAATCGGAATTTAGAGAGGGATTTCCCTTTTGGGTGAGGGAAATGCTGTCGATCCGCATAGAACCGACCCTTTAGCGCGAAGCTTCCTTGTGGGACGCGGACGCAAAAATGGCGGTTAGCCTAACGAATTTGGCCGACAAACGCACTGTTAGGGGGCGAACATTCCGATCTACGACATTTTTGTGTCGCGTTTACGTATTAAAAAGATCAAAAGATCGCAGCCTTCGGCAGCTCCTACGGGAAATGCGATCCCATGTAGGAGCTGCCGAAGGCTGCGATCTTTTGATCGTCAGAAACAACAAAGGCCACCCGAAGGTGGCCTTTGTCAGCAGAGTTACAAGCTAAGCGCGAGGCTTACTTGATCGCCCAACCGGTCAGCTCGGACAAAGCCTTGCCGATGTCTGCCAGCGAACGCACGGTTTTCACGCCTGCGTCTTCCAGGGCAGCGAACTTCTCGTCTGCAGTGCCTTTGCCGCCAGAGATGATTGCGCCAGCATGGCCCATGCGCTTGCCCGCAGGGGCAGTCACACCAGCGATGTAGGAAACAACCGGCTTGGTCACGTGTGCCTTGATGTAGGCAGCCGCTTCTTCTTCAGCCGAACCGCCGATCTCACCGATCATCACGATCGCTTCGGTCTTCGGGTCTTCCTGGAACAGCTTCAGGATGTCGATGAAGTTCGAACCCGGGATCGGGTCACCGCCGATGCCGACGCAAGTCGACTGACCGAAACCGGCGTCAGTGGTCTGCTTCACAGCTTCGTAGGTCAGGGTGCCGGAACGGGAAACGATACCGACCTTGCCTGGCAAGTGAATGTGACCTGGCATGATGCCGATCTTGCATTCGCCTGGAGTGATCACGCCTGGGCAGTTAGGACCGATCAGGACTACGCCCAGTTCGTCGCACTTGACCTTGGCATCCAGCATGTCCAGGGTAGGAATGCCTTCAGTGATGCAAACGATCAGCTTGATGCCGCCGAACGCTGCTTCCAGGATGGAGTCCTTGCAGAAAGGAGCTGGAACGTAGATCACGCTGGCAGTGGCGCCAGTTTTAGCTACAGCGTCTTTCACGGTGTTGAACACTGGCAGACCCAGGTGCTCGGTGCCGCCTTTGCCCGGAGTTACGCCGCCAACCATCTTGGTGCCGTATTCGATGGCTTGCTGGGTGTGGAAACTACCTTGCGAACCGGTAATACCCTGGCAGATAACTTTGGTGTCTTTATTGATCAGGACGCTCATTATTTGCCCTCCGCAGCTTTAACGACTTGTTGAGCAGCGTCGGTCAGGCTGGTAGCAGCGATGATGTTCAAACCGCTTTCTGCCAGTACTTTAGCGCCCAGCTCAGCGTTGTTGCCTTCAAGGCGAACAACAACCGGGATTTTCACGCCGACTTCTTTCACTGCGCCGATGATGCCTTCGGCAATCATGTCGCAACGAACGATGCCGCCGAAGATGTTGACCAATACTGCAGCGACGTTAGTGTCGGACAGGATGATCTTGAACGCTTCGGTCACGCGTTCTTTGGTAGCACCGCCGCCCACGTCGAGGAAGTTGGCTGGTTTGCCGCCATGCAGGTTGACGATGTCCATGGTACCCATGGCCAGGCCAGCACCGTTGACCATGCAACCGATGTTGCCTTCCAGCGCTACGTAGTTCAGTTCGAACTTGGCAGCGTGCGCTTCGCGCGGATCGTCTTGCGACGGATCGTGGAAAGTCTTCAGCTTAGGCTGACGGTACATGGCGTTGGCGTCGATGTTGATCTTGGCGTCGAGGCAATGCAGATCGCCGTCAGCCTTGATCACCAGCGGGTTCACTTCCAGCAGAGCCAGGTCGTGATCCTTGAACAGCTTGGCCAGACCTACGAAGATCTTGGCGAACTGGGCAACTTGCTTGCCTTCCAGACCCAGCTGGAATGCCAGCTCGCGACCCTGGAATGGCTGAGCGCCAACCAGTGGATCGATAGTGGCCTTGAGGATTTTCTCAGGGGTGTCGTGAGCGATTTTCTCGATGTCCACGCCACCTTCGGTGGAAGCCATGAACACGATGCGACGGCTCGAACGGTCAACGACAGCGCCCAGGTACAGCTCTTTAGCGATATCAGTGCACGACTCAACCAGGATCTTGGTGACTGGCTGACCATTGGCATCAGTCTGGTAAGTCACCAGACGCTTGCCCAGCCACTGCTGAGCGAATGCTTTGGCGTCTTCTTTGCTGCGAACCAGCTTAACGCCGCCCGCTTTACCGCGACCACCTGCGTGAACCTGGGCTTTGACAACCCACTCGGTCCCGCCGATCTTGTCGCACGCTTCTGCTGCTGCTTCCGGGGTGTCTACGGCGAAACCCTGGGATACTGGCAGGCCGTATTCAGCGAACAGCTGCTTACCCTGATACTCGTGAAGATTCATGCTTATTACCGTCTTCGTTAGGTACTGCGCATTCGGTGCTGCACTTGTTCAGTGCCGCACCACCTGTGACTGCTGCTTGCGTAGCCTTTCCGGACAACCGGTGCAACTACGCAAGGCTGCGTCCAGCGGATATTCCGCGGTGAGACTTGCATGCAAGGCTCACGACGGGCCACTCCGCCGTGGTTTCTTATTGTCTTAACGCTTCTTGCGGTTGGCGATGTGGATGGCGCCGCCATTCACTGCCAAAGCTGCTTCGTGCAGTGCTTCAGACAGGGTCGGATGGGAGAAAACCATCATGCCCAGGTCTTCAGCGCTGGTGCCGAACTCCATGCCGATCGCGCCCTGCTGAACCAGTTCTGCAGCGCTCGGGCCAATCACGTGGACGCCCAGTACGCGGTCAGTCTTGGCATCGGCAATGACTTTCACGAAACCGCCGGTATCGTTGGCGGCCATGGCACGGCCACTGGCGGCGAACGGGAAGGTGCCAACGTTAACTTCAACGCCTTCAGCCTTCAAGACCTGCTCGGTTTTGCCGACCCACGCGATTTCCGGGTGAGTATAAATAACAGACGGGATCAGGTCATAGTTGATTTGGGCTTTGTGGCCCTTGATGCGCTCAACCACCATGATGCCTTCTTCGGACGCCTTGTGCGCCAGCATCATGCCGCGAACCACGTCGCCGATCGCGTAAACGCCCGGCACGCTGGTGGCGCACTGGTCGTCAACGAACACGAAACCGCGCTCGTCGATGGTCACACCGCTGTCGGCAGCCAACAGTTCGGTGGTCACTGGACGGCGACCAACGGCAACGATCAGCTTGTCGAACGTGATGTTCTGTTCGCCATTGGCATCGGTGTAGTTCACCACGACTTCGTCGCCGCTCACTTTGGAACCGGTAACACGAGCGCCCAGCTTGATGTCCAGACCTTGTTTGGTCAGGGTTTTGTAGGCTTCCTTGGAAACCGCTTCGTCAGCTGCTGGCAGGAACTTCTCCAGGGCTTCCAGAACCACGACTTCGGAACCCAGACGCGACCAGACCGAACCCAGTTCCAGGCCGATCACGCCAGCGCCGATAACGCCCAGGCGTTTAGGCACGGTCTGGAATTCCAGTGCGCCGGTCGAATCGACGATCACGTTCTGGTCAACCGGAGCCGGTGGAATGTCGATCGGACGCGAGCCCGAAGCCAGGATCACGTTCTCGGCTTCGATGATTTCGACGGTGCCGTCTGGCTTGGTCAGCTCGACTTTCTTGCCGGCCAGCAGTTTGCCGTGGCCTTGCAGGGAAGTTACGCCGTTGGCCTTGAACAGGGTGGCAACGCCAGAGGTCAGGCCTTTGACGATGTTGGCTTTACGGCCAACCATTGCCGCCACGTCCATGGTCACGCCAGCGTGATTGATACCGTGGATCGCGAAGCCTTCTTTGGCTTCCTTGTACTTCCAGGAGCTGTCCAGCAGCGCCTTGGATGGAATGCAGCCGACGTTCAGGCAAGTACCGCCGAGGGCCAGTTTGCCTTCCTTGTCGGTGTATTTCTCGATGCAGGCAGTGGAGAGGCCCAGCTGCGCAGCCTTGATGGCAGCCACGTAACCGCCAGGGCCCGCGCCAATCACTACCACGTCGAATTTCTGAGTCATGTGTCATTCCTTCTCGAATCAAACCGGACAATCCCTTTTGGGGACTGTCGTGGGACGAAGCTGGTCATTACAGGAGGGCCGCCCATCACTGGTCGGCCCGTGCAACGTAATCAGATATCCAGCAGCAAACGAGCCGGGTCTTCCAGCAGGTTCTTGATGGTAACCAGGAAGGTCACAGCTTCTTTGCCATCGATCAGACGGTGATCGTAGGACAGAGCCAGGTACATCATCGGACGGATAACCACCTGACCGTTGATCGCCATAGGACGCTGCAGAATGTTGTGCATGCCCAGGATAGCTGCTTGCGGCGGGTTGACGATCGGGGTCGACATCATCGAACCGAAGGTACCACCGTTGGTGATGGTGAACGTGCCGCCGGTCATTTCGTCCATCGACAGTTTGCCGTCACGCGCCTTCTTGCCGAAGGTGGCGATGCCGCCTTCGATTTCAGCCAGGCTCATCAGTTCGGCGTTACGCAGGACCGGTACAACCAGGCCGCGGTCGCTGGAAACAGCAACACCGACGTCGGCGTAGCCGTGGTAGACGATGTCGGCACCGTCGATCGACGCGTTGACAGCCGGGAAGCGTTTCAGCGCTTCGGTGGCAGCCTTGACGAAGAACGACATGAAGCCCAGGCGTACGCCGTTGTGGGACTTCTCGAACAGGTCCTTGTACTTCGAACGCAGGGCCATGACTTCGGTCATGTCGACTTCGTTGAAGGTGGTCAGCATCGCCATGTTCGACTGCGCTTCTACCAGGCGCTTGGCCACGGTAGCGCGAACGCGGGTCATCGGAACGCGCTTCTCGATGCGGTCGCCAGCGGCGAACACAGGAGCAGCGGCGGCCGGTGCAGCCGCCTTGGCAGGCGCGGCAGCCGGAGCGGCTTTCTTGGCAGCAACGGCTGCAACCACGTCTTCCTTGGTCACACGACCGCCTTTGCCAGTGCCGGCAACGGAAGCGATGTTGATACCGTTTTCTTCAGCCAGCTTGCGAGCAGCCGGTGCAGCAACCGGATCGTCTTCGCCTTCGGCAGCCGGAGCAGCGGCTTGTGCGGCGGCCGGAGCAGCAGCGGCAGCAGCTGGAGCGGCAGCAGCGCCGCCCGCTTCGATGGAGCCCAGAACTTCGTCGGACAGAACGGTGTCGCCTTCGTTCTTGACGATAGCGCCCAGCACGCCGTCGGCGGTGGCCAACACTTCCAGCACAACCTTGTCGGTTTCGATGTCGACGATCAGGTCGTCACGCTTTACAGCGTCGCCGGGTTGTTTGTGCCAGGTGGCAACGGTGCCATCGGCAACCGATTCCGGGAAAGTGGGGGCTTTGATTTCGATAGCCATTATCTGTGAGTCCTTAAATTCGGTTTCAGGTGCGCGAAGGCGTTAAACAGTAAAGGCGTCTTGCAGCAGTTTTTCCTGCTGCTCAGCGTGCATCGATGCATAACCACAAGCAGGTGCAGCAGAAGCATCACGGCCGGCGTACTCGAGAACGAGCGCCTTGTTGTGATTGCCAACGATGCGGCGCATGTGATGCTGGCTGCAGTACCAGGCACCCTGGTTCATCGGCTCTTCCTGACACCAAACGATATGTTTGAGGTTGGTGTACGGAGCCAGGACTTCGTTCAAGTCGTCCTCAGGGAATGGGTACAGCTGCTCGATACGCACGATGGCGATGTCATCACGACCTTCGGCACGGCGTTTTTCCAGCAGGTCGTAGTAGACCTTGCCGCTACACAGAACAACACGCTCGACCTTTTTCGGGTCCAGTGCATCGATTTCCGGGATCACGGTCTGGAACGAACCTTCGGCCAGATCTTCCAGGGTCGATACGGCCAGTTTGTGACGCAGCAGCGACTTTGGAGTCAGCACGATCAACGGCTTGCGCAGCGGGCGAATCACCTGACGACGCAGCAAGTGGTAGATCTGCGCCGGCGTAGTCGGTACCGCTACCTGAATGTTGTGCTCGGCGCACAGTTGCAGGTAACGCTCCAGACGCGCCGACGAGTGCTCCGGCCCCTGACCTTCATAACCGTGCGGCAGTAGCATGGTCAGACCGCAGAGACGGCCCCACTTGTGCTCGCCACTGGTGATGAACTGGTCGATAACCACCTGGGCACCGTTGGCGAAGTCGCCGAACTGGGCTTCCCAGATCACCAGCGCCTCAGGCGTGGTGGTCGAGTAACCGTATTCGAACGCCAGCACGGCTTCTTCGGACAGGAACGAATCGTACAGGTCGAAACGTGGCTGGCCCTTGTACAGGTTTTGCAGCGGGATATAGGTGCCCGCGTCTTTCTGGTTGTGCAAGACAGCGTGACGGTGCGAGAACGTACCGCGGCCGATGTCCTGACCCGTCATGCGAATCGGGTGACCTTCGAACGCCAGGGTCGCGTACGCCATGGTTTCGGCGTAACCCCAGTTGATCGGCAGGCCGCCGGCTTGCATCTTCTGACGGTCTTCGTAGATTTTCGAAACCTGGCGCTGAACCACAAAGCCTTCCGGAATTTCCAGCAGCTTGGCGGACAGTTCCTGCAAGGTTTTCAGGTCGAAACGCGTGTCGTGACGCGCAGTCCAGGCGTGGCCCAGATACGGACGCCAGTCCACGAACAACTCTTTGTTCGGCTCTTTGACCAGGCTCTTTACAACATGCAGGCCGTTGTCGAGTGCGTTGCGGTATTCGTCGACTTTCGCCTGAACACGCTCTGCATCCAGCACACCGCCCTGGGTCAGACGATCGGCATACAGCTCACGGGTTGTGCGCTGCTTGGTGATCTGCTGATACATGATCGGCTGGGTGCCGCTTGGCTCGTCGGCTTCGTTGTGGCCGCGACGACGGTAGCAGACCAGGTCGATCACCACGTCACGCTTGAACTGCATGCGGTAATCGATGGCCAGCTGGGTCACGAACAATACGGCTTCCGGATCATCACCATTCACATGGAGGATTGGCGCCTGGATCATCTTCGCAACGTCGGTCGCGTACTCGGTGGAGCGCGAGTCCAGCGGGTTGCTGATGGTGAAACCAACCTGGTTGTTGATCACGATGTGCACGGTGCCGCCGGTTTTGAAACCGCGGGTCTGCGACATCTGGAAGGTTTCCATCACCACGCCCTGACCGGCAAATGCCGCGTCACCGTGGATGGAGATCGGCAGAACCTTCTCGCCGGTAGGGTCGTTACGACGATCCTGGCGGGCGCGAACCGAACCCTCGACCACTGGAGAAACGATTTCCAGGTGGGACGGGTTGAACGCCATCGCGAGGTGAACTTCACCGCCGGTAGTCATGACGTTGGACGAGAAGCCCTGGTGATATTTAACGTCACCGGAACCCAGCTCGACCTTCTTCTTGCCTTCGAACTCGTCGAACAGCTCGCGCGGGTTCTTGCCGAAGGTGTTGACCAGCACGTTGAGACGGCCACGGTGGGCCATGCCGATAACGATTTCCTTGGTGCCGTAGGAACCGGAACGCTGGATCAGCTCGTCGAGCATCGGAATCAAGCTCTCGCCGCCTTCCAGACCGAAACGCTTGGTACCCGGGTATTTGGTGCCCAGGTATTTTTCCAGGCCTTCGCCCGCAGTCACGCGCTCAAGCAGGTGGCTCTTGATGTCCGCAGAGTACGTCGGACGACCACGCACGCTTTCCAGACGCTGCTGGAACCACTGGCGCTGCTCGGAATCGGTGATATGCGTAAATTCAGCGCCGATGGTGCGGCAATATGTCTGCTGCAACGCTTCGTGAATTTCGCGTAGGCTCGCCTCCTCTTTGCCGATAAACAGGTCGCCGGCACGGAAGGTCGTATCAAGATCGGCATTGGTCAAGCCGTAATGATTGATCGACAGGTCTGCAGGTGCAGGACGCTGCCACAGCCCCAGCGGATCAAGCTGGGCTGCCTGGTGGCCACGCATACGGTAGGCCTGGATCAATCGCAGCACTTCAACTTGCTTCTTCTCGTGCTCACTGCTCACGCTGCCGGCGGAAACCGGTTGTGCGCGGCGCTGGTTCTTTGCCAGCAAGACGAAATGATCGCGAATTGTGGAGTGCGAAACATCGGTGGCAGTGTTGCCGTCAGCAGGCAACTTCTGAAAGTAGGTGCGCCACTCTTCTGGCACAGCGTTAGGGTCGTGCAGGTAGAGCTCGTAGAGCTCTTCCACATAGGCAGCGTTACTACCGGACAGGTAGGCGCTGTTCCACATGCGCTGCATCACGCTTTCTTGCATGCTTGGTCACCCTCGGTTAGGGGAACACCACCGGCGTCGACACCGAGCACACTTGCAGAAGTCCGAATGCAGCGACTAAAACAAGCCACTTAGGATCACGCTGATAGTCCGGGTACCAGCCCGGATGCCCCTGCTTGTCTCATTTCTTCAAAATAAGAGCGGCTGCTTTGTAAGCTGCTGCTCAGGTTAAAACTACGGCGCCGGTTGAAGCCTGCGCCGTAGCATCTACGGGTACAGCGGTCCTGCAGTTACAGCTGAATCACACGCCGCTTTGCAGCAGCATGTTACGTACGTGACCGATGGCCTTAGTCGGGTTCAGGCCTTTCGGGCAGACGTTGACGCAGTTCATGATCCCGCGGCAGCGGAATACGCTGAACGGGTCATCCAGCGAAGCCAGACGCTCGGAAGTCTTGGTGTCGCGGCTGTCTGCCAGGAAGCGGTACGCTTGCAGCAGGGCAGCTGGACCCAGGAATTTGTCCGGGTTCCACCAGAAGGACGGGCAAGAGGTCGAGCAGCAAGCGCACAGGATGCACTCGTACAGACCGTCGAGTTTTTCACGCTCTTCCGGAGTCTGCAGACGCTCGATGGCCGGAGCCGGCGTGTCGTTCTGCAGGAATGGCTTAACCTTCTCGTATTGCTTGTAGAAGATGCTCATATCGACGACCAGGTCACGGATAACCGGCAAGCCTGGCAGCGGACGAACGATCAACTTGTTACCTTTTACGACAGCGGACAGCGGCGTCACGCACGCCAGACCGTTTTTGCCGTTGATGTTCATGCCGTCGGAACCGCACACACCTTCACGGCAAGAGCGACGATAGGAGAAACCTTCGTCCTGCTCTTTGATCAGGGCCAGCACGTCCAGCACCATCAGGTCTTTACCACCGGTATCAACCTGGAATTCCTGCATGAACGGCGCAGCGTCCTGATCAGGGTTGTAGCGATAAACACTGACTTGCAACATGGCGGCCACCCTTAATAAGTCCGAATCTTAGGTTCAAAAGTCGGAACAGTCTTCGGCGAGAAGTTCACGGCACGCTTGGTCACGCGCTTGTCACCCGGGAAGTACAGGGTGTGGCACAGCCAGTTTTCATCGTCGCGATCTTCGTAGTCTTCACGGGCGTGCGCGCCGCGGGACTCTTTGCGGATCTCTGCAGCGATGGCGGTGGCTTCGGCCACTTCCAGCAGGTTTTGCAGTTCCAGGGCTTCGATTCGAGCGGTGTTGAACGCCTGGCTCTTGTCGTTGATCTTGACGTTGGCGATACGGCCACGCAGATCAGCCAGTTGAGCAATACCCTTCTGCATGTATTCGCCAGTACGGAATACACCGAAGTAGTTCTGCATGCAGCTTTGCAGCTCTTTACGCAGCGTGGCGACGTCTTCGCCTTCGGTACGCGAGTTCAAGCCATCGAGGCGCGCCAGGGCAGCGTCGATGTCGGACTGGCGAGGACGAGCGTAATCAACGCCTTCTTTCAGGGTCTGCTCGAGGAACAGACCGGCAGCACGACCGAATACCACCAGGTCGAGCAGCGAGTTGCCGCCCAGACGGTTGGCACCGTGAACCGATACGCAAGCCACTTCGCCTACAGCGAACAGGCCCGGGATGATCTGGTCAACGCCGTCAGCGTCCTGAGTGATTGCCTGGCCATGAATGTTGGTGGCTACGCCACCCATCATGTAGTGGCAGGTTGGAACGACCGGAATCGGCGCCACGGCTGGATCGACGTGAGCGAAGGTCTTGGACAGTTCCATGATGCCTGGCAGACGACTGTGCAGAACTTCTTCACCGAGGTGATCGAGTTTCAGCATTACGTGGTCGCCATCCGGACCGCAACCGTTGCCGGCGATGATTTCCTTAACCATCGAACGGGCAACTACGTCGCGACCAGCCAGGTCTTTGGCGTTCGGAGCATAACGCTCCATGAAACGCTCGCCGTGCTTGTTGATCAGGTAACCGCCTTCACCGCGGCAGCCTTCAGTAACCAGTACACCGGCGCCGGCGATGCCGGTCGGGTGGAACTGCCACATTTCAATGTCTTGTACCGGCACGCCAGCACGCAGAGCCATGCCGACGCCGTCACCGGTGTTGATCAGGGCGTTGGTGGTGGACGAGTAGATACGGCCTGCACCGCCAGTCGCCAGTACGGTGGCGTTAGCGCGGACGTAGGAGGTTTCGCCGGTTTCGATGCAGATGACGATCATGCCGACAAAGGCACCGTCTTCGTTCTTCACCAGGTCGACGCCGTAGTATTCGTTGAGGAATACGGTGCCGGCCTTGAGGTTGGCCTGGTACAGGGTGTGCAGCAGCGCGTGACCGGTACGGTCGGCAGCGGCGCACGTACGGGCAGCCTGGCCACCTTTACCGAAGTCTTTCGACTGGCCGCCGAACGGACGCTGATAAATGCGGCCTTGCTCGGTACGGGAGAACGGCAGACCCATGTGCTCGAGTTCGAAGACCGCTTCCGGGCCTACGGAACACATGTATTCGATAGCGTCCTGGTCACCGATGTAGTCGGAACCCTTGACGGTATCGTACATGTGCCAGCGCCAGTCATCGTTCGGATCGGCCGAAGCGATGGCGCAGGTGATACCACCCTGGGCGGATACAGTGTGCGAACGAGTCGGGAAAACCTTGGTGACAACGGCAGTCTTGTGACCGCCCTGCGCCAGTTGCAGCGCAGCGCGCATGCCGGCACCGCCGCCGCCAATAATGATGGCGTCGAACGAAAGCGTATTAACTGTAGTAGACATGAATCAGATACCCCAAAGAATCTGCACACCCCAGACGAAGTAGGCGAACATCGCGACGCCGCATACTGCCTGGAAGAGGAAACGTATCGCAGTCGCGGACTTGCCGAACGCCATTGGCGTCAGGTAGTCGGTCGCGATGGTCCACATGCCGACCCAGGCGTGAGCGCCGAGGGCAACGAGAGCCAGGAGACTGAAAATACGCATCCAGTTGTTTGCGAACAGTTCATGCCATTGGGCGTAGCCGATGCCAGGGTTGGCGACGACGTATCCGATCAGGAAAATGAAGTAAGCCGCGAGAACGACCGCAGACACACGTTGTGCCATCCAGTCATAGAGGCCCGAACGCGACAGGTTCGTGACGTTAGTTACCATATCCAGACTCCTGCCAGAACGATTACCACCACGGAAACGGCGATAACGATTTTCGAGCCCAGTTTGCCGCCTTCAAGCGACTCGCCGATGCCCATGTCCATCATCAAATGGCGCACACCGGCAACCAGGTGATAAAGCAAGGCGGACAGGATGCCCCATGTCACTAGCTTGGCTAGCGGACTGGTCAGACACGCTTTCACCTGGTCGAAACCTTCCTGCGAGTCGAGCGACTTGTCCAATGCGTAAAGCATGATGGCCAGGCTGACAAAGAGGATGATTCCGGAGATTCGGTGAAGAATGGACGTGTAAGCAGTGACTGGGAGTTTGATGGTCCTTAGGTCTAGGTTTACAGGTCGTTGGCTATTCACGGCTTTTTTTCACACTGAAGAGCCCCTAACAATCAGGGCAAAGTTGTTGGGGAGTGCACTGGTCAGGTACCCACCACCCAGGGAGTGCGACCCCCAGTAAAGCAGGCCCAAAAGCCCCTGGCGGTCGGAGGCCGAGTATAGACAGTTAGGCTACTAATGACAACGCGTTCACCTTCCCCTAATAGCGCATTGCACAAGTTGGATAAAAGGCGTAAATGGCAGTCAATTTCGAGGAAAAAGTCCGGTTAAAGCCTTGCGGAGCAAGACTTTAGGCAAATTGACATTCGAATTTATCTCACTATAGTGGTGCGGGCCCTGCGTGGGGGGTCTGTCTGATGATTTCAAGCATAAATAGGAGGCCACATGGCTGACAAAAAAGCGCAGTTGATCATCGAGGGCGCAGCCCCCGTCGAGCTGCCCATTTTAACCGGCACCGTTGGTCCCGATGTAATCGATGTTCGGGGCCTGACGGCCACGGGCCGTTTCACCTTTGACCCTGGTTTCATGTCGACAGCTTCCTGCGAGTCGAAGATCACCTATATCGACGGCGACAACGGCATTCTGCTGCACCGCGGCTACCCGATCGAACAGCTGGCTGAAAAGTCGGACTACCTGGAAACCTGCTATCTGCTGCTCAACGGCGAATTGCCGACTGCAGAACAGAAGGCCCAGTTCGTCAGCACCGTGAAGAACCACACCATGGTTCACGAGCAGCTGAAGACGTTCTTCAACGGCTTCCGTCGCGACGCCCACCCGATGGCCGTCATGTGCGGCGTAGTCGGCGCTCTCTCGGCCTTCTACCACGACTCCCTCGACATCAATAACCCGCAGCATCGCGAAATTTCCGCGATCCGCCTGGTTGCCAAGATGCCGACCCTGGCAGCGATGGTTTACAAGTACTCCATGGGTCAACCCATGATGTACCCGCGCAACGACCTGACGTACGCGGAAAACTTCCTGCACATGATGTTCAACACCCCGTGCGAGATCAAACCGATCAGCCCGGTGCTCGCCAAGGCCATGGACCGGATCTTCATCCTCCATGCCGACCACGAGCAGAACGCATCGACCTCCACTGTACGCCTGGCCGGCTCCTCGGGTGCCAACCCGTTCGCCTGCATCGCCGCCGGCATCGCTGCACTGTGGGGCCCTGCCCACGGCGGCGCGAACGAGGCTGTCCTGACCATGCTCGATGAAATTGGCGATGTGTCGAACATCGACAAGTACATCGCCAAGGCCAAGGACAAGAACGATCCGTTCAAACTGATGGGCTTCGGTCACCGGGTTTACAAAAACCGCGACCCACGCGCCACCGTGATGAAAAAGACGTGCGACGAAGTGCTCAAGGAACTGGGGATCAATAACGATCCGCAACTCGAACTGGCCATGCGCCTGGAAGAGATCGCCCTGACCGACCCGTACTTCATCGAGCGCTCGCTGTACCCGAACGTCGACTTCTACTCGGGGATCATCCTCAAGGCGATCGGCATTCCGACCAGCATGTTCACCGTGATCTTCGCCCTGGCGCGGACTGTCGGCTGGATCTCCCACTGGAAAGAAATGCTCTCCAGCCCGTACAAGATTGGCCGTCCACGCCAGCTGTACACCGGCTACGAGTCGCGTGACATCACCAAGCTGGAAGACCGCAAGTAAGACCTGTCTTGCGATAACGTCTTAGCGCTGTATCGAAAACGGCCTCTATTTATATAGAGGCCGTTTTTGTTTGTGCGCTTTGGGTGTGCGCTTTTCCGTTTCTTCGGTAATGGCTGATATTCGTTTCGCCCTTACGGCGAGCCACGCCCAACAAATTTCCCCCTGTGGGAGCGAGCCTGCTCGCGAAGAGGGAGTGCCAGTCACCATAAATGCTGGCTGACACGACGCTTTCGCGAGCAGGCTCGCTTCCACAGGGGTCATTACAAATCCAGAAGATGTAAAGAGTGCGATAACCGCCCCATAAAAAATGCCCCGATCTTTCGACCGGGGCATTTCTATTTCAACGCAACTTACACAAACAATCTGAAAGCCTTAGTGAGATACCGCCCCACTCGCACCCAAACCAGTCTGCGAACGAACAAACTGCGGGAAGAACAGCGCCCGCTCATTGTCAGCTGCCTTCGACTTGTCAGTGATCGAGAAGAACCAGATCCCCACAAACGCAATGATCATCGAGAACAGCGCCGGGTATTCATACGGGAAGATCGCCTTCTCGTGATGCAGGATCTGCACCCAGATGGTTGGCCCGAGGATCATCAAGCCAACGGCACTGATCAGACCCAACCAGCCCCCAATCATCGCACCGCGTGTAGTGAGCTTCTTCCAGTACATGGAAAGCAGCAGCACCGGGAAGTTACAGCTCGCCGCGATGGAGAACGCCAGGCCGACCATGAACGCGATGTTCTGGCTTTCGAACAGAATACCCAGACCGATCGCCAGCACCGCCAGAGCGATGGTGGTGATTTTCGAGACGCGAATCTCGTCTTTCTCGTTGGCCTTGCCCTTCTTGATCACACTGGCGTACAGGTCATGAGACACCGCCGAAGCACCGGCCAGGGTCAGACCGGCAACCACTGCCAGAATGGTCGCGAACGCTACCGCCGAGATGAAGCCCAGGAAGATACTGCCGCCGACCGCGTTGGCCAGGTGCACTGCCGCCATGTTGTTACCGCCCAACAACGCGCCAGCCGCGTCTTTGAAGGCCGGGTTGGTGCTGACCAGCAGGATCGCGCCGAAGCCGATGATGAAGGTCAGGATGTAGAAGTAACCAATGAAGCCAGTTGCATACAGCACGCTCTTGCGAGCTTCTTTTGCGTCACTCACGGTGAAGAAGCGCATCAGGATGTGCGGCAGGCCAGCGGTACCGAACATCAGCGCCAGGCCAAGGGAGAACGCCGAGATCGGATCTTTCACCAGACCGCCCGGGCTCATGATCGCCTCACCTTTAGGGTGAACCTTGATCGCCTCGGAGAACAGCGCGTTGAAGTCGAAGTTGACGTGCTTCATCACCATCAGGGCCATGAACGAGGCACCGGACAGCAGCAGCACCGCCTTGATGATCTGAACCCAGGTGGTCGCCAGCATGCCGCCGAACAGTACGTACATGCACATCAGGATACCGACCAGGATCACCGCAACGTGGTAATCGAGACCGAACAGCAGCTGGATCAGCTTGCCGGCACCGACCATTTGCGCGATCAGGTAAAACGCCACTACCACCAGTGAACCGCAAGCGGACAGCGAGCGGATCTGGGTTTGCCCGAGGCGGTAGGACGCCACGTCGGCAAAAGTGTATTTACCCAGGTTACGCAGGCGCTCGGCGATCAGGAACAGAATGATCGGCCAGCCCACCAGGAAGCCGATCGAGTAGATCAGGCCGTCGTAGCCGGAAGTGAACACCAGGGCGGAAATACCCAGGAAGGACGCCGCGGACATGTAGTCGCCGGCAATCGCCAGACCGTTCTGGAAGCCGGTGATCTTGCCACCCGCCGCGTAGTAGTCGGCGGCCGAGTTGTTTTTCTTCGACGCCCAGTAAGTGATGTACAAAGTTGCGCCGACGAACGCCACGAACATCAGGATCGCAGCAACGTTCAGCGGTTGTTTTTGCACGGCGCCAGTCAGGGCGTCAGCCGCCCAGACGGCCGGTGCGAAGGCTGCGATGCTCAATAGAGCGATTAGACGCCGGATCATTGCTGAGCCTCCTTGAGAATCGCATTGTTCAGGTCGTCGAATTCGCCATTGGCGCGTCGTACGTAGATGCCGGTCAGGATGAAGGCCGAAAGAATCAGCCCGACACCGATCGGTATGCCCCAGGTTATCGAAGACTCAGGGCTGAGTTTCGCGCCCAGAATATGCGGCCCGTAAGCGATCAGAAGGATGAATCCGGAGTAAAGCCCAAGCATGATCGCCGACAAAATCCAGGCGAACTTTTCTCGCTTACTAACCAGCTCCTTGAAGCGCGGGCTGTTTTGAATCGAGAGGTAAATGCTGTCGTTCATTGTTTTTATCCTCGCAGCACAGATTATTGTTGGAACGGTATCCACTCTATTCGGCTGCGGGCCAGGTTCCAGACGACCTTAGTATTAGAACGACATGACAGAATCGCCATTTTGTAGGAGCGAGCTTGCTCGCGATGGACGTAAACGATAACGCGTGATGTCTGACAGAATGCGGCGACTGCACGCTCATCGCGAGCAAGCTCGCTCCTACAGATAAGCAAAAGCCGCTTGGCATTAAATGCCGAGCGGCCTGGAAAAAGCTGAATACACGTCTCAGCTCAAATTACTTAACCCACTCGGCAACGCGCTCCGGGTGCTTGGCGACCCAATCCTTCGCGGCGGCGTCAGGTTTGGCACCGTCCTGGATTGCCAGCATGACTTCGCCGATTTCGTCTTTCGACGCCCACTGGAAGTTCTTCAGGAACTTCGCCACTTCCGGTGCCTTGGTAGCAAGCTCTTTGCTGCCGATGCTGTTCACGGTTTCAGCCGCGCCATAAACGCCTTTCGGGTCGTCGAGGAAGCGCAGTTTCCACTTGGCGAACATCCAGTGCGGCACCCAACCGGTGACGGCAATGGACTCGTTTTTCTTCTCGGCACGGGTCAGTTCGGCGATCATGCCGGCGCCGGAACTGGCCTTGAGTTGATAGCCGGTCAGGTCGTAATCCTTGATCGCCTGCTCGGACTTGAGCATCACACCCGAACCGGCGTCGATGCCGACAATGCGTTTTTTGAACGTGTCGTCGGTTTTCAGATCGTCGATGGTTTTAGCCTTGACGTATTCCGGCACGATCAAGCCGATTTTCGCGTCCTTGAAGTTCGGGCCGTAGTCGACGACCTGATCCTTGTTCTTGGTCCAGTATTCGCCGTGAGTCACGGGTAGCCATGCCGACAGCATGGCGTCCAGTTTGCCAGTGGCCACCCCCTGCCACATGATTCCGGTGGCGACGGCTTGCAACTTCACGTCATAACCCAGCTTCTGCTTGATCACTTCGGCGGCCACGTGGGTGGTCGCGACGCTGTCGGACCAGCCGTCAACGTAACCGATGCTCAGGGTTTTGCTCTCGGCGCTGGCCATCGTGGAGCCAATCGCAAGCACCAGAGCGGCACCTGCGCCTAAAAGTCGTCGCATCTTCATCGTTACTTCCCCGAAAGTGCTGCGCTCGACGGGTGCCGAGTCGCGTCAACGTTTTGTTATGGTGCCCGGCGCCCCCATCACGCCTCACGGCAAACCTGTTCGATCATCAGCGCGATTTATCAACGGGGTACTGACGCCTCGATAATCAACCTGACGCCAACCGGAACCTGTGCTGTCAGCGACCTCAAGGCATCGAGAAACGACATCAGAACGCCATTAATTACGACCGCCTGAAATGTGCCCGCCAATCCGCCCGAACTTTGCATGTCAAAATCATGCAGGCCACCAAGCGCGGGACAAATGCAGGTAACATGCGCGGCTTTGCTCCCAGACGGCCTGACCATGCCCGCGACATCACGCTTTCCTTTTTTTGCTTATTTATTCGCCTGCCTGCTGGGGCTTTTTGCCCTCGGCGGTTTTTGGTACGGGCTTGGCAAACCGGTCATTCTGCCGGACGTGGCCAGCGCCACGCACAAGCTGCAATGCGCGTCCTACACGCCCTTTGACAAGGATCAATCGCCGTTCGACGTGCCTTTCAAGTTGCGCCCCGAGCGCATGGACGCCGACCTCGCCTTGCTGGCCACCCGCTTTGAATGCATCCGCACCTATTCCATGACCGGCCTCGAGGCCCTGCCCGAGCTGGCGCGCAAACATGGTCTGAAGTTGATGATCGGCGCCTGGGTCAATAGCAACCCGGTGGACACCGAGAAAGAAGTCGACTTGCTGATTGCCTCGGCCAACGCCAACCCGGACGTGGTCACCTCGGTGATCGTCGGCAACGAAACCCTGCTGCGCAAGGAAATCACCGGGGCGCAGTTGGCAAGGCTGATCAACAAGGTCCAGAGCCAGGTCAAACAGCCGGTCACTTATGCCGACGTCTGGGAGTTCTGGCTCAAACACCCGGAAATTGCCCCGGCGGTAGATTTCCTCACCATCCACTTGCTGCCGTACTGGGAAGACGATCCGTCGAACATTGACGCCGCGCTGCAGCACGTGAGCGAAGTGCGTCAGGTGTTCGGCAACAAATTCGCGCCCAAGGACGTGATGATTGGCGAAACCGGCTGGCCGAGCGAAGGCCGCCAGCGCGAAACCGCCCTGCCGAGCCGGGTCAACGAAGCCAAGTTCATTCGCGCCTTTGTCATCATGGCCGAGCAGCAAGGCTGGCATTACAACCTGATCGAAGCCTTCGACCAACCGTGGAAGCGCGCCAGTGAAGGTGCGGTCGGCGGTTACTGGGGCCTGTTTGACGCTGATCGCCAGGACAAGGGCGTATTGGCAGGTCCGGTGTCGAACGTGCCGTACTGGTCGCAATGGCTGGCAGTGGGCGGCTTGATCTTCCTTGGCACGCTGATCCTTGGCGGGCGTGTGCGCACGACCCGTGCTGCGCTGGTGCTGCCGCTGCTCGGAGCTTTGGCGGCCTGTTCGATTGGCGCCTGGGGTGATCTGGTGCGCGTCACCACCCGGTTTGCCAGCGAATGGCTGTGGGTCGCGTTGCTGACGGGTTTGAATCTGTTGGTGCTGGCCCATGCAGCGTTGACGCTGAGCAGCCGTACCGGTTGGCGTGAGCGAGCATTCAATGTGCTGGAACGACGGGCCGGCTGGTTGCTGGCAACGGCCGGGTTTGCCGCCGCGGTGATGATGCTGGAGCTGGTATTCGATCCGCGCTATCGCAGCTTCCCGAGTGTCGCCTTCATCCTGCCGGCACTGGTTTACCTGTGCCGCCCAGTGAATGTGCCGCGTCGCGAAATCGCGCTGCTGACCTTCATCATCGGCGCCGGCATTGCGCCGCAACTGTATCGCGAAGGTTTGCAGAACCAGCAGGCCTGGGGTTGGGCGTTGGTGAGTGTGCTGATGGTCGCGGCGTTGTGGCGGTGTTTGCGGGTTCCCAAGGGCTGATTCGCAAAACAAGAGCAAAAGATCGCAGCCTGCGGCAGCTCCTACACGGGATTCACGTTTCCCTGTAGGAGCTGCCGCAGGCTGCGATCTTTTAATCAGGCGCTACGGGAAGCCCGGACCAGGCGCAAGGCAGCTATCACCACCGCAAATACCGCCATGGTCGTGTTGTACAACGCCAATGCTGGAAATCCGAACACCAGCGCCAAAACCGCCAACCACCACCCTGCCCGGCCCGGCACGACAAAGCCGATCACTGCGGCTGCCAACGCTGCCCATCCCAACACCTGGAAATGAATCATCAGCCCCAGGTTCGACCGCACCTGGCATTCCCAGCGATTCGCTTCATCCACACAGATGCCGACCCACTGCGCGTCCTCCATAAAGCCATAACGCGCGCCATAACTGGCGGCCAGCCATAAGGGCAGCAAAACAAGCAGCAGAATTACGGACAGACGGCGGGACATGAAGCACTCCAATAGACGAAAACGGCGGCCAGCTTAATCCCATGGGCGCGGTAAGCAAACGCGAGTCGCAGATAAATGGTCACGAATTCGCTGCAAAGTGTATCGTCCAGCTACTATTACCCGAAATTAGGCCTGATTGGTGCCGATCCATGGCACTTTGGCGCAACCCCCGTGGTCATAGCCTGCGAACTTTAATTCGACACTTTCCTCTTAGGGATCTAGTCATGCTCCTGTCCTTGCGCTTCGCCGCCCTGTTTGGCGGCCTTATTTTGAGTGCGTCCGCACTGGCGGTCGATATCGATGCCGCCAGTTATGGCTACCCCTTGACCAATCCGTTCGAGGCGACCATTGCGACGACACCACCGGACTTGCGTCCGGAGTTGCCGCTGGACGATGACATCGATCAGGAAACCCGCAGCGTCACGTTGCGCCCGGAGCGTGAGTTCGAATTGCCGGACAACTTCTGGCCGGTGAAGAAACTCACCTACCGGATCGCCACTCAGGATAAAGCTGCACCGTTGATCTTTCTGATCGCCGGCACCGGTGCGCGCTATGACAGCAGCCTTAACGAATACCTGAAAAAGCTCTACTACAAGGCCGGTTACCACGTCGTGCAACTGTCGTCGCCCACCAGCTTCGACTTCATGAGCGCCGCCTCGCGCTTTGCCACGCCCGGTATCACCAAGGAAGACGCCGAAGACATGTATCGGGTGATGCAAGCCGTGCGGGCGCAAAACCCCAACGTCGCCGTCACCGAGTACTACCTGACGGGTTACAGCCTGGGTGCACTGGATGCCGCATTTGTCGCGCATCTGGATGAAACCCGCCGCAGCTTCAACTTCAAGAAAGTCTTGCTGCTCAATCCGCCGGTCAATCTTTACACCTCGATCACCAACCTCGACAAACTGGTCCAGACGGAAGTCAAAGGCATCAACAACAGCACCACCTTCTATGAACTGGTGCTCAACAAGCTGACCCGCTACTTCCAGCAGAAAGGCTACATCGACCTCAACGATGCCTTGCTCTACGACTTCCAGCAGTCCAAACAGCACCTGACCAACGAACAAATGGCCATGCTGATCGGCACGTCGTTTCGCTTCTCGGCCGCCGACATTGCCTTTACCTCGGACCTGATCAACCGTCGCGGCCTGATCACCCCACCGAAAACCCCGATCACCGAAGGCACCACCCTCACGCCGTACCTCAAGCGTGCGCTGCAGTGCGACTTCGACTGCTACATCACCGAACAAGTGATCCCGATGTGGCGCGCCCGTACCGACGGCGGCAGCCTGCTGCAACTGATCGACCAGGTCAGCTTGTATGCCTTGAAGGATTACCTGCAAGCGAGCAAGAAAATCGCGGTCATGCACAACGCCGACGACGTGATCCTCGGCCCCGGTGACCTCGGCTTCCTGCGCAAGACTTTCGGCGATCGCCTGACTGTTTATCCACTGGGCGGCCATTGCGGCAACCTTAATTACCGCGTCAACAGCGACGCCATGCTGGAGTTCTTCCGTGGCTAAATATCTCCTGCTTATCGCAGCGTTACTCTGTGCAGGCGTCGCCAATGCCGACAACAGTAAAGCCAACGCGCCGGTGATCATCGACAACGATGGTTTCAAAGAGCCGTTGAGCAAACTCAAATTCAACCCGGGCCTGGACCAGCGCGAATTTGAACGCTCCACGCTCAATGCGCTGAATGTGTACGACCCGCTGGAAGAGTGGAACCGCCGGGTCTATCACTTCAACTACCGCTTCGACCAATGGGTGTTTCTGCCGGTGGTCGACGGTTATCGCTACATCACGCCGAGTTTTCTGCGCACCGGCGTCAGCAACTTTTTCAACAACCTCGGCGACGTGCCGAACCTGATGAACAGCCTGCTGCAATTCAAAGGCAAGCGTTCGATGGAAACCACAGCGCGGCTGCTGCTCAACACCACTGTCGGCATCGCCGGCCTGTGGGACCCGGCCACCGCCATGGGTCTGCCGCGCCAAAGCGAAGACTTCGGTCAGACGCTGGGTTTCTACGGCGTCCCCGGCGGCGCCTACTTTGTGCTGCCGATCCTCGGCCCGTCGAACATCCGCGACACCGGCGGCCTGGCCGTGGACTTCACTGCCGAGTCGGCGATCAACTTCCTGAACGTCGCCGAAGTCAGCGCCAACCATCCCGAACTCTGGCTGTTGCGCAGCATCGACAAGCGCAACCAGACCAGCTTCCGTTATGGCCAGCTGAACTCGCCGTTCGAGTACGAGAAAGTCCGCTACGTCTACACCGAGTCGCGCAAGTTGCAGATCGCCGAGTAATTCTGTCGGCAACAAAAAAGGCCATTCGATGCGAATCGAATGGCCTTTTTCATGCGTTTTTTTCAAACACCAAAGAACAATTGTGGGAGCGAGCCGGCTCCCACATTGAAGTGCCAGGTTTCAGCCTTTAATCGCCTTGAAGATCTTGCTGACCACCATCACCACCGCCAACACCACCGCCCCCGCAACAATCCCCGCCACCGCATTCAGCAACGTCGGTACGATAAAACCGGCACCGCCCGCCGCCGCGCTGACGCCTTCGATCCAGTGGTGAACCACCGGCACGCCATGGGTGAGAATCCCGCCACCGACCAGAAACATCGCCGCGGTACCGATCACCGACAGGCTTTTCATCATGTAGGGCGCCGCGCGCAGAATCCCGCCGCCGATGCTTTTGGCCATCTGACCCGGTTTCTGCGTCAGCCACAGGCCCAGGTCATCGAGTTTGACGATCCCGGCCACCAGGCCATAGACGCCGATGGTCATGACGATGGCAATGCCCGATAGCACAATGATTTGCTGGGTCAGCGGGGCGTCCGCCACGGTGCCGAGGGTAATGGCGATGATTTCCGCCGACAGAATGAAGTCAGTGCGCACCGCGCCCTTGATTTTGTCCTTCTCGAACGCCACCAGATCAACCGCCGGGTCGGCCACCGCCTCGACCCGTTGTGCATGCTCAGCCTGATCTTCAGCCTTGCTGTGGAGGAACTTGTGCGCGAGTTTCTCGAACCCCTCGAAGCACAGGTAAGCGCCACCGACCATCAGCAACGGCGTGACCAGCCACGGGATGAACACACTGATCGCCAGCGCTGACGGCACCAGGATCAGTTTGTTGAGGAACGAGCCCTTGGCGACGGCCCACACGACCGGGATTTCCCGTTCGGCACGCACGCCACTGACCTGCTGGGCATTCAGAGCAAGATCGTCGCCGAGTACGCCAGCGGTCTTCTTGGCGGCCATTTTGGTCATCAACGCCACATCGTCTAGCACGGCCGCGATGTCGTCGATCAGCAACAGTAAACTGCTTCCTGCCATGAATCACGTTTCCTTCTGGAATGAATGCTGCGCAGCATAGCGCGGCCGAGTACCCCACGGGGCATTCTTGAGCGGCGCGCGAGGCCGGTGCTACCATGCGCAACCGCCAGAACAGGCAAGGAACCCCCTGGTTTATGAGCACTATCCGCGAGCGCAACAAACAACTGATCCTGCGTGCCGCCAGTGAAGAATTTGCCGACAAGGGCTTCGCTGCGACCAAAACCAGTGACATCGCAGCCAAGGCGGGATTGCCCAAGCCCAACGTCTACTACTACTTCAAATCCAAGGAAAACCTCTACCGCGAGGTCCTGGAAAGTATCATCGAGCCGATTCTGCAGGCCTCGACACCGTTCAATGCCGACGGCGTACCCAGTGAAGTGCTCAGTGGCTATATCCGCTCGAAAATCCGCATCTCCCGCGACTTGCCCTTCGCCTCCAAGGTGTTCGCCAGCGAAATCATGCACGGCGCGCCGCACCTGAGTGCCGACCTGGTCGAACAGTTGAACGGCCAGGCCAGGCACAACATCGACTGCATCCAGACCTGGATCGACCGCGGCCAGATCGCCGCCATCGACCCCAACCACCTGATGTTCAGCATCTGGGCCGCTACCCAGACCTACGCCGACTTCGACTGGCAGATCACTGCCATCACCGGCAAGGCCAAGCTGGATGAAGAAGATTACGAAGCGGCGGCGCAGACGATTATCCGGTTGGTGTTGAAGGGGTGTGAGCCCGATCGGTAGACCGCGCGGCCCTCTTCGCTGGCAAGCCAGCTCCCACAGGGATTTGTGTCGTCCACAGAATTTGAATTCAACACAGAAAACTGTGGGAGCTGGCTTGCCAGCGATGAAGGCGACTCGGTGCCGGCTCAAACCCAGATGGCATCCCACAGCGGGTAGTCCCCAAGCTTTTCAACCAGCCCGGCCCGCAGTGGGTTTGCCACGACATACCGGGCCAATTTCACCAAATCCTCCTCCCGCCTCAATGCCCGGTCGTGATAACCCTGCTGCCAAAGCGGCCCCTCTCGACTGCTCGACAGATTCACCTCCCTCGTAATCAGCGATTTAGTCTGGCGCATCAGCTTTCTGAGCGAACAGTTTTCCAATTCGACCAGCCAATGAAAATGGTCGGGCATGACGACCCAAGCCAGTGATCTGGCCAATCCGAGATCTTGTGCCCGGCGAAACTGTTGAACCACCACTCGGCCCAAAGCGAGATCGGTAAAGACCGGCTTGCGATCAAGTGTGTTGGTGGTGAGCAGGTAAACTCGATTGGATTCGCCATAGCGTCCAAGGCGCAGGCGATGTGAGGCAGGCAAGTCAGGCATTCCTTTGCGTTCTCATGATGAATTCATCAGAAGACTAGACCTGTGGTTGCTAGAGACTGAGGCAGTTTTTTAGCTTGATGTGTCTGGCAGTCAGTCATCGCGGGCAAGCCCGCTCCCACAGGGATCGAGGGTGTTCACACATTTTGTGTCACCCCGTAGATCCTGTGGGAGCGGGCTTGCCCGCGATAGCATTAGATCAGGCGCCGCAAATCAAGCAGTAACCCCAGCATCCGCCCTCAACCCCAATGCCTCGATCGCATTGATCGCGCACTGTTCATCAACATCCGACAGATCGCCGCTGATGCCTGCCGCCCCGACTACATTCCCGTCCTGATCCCGAATCAGCACACCGCCCGGTGCCGGCACCACACTGCCCTGCCCCAGGCTGTTCAACGCCGCGATAAACGCCGGCCGTTGCTGGGCGTCCAGCGCCAGCAGGCGGGAGCCTTTGCCCAAGGCGATGGCGCCCCAGGCTTTGCCGATGGCGATTTGCGGCCGAAGCAGGCTGGCGCCGTCTTCGCGTTGCAGGGAGACCAGATGCCCGCCGGCGTCCAGCACGGCGATGGTCAAGGGGGCCGCGTTGATTGCACGCGCGGCGGAGATGGCCTGGCTGGTCAGGTTGACTGCCACTTTCAAGGTTAAAGCGCTCATGGTGCCGTCCTCATTTTGTTTTAGGGAAAGCGGAGGGACTGCGCGCCTGCGTCGCAGTCCGATGCAACAAATAGAACACAATGATGTATTTTTTTGTATACAATAATTTTCGAAAAGCGCCACATGCGACGAAAAGCCACAGCAATGCAGGCTTCCGACGAATGAAACGACCGCTTGAGAAAATGGATTGACCTGCGCCGTCCGCCGTGAATACACTCTGCGCAAAGCCACTTGTATACAATTACAAAACGTAAGAGGCACAAAACCATGAGCAAAATGAGAGCAATCGAAGCCGCCGTTCTGGTGATGCGCCGTGAAGGGGTTGATACCGCTTTTGGCATCCCCGGCGCCGCGATCAACCCGCTGTACTCCGCCCTGCAAAAGGTCGGTGGCATCGATCACGTCCTCGCTCGCCACGTTGAAGGCGCCTCGCACATGGCCGAGGGTTACACCCGCACCAAGGCTGGCAACATCGGCGTGTGCATCGGCACCTCCGGCCCGGCGGGTACCGATATGGTCACCGGCCTCTACAGCGCCTCGGCCGACTCGATCCCGATTCTGTGCATTACCGGGCAAGCTCCCCGCGCCCGCATGCATAAAGAAGATTTCCAGGCCGTCGACATCACCACCATTGTCAAACCTGTGACCAAGTGGGCGACCACCGTCATGGAACCGGGCCAGGTGCCGTACGCGTTCCAGAAAGCGTTCTACGAAATGCGCTCCGGCCGCCCTGGCCCGGTGCTGATCGACCTGCCGTTTGACGTGCAGATGGCCGAAATCGAATTCGACATCGATGCCTACGAGCCACTGCCGCTGGCCAAGCCCACCGCGAACCGCGTGCAAATCGAGAAGGCCCTGGCCATGCTCGATCAGGCTGAGCGTCCACTGCTGGTTGCCGGTGGCGGCATCATTAATGCCGACGCCAGCGAATTGCTGGTGGAGTTTGCCGAGCTGACCGGTATTCCGGTGATCCCGACCCTGATGGGCTGGGGCACGATTCCGGACGATCACCCATTGATGGTCGGCATGGTCGGCTTGCAGACGTCGCACCGCTACGGCAACGCCACCCTGCTCAAGTCCGACGTGGTGCTGGGCGTCGGGAACCGTTGGGCCAACCGTCACACCGGTTCGATCGACGTGTACACCGAAGGCCGCAAGTTCATTCACGTCGACATCGAGCCAACCCAGATCGGCCGCGTGTTCAACCCGGACCTGGGGATCGTTTCCGATGCCGCCGCCGCGCTGACCGTGTTCATCGAAGTCGCTCGCGAGTGGCAAGCCGCCGGCAAACTGAAAAACCGCAGCGCCTGGCTGCAAGATTGCCAGCAGCGTAAAGCCAGCCTGCAGCGCAAGACTCACTTCGACAACGTGCCGGTCAAGCCGCAGCGCGTGTACGAAGAGATGAACCAGGTGTTCGGCAAAGACACCTGCTACGTCAGCACTATCGGTCTGTCGCAAATTGCCGGCGCGCAGTTCCTGCACGTCTACAAGCCGCGTCACTGGATCAACTGCGGCCAGGCCGGCCCGTTGGGCTGGACTATTCCGGCAGCACTGGGCGTGGTCAAGGCTGATCCGACCCGCAAGGTCGTGGCACTGTCAGGCGACTATGATTTCCAGTTCATGATCGAAGAACTGGCGGTGGGCGCGCAGTTCAAGCTGCCGTACATCCACGTTGTGGTAAACAATTCGTACCTGGGGCTGATTCGTCAGGCCCAGCGCGGTTTCGACATGGACTACTGCGTGCAGCTGTCCTTCGATAACCTGAACGCTCCGGAACTCAACGGTTACGGTGTCGATCACGTCGCGGTCGCCGAAGGCCTCGGTTGCAAGGCGCTGCGAGTGTTCGAACCGGGTCAGATCCAGCCTGCCCTGCGCAAGGCCCAGGAACTGATCGAAGAGTTCAAGGTGCCGGTGATCGTCGAGATTATTCTGGAGCGCGTGACCAATATTTCCATGGGCACCGAGATCAACGCCGTCAACGAATTCGAAGACCTGGCGCTGGTCGGCAACGATGCGCCGACGGCGATTTCGTTGCTGGATTGATTCGCTATCGTTGATGGCGCCGGTGTCATCCCGGTAGGAGCTGCCGCAGGCTGCGATCTTTTGACTTTAAAAGTTGCAGATCAAAAGATCGCAGCCTGCGGCAGCTCCTACCCGGTCATCATTTTTATCTCTATCAGGAGACCACCATGCCGCGTTTCGCAGCCAACCTGTCCATGCTGTTCACCGAACAGGATTTTCTCGCCCGTTTCGAAGCGGCCGCCAAGGCCGGCTTCAGTGGTGTCGAATACCTGTTCCCTTACGACTTCAGCTCCGCCGAGATCAAGGCCACGCTCGATGCCAATGGCCTGACTCAGGTGCTGTTCAACCTGCCGGCCGGTGACTGGGCCAAGGGCGAGCGCGGGATCGCCTGCCTGCCGGACCGGGTTGAGGAATTTCGCGCCGGGGTCGATCTGGCGATTGCCTACGCACAGGTGTTGGGCAACACCCAGGTCAACTGCCTGGCCGGTATTCGTCCACAAGGCGTTGACGATGCCACCGTGGAAAAAACCTTCGTCGCCAACCTCAAATACGCCGCCGACAAGCTGCAGGCGGCGGGCATCAAGCTGGTGATGGAAGCGATCAATACCCGCGACATCCCCGGTTTCTACCTGAACAACACGGCGCAAGCCCTGTCGATTCGCGAACAGGTCGGCAGCGCCAACCTGTTCCTGCAATACGACATCTACCACATGCAAATCATGGAGGGCGACCTGGCCCGCACGCTGCAGTCGCACCTGAGTGAAATCAATCACGTGCAATTGGCGGACAACCCCGGGCGCAACGAACCGGGCACCGGTGAAATCAACTACCGCTTCCTGTTCGAACACCTGGACCGCATTGGTTATCAGGGGTGGGTGGGCTGTGAATACAAACCGCTGACCACCACCGAAGCGGGCCTGGGCTGGCTGAAAACCCATAACGCGATCTGACGCAGATCCCGTGTAGGAGCTGCCGGAGGCTGCGATCTTTTGATCTTGACCTTCAAAAGCAAAATCAAAATCAAAATCAAAAGATCGCAGCCTTCGGCAGCTCCTACGGCTGTTCATAAAAACAAGAGGAATTTCTCATGGCTAAAATCGGATTTATCGGCACCGGCATCATGGGCCACCCAATGGCGTTGAACCTGCAGAAAGCCGGCCACAGCCTGTTCCTGTCGGCGCACCACGACGCCGCACCGGCTGACCTGATCGCCGCGGGCGCAATCGCGCTGGCGAACCCGAAAGAAGTCGCGCAGGAAGCTGAAGTCATCATCGTCATGGTCCCGGATACCCCGCAGGTCGAGGACGTGCTGTTCCGCGCTGACGGCATCGCGGCCGGTGTTGGCAAAGGCAAGATCGTCATCGACATGAGCTCGATCTCGCCGACTGCCACCAAAGCCTTCGCGGCCAAAATCAACGAAAAAGGTGCGCAGTACCTCGACGCGCCGGTGTCCGGCGGTGAAGTCGGTGCCAAGGCGGCGACCTTGAGCATTATGGTCGGCGGCGATGCCGATGCCTTCGAACGCGCTCTGCCGCTGTTCCAGGCGATGGGCAAGAACATCACGCTGGTCGGCGGCAACGGCGACGGGCAAACCGCGAAAGTGGCTAACCAGATCATCGTGGCGCTGAACATCCAGGCCGTGGCCGAAGCCCTGCTGTTCGCGTCGAAAAACGGTGCCGATCCGGCCAAGGTGCGTGAAGCGCTGATGGGCGGTTTCGCTTCGTCGAAAATCCTCGAAGTGCACGGCGAGCGCATGATCAAAGGCACCTTCGATCCGGGCTTCCGCATCAGCCTGCACCAGAAGGACCTCAACCTGGCGCTGCAAGGTGCAAAAGAGCTGAACATCAACCTGCCCAACACCGCCAACACCCAGCAAGTGTTCAGCACCTGCGCGGCCATCGGTGGCAGCAACTGGGATCACTCGGCGTTGATCAAAGGCCTGGAACACATGGCGAATTTCTCGATTCGCGATAATTAACACCCGCACAAAAACCTGTGGGAGCGGGCTTGTGTGGCGAGGGAGCTTGCTCCCGCTCGGCTGCGAAGCAGTCGTAAAGCTTTTGGGGCCGCTTCGCGACCCAGCGGGAGCAAGCTCCCTCGCCACATGCAGGCTCGCTCCCACAGGGAACCGAGTTGCCCTTCAAATAACAAGAATTCCGGGAGCCCGCCATGTCGGTCGATCCGCAACAATTCCTGCGCGAGCTGTTCGCCACAGCCATCGACGCCGCCCATCCGCAGCACGTCCTCGAAGCCCATTTGCCTGCCGACCGCAGCGGTCGCGTGATCGTCATCGGCGCCGGCAAGGCGGCCGCCGCCATGGCCCAGGTGGTCGAGCGCTGCTGGCTGGGTGAAGTGTCCGGCCTGGTGGTCACCCGCTACGGTCACGGCACTCCGTGTGAAAAAATAGAAGTGGTCGAAGCGGCACATCCGGTGCCGGATGCCGCCGGCCTGGCCGTTGCGAAACGCGTGCTGGAACTGGTCAGCAACCTGACTGAAGACGACCGCGTCATCTTCCTGCTGTCGGGCGGCGGCTCGGCATTGCTCGCGCTGCCGGCCGAAGGCATCACCCTCGCCGACAAGCAATCGATCAACAAAGCCCTGCTCAAATCCGGCGCGACCATCGGCGAGATGAACTGCGTGCGCAAGCACCTCTCGGCGATCAAGGGCGGCCGTCTCGGCAAAGCCTGTTGGCCGGCCACTGTGTACACCTACGCCATTTCCGATGTGCCGGGCGACCTCGCCACGGTCATTGCCTCCGGCCCGACCGTGGCCGACCCCAGCACCAGCGCCGAAGCCTTGGCGATCCTCAAGCGCTACGGCATTGAAATCCCGGTGTCGGTGCGCAACTGGTTGCAGAGCCCGGAATCGGAGACGGTCAAACCCGGCGACCCGAGCCTGGAACGCAGTCATTTCCAATTGATCGCCCGTCCGCAACAGTCGCTGGAAGCTGCTGCGGTGAAAGCGCGTCAGGCCGGTTTCAGCCCGCTGATTCTCGGCGACCTCGAAGGCGAGTCCCGCGAAGTCGCCAAAGTCCACGCCGGCATCGCGCGCCAAGTGGTCCTGCATGGCCAGCCATTGCCGGTGCCGTGCGTGATTCTGTCTGGCGGCGAAACCACGGTCACCGTGCGCGGCAATGGCCGTGGCGGGCGCAACGCCGAATTCCTCCTCAGCCTGACCGACAGCCTCAAGGGCCTGCCGGGCGTGTATGCGCTGGCCGGTGACACCGATGGCATCGACGGCTCCGAAGACAATGCCGGCGCGATCATGACCCCGGACAGCTACGCCCGCGCCGCCACCCTCGGCCTGAGCGCCAGCGATGAACTCGACAACAACAATGGCTACGGCTATTTCGAGGCGCTGGACGCACTGATCGTTACCGAGCCGACCCGCACCAACGTCAACGACTTCCGCGCCATTCTGATTCTCGAGAGCCCTAAACATGACGCCTGATAAAAAGGTCAAAATCCTCGCCACCCTCGGCCCGGCCACCGACGGCATCGACGACATCCGCGAGCTGGTGCAGGCCGGGGTCAACATATTCCGCCTGAACTTCAGCCACGGCGATCACGCCGACCACGCCCAGCGCTATCAGTGGATTCGCGAAGTCGAGCGCCAGCTGAATTACCCGCTGGGCATTCTCATGGACCTGCAAGGCCCGAAACTGCGGGTCGGCAAGTTCGCCGAGGGCAAGGTGCAGCTGCATCGCGGCCAGGCCTTGCGCCTGGACCTCGACCCGACGCCGGGCGACCAGCGCCGGGTCAACCTGCCCCACCCGGAAATCATCGCCGCGCTGCAACCGGGCATGGACCTGTTGCTGGACGACGGCAAACTGCGCCTGCGTGTGGTCACTAAATATGCCGATGCCATCGACACCACCGTGCTCAATGGCGGTGAGTTGTCGGACCGCAAAGGGGTCAACGTGCCGCAAGCGGTGCTGGAACTGAGCCCGCTGACCGCCAAGGATCGCCGTGACTTGAGTTTCGGTCTGGAGCTGGGTGTGGACTGGGTCGCGCTGTCGTTTGTGCAGCGCCCGGAAGACATTCGCGAGGCCCGTGAGCTGATCGGCGACAAAGCATTTTTGATGGCCAAGATCGAGAAACCATCGGCGGTGACTCAACTGCGTGAAATCGCCGAATTGAGCGACGCGATCATGGTGGCCCGGGGTGATCTCGGGGTCGAAGTACCGGCCGAAAGCGTGCCGCAGATTCAGAAAAACATCATCGGGATTTGCCGCGAACTCGGCAAACCGGTGGTGGTGGCGACGCAGATGCTGGAGTCGATGCGCTTCTCCCCGGCACCGACCCGCGCCGAAGTTACCGATGTCGCCAATGCGGTGGCCGAAGGCGCCGATGCGGTAATGCTGTCGGCGGAAACCGCGTCCGGTGAGTACCCGCTGGAAGCCGTGCAGATGATGAGCAAGATCATTCGTCAGGTGGAAAACGGTCCGGATTATCAGACTCAACTGGATGTCAGCCGGCCCAAGGCTGAGGCGACTGTTTCCGATGCAATCAGCTGTGCGATCCGTCGTATCAGCAACGTGTTGCCGGTGGCGGTGCTGGTCAACTACAGCGAGTCGGGCACGTCGAGTCTGCGGGCGGCGCGGGAACGGCCGACGGTGCCGATTCTGAACCTGACGCCGAACTTGCAGACGGCTCGCCGGTTGACGGTGGCGTGGGGGGTGCACTCGGTGGTGAATGACCGGCTGCGCCAAGTGGATGAAGTGTGCTCGACGGCGCTGGAAATTGCCCAGGCCCAAGGCATGGCGCAGCGCGGCGATACATTGTTGATCACTGCGGGGGTGCCGTTTGGGCAGCCTGGGTCGACTAACTCGTTGCGTATCGAAACATTGATCTGACAAATCACCCCTGTGGCGAGGGAGCTCGCTCCCGCTCGGCTGCGCAGCAGTCGTCGCTTTGGCATGACGGTTCCAACAGAAAGACCGCATTTGCCGAATTGGGGCTGCTCCGCAGCCCAGCGGGAGCAAGCTCCCTCGCCACAGAGTTGTGCAACACCTTTTGATTTTCCTCTGCCCACAGACTTCATCATGCCTGCCAACCACTTCAACACCCACTGCCCCGACTGGGCGACTGCCCTGCTCAACGGCTTCAGCCAGATCTTCCTCCAGCGCCATCCGCTGTTTGGGCTGCTGTGCCTGTTGGCAATCCTGTTTACCGCGCCGACACTGCTCGGCGGCGCATTGTTGGGCGGTGTTGCCGGCCTGCTCACTGCGCAACGTCGCAATTACGCCAAGGCCGATCGCCAGGCCGGGCTGTTCAGCTACAACGGCATTCTGCTCGGCGTATTGCTGAGCCTGTATTTCCCCTGGTCGGCGTTATTGCCGCCGCTGATTATCGCTGCGGGCGGGCTGAGTGCAATGATCACTCAACAGTGGCTCAAACGCGTCCGGGTCAGCCTCTACCTGCCGGCCTATACGGCGCCCTTCGTGGGGCTGGGCTGGGTGCTGCTGTGCTTCGCCACACCTTCGGCAACAGCGCATTTGATTGAAATCAATACGTTGAACCTGCTCGTTGCCCCCCTCCAAGGCTTCGGCCAGGTGATGTTCCTCGGTCATCCGCTGGCCGGTGCGATGATTGCGGCGGGTTTGCTGATCGCTGACCGCCGCGCATTCTGCTGGGCGTCGCTGGCGTCTGTCGCGGGCATGGGCTGGAGCCTGTTGCATCACGACTTTTACAGCGCATTGCTCGGGCTCGGCGGCTATAACGCGATACTCGCCGCCCTCGCCTTGAGCGCCCTGCGCCAGCAGCCGTGGTTGCCGCTGGTCGGCATCGCATCAGCGCTGTTGCTGACGCCATTATTTGCCGCCATCGGCCTGCCGACGCTGACGGCACCGTTCATCCTCGCCTGCTGGCTGATTCGCACGGCTGTTCTGATACTCGGCAAGGCCGCTGTCACCCATACGCCTTGCACTCTGGAGGACAATCAACCTAGGCTTCGCTGATCATTGGTTCAGGCGTTATCCATGGACAGCAGCAAAAACTGGCGTGAAGAGCTTTACGTCATGGTTTTCCAGAGTGACACCAAGGCGGGACGACGCTTCGACGGCATCCTGCTGTTGATCATCCTCGCCAGCATTGTCACCGTGATGCTCGACAGCATCGACACGGTCCACCAGAACTACGCCAACGTGCTGGCGTACATCGAGTGGGGCTTCACCGTCATTTTCGCCATCGAATATGGCCTGCGTCTGTATTGTTCGCCCAAGCCGTTGCGCTACGCGTTCAGCTTCTACGGGCTGGTGGATCTGCTGGCCATCGTGCCCGGCATCCTTGCGCTGTATTACGCCGACGCTCAGTACCTGCTGATTATCCGGATCATCCGGATGCTGCGGATTTTCCGCGTGCTCAAGCTCAGTCCGTACCTTAAGCAAGCCAATTACCTGATGTCGGCGCTGCGTGGCAGCAAGCAGAAAATCGTGGTGTTTCTGGTCAGCGTCTGCACGCTGGTCACCGTGTTCGGCACCTTGATGTATGTGATCGAAGGTCCGGAGCACGGCTTCACCAGCATTCCCAAAGGCATTTACTGGGCCATCGTGACGCTGACCACCGTGGGCTTTGGCGACATCGTGCCGAAAACGCCGCTGGGACAGGTGATTTCATCGTTGGTAATGATCACCGGTTACTCGATCATCGCCGTGCCGACCGGGATTTTCACCGCCGAACTGGCCAACGCCATGCGCGGTGAACAGTTGCAACACGACTGCCCGGTGTGCAGGAAAAACAGCCACGAGCATGGCGCAGCATTCTGTTCGCGGTGTGGCAATGCGCTGTTTAAGAAACTGGAATAAGCAAAGTGCTTTTTAATCTTTAAAGGACTATGCGAGCGCAGTTATAGTCGCTGGCAAAACGGTGGCAACACCTTTAACAACCGACAACAATCGTAGGAGCTGCCGCAGGCTGCGATCTTTTGATGTTTCTCTTAAAGATCAAAAGATCGTCCGAACGCGGCCCGAGCCTTCGGCAGCTCCTACAAATCGAACAAGGAATGCGCAGTGAAAAAACTTTTTGGCGCCTCACTACTGGCCGCTGGCTTGGCACTCACCAGCGTGGCTCAGGCCGCACCGACCCTGCTCAACGTTTCCTACGACGTGATGCGCGATTTCTACAAGGACTACAACACGGCTTTCCAGAAACACTGGCAAGCCGAGCACAATGAAAACATCACCTTGCAAATGTCCTTCGGCGGCTCCAGCAAACAGGCGCGCTCGGTGATCGATGGCCTGCCCGCTGATGTCATTACCATGAACATGGCCACTGACATCAACGCACTGGCCGACAACGGCAAACTGGTCCCGGACAACTGGGTTACCCGCCTGCCGAACAACAGCGCGCCATTCACCTCGGCCACCGTGTTTATCGTGCGCAAAGGTAACCCGAAAGCCCTGAAAGACTGGCCCGACCTGCTCAAGGACGGCGTGCAGGTGATCGTGCCAAACCCGAAAACCTCGGGCAACGGGCGCTACACCTATCTATCGGCCTGGGGTTATGTGCTGAAAAACGGCGGTGACGAGACCAAGGCCAAAGACTTCGTCGGCAAATTGTTCAAGCAGGCACCGGTGCTGGACACTGGCGGCCGTGCAGCCACCACCACCTTCATGACCAACCAGATCGGCGACGTGCTGGTGACCTTCGAAAACGAAGCGGAAATGATTGCCCGCGAGTTTGGTCGCGATCAGTTCGAAGTCGTCTACCCAAGCGTCTCCGCCGAAGCCGAGCCGCCGGTATCGGTGGTCGATAAAGTTGTCGAAAAGAAAGGCACTCGCGCTGCGGCCGAGGAATACCTGAAGTACCTGTGGTCGCCGGAAGGTCAGGAAATTGCCGCCGCCAACTACCTGCGTCCGCGTGACCCGGCGGTGCTGGCCAAGTACACCGACCGCTTCCCGAAAGTGGATTTCCTGTCGGTCGAGAAAACCTTTGGTGACTGGCGCACCGTGCAGAAAACTCACTTCAACGATGGCGGGGTTTTTGATCAGATTTACAGCGGTCAATAATTCCTGAGAGCAATGAAAAGGCGACCCCAGAGGTCGCCTTTTTTATGCGGATTTTTTGCCGCGCCACCGAACTACTGTGGGAGCGAGCCTGCTCGCGAATGCGATGTATCAGCCCCATTAACGTGAACGACTTGCAGCATTCGCGAGCAGGCTCGCTCCCACGGAGTCCGAGTAAGGAATCCAAGCTCGCTGTCGACCACGATGTAAGTGAATGTATCATCACGCCTGACGCTTCTGGCGCGGGTTTTCAGTGTCCCCCATTCCGCAAAGGAATAATTACTATCACTCCAAACTCACTTCCGCCCTCCCGGCCGGGCGCTTAGCCTGCGCGCATTCCATTTTGCTCAACGAGACCGTTATGAAACCAGCGACCCAGGTGCCCCACGGTGCCGCGACGATGACCAAAGGCATGGTGCTGCTGTTTGCCTTCTGCTGCGGCGCCATCGTTGCCAACATCTACTACGCCCAACCAATCATTGGCTTGATTGCGCCCGACATCGGCCTGACCAGCACCATGGCCAGCCTGATCGTTTCGCTCACCCAGATTGGCTATGCCCTGGGCCTGTTTTTCCTGGTGCCGCTGGGTGATCTGCTGGAAAACCGTCGGTTGATGATCATCACCACCGTGGTGGCAATTGCCAGTCTGCTGGGCGCCGCGTTTACCGATCAGCCCAACGTGTTTCTGTTGATCTCGTTGTTGGTGGGTTTCAGTTCGGTGTCAGTCCAGATCCTGATTCCACTGGCTGCGCACCTGGCGCCGGAGGAGTCTCGCGGACGCGTGGTCGGCGCAATCATGGGCGGTTTGCTGTTGGGGATTCTGTTGGCACGACCGGTGTCCAGCGTCGTGGCGGATCACTTCGGTTGGCGCGCGATGTTTGTGATTGCGGCGCTGTTGATGGCGGCGATCAGCATGGTGCTGGCATTGACGATACCCAAGCGCCAGCCTGATCACACGGCGTCCTACGGCCAGTTGCTGGGTTCGTTGTGGACGCTGTTGCGTCAGCAGCCGGTCTTGCGACAACGGGCGTTTTATCAGGGCTGCATGTTCGCCACGTTCAGCCTGTTCTGGACTGCCGTGCCGCTGGAACTGGCGCGCAATCACGGGTTGTCGCAAACCCAGATCGCGATCTTCGCCCTGGTCGGTGCAATCGGTGCGATTGCCGCGCCCATCGCCGGTCGCCTGGCAGATGCCGGACACACCCGCATCGCTTCGTTACTGGCATTGGTGTTCGCCAGCCTGAGTTTCCTGCCGGCGTTCATTCACCCTGTTTACAGCGTGATCGGTCTCGCGGTGACTGGCGTAGTACTCGACTTCTGCGTGCAGATGAACATGGTGCTCGGCCAGCGCGCGGTTTACGCCCTCGACGCCAAAAGCCGTAGCCGCTTGAATGCACTGTACATGACCAGCATTTTCATCGGTGGCGCGTTTGGCTCCTCAGTGGCAAGTGCCGTGTATGAACAGGGTGGATGGTTGTGGATCGTGATAGTGGGTAGTGCGTTTCCGCTGTTGGCCTTGTTGCGGTTTTTGAGGGTTTCGCAGAAAGCTTCGTTGGCGACCGCTTAAGCGTCAAACCTTCGCGGGCGATACAACTTGCCCGCGAAGGTGATGGCCTTGACAGCACTCAGAGCCGAACCAACTTCTCCATCGCCGCATCCGCGAGAAAGGAAGAGCGGCTTTTCACATTATGCTCACGCACATACCGGTCAATGCGCTGAATGACATAACCGGGCAACGTCACGTTGACCTTCTCGGTCTTACCCATGTACGGCGCAATGTCCAGCTCCAGCATTCCCCAGCCCATGTCGGCAAAGTCAGGGTTGCCACGATGGACAGCGGCCGATGTCGGCATCGGTATCGACTCCCCGTCAGCCGCTATTTCCTGAAGCATGATGTGGGCAATCTCGATGGCTGCGTTGTAAGCGTCTTCAAACGTGTCCCCGGCCGTGACGGCACCCGGAATATCGGGGATCTGAATACCGATGGCGGTGTTCTCGTCGCCCCACTCGATACAGATTGGATATTGCATTATGGATCTCCTGCGTAACTGGCTGGCGGGCAGTAAAGCCCGGCTCGCCTCCTGATGCTCTTAACCGTCCCGATGGGTAAATCCTTCTTCGGATGGGGAACGGGAATCGTGTAAGGGTTGTAACGGTGAGTGAAGAGGTGATGGCTCCCGGCAATCCGGTCCAGCGCCCAACCCGCCTCCTGCAGCTCCTTGATCAATAACCTGCTCTGCACCATTCGCCTCCTGGCTCCGGCCTAAACAAACGTAACTCTAGAGTTATATTTATTCAAGCACAAAATTGCCGTGCATGACGTTCGGTAGTTTTGCAGGGTGTGTTTTCCACTCTCCAGACCCGGCTCGCTATTTTGTCGCGGCAACAAAAAGGCGACCCGAAGGTCGCCTGGCGCTACTGCTGATTTACTCCCCGAATTGCCGTCCCAAACCGCCCGGCACGCCATGAATATCGGTGTCCTCCCAAGGCCCGTTGGGGCTGATCGACCGGCTCCAGCCGTTGTTCCAGCGGTAGTAGGTACGCTGGCGGTAGAAGGTGTTGGTCTGGTCATCCAGCACATACACGCCCATTTTCGCGTCCCAATGGCTGTTACCGCCCGGTGGCGGGGCGAAGCTGGCGGAGGTGCGTGGCAGTGGTTTGGCGGGCTTGGCCGGAATGCTCGGTTTGCTCGGCGCAGGTGTCGTTGACGGTGTCGGGCGGGGCTGCGAGGGCGGGATCGGCGGCAGCGGTGTCGGCTCCGGCCGCTGGACCGCACACGCGCTTAACCCCATAACCAGACTGAGCAGGGTGATACGAGCGATAGCGGTCATGGCGGTGCTTCCTGTTATTTGTCTGGGCTGTCGATGGTCAGTTTTTGCGCCGCGGTGGTGCTGCTCGCCAGTGGCTGGCTGCGACCGACCCACTCACCGGCGGTCGGTTGGCCGGCGCGGGAGATGCGCGCAACCAGTTGGACTTCAGGGAAGTTCGACAGTTTCAACTGCGGCATCATTGCATCGGCATCGCCCAGTTCAACGGTCGCCGGCAAGTCGGCGACGGTCAGGCGTTTCGCCGCGAGCGGTGCTGGCGGGCCATTGGTGGCGCGGGCGAAGATGAACACGCTGTCGCCTGGCTGAACCTTGGCTTTGAGTTCTGGCGCCAGATCGACGCTGACCTTGAGCAATGCCGCGACCTTGGCGACCGGTGCCTCAGCGACTTTGCCGCCGCTGGCGAGGAGCTTCTCGGTGGCTCGTTCAATTCCGCCTTGCAGCGCGGTGCGGGAGTTGTCTTCCGGTGGCAGTTGCGTCAGCAGGCGATTCCAGTAGTCGATGGCGTCCTGGTACCGCGCGCTTTCGAACGCGGCAATGCCCAGCAGGCCGAGGCTGGTGACTTCTTTAGGGTCGGCTTTCAACGCTTCGTCGGTCAGGGCCTGAACCTTGTCCGACCACTTCTTGCCGTCGGCAAAGTACTGGGCCTGCGCCCATTGCCCCAACAGTTCCGGCTGACGACCGGCGAGGTTCACCGTGCGTTCGAAGATCTTCGCCGCATCCGCAGGGCGATCCTGTGCCATGTACGTGCGACCGAGGAAGTACAGGCCTTCTGCCGAATCCGGCTGAGCCGCGACGGCGCGTTCCAGGCGAAGGGTCATTTCTTCCATCGATTGCGGCGCCTGGGCGAACTCGCGGGTCAGTTCGACCTTGTCGCTCGCGCCGAAATGCAGATAGAACCCAAGCCCCAGCACCGGCACCAGAATCGCTGCGAGCAACGGCAATGGCTTGCCAAGGCGCGACACACGCGGTGCCTCGACGCCTTCAGTGTCGGCGAGCAGTTCACGGGCCGCCTCGGCGCGACCGGTGTCCATTTGCGCGGTGTCGAGAACGCCCTCTTCCTGCTGAGTCTGCAACTCAGCCACGCGCTCCTGATACAGCGCGACGTTCAAGGCCGTACGGTCTTCTTCAAGTTGCGCACGACGACCGCGCAGAACGGGGATCAGCAGAAAACTCAGGGCAACCAGAAGTAGCAGACCTGCAGCGAGCCAGAAATCAATCATTCTTGGTTTTATCCAACAGGTGGTCGAGACGCTCACGCTCATCTAAGGAAAGCGTGCCCGGTATGTCTGCGCGTTGAACGCGACGACGGCGGACGATCACGGCGATCAGCACCACACCACCCAGCAACAGGCCGGCCGGGCCGAACCAGAGCAAGGCGGTCTTGGCGTTGAGCGCGGGTTTGTAGCGGACGAAATCACCATAGCGATCGACCATGAAATCGATGATCTGCTGGTTGTCCTTGCCCTCGCCGAGCATGCGGAAAATCTCTTTGCGCAGGTCGGCGGCAATCGGTGCATTGGAATCGGCGATGTCCTGATTCTGGCACTTGGGGCAACGCAGCTCTTTGGTCAGCTCGCGAAAACGCTCACGATCGCCTTCTTTGGCGAACTCGTACGTGTCGATGGCCGCGTGCGCCACGCCGGCCAGGCTCAAGCCTAAAACAGCAGCCGCTATCCAGCGCTTCATGGCTTGGCCTCATCCACCAGCGCCTGATACTTGGCCGCCAGTTTTTCACGCCAGACCTGTTCGTCGATCACCCCGACGAACTTGTCGCGAATGATGCCCTTGGCGTCGATGAAGAAGGTTTCCGGAGCGCCGTAGACGCCGAGGTTCAGGCCTAAAGTGCCTTCGTCGTCACGAATGTCGATCTGGTACGGGTTGTGGAATTCCGCCAGCCACTTCAAGGCATCGGCGTTGACGTCCTTGTAGTTGATGCCGTAAATCACCACGCCTTTTTCCGCCAGTTTGTTCAGCACCGGGTGCTCGACCCGGCAGGAAACGCACCAGGTACCCCAGACGTTGACCAGCGCCGGCTTGCCCAGAATGTCAGCCTTGGTCAGGGTCTTGTCGCCCTGCACCGCCGGCAGGGAAAACGCCGGGAATGGCTTGCCGATCATGGCCGAAGGCAACTCGGCCGGGTCCAGATAGAGCCCGCGATAAAGGAAAACCGCCACCACCAGAAAAATCGCCAGAGGCAACAGCATCAGCCAACGTCTCATGCAGTCGCTCCTGTCATGCCCAGTGCTTCACGCACGCGGCTCTTCACCTTGACCCGATAACGTCGGTCCAGCGCCGCCAGCAACCCGCCGAAACCGGTCAGCAAGCCGCCGAACCAGATCCAGCGCACGAACGGTTTGACGTGCACGCGCACCGCCCAGGCGCCATCGCCCAAGGGTTCGCCAAGTGCCACGTAAAGGTCACGGGTGAAACCGGCATCGATCCCGGCTTCGGTCATGACCGAATTCTGCACGGTGTACAGGCGTTTTTCCGGGTGCAGTACGCTGATTTCCTTGCCGTCGCGAATCACCCGCACGGTGCCTTTGTCCGAGGTGAAGTTAGGGCCTTCGAAGTGCTTGGCGCCTTCGAACACGAACTGGTAACCGCCCAGGTCCATGGACTCGCCCGGTGCCAGACGCAAGTCACGCTCGGCGCTGTTCTGGCTCGACAGCACGACACCGAGCGCGCACACGGCGATGCCCAAATGCGCGATCTGCATGCCCCAATAGCTGCGGGTCAACGTCGGCAGGCCTTTGATCAGGCCTTTGTGGCGGGTCTTGTCGAAAATGTCGCGCACACCGGCCAGCAACACCCACGCCGCGAGCATGAAGGTGGCGATCACCGCCCAGTTGAAATCGCCGTAAGCCACGCCGGCCACAACAGCCAGCGCGGCACTGCCGAGCAACACCGGGGTCAGCATGCTCACCAGCCATTTGACCGGCGTGTCTTTCCAGCGCACCAGCATGCCGACCGCCATCACCATCATCAGCAATGCCATCAACGGAATGAACAACGCGTTGAAGTACGGCGGGCCGACCGACAGCTTGGCACCGGTCATCGCATCCAGAATCAGCGGGTACAAGGTGCCAAGCAGGATCATCGACGCTGCAACGACCAGCACCAGGTTATTGCCCAGCAGCAGGGTTTCCCGGGACCAGAGGTTGAAGCCGACCTGGCTCTTGACCACTGGCGCGCGCAGGGCGAACAACGTCAGCGAACCACCGACCACGAACAGCAGGAAAATCAGGATGAACACGCCGCGCTCAGGGTCTGAGGCAAACGCGTGAACCGACGTCAGTACGCCGGAACGCACGAGGAAAGTCCCGAGCAAGCTCAACGAGAACGCGGCGATGGCCAGCAACACCGTCCAGCTCTTGAACACACCGCGTTTTTCGGTGACCGCCAGCGAGTGAATCAACGCTGTACCGACCAGCCAAGGCATGAACGATGCGTTTTCCACCGGGTCCCAGAACCACCAGCCGCCCCAGCCCAGTTCGTAATACGCCCACCACGAACCGAGGGTGATGCCGATGCCGAGGAAGGCCCAGGCGACGATGGTCCACGGACGCGACCAGCGCGCCCACGCGGCATCAAGGCGACCGCCCAACAGCGCGGCGATGGCGAACGCGAAGGCCACGGAGAAACCGACATAACCCATGTACAGCATCGGTGGGTGAACGATCAGGCCAATGTCTTGCAGCAGCGGATTGAGGTCTCGACCGTCCGCCGGAATTTGCGGCAGGATCCGGGCGAACGGGTTGGAGGTGAGGATCAGGAACAGCAGGAAACCCGTGCTGATCATGCCCATCACCGCCAACACCCGGGCCAGCATCACTTGCGGCAACTGCCGGGAGAACACCGACACCGCGAAGGTCCAGCCGCCGAGGATCAACGCCCACAACAGCAACGAACCTTCATGCGCGCCCCACACGGCGCTGAATTTGTAGTACCACGGCAGCGCGCTGTTGGAGTTGCTGGCGACGTAGGCGACGGAAAAATCATCGGCCATGAACGCGTAGGTCAGGCAACCGAAGGCAAACAGCAGAAAGGCAAACTGGCCCCAGGCCGCCGGCTGAGCGAGGCTCATCCACAAGCGGTCACCGCGCCAGGCGCCGAGCAAGGGCACCACGGCTTGAACCAGCGCGAAACACAGCGCCAGAATCATCGCCAAATGGCCCAGTTCAGGGATAAACAGCCCTGAGCTATAAAGTGCGGATGTCATCGATCAACCCTCCTTCGCGGGCGTTGGAGCCGATTGACCACTGTCTTTCAGAGCCTTGGTCACTTCTGGCGGCATGTACTTCTCGTCGTGCTTGGCCAGCACTTCGTCGGCCACCACCACGCCGTCGGCGTTGATTTTGCCGAGGGCAACGATGCCCTGCCCTTCGCGGAACAGGTCCGGAAGGATGCCGCGGTAACTGATGGTCACGGACTTTTTGAAGTCGGTAACTACGAATTTGACGTCCAGCGAGTCGCCGGAACGTTGCAGCGAACCTTTCTCGACCATGCCGCCCGCACGAATGCGCGTGTCTTGCGGCGCTTCACCGTTAGCGATTTGCGTCGGCGTGTAAAACAGATTGATGTTCTGCTGCAGGGCGCTCAGGGCCAGGCCAACGGCAGCGCCGACACCGACGAGGATCGCGAGAATGATGATAAGACGCTTTTTGCGCAGCGGATTCACTTGCCGTTCTCCCGGCGCAGACGACGCGCCTCTTGTTGCAGATACCGCTTGCGGGCCAGGATCGGCGCCGCCACGTTGAGGGCCAGCACTGCCAGGCAGATGCCATAGGCTGACCAGACATACAGGCCATGATGGCCCATGGCGAGGAAGTCGCCGAATGAAGCAAAACTCATCGAGCGGCCTCCAGGGTGTTCTGCACTTCGGCTTTCACCCAACTGGCACGAGCCTCTCGCTTGAGCACTTCAAGGCGCATGCGCAGCAACAACACGGCGCCGAAGAAACAGTAGAAACCCAGCACCGTCAGCAGCAGTGGCAGCCACATTTCGACCGGCATCGCCGGTTTTTCGGTGAGGGTGAACGTCGCGCCCTGGTGCAGGGTGTTCCACCACTCCACCGAGTATTTGATGATCGGGATGTTGATCACGCCGACGATGGCCAACACCGCGCAGGCCTTGGCCGCGCTGTCACGATTACTGATGGCGTTGCCCAGCGCAATGAGACCGAAGTACAGAAATAGCAGGATCAACATGGACGTAAGTCGTGCATCCCAGACCCACCACGAACCCCAGGTCGGCTTGCCCCAGATCGCGCCGGTGACTAGCGCCACGGCGGTCATCCACGCACCGATCGGTGCCGCGCACTGCAGGGCAACGTCGGCCAGTTTCATTTTCCACACCAGCCCGACGATGCCGCACACCGCCAGCATCACATACACCGATTGCGCCAGCATCGCGGCAGGAACGTGGATATAGATGATGCGAAAGCTGTTGCCTTGCTGGTAGTCGGGCGGCGCGAAGGCCAGGCCCCAAACGACGCCAACGCCAATCAGCAGCAATGCAGCGATGCTCAGCCACGGCAGCAGTTTACCGCTGATGCCGTAAAACCATTTCGGTGAGCCGAGCTTATGAAACCAGGTCCAGTTCATTACTGTTTCCATCACGGTTGCTGTTCGCCATCACGAGCAGCCCAGGGTCTGTCTTTTTTTCAAAAGAAAGCGATCAAAAAATGATCAGACCTCATTATTATTCGCCGACGCTAATCTTCAGGCCAGCAGCTATTGCAAACGGTGTCAGGGTTATCGCCAGGGCGGTCAGGCTACCAAGCCACAGGAGATAACCGGTCGCCGGCATGCCCTGCAATGCCGCCTGCAAGGCGCCACTGCCGAGAATCAACACCGGGATGTACAGCGGCAGAATCAGCAACGCCAGCAACAGGCCACCCCGCTTCAATCCCACCGTCAGCGCTGCGCCTACTGCACCGAGCAGGCTCAGCACCGGTGTACCCAGCAACAGGGAAAGCAGCAACACCGGCAGACAGGCGGTTGGCAAACCGAGCATCAACGCCAGCAGTGGAGCGAGCAATACCAGTGCCAGGCCAGAGAAGGCCCAGTGTGCCAGTACCTTGGCCAATACCAGAAGAGGCAGGGGGTGCGACGAAAGGACCCACTGTTCGAGTGAACCGTCCTCGAAATCACTGCGGAAAAGCCCGTCCAGCGAGAGCAGGACCGATAAAAGGGCCGCGACCCAGACCAACCCCGGAGACAAGGTTTGCAACAATTGAGACTCCGGGCCGACCGCCAGCGGAAACAGTGCAACCACGATGGCGAAGAATACCAGCGGGTTGGCCAACTCCGCCGGACGACGGAACAGCAAGCGAGCCTCACGGGCGACCAGCAGGCCGAAAACACTCATACGGTCCAGTTTCCTAGATCGATGTCGCGGTAACCGGTCGGCATCCGGGTCAGTGTGTGGTGCGTGGTCAGCACCACCATGCCACCGCGCTCACAGTGTGCAGCCAGGTGGTCTTCGAGTTGCGCGACGCCTTGTTTGTCGAGGGCGGTGAACGGCTCGTCTAGGATCCACAGCGGCGGGCTGTCCAGGTACAAACGGGCGAGTGCCACGCGACGTTGCTGGCCGGCAGACAGGGTGTGACAGGGAACATCCTCAAAACCGCGCAGCCCGACCGCACCGAGGGCGTCCCGAATGGCTTCAAGGGACGCCGGGTGATGCAGGGCGCAGAGCCAGCTGAGGTTTTCTTCCGGGGTCAGCAAATCCTTGATGCCGGCGGCATGCCCGATCCACAGCAGATTGCGCGCCAGTTCACTGCGTTGCTCGTTCAACGGCTGACCGTTGAGCAGTACATGACCGGCAGTCGGTTGCATCAGACCGGACAACAGCCTTAAAAGACTGGTCTTGCCGCTGCCGTTCGGGCCACTGATTTGCAACATTTCGCCACTGGCCAGTCTCAATTCGAGATTTTCGAAGAGCAGCCGAAGGTCTCGCTCACAGGCGAGGGCAACGGTTTGCAGGACAGGACTGGTCAAGAGATCACGGGCCTTTACGGTTCAAGTCGGCAGCGGCGCGGCCGCTAAAGAGATGCAGCATAGATACATTGGCGGCCTGTTCTAGAGAGCTGCGTCAAACAAATGCTATGTTTTCGCCACTCCGGGAAAGACGGGCGGCATTATACATGCCATGCCCTACTCTAAAGAGGGCAATTTCTTCAGGTTGTGACCGCGTATGACAGGCGAAATGAACATCCTCCCGCTACCGCAAACCACACCGACGACTTCACGGCCGTCAGTGCTGAGTAGCGAATTGCTGACGCTGCTCAAACCGATGGAGGGCCTGATCACTCCCGGGCAAACTGCCAGGGCCGAAGTGTTGTCGCTCAAGCAGGCAGATCAGACCTTTCAGTTGCTGCTCAAGGTCACCCTTGAGAGCGGCCGGCAAACCACCGTTCAGGCCAGCAGCAGTCAACCGTTGCCGCAGGGCACGAACATCGCGATCACTCAGCCGTCGGCCAGCAACCTGGCGATCACCGTGCAGCAGGCCATCGCCTCCAGTGTCGCCGCCCTCACCCGCATCGACACCACGCAACTGCCGGCGGGCACGCTGCTGCAAGGCAAGGTGCTGACCTCTCAGGTGATGCCGCAAGTGCCGGGCCAGCCGACAGTGTTTCGCTCGCTGGTGAGCCTGCTCAACACGTCGCTCAGTGGCAGCACCCTGAGCCTCGACAGCCCGACGCCCTTGCGCATTGGCACCTTGCTGAGCGCGCTGGTACAAGACACCCAGACCCTCAAATTCGTCCCACTGAGCAATCGTCAGGAACAACTGGCGGTCACCCAACAACTGGTCAGTCAGCAAAGCCGACAGGGCTCGCTGGATGGCCTGCTCAAACTCCTGCAAAACCTGCCGACTTCAAATCAGACCTCAAGCGACCTGCGCGCCGCCGTGGACAAACTGCTCGCCGGGCTACCGGACGTACAGCAATTGAGCACGCCTAAAGGTCTGGCGCTGGCCCTGGCCAACAGCGGCCTGTTCCTCGAAGCCAAGCTGCTCGCCGGGCAAAATCCGACGCTGGCTCCGGACATGAAAGGCGATCTGCTCAAACTGATCGCGCAACTGACACCGGGGCTGCCGGGCAACACCAATCTCAACGCAATTATTGCTGCCAACACCCTGGCCCAAGCCATGCCGAATTTCGTACGCAGCGCTCTGGGCATGCTTGGTCAGGTCAGCGCCAAACCGCAGCCGACCAGCTTTCCTTTACCGGAGCGCTTCCTGCAAAGCATGGACGGCGAGGATGATCTTGAGCATTTGCTGCGGCTGGCCGCTGCCGCGGTGTCGCGCCTGCAAAGCCATCAACTGTCGAGCCTGGAGCAGACCGGCGTCACCGACGATGGTCGCTTGATGAGCACCTGGCAGCTGGAAATCCCGATGCGCAACCTGCAGGACATCGTGCCGTTGCAGGTGAAGTTTCAGCGCGAGGAAGCACCAGAAAAAGACGAGCCCCATGAACGCCGCGATGAACGCGAGCCGAAGCAACAATTGTGGCGCGTCGAGCTGGCTTTCGACATGGAACCGCTGGGCCCGTTGCAGATTCAGGCGCAGTTGATTCAGGGCAGCCTGTCCAGTCAGCTGTGGGCCGAACGGCCTTACACCGCCAGCCTGATCGAGAGCAATCTGGCGGCGCTGCGCGAACGCTTGCTGACGTGCGGGCTGAACGTCGGCGATCTCGATTGCCACCTCGGCACACCGCCGCAAGGTCCCAAAACCCGTCTGGAACAACGCTGGGTCGACGAAACCGCATGAGAAATCCCGAGACGCCACGCCAGGCCATCGCCCTCAAATACGACGGCACCCACGCCCCTACCCTCACCGCCAAGGGCGACGAAGCTCTGGCGGAAGAAATCCTCAAGATCGCCCGTGATTATGAAGTGCCGATTTACGAAAATGCCGAACTGGTGAGACTGCTGGCGAAGATGGAGCTGGGGGACAGCATTCCGCAGGAGTTGTATCGCACGATTGCCGAGATTATTGCGTTTGCGTGGAATTTGAAGGGCAAGTTTCCCGAGGGGCAGGATCCGGATGCGCCGATGATCGAGAAGGATATTACTGATCGCGGGGATGATTACTGATTCGACATTTCATGCAAAAAAGATCGCAGCCTTCGGCAGCTCCTACGCGAGATACCTTGTAGGAGCTGCCGAAGACCGCGATCCTTCGACTTTGACTCCTCGCTTTGCAGCGATCGCGCCACCTGCAACAATTTCATGACCACTTGTCGCTTCTGTCAAATCTGACAGTAGCCAGCGCCACTCCCAGAGACTCTGATAGCTGAATTTGCAACAGAGATTGCCTCAAGGAGACGCACTGTCATGAACCCTACATCGTCGGGCTCCGGCCAGAATCAACATGCAAAGAGCGCAGGCAAGTTCGTCGTCATGGGCGCACGGTGTTGCAATAGTGCGATTGGCGCGTTCCATCCCCGCAGTTGGAGGCTTGTATCGCTGGACGCCGACACCCTGGAGCCGACGGTCGTCAGTTGGCATTACAAACATGGCGGGCGGCCTGTCATGGGCAACGACTTTTTTGACACCCAGCCCGATCAGCACCTGATCGTAAGTTCAGGCACAGAGCGCATGACTCTTAATCCGTTGAACATCAGCGCTAATTTCCCGGCGATGTGCGCGCGGCGTGATGATCAATATTTGCATGCCTGGGGCTGGGCCGAGTTCGGTGGCGAACTCCCCGAAGAGATAAAAAAAATAAAGGACGCGGTGCAAATAGAATCATCGATGGCCGCTTTTGCCGTAAGGCGCGCCAACGGTAGCGTGCGGGCGTGGGGGAGTCCATTGAACCCAAGTTCGCTTGTACCGGCAGACATCGCCGCACTGACCAATATTGTTGGAATCTTCGGGGGCAATTATGTGTTTGTTGCTCTGCTGACGACTGGACAAGTTGTTGCGTGGGGATTGGAGGAAGCGGGTGGCAAGTTACCAGACAAGATTGCCACGCTGACCGATGTTGTAGGTGCTGTAGGCACCCAACACGCGTTTGCAGTCCTACGTCGAACCGGTCAAGTCGACGCATGGGGCGACCCGGACAATGGCGGTGAATTGCCGGAAGAAATCCGTCAATTAAGGGACGTAGTGCAAATAGCCCACTCCGGCAGGAATTTCGCCGTACGCCGCGCCAATGGACAACTGGCCGTATGGGGACGCAGGACTGCTCTTCCTCCGATACCGGAAGATATTGTCAACTTGGATGACATCGTTGATATCGCGGGTAAATCTGGCGCTATCGCGGTGCGCAGGGCCAATGGACAGATCAAGGCTTGGGGTATGACGCAACGCGACACGCCTCCCGAGGAAATTGCCGACCTCACCGACATCGTGCATGTCACTAGCACCTCCTACTCCTTCATTGCATTGCGCGCCAATGGCCGGATAGTCACGTGGGGGGACGGCATAGCATCTGTGGTGCCGGAAAATATCGCGCCATTGTCGGACATCGTGGCGATCACCACCAACCATGAAGCAGCCGTGGTTTTGCGTAGCAGTGGTGAAGCCATCGCCTTCGGCGACCCCGAGACAGGTGGTGACAGTTCAGGCGTTTCACACCTGCTAACCAATGTGCGGGCGGTCTTTGCGGGAACCAATACATTTGTAGCCTTGACGATGGACAACAGAGTGATCGCCTGGGGTGACCCGCAAAAAGGAGGCACCGGCGAGCAAAAAGCACTCTATGGCTTGATTTCCTATGCCGGGAAACTACAAATAAATCTCTGACATTGATGCAGAAAAGATCGCAGCCTTCGGCAGCTCCTACGCGAGATTCCCGGTAGGAGCCGCCGAAGGCTGCGATCTTTTGATCTTTCAGTTCTTGTGCAACTTGCGCATCAACTCCGCCTCGGCCTGGGTCAACCCGCAGGACTGAGTCAGTTCATCCGCGGTAGCGCCCATCCCGACCAATCGTGCCGCCTGGGCAAACGACAGGCTCGACGGGTCGCGCTGCTCAAGCTGAGCCAGCTTGTCCGGCAACGGGCCGACGACCGCGCGCAGCTCATGCAAGTCTTCACCCATGCGCACGTTGCCGCTCTGGTAGTTGTCGACGCGCTTGCCCAGGTCCTTAATGCGCTGATCGCGCAGCGCATCGCCTTCAGCCTGTTGCGCGGCGATCAGCCGCTGACCGCGTATGTACGCCAGAAACATCGCCAGCGTGCCTGCCCAGAAGAGGAACAGGACAATGACCGCAACCTCAAGAATCAATCAGATGTTCTCCAGGTCCGACCATTCTTCTTCGCTCATCATCTTGTCCAGCTCGACCAGAATCAGCAATTCGTTGTTCTTGTTGCACACGCCCTGAATGAACTTGGCGGACTCTTCGTTACCCACGTTCGGCGCGGTTTCGATTTCCGACTGACGCAGGTAAACCACTTCGGCAACGCTGTCGACCATGATGCCGACCACTTGCTTGTCGGCTTCGATGATGACGATCCGGGTGTTGTCGCTGATTTCGGCATTCATCAGGCCGAAGCGCTGACGGGTGTCGATTACGGTGACCACATTACCGCGCAGGTTGATGATACCCAGCACGTAGCTCGGGGCACCCGGGACCGGAGCGATTTCGGTGTAACGCAGGACTTCCTGAACGCGCATCACGTTGATGCCGTAGGTTTCATTGTCCAGTTTGAAGGTTACCCATTGCAGGATCGGATCTTCGGAACCTTTTGCAGACGACGCCTTATCATTCATACCCTGACCCCTCGAAAAACCGCCCTTGGCGGTGTGTGTTCGGTGCGACGGCAAGTCACTTTGCCCCGCGTGTTTTTATGTTGGTTTGTGGGTCGGCTTGCTGCCGCCCATGTGCTTCGCCCCACCGCTGGCGATCAGCTCGGCCAGTGCGGCAACGTCGAGCAATGCACACATGTGTTCAATCACTGTGCCCGCCAGCCATGGCCGTTGACCACGGTGGCTGCGCCATTTGATTTCATTCGGGTCCAGGCGCAACGAGCGGCTGACCTGATGCACGGCCAGCCCCCACTCATAGCCCTGCACCGAGATCACGTATTGCAGGCCCTGACGGAAGTCATCGCGGTAGCGGTCGGGCATGACCCAACGGGCGGTATCGAGCACTTTCAGGTTGCCGGCCTGGCTTGGCAGAATCCCGAGGAACCATTCCGGCTGCCCGAACAACGGCGTCAGCTCGTGCCCTGCCAATGAATAAATCGAGCCCAGGCACACCAGCGGCACCGCGAGGGTCAGGCCGGCGACATCGAACAACAGGCATTCAAACGGCTCGGCAGCCCATGCCGGACGACCATCGGTGTCTACCGGTGGCGGCGTGTTGCTCGGTGGCAAATGAACTTCGACGACCGGCGGCACCAAGGCTTGCAGCAGCGGCGCGATGGTCGAAACGGGCGTCAGAACCGGCGTCGGGGCTTCGAGCAGAACCACCGGTGCTTTAACCTCCGGCACAGCCACCGGCGCGGCGACGATGGCGGGTTTCTGCGCATCGCGCGCCTGCTCTTCAAGCACTGCCGCCTGGAACTCGTCCAACGCCGCTTCGGCTTCGATCACTTCGGGAATGGCCTGGACGGGTGGCGGCAACTCTTCCGTCGCCTCCATCAGCAAGCTTTCCAGATAGGACTGAAGCGCCAGTTGCGGACGCGAAGTGATCTTCACCGGCCGGTTCATGCGCGCCCCTTTGTAGGAGCTGCCGAAGGCTGCGATCTTTTGGCCATGTCAAAGGCGCCACAGAACCGGATCAAAAGATCGCAGCCTGCGGCAGCTCCTACGGGAATTGATTTCATGTCAGGCCACCTGCGCAACGGATTGCTGCGTCAGCATGTGCTTGAGCAACGCGCGATACGCCAGCACGCCGCGGCTCTTGCTGTCGAATTGCGAAGGTGTGACGCCGGCGCGGCTGGCGTCACGCAAACGCGTGTCGACCGGGATGTAGCCCTGCCAGATTTCTTCCGGGTACTTGTCGCGCAACACTCGCAAGGTTCCCAGGGAAGCTTGAGTGCGACGGTCGAACAAGGTCGGCACGATGCTGAAAGCCAGAGGCTGTTTGCGTGAACGGTTGATCATGGCCAGGGTGTTGACCATGCGCTCCAGGCCCTTGACCGCCAAGTGTTCGGTCTGCACCGGGATCACCAATTGCTGACTGGCCGCCAAGGCATTGACCATCAGCACGCCGAGCAACGGCGGGCTGTCGATCACTGCGTAATCGAAATCCTGCCACAGTTGCGCCAGGCTCTTGGCAATCACCAGGCCCAGGCCACTCTGGCCCGGCGACTGACGCTCAAGCGTCGCCAGCGCGGTGCTCGACGGCAGCAGGGAAATACTCGCGTGACTGGTGGGCAACAACAATTGCCCGGGCAAGCCCTGGGGCACGCTGCCCTTGTGCAGGAACAAGTCGTAGCTGCTGTGTTCCAGAGCGTCGGGGTCGTAACCAAAGTAGCTGGTCATTGAGCCGTGGGGGTCGAGATCGACCACGACCACGCGCTTGCCCGCCTCGGCCAGTAACCCGGCTAAAGCGATGGAGGAAGTGGTTTTACCGACACCACCCTTTTGATTGGCGACTGCCCAGACTCTCATTCGGATTGTTCCTCCCGGCCGCAGATGCCAACCGAGAAATAGCTCAACGTGTTAATGCGGGTGACGGAGAATTGACGGCGCTCTCTCGTCCCGGCGACTTGACCGGTGCAGGTGCAGTTTGTGTGCCAGCGCGCTTCAACGCGGCATCCGGCTGCGCATGCGCGGTTCCGGTGCCGGTGAGGCTGCGACGGACATCGAGATTTCGTGACACCACCAACACCACCCGACGGTTACGCGCCCGTCCTTCGGCAGTCGCGTTATTCGCCACCGGCTGGAATTCGCCGTAACCCACCGAGGCCAGTCGACCGGGGTTCACACCCTGCATCGCCAGCATGCGCACGATGCTCGCCGAACGGGCCGAGGACAATTCCCAGTTGGTCGGGTACTGCGCGGTACGAATCGGCTGATCGTCGGTGAAACCTTCGACGTGAATCGGGTTGTCGAACGGCTTCAGAATTACCGCCACCTTGTCGATGATGTTGAACGCGATGTCGCTGGGCATGGCATCGCCACTGCCGAACAACAGACTGGAGTTGAGTTCGATCTCGACCCACAACTCGTTGCCACGCACAGTCATCTGATTGGCGCTGATCAAATCACCAAACGCGGCACTGATGTCATCGGCGATGCTTTTCAGTGGATCGCTGGCACCGGCGATTCCGGCGTCGACCTGCTCGGCGTCTTTGACCAGCGGTTTGGCCGGGGTCACGGTTTTCGGACGCTCCTCGCCGATCGGAATGGGCTTGAGCGCACGGTCCGAATCGGTGAACACGCCAATCAACGCTTCCGAGATGACTTTGTACTTGCCTTCGTTGATCGAAGAGATCGAGTACATCACCACGAAAAAAGCGAACAGCAACGTGATGAAGTCGGCGTAGGAAACCAGCCAGCGTTCGTGGTTGACGTGTTCTTCAGGTTGCCGGCGACGAGCCATTCTCCATGCCCCCCATCAATCCATGAAGCCCTGAAGCTTCAACTCAATAGAGCGAGGGTTTTCACCTTCGGCGATCGACAGAATGCCTTCCAGCAACATTTCGCGATAACGCGACTGGCGCAAGGCAACGGCTTTGAGTTTGGCGGCGACGGGCAGCAACACCAGGTTGGCACTGGCCACGCCGTAGATGGTGGCAACGAAGGCCACGGCAATGCCGCTGCCCAGTTGCGACGGATCGGCCAGGTTGCCCATCACATGGATCAGGCCCATCACCGCACCGATGATGCCGATGGTCGGCGCATAGCCGCCCATGCTTTCAAAGACTTTGGCGGCTTCGATGTCGCGGCTTTCCTGGGTGTAGAAATCCACTTCGAGGATGCTGCGAATCGCTTCCGGCTCGGCACCGTCAACCAACAGTTGCAAGCCTTTTCGCGAGTAGCTGTCGGGCTCGGCATCGGCCACGCCTTCCAGACCGAGCAGGCCTTCCTTGCGTGCGGTCAGGCTCCAGTTGACGACGCGATCAATACCGCCGGCCAGATCCACGCGAGGCGGAAACAAAATCCAGCCAAGAATCTGCATGGCACGCTTGAACGCGCTCATCGGCGATTGCAGCAGCGCCGCGCCAACGGTCCCGCCGATCACGATCAATGCGGCCGGGCCGTTGGCCAGCGCGCCGAGGTGACCGCCTTCAAGGTAGTTGCCGCCGATGATGGCGACGAACGCCATGATGATCCCGATAAGGCTGAGTACATCCATCAGATACACGCCTCGACCAGGTGCTTGCCGATATCGTCGAGGCCGTAAATCGCATCGGCGAGTTCGGCTTTGACGATGGCCATCGGCATGCCGTAGATCACGCAGCTGGCTTCATCCTGAGCCCAGATCGAGCTGCCGCCCTGCTTGAGCAGACGCGCGCCTTCACGACCGTCGGCGCCCATGCCGGTCAACACCACCGCCAGAACTTTGTCACCGTAGGACTTGGCTGCCGAACCGAAGGTGATGTCCACGCACGGCTTGTAGTTCAGACGTTCGTCGCCCGGCAGGATCTTCACCGCGCCACGGCCGTCGATCATCATTTGCTTGCCACCCGGCGCCAGCAACGCCAGGCCCGGACGCAGGATGTCGCCATCCTCGGCTTCCTTGACGCTGATGCGGCAGAGCTTGTCCAGACGCTCGGCGAACGCCTTGGTAAACGCGGCCGGCATGTGCTGGATCAGCACGATCGGGGCCGGGAAGTTGGCCGGCAACTGAGTCAACACCCGTTGCAGGGCAACCGGACCACCGGTGGAGGTGCCGATGGCAACCAGTTTGTAGGCTTTGCGTTTCGGTGCGGGCGACGACGACGGTGCATGCGCCGGCGTACGGACCGGAGTCGGCGCCGGACGTGCGGGCGCGCTGCTGCCATAACTGCCAATGCTGGAAGGCATCGGCGCCGGGGCTGGCGCCGCGACCGGAGCCGGCGCGCTGTAAGTGCTGACGCGACGGTTACTGCGCGAGATGCTGAGAATCTTCTCGCACAGCAGTTGCTTGACCTTATCGGGATTGCGCGAGATATCTTCGAAATTCTTCGGCAGGAAATCCACCGCGCCGGCGTCCAGCGCATCCAGTGTGACCCGGGCGCCTTCGTGGGTCAGCGAGGAGAACATCAACACCGGGGTCGGGCAGCGCTGCATGATGTGCCGCACGGCCGTGATGCCGTCCATCATCGGCATTTCGTAGTCCATGGTGATCACGTCTGGCTTGAGGGCCAGCGCCTGATCGATCGCCTCTTTTCCGTTGGTCGCCGTGCCGACGACCTGGATATTCGCATCTGCTGAAAGAATTTCCGAGACGCGGCGGCGGAAAAACCCCGAATCGTCCACCACCAGGACTTTGACTACCATAAACACTCCGTTAGGCGGGGCGAGGCGCAGTCGCCCCGCTCCCCCAGAATCAAATACGCCGTGCGGCGTAACGCTTGAGCATGCTCGGCACATCGAGAATCAGCGCGATGCGGCCGTCACCGGTAATGGTGGCGCCCGACATGCCCGGGGTTCCCTGGAGCATTTTGCCCAATGGCTTGATGACCACTTCTTCCTGGCCCACCAGTTGATCGACGACGAAGCCGATCCGCTGGGTGCCCACCGAAAGGATCACCACATGGCCCTCGCGTTGCTCTTCATGAGCGGCGGAGCTGACCAGCCAGCGCTTGAGGTAAAACAGTGGCAGCGCCTTGTCCCGCACGATCACCACTTCCTGGCCGTCGACCACATTGGTGCGCGACAGGTCGAGGTGGAAAATCTCGTTGACGTTCACCAGCGGGAACGCAAACGCCTGGTTGCCGAGCATGACCATCAGCGTCGGCATGATCGCCAGGGTCAACGGCACCTTGATGACGATCTTCGAGCCTTTGCCCTTGGTCGAGTAGATATTGATGGTGCCGTTGAGCTGGGCGATCTTGGTTTTCACCACGTCCATGCCCACGCCACGACCCGACACGTCGGAGATCTCGGTCTTGGTCGAGAAACCCGGGGCGAAGATCAGGTTGAAGCAGTCGGACTCGCTGAGACGGTCCGCCGCATCCTTGTCCATCAAGCCTTTCTTCACCGCGATACCGCGCAACACGTCGGCGTCCATGCCCTTGCCGTCATCGGAGATGGACAGCAGGATGTGGTCGCCTTCCTGTTCGGCGGACAGAATCACCTTGCCGCTGCGCGGCTTGCCCATCGCTTCGCGATCAGCCGGTTCTTCGATACCGTGGTCGACCGAGTTACGCACCAAGTGGACCAGCGGGTCGGCCAAGGCCTCGACGAGGTTCTTGTCGAGGTCAGTTTCTTCACCGACCAGCTCCAGGTTGATCTCTTTCTTGAGCTGGCGAGCCAGGTCGCGAACCAGACGCGGGAAGCGCCCGAAGACTTTCTTGATCGGTTGCATCCGGGTCTTCATGACCGCGGTTTGCAGGTCGGCCGTGACCACGTCGAGGTTCGACACAGCCTTGGACATGGCCTCGTCGGCGCTGTTGGCGCCCAGGCGGACCAGGCGGTTACGCACCAGCACCAGCTCGCCGACCATGTTCATGATTTCGTCGAGACGCGCGGTGTCGACCCGAACAGTGGTCTCGGCTTCGCTGGCCGGTTTTTCCGCCGGTGGCGCGGACGGTGCACGAGCAGGTGCCGGCGCTGCGGCAGCGGCAGCGGCAGGCTTCGGTGCTTCGGCTTTCGGCGCGGGCGCTTTAGCCACAGGTGCCGCCGCTTTGGCGACAGGCGCTGCGACCGAGGACGACGCCGAACCGACTTCAGTGAACTTGCCTTTACCGTGCAATTCGTCGAGCAGCGATTCGAACTCGTGATCCGAGATCAGGTCGCCGCCGGCCACTGCTGCGGTTGGCGCAGCCGGGGTCGGTACCGAGGCAATGGCCGACTCCAGCGCATCGACGGCAAAGTTGCCCTTGCCGTGCAGCTGATCGAGCAGGGCTTCAAATTCATCGTCTGTAATGTCGGAGCTGTCGCCTGGCGCTTTCGGGGCAACCGGGGCGGCGGGTGCAGCCGGTGCTGCCACCGCATCGACGGCGAACTGGCCTTTGCCGTGCAGTTGGTCGAGCAACGACTCGAACTCGGCATCGGTGATTTCGTCACTGGCCGGCGTACCGGTCGATGCGATGGGCGCAGCCACTGGCGCCTCGGCCTGAGCCTTGACGGCGTTCAGCGAGTCCAGCAATTGTTCGAATTCGTTATCGGTAATGTCGCCCGATTCGGCTTCTGCAGCCGGTTCTTGCGCCACTTCCGCCACGGGTGCAGCTTGATCGGCGGATTGCGGCTCGGCCAGACGGGCCAGCGCCGCGAGCAATTCAGGCGTGGCCGCCGTGATCGGGCTGCGCTCGCGAACTTCGGTGAACATGCCGTTCACTGCGTCCAGCGCTTCGAGAACCACGTCCATCAGTTCCGAGTCGACGCGACGCTCACCCTTGCGCAGGATGTCGAACACGTTCTCGGCGATGTGACAGCACTCCACCAGCTCGTTGAGCTGGAGGAAGCCGGCGCCCCCTTTTACAGTGTGAAAACCGCGAAAAATTGCATTGAGCAAATCCGCATCATCCGGTCGGCTTTCAAGCTCGACCAGTTGCTCGGACAGTTGCTCTAGAATCTCGCCGGCCTCAACCAGGAAATCCTGAAGGATCTCTTCATCGGCGCCGAAGCTCATTAAGGGGGGTGCTCCTACAGGTCTAAAAACCTAAAATACCTAAAATTCTAAAACCCTAGGCTGGATAGCAAATCGTCCACATCGTCCTGACCGGACACAACGTCTTCTCTTTTATCGGCATGAATCTGCGGACCTTCACCCTGAGAGAGATGTTTTTGCGGATCTTTTTCTGCAAGCATGGCTTCACGGTCATGTTCGATGCCCGCGAAGCGGTCCACCTGACTGGCCATCAGCACAAGTTTGAGCAAGTTACTTTCCACTTCGGTGACCAACTGGGTCACACGCTTGATCACCTGACCGGTGAGGTCCTGGTAATCCTGGGCGAGCAGAATGTCATTGAGGTTGCTCGACACCACACGGTTGTCCGCGCTGCTGCGTATCAGGAAACCGTCGACACGCCGTGCCAGTTCGCGGAACTCTTCAGCCCCGACTTCGCGCCGCATGAACCGTCCCCAATCCGTGCTCAGCGCCTGGGCTTCATCGCTCAGGCTGTTGACCAGCGGCGTGGAGTTTTCCACCAGGTCCATGGTGCGGTTGGCGGCGGCCTCCGTCAGCTTGACCACATAACCCAGACGCTCGGTGGCGTCGGTAATCTGGGACACTTCCTCGGCTTGCGGCATGTGCGGGTCAATCTGGAAATTGACGATCGCGCTATGCAGCTCGCGAGTGAGCTTGCCCACTTCCTGATACAGGCCGCGGTCACGGGTCTGATTGAGCTCATGGATCAGTTGCACAGCGTCGCCGAACTTGCCTTTTTCAAGGCTTTCGACCAGTTCGACCGCGTGTTTTTTCAGGGTCGATTCAAAATCGCCCTGTGAAGATTCGTTGTGGTCCATAGCTCCCCCGTGGCGCAATTTCTCAACCGATGCGTTCGAAAATCTTCTCGATTTTGTCTTTCAACGCCTGGGCCGTGAAGGGCTTGACCACATAGCCGTTAACACCGGCCTGGGCCGCTTCGATGATCTGTTCGCGCTTGGCTTCAGCAGTCACCATCAGTACGGGCAGGCTCTTGAGCTTCTCATCGGCACGCACGTGGCGCAGCAGATCGATGCCGGTCATGCCCGGCATGTTCCAGTCCGTTACCAGAAAGTCGATGCTGCCGCTGTTGAGGACTGGAATGGCAGTGATGCCATCGTCAGCCTCGACCGTGTTGGTGAACCCAAGGTCACGCAACAGGTTTTTAATGATCCGCCGCATCGTTGAGAAGTCATCAACGATGAGGATTTTCATGTTCTTGTCCAATTCGACCTCCAAGCAGTCTTAAACGCGCCCAGCACCTGGACGCGCCATTTCATTCAATCCGGCAAAAGCACTCAATGACTGTCTGGAGCACAACAGATCGCGACCGGCGCGGTTCATCACCACACCAGCCACGTTCGCAGTGTCCCCACACTGCCTTCAGCGCGCTCGCCACTCCCCCAAACGCCCCCGCAAACGGGCCGCGCACTGGCTGTGTAACTGGCTGACCCGAGATTCGCTGACCCCCAGGACTTCACCGATTTCCTTGAGATTCAACTCTTCGTCGTAGTACAGCGCCAACACCAGTCGCTCACGCTCCGGCAAATTGGCAATCGCGTCCGCCAGTGCTGCCTGGAAGCGTTCATCTTCCAGGTCGCGTGACGGCTCGAGATGAGCACTCGCGCCATCCTCGTGCAGCCCTTCGTGTTCGCCGTCCTGCAACAGATCGTCGAAACTGAATAACCGGCTGCCCAGGGTGTCGTTCAGAATCCCGTAATAATCGTCGAGACTCAATTGGAGTTCGGCCGCAACTTCGTGATCTTTAGCGTCACGGCCGGTTTTAGCTTCAATAGAGCGAATTGCGTCGCTGACCATGCGGGTATTGCGGTGGACCGAACGTGGCGCCCAGTCACCTTTGCGCACTTCATCAAGCATGGCGCCGCGGATCCGGATGCCCGCGTACGTCTCGAAACTTGCGCCTTTGCTGGCGTCGTATTTGGTCGACACTTCGAGCAGGCCGATCATCCCGGCCTGGATCAGGTCTTCCACCTGGACACTGGCCGGCAAACGCGCCAGCAAGTGGTAGGCAATGCGCTTGACCAGTGGCGCGTAACGCTCGATCAACTCGTACTGCGCGTCACGTGCCGACTTCTTGTAAAGGTTGTAGCCGCTGGCTGTCATAGCACGGGTCCTGCCGTTTGTTGCACGAGGCGCTCGACGAAAAACTCCAGGTGCCCGCGCGGGTTGGCGGGCAGCGGCCAGGTATCGACCTTTTGTGCGATGGCCTTGAAGGCCAGGGAGCACTTGGAACGCGGGAACGCTTCATAAACCGCGCGCTGCTTCTGCACCGCCTTGCGCACGCTTTCGTCGTACGGCACTGCGCCGACGTATTGTAAGGCGACGTCGAGGAAGCGGTCCGTGACCTTGGTCAACTTGGCGAACAGGTTGCGACCTTCTTGCGGGCTCTGGGCCATGTTGGCCAGGACGCGGAAGCGGTTCATGCCGTAGTCGCGGTTAAGCAGTTTGATCAGTGCGTAGGCGTCCGTGATCGAAGTCGGCTCGTCGCAGACCACCAGCAACACTTCTTGCGCGGCGCGTACGAAACTGACTACCGAGTCACCAATACCCGCAGCGGTGTCGATGACGAGTACGTCGAGGTTGTCGCCGATGTCGCTGAAGGCCTGGATCAGGCCGGCGTGTTGAGCCGGGCTCAAGTGCACCATGCTCTGAGTGCCGGACGCGGCCGGAACGATGCGGATGCCGCCGGGGCCCTGCAACAGTACGTCGCGCAGCTCACAACGGCCTTCGATCACGTCGGCCAGGGTACGTTTGGGTGTCAGTCCCAGCAGGACGTCGACGTTCGCCAGCCCCAGATCGGCGTCCAGCAGCATGACGCGCCGGCCGAGCTCAGCTAGAGCCAGGGACAAGTTCACTGACACGTTAGTCTTCCCGACGCCACCTTTGCCGCCGGTCACCGCGATCACCTGTACGGGATGCATGCTGCCCATGTTATTTCTTTACCTTGTCTTGCATAGACGGAGGCCACATTACTGGCTGCGCGTTCATCATCTGAACAATGCATGGCAGACCATCGATGTAGGTACAAAAACTGTTCATTAATACCTCAGCCAACCTGCTTGGTCGGGCTGTGGTAAATATCAGCGAACATGTCAGCCATGGCTTCTTCGCTGGGTTCTTCCTGCATTTGCACACTGACAGCGCGGCTCACCAGTTGATGACGACGCGGCAGATGCAAATCATCCGGAATCCGCGGTCCATCGGTCAGGTAAGCCACCGGCAATTCATGACTGATCGCCAGGCTCAACACCTCGCCCAGGCTTGCCGTTTCATCCAGTTTAGTCAGGATGCAGCCAGCGAGCCCGCAGCGTTTGTAACTGTGATAGGCGGCGGTTAGAACCTGTTTCTGGCTGGTGGTTGCCAGCACCAGATAATTTTTTGATTTGATGCCACGCCCGGCCAGGCTTTCGAGCTGCATGCGCAGTGCCGGATCGCTGGCCTGAAGGCCCGCGGTATCGATCAGCACCACGCGTTTGCGCAGCAACGGTTCCAGCGCCTGCACCAGGGACTGGCCCGGATCGACGTGGGTCACCGACACGTTGAGAATCCGGCCGAGGGTCTTGAGTTGTTCCTGAGCGCCGATGCGAAAGCTGTCCATGCTCACCAGCGCGATGTTCTGCGCGCCGTACTTGAGCACGTAACGTGCCGCCAGTTTGGCCAGCGTGGTGGTCTTGCCCATGCCGGCAGGGCCGACCATGGCAATCACGCCGCCCTCTTCCAGTGGCTCGACTTCCGGTGTGGCGATCATCCGCGCCAGGTGCGCCAGCAACATGCGCCAGGCCTGACGAGGTTCTTCAATACCAGTGATCATGTCCAGCAGGTCTCGGGACAACGGACCGGACAAACCGATACGTTGCAGTCGACGCCAGAGATTGGCCTGGGCCGGACGGCTGCCTTGCAGCTGGTTCCAGGCCAGGGAGCCGAGCTGCACTTCCATCAATTCGCGCAGGCTGTTGAGTTCGAAACGCATCGAGTCGAATGCACGCGGGTCCACGCCGCCCGAGGCTGGCGCAGGGGCCGGCTCCGCACGACGGGGCTCAGTGTAGGTCGGTTCGATCAGCGGTTCGGCGGCGGTCAACGGCAGGCCGGCGAACAACTGGCGATTGGTGCTCTTGTCGCTATCGCCATCGCTGCGCAGGCTCAGTTCGGCCTGGGCGGTGACAATCCGCGACTGAGTCTTGCGCAGCTCGTCCTCGAGTTCCATGTTCGGAACACGCGGGGCCAGCGCCGACAGTTTGTAATCGAGGGCAGCCGTCAGCTCGACACCACCGGCGATCCGGCGGTTGCCAATGATGGCGGCATCAGCGCCCAGCTCATCACGAACCAGTTTCATGGCCTGACGCATATCGGCGGCGAAAAAACGCTTAACTTGCATGAACCACTACCTCAGCCGTTGGGCCCTACTGTCGCAACGATGGTCACTTGCTTGTTGTCCGGGATTTCCTGGTAAGCCAACACATGCAAACCCGGGACTGCCAGTCGGCCAAATCGCGAGAGCATCGCGCGAACCGGACCGGCCACCAGCAGAATCACCGGTTGACCTTGCATCTCTTGACGCTGCGCCGCATCGATCAACGAGCGTTGCAGCTTTTCAGCCATGCTTGGCTCCAGCAGAACGCCCTCTTCCGAGCCTTGTCCTGCCTTCTGAAGACTATTGAGCAAAATCTGTTCCAACCTTGGCTCCAGCGTGATAACTGGCAGCTCCGACTCAGTCCCTACAATGCTTTGGACGATTGCGCGGGAGACGCCGACGCGCACCGCAGCCACCAGCGCGGCAGTATCTTGACTCTTGGCGGCATTGTTCGCGATGGCTTCGGCGATGCTGCGAATGTCGCGCACCGGCACCTGCTCGGCCAGCAACGCCTGCAACACCTTGAGCAACTGCGACAGCGAGACAACGCCCGGCACCAGCTCTTCGGCCAGCTTCGGCGAGCTTTTGGCCAGCAATTGCATGAGTTGCTGCACTTCTTCGTGACCGATCAGCTCGCTGGAGTGTTTATACAGAATCTGGTTCAAATGCGTAGCCACTACCGTACTGGCATCGACCACAGTGTAGCCAAGTGATTGAGCCTGGGCCCGCTGGCTGATTTCGATCCAGACCGCCTCCAGCCCGAAAGCCGGATCTTTGGCGGTGATGCCGTTGAGCGAACCGTAAACCTGGCCGGGGTTGATCGCCAGCTCGCGGTCCGGGTAAATCTCCGCTTCGGCGAGGATCACGCCCATCAGGGTCAGTCGATAAGCACTGGGCGCCAGGTCGAGGTTGTCACGGATATGCACCGTCGGCATGAGGAAACCCAGGTCCTGTGACAGCTTCTTGCGCACGCCCTTGATCCGCGCCAGCAGCTGACCACCCTGATTGCGGTCAACCAACGGGATCAGGCGATAGCCGACTTCCAGGCCAATCATGTCGATCGGCGTCACATCGTCCCAGCCAAGTTCCTTGGTTTCCTGTGCGCGGGCCGGCGAAGGCAGCAACTCCTGCTGACGCTTGACCTCTTGCAGGGCCTGGACCTTGACCACGTTCTGTTTCTTCCAGAACAGGTAGGCGCCACCAGCCGCGAGGGCCGCCATGCTCAGAAAGGAGAAATGCGGCATGCCGGGCACTATACCCATGACCGCCATGATGGCCGCAGCCACCGCCAACGCTTTGGGCGAGGCGAACATCTGACGGTTGATTTGCTTGCCCATGTCTTCCGAACCGGAAGCACGGGTCACCATGATCGCCGCGGCTGTCGATAACAGCAGTGATGGCAATTGCGCCACCAAACCGTCACCGATGGTCAACAGCGCGTACACCCGGCCGGCATCGCCGAAGGTCATGCCGTGCTGGAAGATACCGACCGCCATGCCGCCGATCAGGTTGATGAACAGAATCAGCAGACCGGCGATGGCGTCACCGCGCACGAATTTGCTCGCGCCGTCCATGGAGCCGTAGAACTCCGCTTCCTGGGCCACTTCCATGCGACGCATCTTGGCCTGATTCTGATCGATCAGGCCGGCGTTCAAATCGGCGTCGATCGCCATTTGTTTGCCGGGCATCGCATCGAGGGTGAAACGCGCGCTGACCTCGGAAATCCGCCCGGCGCCCTTGGTTACCACGACGAAGTTGATGATCATCAAAATCGCGAAAACCACGATACCGACCACGTAGTTACCGCCGATCACCACCTCGCCGAAGGCCTGGATCACCTTGCCGGCGGCGGCATGGCCATCCTGACCGTGAAGCATCACCACCCGTGTGGAGGCCACGTTCAGGGCCAGCCGCATCAGCGTGGCCACCAGCAGAATCGTCGGGAACACCGCAAAATCCAGCGGGCGCAAGGCGTAGACGCAGACCAGCAGGACGACGATGGACAACGCGATGTTGAACGTGAAAAACACGTCCAGCAGGAACGGCGGGATCGGCAGCATCATCATGGCCAGCATGACCAGCAGCAACAGCGGCACACCCAGATTGCCCCGACTCAAGTCGGCGGCGTTTGTACGGGCACTGTTGATAAACTGAGAGCGATCCACCGGTTTTCCCCGTTCCTTTAAAGCAAACTTTTGACGCCCGAAGCAGGCGCAGAGCGGGTACTGCAAGAAGCCTTCCAACTTTTGCGGGGGGTTGAAATGGAGGGGGCTGATCAGCAGAGGTAGTGTTGGCTATACGGACGCTATCGCGAGCAGGCTCGCTCCCACAATGGCCGAGGCCGCCCGTGAAATCATTGTCCAACACCCATTCACTGTGGGAGCGAGCCTGCTCGCGATAGGACCGAAACCGCCCGTGCACTTGCGAGAAACCACTCCGCAAGTCGACCGCCTCCAGCCCGGCGCGAAGTCCATCGAACGCGCCCGCTTCAGCAAACCTATCAGTTCTGTTAGTACCCCTCCCCTGCAATACCGACAATACTGAGCGTCAGCACTACGGACCTTCGGAGCACTCGCCCATGCAACCGCCGCGCGCAACCCTGCTTTGCAAATATCGCTACGACCCGCTCGACCGACTGGTCGCCAACGCGCTGCCGGACGAGCCAGAGCGCCAGCGGTTTTACTGCAAAAGCCGCCTTGCCACCGAAATTCAGGGCGCGACCTGCTATTCCATCGTTCAGAGCGGTGACCAATTGCTGGCGCAGCAGCAGATCAAGGGCGGCGTCCCCGAAACTACACTGTTGGTGACTGATCCACAGCGTTCGGTATTGCAGACGCTCCATGAAAACGATCCACCCCAGTCCGTCGCGTATACGCCGTATGGGGGCGTGTTTTTGAATGCATTGTTCAGCCTGCTCGGCTTCAATGGCGAGCGGCGGGACCCGGTGACTGGACATTATTTGCTGGGGAATGGATATCGGGCTTTTAACCCGGTGCTGACGCGGTTTAATAGCCCTGACACCTTTAGCCCATTTGGGACAGGCGGGCTCAATACGTATGCATATTGTTTGGGAGACCCAGTTAACTGGGACGATCGAACAGGGCGTAGCTTATTACTCTCATCACTCGTTAAATACATAGAAAGCCAAATACTTGGAAATATAGGGAATAAAATCATACTTCTAGCTCCGGGAGCCAGCCGAAAAGAAGCCCTAGCACTTATAAATAACCAAAAAATAGTAAAACAAATACCAAAAGCGAAACAGCAACTTCAGTCTGCGTTTAAAAACGATTACAATGCCATCATGAACCCTATCACCTCTGACCCATCAAGCTTAAAGTCGCTATCAATTCAAACCATAACCAATAGCAACCTATCATCACATGAGCTTCCCACTGCATTACGCGCTGAAATTCATCCACAACAATACAAAAAACTAATGAACACTCTTGTCGACCATAGATTCCCTGACACCCCGACTATAAGTGAAGGACGCCTTCAAACATTAACGATCGACATCGAACGCTCTAGAGACCCAATTTTTAAAGATATAGCAACATCATATAGAGATGAGATGCATGCGATCAGAAATGCAGGGAGCGTTATCAATAGAGCTAAAGAACTAAAAAAATATATACGGATTTATTAAACAACTAAAAACCTCTTTAAAATAAACACAATAAAGAAATAAAAATAAAGGGGACGGATTTATTTACGGACTAAAAAAGGGGACAGATTTAATTTCCAAAAAAAAAGGGGACAGACTCCAAAGAAAGGGGACAGATTTATTTACACGTAGTGAGTCAGTTGGCGATACCTATTTAATGGCGTGCAGCCGATACATTGAGCTAAATCCTGTGAGAGCTCATATCGTTTCCAGAGCGGAAAACTATCCGTGGTCGAGCTATCGTCTGCATGTAACAGAAACGACAAAAAACAACTGGCTGGATATAGAACCATGTTTCAAGGCGTTTGGTACAACTAAAATCGCTCGCCGTGAACATTATAGAAAATTTGTGGAGCAGGCCGCTCCAAGTGGAGAACTGAAGCTAATAAGAAATGCGCTTCAACGCGGGCAATTGACAGGTGCACCGCGCTTCGTGGAGGAAATAGAACACATCACAGGGCTTCGAATACTGGACAGAGGGCAAGGCAGGCCCGCTAAAGATCCCAACATCGATTAACGTGATCGCAATCCGCTTTTTTTCATGCAGCAAATAAATCCGTCCCCTTTTATCCTAAATCCGTCCCCTTTTATCTTTTTTTTCGCGAACCTATCAGTTCTGTCAGTACCCAGCCTGTGTGAATTCGCCAATACTGAAATCTGCACCTTTGGCTTTCGGAGCTCTTACCCATGCAATCGCCGAGCACGACCCCACTCTGCCAATATCACTACGATGCCCTCGACAAACTGGTCGCCAGCGCATTACCGAATGAGCCGAAGTATCAGCGTTTCTACTGCAAAGGTCGTTTGGCCACTGAAATTCATGGTGCGACGATCTATTCCATCGTTCAGCACGAAGACCAGTTGCTGGCACAGCAGCAAAGCCAGGGCAATGCGATCGACACCGCGTTACTGTCCACCGATCCACAGCGTTCGGTGCTGAACACAGGCAAGGCTAATCAACCGCGACAACACATTGCGTACACACCTTATGGCCATCGACCCGCTTCTAGCGGGCTGCTGAGTCTGGTCGCTTTCTGCGGGGAACGGCAGGATTCCAAGACGGGATGGTATTTGTTGGGGAATGGTTATAGGCCGTTTAATCCGGTGTTGATGAGGTTTACCAGCCCGGATAGTATAAGTCCATTTGGGAAGGGAGGTCTTAACGCGTATGTATATTGCGGTGGAGATCCTAGAAATCGGATAGATCCCACGGGACAAAATTGGTTCAGCAATATCAGTAACATGATAAAGATCTCGGCACCCAAAGAACTGAGCAGCGTTAAAACCGACAAAGTAATTAAGGCACTTAAAAAAGCTAACGAGTATTACGGAAGTGATTTTGAGCGCAACCTGCAAAACCTAACCGAAGTTCAACGCGCAGACGCCCTTTTTGAGCGCACCATCTTTATAAAAACACTATCGATAGAAGATTTAACAAAAAAAATAGCTGCATACCAACTTACTGGATCGCCGACTTTTCAGAAAGTCATTGAGTCACTTCATCGGACCACCACTAAAAAATTTGCTTCTCTCGACAACATCCAACAGCACTACCGTAACTTTCAGGCTGAAACAATTCTCGACCGCACTGTCTTAAAAGACCTCAGGAGGACGCAGCGCGCACCAAATACAAATTCTTCTCTAAACACCGCCCGCCCTACTTCGACCGCGAAAAACATCCGCAAGATTTAATCAAGAGTAAAAAAGACAAACAAAAGCGACCCAATAAACAAATAGTGATAAAGGGGACAGATTTATTTACACGTAGTGGGTCAGTTGGTGATACACACGTCGGCTTCAAGGAAAAAGAAAAAGGAGATTTATTTTTCGCAGGGCCTTTGCGTTGTTCAAGCTCAATCCATCGCGGGCAAGCCCGGCTCCCACAATGATCGCGGTGCTCTACAAAATTAGGGTCCACCACAGGACCTGTGGGAGCCGGGCTTGCCCGCGATGAGGCAGACCCTGTCAGCGCATTTTCAGGAATCGCGCCGCAGATCCGGTGGAATCGGCAGATTATCCTTGAGCGGTTCAGGGCGTTTGCCCTTGCCGGCGCGGTGCTGGCGGATCTGGTAGACGTAGGCCAGCACCTGAGCGACGGCAAGATAAAGGCCGCCCGGAATTTCTTCCTCGAGTTCCGTGGAGTAAAAGATCGACCGCGCCAGGGCCGGCGATTCCAGCAACAGCACCTCATTGGCCACGGCGATTTCACGGATCTTCAAGGCGAGGAAGTCGCTGCCCTTCGCCAGCAGCACCGGCGCACCGCCTTTTTCCGCATCGTACTTGAGCGCCACGGCGTAGTGGGTCGGGTTGGTGATGACCACGTCGGCCTCGGGAATCGCCGCCATCATCCGCCGCTGCGACATCTCCCGCTGCAGTTGACGGATGCGCTGTTTAACCTCTGGCTTCCCTTCCTGCTCCTTGTGCTCGTCGCGCACTTCCTGCTTGGTCATCAGCAGTTTCTGCTGGCTTTGGTAGATTTGCACCGGCACATCCACCGCCGCAATCAGAATCAGCCCGCACGCCATCCACAACGTGCTCCAGCCCACCAGTTGCACACTGTGGATGATCGCCTGCTCAAGCGGCTCATGGGCAATGCGCAACAGGTCGTCGATGTCGGATTGCAGGACGGTCAAGGCCACAAACAGGATCAGCAGAAATTTTGCCAGCGCCTTCAGCAGCTCGATCAGGGCCGTGCTGGAGAACATGCGCTTGAGCCCCGCCGCCGGGTTCATCCGGCTGAATTTCGGCGCCAGGCTCTTGCCGGAGAACAACCAGCCGCCCAAAGAAATCGGCCCCAAAAAGGCCGCCAGCAACAGCACCAAAAGTATCGGCTGCACCGCCAGTATTGCGATCTTGCCCGAGTGCATGAGGTAGCGACCCATCGCCTCCGGGGAGAGCAACACTTCCCGTGGCAGGGAAAAGTTCAGGCGCATGATTTCCAGCAGGTCCTGGGCCAGACCGCCGCCGTAGATCAACAAGCCGCCAGCACCGGCCAGCATGGTTGCCAGGGTATTAAGCTCCTTGGACCGGGCAATTTCGCCCTTGTCCCGCGAGTCCTTTTTGCGTTTCTCCGTGGGGTCTTCTGTTTTGTCCTGACCGCTCTCGCTCTCGGCCATGGCTAGCGCGCCTGTGCCATATCACGTAACAGCTGCAGGGCCTCGGTGGCCAATGGCCGATACTGATTGAGAATGTCGCCGAGACCGACCCAGAAAATCACCAGACCCAGGACCAGGGTCAGGGGAAAACCGATGGAAAAAATGTTCAGCTGAGGCGCCGCGCGCGTCATCACGCCAAAGGCGATGTTGACCACCAGCAACGCCGTGATCGCCGGCATGACCAGCAGCATCGCCGCCCCCAGTACCCAGCCCATCTTGTTGGCCAGTTCCCAAAAATGGTTGACCAGCATCGCGCTGCCGACCGGCAAGGTGGTGAAGCTTTCCGTCAACACTTCGAACACCACCAAGTGTCCGTTCATGCCGAGAAACAGCAGGGTTACCAGCATCGTCAAAAACTGCCCGATGACTGCCGCCGAGACGCCGTTGGTGGGGTCGACCATCGAAGCGAAGCCCATGCCCATTTGAATGGAAATGATCTGCCCGGCGACGACGAACGCCTGGAAAAACAGCTGGAGAGAGAGCCCCATCAAGGCGCCGATAATCACCTGTTCGGCGATCAGCAACAGCGCACTCAGGTCCAGCGCATGCACCTGCGGCATGGGTGGCAGGCCGGGCACGACGACCACGGTGATTGCCAGGGCGAAATACAGGCGGACGCGGGTCGGCACCAGGGTCGTGCCGAAGATCGGCATGGTCATCAGGACCGCGCCGATGCGAAACAACGGCAATATGAACGAAGCGACCCAGGTACTGATCTGGGTGTCGGTCAGCTGCAGCAGTGACATGGTTTAGCCGATGACCCGAGGAATGTTGCCGTACAACTGCAGGATGTATTCCATGAAGGTCTGCACCAGCCACGGGCCTGCCACAATCAGCGTGACCAGCATCACCAGCAGGCGCGGCAGGAAGCTCAGGGTCTGTTCGTTGATCTGGGTGGCGGCCTGGAACATGGCCACCAACAGCCCGACCAGCAGGCTCGGAATCACCAGCACGGCGACCATCAAGGTGGTCAGCCAGAGCGCTTCACGAAAGATGTCTACCGCGACTTCCGGCGTCATGGCGATACACCGCCGAAGCTGCTGGCCAGCGTGCCGATAATCAACGCCCAGCCATCCACCAGCACGAACAGCATGATTTTGAACGGCAGGGAAATGATCAGCGGCGAGAGCATCATCATGCCCATGGCCATCAGCACACTGGCGACGACCAGGTCGATGATCAGGAACGGAATGAAGATCATAAAGCCGATCTGGAACGCGGTTTTCAATTCAGAAGTGACAAAGGCCGGCACCAGAATGGTCAGGGGCGCCTGATCCGGCGTCGCAATATCCGTGCGCTTGGACAGGCGCATGAACAGCTCCAGATCACTGCTGCGGGTCTGGGCCAGCATGAAGTCCTTGATCGGCACCTGGGCCTTGGCCACGGCATCCTGAGCGGTGAGTTTTTCCGCCAGATACGGCTGCAAGGCGTCCTGATTCACTCGGTCAAAAACCGGCGCCATGATGAACATGGTCAGGAACAGTGCCATCCCCGTAAGGATCTGGTTCGACGGTGTCTGCTGCAGGCCCAGGGCCTGACGCAGGATCGAGAAGACAATGATGATCCGGGTGAAACTGGTCATCAGCATGACGAACGCCGGAATAAAACTCAGCGCGGTCATGATCAGCAGGATTTGCAGGCTGACCGAATATTCCTGAGCGCCTTCGGCATTGGTGCCCAGGGTGATCGCCGGGATCGACAACGGATCAGCAGCGAACGCCAGGGGCGCGGCCAGCATCAGGGCCAGCGTCAAAATGATGCGTAGCGCACCCATTACTTCTTATCCTTCTGATCCTTGCCCATCAGCTCCATCAGGCGCTGGGCAAATTCCGGGGTGGCTTTCTCGGTGACCGGCACGTGCACCGGCTCCTTGAGCACATGCAATGCGGTGATGGTGCCGGGGCTCAACCCGAGCAGAATCTGCTCGTTGCCGACCTGCACCAGCATCAATCGATCACGCGGACCCAGCGCGCGGGAGCCGATCAGTTCGATCACCTGCCCCTTGCCCGCCGGCCCTGCCTGCTGGACCCGACGCAGCAGCCAGGCGAGGAAAAAGATCAACCCCAGCACCAGCAGCAACCCCAGCACCAGCTGCGTCAATTGCCCCGCCACCCCGCTTCCGACCGCAGGTGCGGCTGCCGCGGCGGCGTTTGCCACGGGTTCGGCCGCCAGCGCACTGAACGGCAAGGCCAGCAACAACCCTGTCAGCGTTTTCACTCAGCGCAGCTTCTTGATGCGTTCGCTTGGGCTGATCACGTCGGTCAGGCGAATGCCGAACTTCTCGTTGACCACAACCACTTCGCCATGAGCGATCAACGTGCCGTTGACCAACACGTCCAGCGGTTCGCCGGCCAGACGATCAAGCTCGATCACCGAGCCCTGGTTGAGTTGCAGCAGGTTGCGGATGTTGATGTCAGTGCTGCCCACTTCCATGGAAATCGACACCGGAATGTCGAGGATCACGTCCAGGTTCGGACCGTCCAGCGTGACCGGGTCGTGGTTCTTCGGCACGCTGCCGAACTCTTCCATTGGCAGACGGTTGGACGGCGAGCTTGCGGCGTCGGCGGCCAGCAAGGCGTCGATGTCGTCCTGCCCGGCGTCACCGGTTTCTTCCAGGGCAGCAGCCCATTCATCGGCCAGTGCCTGGTCGTCCTGGGTATTCATATCGTTAGCCATCATGTGTCCTCGGCGGGCGCCCTTGAGCGGGAGCCGGCAGTTAATAGCAAAGGGGTTGGAGCGCCGCTTAACGGCGCTCTATCGGCTCGATCACTTGCAACGCGAGGTTGCCTTTGTGCGAGCCCATCTTGACCTTGAACGCAGGCACGCCGTTGGCGCGCATGATCATTTCGTCCGGCATTTCCACCGGAATGATGTCTCCCGGCTGCATGTGCAGAATGTCCCGCAGGCGCAACTGGCGGCGGGCAACCGTGGCGCCGATCGGCACATCAACGTCCAGCACGTCCTGACGCAGGGCATTGACCCAGCGCTCGTCCTGATCGTCGAGGTCCGACTGGAAGCCGGCGTCGAGCATTTCGCGCACCGGCTCGATCATCGAGTACGGCATGGTCACGTGCAGATCGCCGCCACCGCCGTCGAGTTCGATGTGGAACGTCGACACCACAACGGCTTCGCTCGGACCAACGATGTTGGCCATGGCCGGGTTCACTTCCGAGTTGATGTACTCGAAGTTCACTTCCATGATCGCCTGCCAGGCTTCCTTCAAGTCGACGAAGGCCTGCTCCAGCACCATGCGCACCACGCGCAACTCGGTCGGGGTGAACTCTCGCCCCTCGATCTTGGCGTGACGGCCATCGCCGCCGAAGAAGTTGTCCACCAGCTTAAACACCAGTTTGGCGTCGAGGATGAACAACGCAGTGCCGCGCAGCGGTTTGATCTTGACCAGGTTGAGGCTGGTCGGCACGTACAGCGAGTGCACGTATTCGCCGAACTTCATCACCTGCACGCCACCGACGGCAACGTCCGCCGAGCGGCGCAGCATGTTGAACATGCTGATGCGGGTGTAGCGGGCGAAACGCTCGTTGATCATTTCCAGGGTCGGCATGCGTCCGCGGACGATCCGGTCCTGACTGGTCAGGTCGTAGCTTTTGACGCTGCCGGGCTCGGCAGCGGTGTCGGTCTGTACCAGACCGTCGTCGACACCATGCAACAGCGCATCGATCTCATCCTGGGACAGCAGGTCCTGCACGGCCATGTCGTGTTCCTACTGCAGTACGAAATTGGTGAAAAGCAACTGTTCGATGACCACTTTGCCGAGTTCTTTCTGCGCCACTTCCTGGACGCTGGCGGTCGCCTTCTGGCGCAACATTTCCTGACCGACCGGCGACGCGAGCGTCGCGAAATCCTGTCCGGAGAACAACATGACGAGGTTATTGCGGATCACCGGCATGTGCACTTTGAGCGCTTCCAGATCGGCCTGATTGCGGCCCTGCATGGTGATGCTCACCTGCATGTAGCGCTGGCGGCCATTCTGGTTGTAATTGGCCACGAACGCCGGCGCCATTGGCTCGAAAAGCGCTGGCTGCTTGCCGACCGGGGCGGCTTCAGCCGTGGCGGCAGGCTTGCTCTGGGCGTTGTGCATGAAGAACCAGGTCGCCCCCACGGACAAGCCGATCGCCAGCAGCAGGGCCACCACGATCACAATGATCAGCTTGAGTTTGCCTTTGGTTGCGGGGTCTTTTACTGCTGCAGCTTCACTCTTCGCCATGCCAATAATCCGTCACTATTCGGGTTTTCACAGTCGCACGGCAAGGCAAGAGCAAGTGTTATGCCAGAAGTGTCGGGAGGGTAAAGGGTGTTCGGCAGGCTGGCGCTGAAATCAAAAGATCGCAGCCTCCGGCAGCTCCTACATTTAGATGACGTACACCCTGTAGGAGCTGCCGAAGGCTGCGATCTTTTGCGTTTATCAGGCGTAATAATCGACGGCGCTGGAACCGATGACACTGGTGGTGCTGGCCGCCACTTCGGCCACCGTCGGCGCAAGTTCTTCATCCATGCCATCAACACGACCACCACCGGCGCTGGTGCGTCCGCCTTGCCCCTGCTGCGCCTGTTCCTGACCCTGGCCCTGCCAGCCACGGGACTGGTCGGAAACGTTGACATCGACCTGACCCATGCCCTGCTGCGCAAACATCTCACGCAAGCGGTGCATCTGGCCGTCCAGTGCTTCGCGAACACTTGGGTGCGCGCTCATGAACGTCACTTGGGTCTGCTGATCCGGAACCATGTTCACCCGAATGTCGAGGCGGCCCAACTCGGCCGGTTGCAGCTGGATGTCCGCCGCCTTGAGGTTGACGCTGGACAGGTACATGACCCGGTTGACCACTTCTTCAGTCCAGCCGCTCTGATTCATGGTGATCGGCTGGTTCACCGGCAAGGCATTCGCGGTTTTCGGCGTGGCCGCTTGAGTCAGTGCCGCCAGACGGTTGGCGAAATCGTCGACACGGGTATCACTGCTGGCAGACTTCAAATCTTTTAGGCCGTCATCGATCAACCCGCTGAACGCCTTCTCGCCGCCCTGGCTGGTGCTGTCCTGGTCCGCCTGCACGTCGAGCATGCCTACCATGCCGGCGGCAAAGTTCTGCGCCGACGTAGGCTCGCCGTCAGCCTGCAATTGGGCAGAGGTCGGTGCTGCCTTGGACTGCGCCTGACTCGCCGCCGAAATATGACCGCCCTGCTCCATGGCCAAGCGCACCGCTGGCAATGCATCGAGAGGATCGGCTTCAGGATCGAAATCGCTGTCAATCGTTGCGGCAACAGGCGTCGCCGTTGCTGCGGACGCCGCGGCCATGCCCGGCACTTCGGCTAAGGGCTGTGCGGCGGCGACTGCTGGAGGTGCCTCGGCAACCGGGGTGGTCACCACGGGCTGCAACGCTGGCACCAACGAAGGATCGAGGGTCGGATCGGCGGGATTGGCCGGCGCGGTATCGGCCACTGGCGTTGCGGCGGCAGCTGGTGCCTCATCGCTGGCGGTCTTGTCGTCGCTCGGCGCCGGTTTGTCGGCGGGCAAGGAATTGCCGCTATCGGCAACTGCCGACTCAGGGGCGGCAGACTTGTCGTTGCCGATGTCTTTTTTGCCGGGACTGTCCGGGGTTTTATCGCGCACCGGCTTCACCGGGCTGTCAGTCGCCGCAGAGGGTTTGTTCTGGGCCTGATTGGCATACACCTGAGCGAAGCTGGACGCCTTGTCCCCGGGCTCAGCGGTCAGCGCCGATGAATTGGCGGAGGCAGCCTGAGTCTTGGCCTGTGCGGTGGCCTGTAAAAGAATATTGGGGGTAACGGGCATGAACGGTCTCCGCTGCACTGCAATCGTTGGTGCAATTGCGGAGATTGCTGCAAGGCTTGAGCCAGCTTTGCCCTGGCTGCTTTAAAAACGCCGGACGGTCGCTTTGTCAGCCATTGAACGCTGGCGTTCCGCCTCATAAAGCGGACGCACCAAGGCGAATTCGTCATTGATTTCCCGGACCAGCTGCTCGACACCTTTCAGGGTTGCGTGCCGGGTGATCTGCTCGAGCTCATGACACAGCTCTGCCAGTCGAAGGGCGCCCATGTTGCTGCAACTGCCTTTGAAACTGTGCGCCGTGGCGCCGAGCGTCTCGGCATCGCCAGCCTTGAGCAACAAACTCAAGCGCTCTTGGGAATCGGCGAGAAAGGTATCCAGCAACGTCGGATACTCATCCTCCATGACCTCTTGCAACGCGCTAAGCACATCGCGGTCCAGGTGTTTGTCAGCCACTTGCTCACTCCTTGATCAAGAATGCGTGGATTATGCCTGAGCCTCCCAGAAAAACTCCACGCGGGCACTTCGACCATCGTCGGCCCAGCTCGCATTACGGCTCAACTGGCGGATCAGGCTGACGCCACGTCCCGACAGACGGACGCCATCCACAGGGCGCGCCATCACCCGTTCGACATCAAATCCCTTGCCACTGTCTTCGACCCGAATCGCCAGGCAACCGCCCTCGCCTTTTGGCGTCACCTGCAGATACACCCGCACGTAGCCGTCCTGCAATTCGTCCAAGCGTGTATTGCGCTGCTGATAATAGCGGGTGAAACCCAGGGCATCGCGCTTGAGGCTCGAATCCAGTCCCAGCACGCCATGCTCCAGCGCATTGGAATACAGCTCCGCGAGCACACTGTAGAGCGCGCCGCTCTGGGCGCGCAAACCATGAACCTCCAACAGCAACTGCAATAAGTACGGCAGCGGATTGAAGCGTTTCAGGGTGGCGGCGCGAAACTCGAAACTCACCGACCAGTCCAGCGGGCAGGATTGACCACTGTCGGAGTAGACCAGGGCCGGCGGGCTCAATTGCGCCGCTTCCAGCAGACTGACCTCGACCATGCTGACATCGTCGCGGGCGTTGCCACCGAAAACGCGCAACGCCTGCTCGATCTCTTCGAACAGGTTATCCGGTTGAAGATTGGCCGCGAACACTCGCTGCAATCGCTCGACGCCGAACAACTGCTCGTTGGCATCACACGTATCGATCACCCCGTCGGACAACAGGAACACTCGATCGCCCACGGCCATCGGGAACACTTCGGTGCGGTCATCAAAGGTCTGCGGGCTGAGCACGCCGAGCGGCAAATGCCGCGCCGTCAGCGGTGTGCGCTCGCCAGTGACGATGTTGTGCAGGTAGCCGTCCGGCATCCCGCCGTTCCAGACTTCCACCGAGCGCCGCTGAAAACTCAGGCACAGCAGCGTTGCACAACAGAACATGTCGACCGGCAGAATGCGCTTGAGCTTGGCGTTCATTTCGCGCAGGGTTTCCGACAGGCCGTAGCCCTTGGCGGTCATGCCGTAGAACACTTCGGCCAGCGGCATGGCCCCGACCGCAGCGGGCAAGCCGTGGCCGGTGAAATCTCCGAGCAATACATGCATGTCGCCGGCCGGGGTAAACGCCGCCAGCAGCAGGTCGCCGTTGAACAGCGCATAGGGCGATTGCGAGTAGCGAATATTGGGAGCGTTGAGGCAGCCGGAATGGGCAACCTTGTCGAACACGGCCTTCGCCACGCGCTGCTCGTTCAGCAGGTAGTCGTGATGCCTGGCGATCTGGTCTCGTTGCTGCAGCACCGTCGCCTGCAGCCGGCGCAAGCGGTCCATCGCCTTGATTTTGGCGGCGAGGATCACCTGGTTGTAAGGTTTTGCCAGAAAGTCGTCACCGCCAGCCTCCAGACAGCGGGCCAAGGCTTCGCTTTCGCTCAGCGACGTCAGGAAGATGATCGGCACGAGGGTTTCGCCGGCAAGCGCCTTGATCTGCCGCGCCGCCTCGAAGCCGTCCATCACCGGCATCATCGCGTCCATCAGCACCAGTTGCGGTCGTTGCTGACGAAACACCTCAACCGCTTCGGCACCGTTGGCCGCCGTCAACACTTCGTGACCCTGACGGCGGACGATACTCGACAGCAGCATGCGGTCAGCCGCGCTGTCTTCGGCGATCAGGATCGTCAGGGTTTCGAACAACGATTGCACCGCTGTCACGCGACGTCGAAGATCTGTTCGAAATTGGAGATGGCGAGGATTTTCCGCACATCGGCATTGGCGTTGGTCAAGGTGACCTCGGCATTCTCGCCGCCCGCGTGATCACGCAACAGCAACAGCATGCCGAGCGCGGAACTGTCGAGGTAAGTGGCATCCTTCAAATCGACCTCGAAGGATTCAGGCTTTGGCTTAAGGTTTTCGTAGGACTCGCGAAATTCCTGATGCTTGGCGAAATCGAATCGTCCCTTGATCGATATCGTCAGCTTCTGCCCATCTTGGGAAATTTCTGTGACAACTGACATTGGACGGCTTCCTTGTCATTGGTGAACACGCTTGTACAAGGTTTAGCATCTGGTGAGGGTCGGGGCAAGATCAAAAAATCGCAGCCTGCGGCAGCTCCTACACAAGCCGTGTGCAAACCCGATTCTGTAGGAGCTGCCGCAGGCTGCGATCTTCTAGTACGGACTCTCACGCGGCAACCGCTGGGACAACTCGTCCAGCAGTTTCTGCTCGCGCCGGTCTTCCAGCTGCCGCGCCTCGTCCGCGTAGCGCTGAACCAGTTTGCGCAAGCCTTCGACACGGGCGAACGCCTGCTGCCAGGCTTCCCGCGCCTTGTTCAAATTGTTCTGATGCCACGCCAGACTCTGGCGCTGCTGATCGATAGCGACGCCCAGTTGCGCAAGGAAGCCCTGGTAGCCCAGTAACCATTGGCCGGAGACGCCGCTGCTGCCACGAATGATCCACTGTTCCTGATAGTCGAGGCGGAAGGCTTCAAGGTCGGCGAGTTTGCTTTCAGCCAGGCGCACCTGACCCTGAAAATGACCCAGGCGCTGGACGGCGGTTTTTTCGACCTTCTCGGCCATGTCCACCACTGGCGCGAGACGCCCTGCCCGACTCTGGGCCATGACCGCTTAACCGCCCGCCGCAGGCGCGAAGATCGAGCCGAGATAGGCTTCGCTTTCGCCCAGGCTGATGCTGTCGTTCAACCCCTGACGCAGGTATTTGACCAACTGTGGTTGCAGGGAAATCGCCAGGTCGGTTTCGCGATCACCGCCGGCCACATAGGCGCCAACACTGATCAGGTCGCGACTCTGTTGATAGCGCGACCACAGCTGCTTGAAGTATTGGGCGCGCTTCATGTGTTCCGGCGTGACCACCGACGGCATGACACGGCTGATCGACGCTTCGATGTCGATGGCCGGGTAATGCCCTTCTTCGGCCAGGCGCCGCGACAACACGATGTGCCCGTCGAGCACGCCCCGCGCCGCATCGGCAATCGGGTCCTGCTGGTCATCGCCTTCGGACAGCACGGTGTAAAACGCGGTGATCGAACCGCCGCCCTTCTCGGCGTTACCGGCGCGCTCTACCAGTTTCGGCAACTTGGCGAATACCGATGGCGGATAACCCTTGGTGGCCGGCGGTTCGCCAATGGCCAGGGCGATTTCCCGCTGGGCCTGGGCGAAACGGGTCAGCGAATCCATCAGCAACAAAACGTTCTTGCCCTTGTCGCGGAAATACTCGGCGATCCGCGTGCAATACATCGCGGCGCGCAGGCGCATCAGCGGCGCATCGTCCGCCGGCGAGGCGACGACCACCGAACGCTTGAGGCCTTCTTCACCGAGGATGTGCTCGATGAATTCCTTGACTTCACGACCCCGCTCACCGATCAGTCCGACGACAATAATGTCGGCCTCGGTGAAGCGGGTCATCATGCCCAACAGCACACTCTTGCCGACGCCGGTACCGGCGAACAGCCCGAGCCGCTGGCCGCGACCGACCGTCAACAAACCGTTGATCGAACGAATGCCCACGTCCAGCGGTTCGCTGATCGGATGGCGCTTGAGCGGGTTGATCGTCGGGCCGTCCATCGGCACCCAGTCTTCGGCCTTCATCCCGCCCTTGCCGTCCAGCGCACGGCCGGCGCCATCGAGCACCCGCCCGAGCATGCTCATGCCCATCGGCAGGCGACCGGTATCCGCCAACGGCACCACACGCGCGCCGGGCGCAATGCCAGCGACGCTGCCGACCGGCATCAGGAAAACTTTGCTGCCAGCGAAGCCCATGACTTCGGCTTCGACCTGCACCGGGTGATAACTGTCATCGTTGATGACCATGCAGCGACTGCCCATGGCAGCGCGCAAGCCTTCGGCTTCGAGTGTCAGGCCGACCATGCGCAGCAGACGGCCTTCGAGGATTGGCGCGCCGGCCAGCTCCGTGGCCTCGGCATAGGTGCCCAGGCGCTTGGCGAAGCTGGTGCGTTCAAGGCGCATCGGGATCTTCCGGTTCAGCGTCGACGACAGGCCTCGTGTCGATTGGCAACTCCAGGCTCAGGTCCGGCGCAGCCGGGTGCAGGGCCTGTTCGTGCATCTGATCGAACAGCTTGTCCATCACTCGCGCGACACGAGTCTCGACGGTAGCGTCAATGCGACTGTGCTCGGTCTCGACCCGGCAACCACCGGGCAACAACGTATCGTCCTCGACGATGCGCCAGGTTTCTTCATGGCGCTCGCGCAAGCTTTTGACCTGCTCGAAATCCTGCGGATTGATGTAGAGCCGCACATTGCCCACACCCAGCGGCAACAGCTTGAGGGCGTCGCGCATGACCAGTTCGATTTGCGTCGAGTCGATGGCCAGCTCGCGCTGAACCACCTGTTTGGTGATGTGCTGCACGAGGTCGACCAGGGACTTCTCGATCAGGGTGTCCTGTTCGGCGATGGGCTCGAACAGATGCCCCATCAATTGCTCCAGAGCGGCGACCTTGGCGGCCAGCGCCACGTCGGCTTCCTGACGGACCCTGAGCGTGGTGCTGTGAAAGCCTTCTTTCTCGCCGACCGCGAAGCCTTCGTTGTAGGCCTCCTGGCGAATGCTTTCGAGCTCTTCGAGGGTCAGTGGCTGGACTTCTTCCAGCGGCACTTCTTCCATCTCCGGCGGCTCGGGCTCGGGTTCCGGCTCGGGCTCCGGCACATGCGGATCGAAACTGGGCAGCGACCAGATGTCAAAACCCGCGACATCCTTGCCACGGATCAGGTCGGTCTGGGACTCATCATGTTTGGACGACATAGTGACCTTAGATCATCTCTTCGCCGCCCTTCCCGCCGAGAACGATTTCTCCGGCTTCGGCCATACGGCGAGCAATGGTGAGGATTTCTTTCTGCGCGGTTTCCACGTCGCTGACGCGCACCGGGCCTTTGGCCTCGAGGTCGTCGCGCAACAGTTCGGCCGCCCGTTTGGACATGTTCTTGAAGATCTTCTCCTTGACGCCTTCGTCCGACCCCTTGAGGGCCAGCACCAGCACGTCGGAGGACACTTCGCGCAGCAACGCCTGAATGCCGCGGTCGTCGACATCCGCCAGGTTGTTGAACACGAACATGAGGTCTTCGATCTGACCGGACAGGTCTTCGTCGACTTCGCGGATCGAGTCCATCAATTGACCTTCGATCGAGCTGTCGAGGAAGTTCATGATGTCAGCCGCACGCTTGATGCCACCCAGGGTGGTGCGCGAAGCATTCGAGTTGCCGGAGAACTGCTTCTCGAGAATCTGGTTGAGTTCTTTCAAGGCCGCTGGCTGCACGGTGTTCAACGAAGACACCCGCAGAATGATGTCCAGACGCACCTTGTGGTCGAAGTTGCCCAACACTTCGCCGGCCTGGTCCGGGTCGAGATACGCCACGACAATCGCCTGAATCTGCGGGTGCTCGTAACGGATCACGTCGGCGACGGCGCGCGGTTCCATCCACTTCAGGCTGTCGAGGCCACTGGTGTTGCCGCCCAGCAGGATCCGGTCGATCAGGCCGTTGGCCTTGTCTTCGCCCAGTGCCTGGGTGAGCATTTTGCGCACGTAGTCGTCGGAGCCGACGCCCAGGCTGGTCTGGTCGCCGACGATGTCGACGAACTCGCTCATGACCTGCTCGACCTGCTCGCGGTGCACGTTACCCATCTGCGCCATGGCCACACCGACACGCTGGACCTCTTTGGGCCCCATGTGGCGCAACACTTGTGCGGCATCGGTCGAACCGAGGGACAGCAGCAGAATCGCGGCTTTGTCGACCCGGGACAGTTTGGCGACAGCGGCTCGGTTATCACTCATCTGCGTTAATCCACTCTTTCACGACCTGGGCCACACGACCCGGATCTTCTGCCACCAGACTCTTGATTGCGTTCAACTGTGCGTCATAGCCTTCGCTCGGGCTCGGCAGCAGGATGCTGGTCGGGCCGCCGAGGCTGACGCGGTCGTTGGCCAGTTCGCCGTCCAGGCCGCCCATGCCACCGAGTTCGACGTCGCTGCCCAGGCCCAGCTGTTTGTTTTTGCCGCCATTGGTGATGTTGTTGAGCACCGGACGCAGCACGCCAAACACCAGGATCAGGATGAACAAGACACCCAACACTTGCTTGACGATGTCCCAGAACCACGGCTGGGAATAGAACGGAATATCGGCAATCACCTCGGCACGCTCGGCGGAGAACGGCATGTTGATCACGCTGACACTGTCGCCACGGCTGGCGTCGAAACCGACCGCGTCCTGAACCAGACGGGTGAAGCGCGCCAATTCGTCGGCGCTCCACGGCGCACGGGTGGTTTCGCCGTTGGCCGCGTTGAGCTTGACCTGATCGTCCACCACCACCGACACCGACAGGCGATTCAACCGGCCCTGTTGCTGTTTGGTGTGGCTGATGGAGCGGTCGAGTTCGAAGTTCTTGGTGGATTGTTGACGCTTGTCTGCCGGGTACGGCGCGAGCATCGGCTGGCCGGTGGCCGGGTCCATGATTTGCTGGCCGTTGGCATCAAGCAGCGGCTGACCTGGCTGCACCATGCCGGCCGACGCGGTGGCGCCACCGGTGGTTTGCGGCGCGGAAGCAGGCGCGGGCGGTTGGTTGCTCAGAGCACCCGGCACGCCTTGCGGGCCATTGCTGGCGGTGCGTTGCTCGTTGACCGACTGCTCGCTGCGCAACGCCGGTTGATCCGGGTTGAACTGCTCGGAAGTCGATTCGACGGCACTGAAGTCCACGTCGGCCGAAACTTCGGCTTTATAGCGGTCGTTACCCAGCACCGGTTGCAGAATGTTGTGCACACGCTGGGTGAGCATGCTTTCCATGCGACGGCTGTAATCGAATTGCTTGCCGGCCATGGTCAGTTCGGAGTTCTCCGCCTGATCCGACAGCAGGTTGCCCTTCTGGTCGACGACGGTGATTTGCGATTTGCTCAGTTCCGGAACGCTGGTGGCGACCAGGTTGATGATCGCCACGACCTGGCCTGGCTCCAGCGAGCGGCCGGAGTACAGCTCCACCAGAACCGACGCGCTTGGCTTGCGCTCATCGCGCACGAACACCGAGCTTTTCGGAATCGCCAGGTGCACGCGGGCACCCTTGACGTTGTTCAGGCTGGAGATGGTCCGCGCCAGTTCGCCTTCGAGGCCACGACGATACCGGGTCGCTTCCATGAACTGGCTGGTGCCCAGCCCCTGGTCCTTGTCGAGGATCTCGAAACCGATGTTGCCGTCGCTGGGAGTGACACCAGCGCCCGCGAGTTTGATGCGCGCACGGGACAGATCATCGGCCTTGACCAGCAAGGCACCGGAGTTCGGTTCAACGGTGTAAGGAATATCAGCGGCGGCCAGGGTGTCCATGACCTGCTTGGCGTCCATACCGGCAAGGCTGCCGTACAGAGGCCGGTAGTCCGGCTGTTGGGACCACAACACCACGGCGAAGCCAATCGCCACGCTCGCAGCCAGGCCGACCAACAGGCCCACCTGACGCAACATGGTCATCTCGGAGAGGTTTTCCAGGAAGGACAACCCGAACAGCGGCGGTTTGCCGTCTACCGGAGTGGCCTTGGCCGGAACATTATCGGCGATTGCTTCTGCCATGACTCAATATCGTCCTTAAACCGGCATCTGCATGATGTCTTGATAGGCCTGAACCAGCTTGTTACGCACTTGAGTCAACGCCTGGAAAGACACGCTGGCCTTCTGCGAGGAAATCATCACATCCGTCAGGTCGACGCCGCTCTTGCCAATTTCGAAGGCATTGGACAACTGACTCGACGCCTGCTGGGTGTCATTCACTTTATTGACGGCCTGGCCGAGCATGTCGGAAAAGCTGCTGCCACTCATTTCAGGGACGGCGGCAGTCGATTTCGACGCAGACATGGCATCCATTTGCATGGAACGCATGTCCAGCATCAATCGATTGAATTCAATACCTTGGCTCATGATCTACTCTCAATGGCAATCCGCAATTTTTTGACACTCACTCGGCGGGTAGTGAGGTGTTAGCAACAAGGGTGCCAGCTCGGTGGCTTTGCTTAACAAAAGCCTTTGCGGGGCTTCCTTGCGCAAACCTCATTGTGGGAGCGAGCCTGCTCGCGAAGGCGGCGTGACAGCCACATAAATGTCGACTGACACGCCCACTTCGCGAGCAGGCTCGCTCCCACAGAGGTTTCGCATGCATCCATTTTCAGGTGGCGAACAGGTAGGCCTCGACGTCCATGCCGGCATCGCGCATCTGCGCCAGCTTGTAGCGCAAGGTGCGCGGGCTGATGCCCAGGCGTTCGGCCGCTTCTTTGCGGCGACCGCGCTCGGAGCGCAAGGTGTCGATGATCATCTGGAACTCGCGACGCCGCAGATCGTCGCCCAGCGCTCCGGCAGATTCCGACTCAACCTCCACGGCGCGCACCGGCGCAGGCGTCAACGCTGGCAGCGGCGCGCAGGCCACAGGCCCGGTAAGGCAGAAATCCTGCGGCTGGATCAACCCGCCCTGCTGCAGAATCAATGCACGCTGAATCGCGTTATCCAGCTCGCGCACATTGCCTGGCCATGGATAACCGATCAGGCACGCCTGCGCCTCGGGCGAGAGTCTCGCCGCGGCATGCTTCATTTTATTGACGTGTTTGGCCAGCAGACGCTCGGCCAGCGGCAGGATGTCGGCAGTGCGCTCGCGCAAAGGACGCCAGGCCAACGGGAATACTGACAGCCGATAGTAAAGGTCTTCGCGAAAACGCCCCGCCGCCACTTCGCCGGCGAGGTCACGGTTGGTGGTCGCGACCACCCGGATATCCAGGATAATCGGCTTGCGTGCGCCGACCCGCTCGACTTCACGCTCTTGCAACACGCGCAACAACTTGGCCTGCAGACCCAGGGGCATTTCCGATATTTCGTCGAGCAGAATGGTGCCGCCGTCGGCTTGCTCGAACTTGCCCGCCTGCGCTGCAATAGCGCCGGTGAACGAGCCCTTTTCGTGGCCGAACAGCGTCGCTTCAAGCATGTTGTCCGGGATCGCGGCGCAGTTGATCGCAATGAACGGCTGGCTGGCACGATGAGAATGCTGATGGATGTAACGCGCCAACACTTCTTTACCGGTCCCGGATTCACCGGAGATCAGTACCGTGGAATCACTGCGCGCCACGCGTGCGGCCAATTCCAGTAACTGCGCACTGGCCGGCTCGAACGCGATTGGCCCCTCGCTGTCGGCAGCGCCGAGGCTGCCCAGCGCATGACGCGCCACCAGATCGAGCAGCGCTTTGGGCTCGAACGGCTTGACCAGGTAATCCGCCGCGCCCTGGCGCATCGCATCGACTGCCCGCTCCACAGCCCCGTGCGCCGTCATCAGCAACACCGGCAGTTGCGGCTGACGCGCGCGCAACAAGCCAAGCAGTTGGTGGCCATCCATGCCGGGCATGTTGACGTCGCTGAGCACCAGATTGAACGCCTCGCCTGCGACCGCCTCCAGCGCCTCTTCTGCCGAACCGACAGCCTTGTAATCGTGCCCCGCAAGCATCAGCGTATCCGCCAGCGCTTCACGCAACGCGCGGTCATCCTCGACCAGTAAAACCTTGATTGCCATGTCCTTCACTCCGCTCCCTGAGCGCCACGTTTCTCATCAGCAAACAGCGGCAGAATGACCTGCGCGCGAGTCCCGCGACCTGGCCGCGAGCGCAGTTGCAATTCTCCCTGATGGGCACGCGCCACCGCCTTGACCACCGTCAGGCCGAGGCCGGTTCCGGTGGTTTTGGTGGTAAAAAACGGTTCACCCAGACGCGCCAGCACCTTCGCATCGATGCCGCTGCCGCTATCGCTGACCGACACCCGCAGGTGGCTGTCACGGCTGTAGAGATGCACTTTCAAACGCACGTCACCGGCACTGGCCTGAATGGCGTTCTCGATCAGATTGAGAATCGCCCCGACCAGCGTGTCGCGGTTGCACAGCAATTCGCCCGCATGGCTGTCGCACTGCCAGCGGATCGGCAAATCCTGTACGTGAGTCAACGCGGCCGACTGCAAGGACTGCATCAGCATCTTCGGCGTGATGCGGTCGGTCAGCGGCAGTTCGCCGCGAGCGAACACCAGCATGTCGCGCACCTGATGTTCGAGCTCGTGCAGACGCTCTTTCAAGCGTCCGGCAAAGCGCTGTTGCGTGGCGACCGGCAGCTCTTGCTCAGTCAAGTGACTGGCGTAGAGCAACGCGGCGGACAAGGGTGTGCGAATTTGATGCGCCAGCGACGCGACCATTCGACCGAGGGACGACAGGCGTTCGTGACGGGCCAGTTGATCCTGCAGATGACGGGTTTCAGTCAAGTCATTGAGCAGCACCAACTGACCCGGCTCGGCATCCAGCGAGCGCGTGGCAATCGACAGCCGCCGACCGTCCTTGAGAGAAATTTCATGACCGTCGTCCTCGCGCGGCGCGAAACAACGAGCAATCACATGCCGCCAGAGCTCGCCTTCGAGGGGCAGACCGAGCAGTTCGCAGGCTGCGGGATTGGCTTCGCGCACGATGCCTTGTGCGTCAATGACAATGACGCCGCCGGGCAACAGATCAAGGAGGTTTTGCAGACGATTGGCCAGACGTTCCTTTTCCGCCAGTTCCTGCATCCGCTGAGCGCTGACCACCGCCAGCTCGCCCTTGAGCTCGGTGACCCGGGCTTCGAGCAGGCTGTAGGAATCGGTCAACTGGCTCGACATCTGATTGAACAGTGCAAATGCCTGCTCGAGACCAAGCCGGCTCGCCTGCTCTACGGACGACGGTTGCCCCAAGGTGTCAGGGACAGGAGACATCTGGGCGGCTTGGGGCATCGTGCTCTCTCGCGTGGCTGACCGTCAGTTAAACGGAACGTTGCGAGGGACGTAGCAATACCCGTGCCTAAAAAAAACCGCCTATAAATGAAGGACTTGAAAAACAGGCGTCAATCATCTGCCTGTTCATCACCGTCGCGACGGCTCATGCCGTACTTGCGCATCTTCTCCACCAGCGTGGTACGGCGAATGCGCAACCGTTCGGCGGCGCGTGCCACGATACCGTTGGCATCATCCAGCGCCTGCTGAATCAGGCCCTGCTCCAGACCACCGAGATAGTCTTTCAGGTCCAGGCCTTCCGGCGGCAGCATGGCGTTGGCGGTGAAGTCAGGCGTGTGACCATTGATGGCCACGCGCTCTTCCAGATCACTGCGCAGGCTGTCGACCAGTTGCTCGTCCTCGTCGTCGACGTAGCGGAATTTCTTCGGCAGCTCGACCACGCCGATCACCCCGTACGGGTGCATGATCGCCATGCGCTCCACCAGGTTGGCGAGTTCGCGGACGTTGCCCGGCCAGCCATGTCGGCACAGCGACATGATGGCTGCGGAGTTGAAGCGGATCGAACCGCGCTTCTCGTGCTCCATGCGCGAGATCAACTCGTTCATCAGCAACGGGATATCTTCGACACGTTCGCGCAATGGCGCCATTTCGATCGGGAACACGTTCAGACGGTAGTACAGGTCTTCGCGGAAGGTGCCGATCTCGATCATGCTTTCGAGATTCTTGTGGGTGGCCGCGATGATGCGCACATCGACGCTTTGGGTCTTGTTGCTGCCCACGCGCTCGAAGGTGCGCTCCTGCAATACGCGCAGCAGCTTGACCTGCATCGGCAACGGCATGTCGCCGATTTCATCGAGGAACAGCGTGCCGCCATTGGCCAGCTCGAAACGCCCGGCACGACTGGTGATGGCCCCGGTGAAAGCGCCCTTCTCGTGGCCGAACAATTCGCTTTCCAGCAACTCGGCCGGAATCGCGCCGCAGTTGACTGGAACGAACGGCGCATCGCGACGCTTGGAGTGATAGTGCAGGTTGCGCGCGACCACTTCCTTGCCCGTCCCGGACTCGCCGAGGATCAGCACGCTGGCGTCGGTGTCGGCGACTTGCTGCATCATCTGGCGGACGTGTTGAATCGCCCGGCTGGTGCCGACAAGACTGCGGAAAAGATTGGGTTCGCGATGACGACCGCGCTCGCGGGCCTGGTCATACATCTCGCGATAGACCTGGGCACGGTGCAGCGAATCGAGCAGCTTGCTGTAGCTGGGCGGCATTTCCAGGGTCGAAAGCACCCGGCGACGCTGGTCTTCAGGCAAGTCAACGGAAGAATTATCGCCCATCAACAAAACCGGAAGGAACTCATCCCAGGTAGCGAGTGTCTTTAACAAGCCCGGAAGTGCGCCAGGAGCATTGACCGTCCCGATCAGGACACAGATCACTTCACGACTTGATGACAAAGAGCCGACCGCCTGCTGCCAGTCATGGCTACCGCAGGGTAAATTTTCTTCGCCAAGAAAATTTAAAATCACCGCCAGGTCGCGGCGACGGACGCTATCGTCATCAATCAGCAGAATTTTGGTTTCACGCCACATGCAATAGCAACTTCCCTAGTCAACTCGATGCCCGAAAAATGAAGGGCAAGCTAGACGCTTGCAGGCACGTTAAACCTGTAGACGCCTGAAATCTGTTACCAGCCACTAGTTAAGTCAAAAAACCGTGCACAGTCAAATTTATGGCGCACATGTCTGGATTAACTGCGGATTATTAACCAAACAGATGGTAAACCTTTGCCGCGTTCTGTGCTTGGTGGATCTGCGACATCTCATCGACTATCGCCTGCCTCTCCCCCGTCGCGGCGTCTAGAAGCTGCTTGTACACCCCCAGCAATTCTTCGAGGTTGTCGCGCAACGCGGCCTCGTCCACCGAAGCTTCACTCAAGACGTCTTCCATGCAGGATCGGCAAGCCAGGTCCAATTCACCAATGGCTTCCCAGTTTCGCTCGGCCAGAGCACCGACCAGGCCTTCGCGGGTTGCTTCGATTCGCTGCAATACAAGACTCATGGTGATCTCCTTAAAACTGCGGACCCGGCGCGGCGATAGCATCCCAGCCGTCTTTGACGGTGCGAAGCAGGTCGGCGACTTCGTCGAGAATCTTTGGATCGGTTTTGACGTTGGCTTCAGTCAGACGCTTCATCATGTAGGTGTACAACTTGTCCAGCTCACCCACGGACTCGACGGAATTCTCCAGGTCCAGACCCTCACGCAAGCCGCCGATGATGCCGATCGCCTTACCGATGAAAATGCCTTTGTTCGGAATGTCTTTGCGCTCCATGGCTCCCTTGGCCTGAGCGATACGATCCAGGCCACCCTCCATGAGCATTTGCACCAGGCGATGGGGGCTGGCTTCGGAAGTCTGGGCCTGAGCGCCAATCTTCTGGTACTGCCGAAGGGCTAACATCGGGTTCATGCTTTACCTCATCAAAACTGTGTGATTCGTATAGCCAGTGTATCGACACGGCGTCAAAAATCTTTAGATCGAAACAAAAAAAGCCCGACAAGCGGAAATCGCTGCCGGGCTTTTGGCGCTTGCGCGCTATCAGGCGTTTTTCTGGGCGTTCATCGCGTCGAACATCGAGGTGATGTTGGCAGCCGTTGCCTTGAGCTTGCCGACCAGGTTGTCCATGTCGTTGTACTTCTTGGTCAGCACGTCTGTCAGCGTCTTGACCCGACGGTCCAGTGCCTCCTGCTGGTTGGCCAGGTTGGTTTTGACCTTCGCCAGATTGGTCGAACGCGCATCCAGAATGCCTTCGTTACCCGTGACGGTATAAGGCGTAATCACCGCGTTCATGCGCTCCAGCAGACCCTTGGCCGCATCACCGGTTGCCGCTGGATCACCGAGGAACAACGTCTGGATTTCACCACCCAGTTTCTGCGTAGTCATCGCATTAGTGAACTTGGTGCTATCAAAATCGAGCGCGCCGGTCTTCTGGTTGGTGGTAATACCCAACTGCGAAAGCACGGTCAGCTTGTCGCCTGCACCCACGTTCGCCAACGGATCACGGATCGACGCCAGAACGCTCCGGGCGAGCGGGTCGCCGGTCAATGCCGCCGCAACAGTCGGCTTGCCATCTTTATCCAGACCGGGCTTGGTCAGCGCGTTGACGCTGGTGACCACCTGGTTGTAGGCATCGACGAAGGTCTGGATCGATTTTTTCAAACCGTCATTGTTCGGTCCGACTGTCACAGTCGTCGTCAACCCGCCACCAGCCACCAGATTCAGTGTCAGGCCGGAAACAGCGCCCTCCACGGTGTTGGTTTTGCTCGGCACTTCCAGTCCGTCGATCGTCAGGCTCGCGTCAACGGCCAGTTCACCAATGGCACCGGCCGAGGTCGCCGTAGGCGTGGTGCCCATCTTCTGACCGGCGGTGATTTGCAGGCCGGCGATACCACTCATTGTGATATCGGACCCTTTCCCGGTAACGCTGGAGCCCACGACCAGTCGGGAACCAAAGGCGTCAGTGATAATGTTGGCACTGAAGCCATTGGCGCCTTGCTGGGTGTTGATCGCATCCCGAACCGATTGCAGGGTAGCGCCGGTGGGAATCTCGACAGGGCGGGAAATGCCATTTTGAGTGATGTTGAGCGTACCACTCGGAATGGCACTGCTTGGGCCACCGGCAAACGCGGCGGTCGCGACTTTCGAGGAGGTCGCGAGGTTGTTGACCTTGATGACATAGGTGCCGTTGACCGCGTTATTGCCGGCAACAGCGGTCAGCACTTTGGCGTCGGACGACGTAGCGCTGAACCCCAGGAATTGCGGGGTCTTCGTATCACCGAGCGCTTTGATCGCGGCCTGAAAATTCGCCAACACACTTTTGAGAGACCCGATACCGGAAATCTGCGCGGTATTGGTATTGGTCTGGCGGGTGATCTGATTCTGCTTGGCCGCTTTGTCAGCATCAACCAAGGCTTTGACGATAGCCGTGGTATCGAGGCCGGAGCCTAGACCCAGACCCGGTAGGATTGGACTTGCCATGTGGGACTCCCTTCAGTGTGTCGCCGGCCTTTTGACCATTTCAACGCCCAAAAGAACATAGCAACAAAATTCATGCCAGCCGTCAGGCTTTCGCGCTGAACAGCAGACTGCTTGCATCATTCAAACTGTTTGCCAGCTTGAGGATTTCTTCGTTGGGGATTTGGCGAACCACTTCACCCGATTCACTGGCGATCACTTTCACGATGACTTTGCCTGAAGGCTCATCAATCGAGAACTCCAGATTGCGCTTGATCGACTGAACGAACTTTTCGATTTCCTGAACGGCCATCTTCAGTTTGTCCTGATCGGTTGTCGCGTCTTTTGGCTCATCCTTGACCGTTGCCACTGCGGCATCGGCTCGAGGCTTCTCCACCGCCTTGTCAGCAACAGTCGTCGCCGGCTTCGCAGCTGGATAAGACAAGTTCAGCTTCGCGCTCATATCCATGTCCATCACCTCTTAAACTGAAAAAGCGAGAGAGCGCGCAAGCGCACTCCCCCGCCAAAACTCAACCGGCTATTACTGAAGCAGTTTCAGTACAGCGGATGGCAGTTGGTTGGCCTGAGCCAGAACTGCGGTGGAAGCTTGTTGCAGAGTGTTCTGCTTGGTCAGTTGTGCAGTTTCAGCAGCGAAGTCGGTGTCCTGTACGCGGCTCAGTGCAGCGCTGGCGTTTTCGTTGATGTTCTGCAGGTTGGAGATGGTGGTGGAGAAACGGTTTTGAGCAGCACCGAGGTCAGCACGAGTGGAGTTGATTTTGTCCAGTGCAGCGTCGATAGCCTTGATGGCCGCCGAAACGGAGTTGTGGTTACCCGAGTTGGAAGTACCGGAGATGGTAGTACCGGTCATGCCCAGGGCGCTGGCGTCGAAGCTCGTCGCCAGGGTCAGGGTGATCTGGTTGTCGGAAGTAGTACCCGCACCTACCTGGAATTCCATCGCGCCAGCGGTACCGTCGATCAGTGCCTTGCCGTTCAGGTTGGTGGACTGAGCAATACGGGTCAATTCAGCGATCGACTGTTGGTACTCTTTGTCCAGAGCGGTACGGTCAGCAGTGCCGTTGGAATCGTTTCGCGATTGCAGGGAGATTTCACGCATACGCTGCAGAATGTTGGTCGATTCCTGCAGAGCGCCTTCAGCGGTCTGAGCGATCGAAACACCGTCGTTGGCGTTTTTGATAGCCATGGTCTGACCACGGATCTGCGAGGTCATACGGTTAGCGATTTGCAGGCCGGCGGCGTCGTCTTTTGCGCTGTTGATTTTCAGGCCGGAAGACAGGCGAGTCATCGAAGTCGAAAGAGCATCGGAAGCCTTGTTCAGGTTCTTCTGAACATTCAGAGAAGTAGTGTTGGTGTTTACTGTCAAAGCCATGACGAATTCCTCGTTGGTTGGGTACTGCGGCTTCCGGCCCTGGCAACCGCCGGGTATGGCCTAGAGAACCTTCGTAATAGTTATCGTCGCGAATGCAGGTTGCTTTAGGGGATTTTGAAAAAATTTTGCCATCACACTGCCACCCTCAATGAAACAAGGGCTTAGCGCCAACGCGATGCAGGAAAAGTGACGCCAGGGAAATGCCGGGGGCGGGACAGCGAGGACTCGCCTGCCCCGGCATATTGCTAAAAAGCCTGGTTGGCCGTAGCCGCTTCGAGCAATTGGGGCAGTTCATGATCGAGATAGTCAGCTAGCGCCAACCAATCCTGGGCTTCCTGGCAGGCGAGCATGAGGGTGAGCAATGCCGTCCAGCGGGACTGGACTTCGACATTCTGCTGACCCATCACCGATTGCACCTCCGTGCATACCCCGACCATGAACAGCGCGGCTTCGACATCTCGTCCCAGCCGGAACAGCACCGAACAGTGCTGCGCCGGGGCAGCCAGAAGATGTTGAGTCATCGCGTGAGCTCCGGATGGAAAGTCGTGCCGACGATCTGCGCCCCTGCCCGACTGCTGTTATAGAACGCCACCCCGGGATGCCCGGCGATGTACCGCTCCAGCTCGCACAAATAGCTGCGGAAATTGAGCTGCGTCTTGACCCGCTGCCCCTGGCCGTCGAGTACCCAATGCCGGGCGGCGCCCACTTGCGGCCCAAGATCACCGTCATTCCAGCCGGTGTGGGTCTTGTTGTTCGGGAAAGCAAAATCAGCCCCGAACAGGGTGATCTGGCTGGCGCCCATTTTTACCGCCAGGTCCACCGCCGGATGAATAACACTGCCCCCGACAAACAGCTGCGCCTTGGGCAATTGCTGACGCATGTGCTCGTACACCGGGCTGGCGGAATAGGCCACATAACGCTTGCCCTGCCAGGCCTCTAAAACGGCTGGATCAACCAACGGCATGTAGACCAGCGTGATAGCGCTCGTGGCATCGCTGGGCAAATGTCGCGCCGAGATGCGCTGATCAATAGTGACCACCACATCCGGTGTGATGCCATGCTCGACCAGCGGCCGGTAGGCGGTATCGACACAAATGAACAGCGGCCGTTGCGACTGCTCGCGCACCGCACGCAGCGTGTCGAAATGCTGTTCCAGGCTCGGCCCGGTCGCAATCACAAACACCTCCCTGCCCGAGCAGGAGGCGAACAGCCCGGACGCATCGGCATCGCCGCGAACACGCTCAAAGGACGCCTGCAAACGTTCGGCGATCTCGGGATTAGCCGGATCGAATTCACGGTTATTGAAGGTCAGGTGGGTTTCGCTGATCAGCCGGTCGCGGATCTTCGCATTGAAGTCGTCCGCCAGCACCAGCTCGGACGGCAATGCGAAATATGGCAAGCGGATCTCCGCCAGCTCGCCGGCGTACAGCAGTTCGACTCGCGGATCGCCGAGCCATTGCTGCTGATCGAGCAGTTGCAGCACCAAGGCAAACACCGCGCCATTCAGAATGTGCACGTACACGCGTTCAAGCCCGGCACGCTCGAGCAATTGCAGCTGCAAATCACCCAAACCGGTGCCATAGACATGCACCACGGGACTCTCGACCGGCAGGGTTTGAGCCTGAAGCGCAGCTTCACGTTTGCGGTCATGGCGACTGGTCAGCTGAATGCCATTGATGCTCAACGTCGAGTCCAGGCCTTTCACCAGATCAGTTTGCAAGGTGGCACTGTTCTCGACCGACAGTCGATACCAGACCCTCGGCCAGCGTCGTTGAATCAACTCGCCGTTGCGCTCAAAGAACTCGCTCATGGGAGCCTCGCTTTTCATTTGGGCAAAAAAATAGCGTTCAAAGGTTACACCTCGAACGCTATTTTTTTGCCAAGCTTCAGGAAGATCAAGGGCGATAGATAATCGCCGAACCCCACGACAAACCAACACCGAAACCGCTCAACGCCACGCGCTTCCAGCTGGAGTCCAGCACGTGCTTTTCCAGCAGCAATGGAATGCTCGACGACACCGTGTTGCCAGTCTCGACCATATCCTTGATGAACTTCTCGGGCTCGCCCTCGAAACGTCGTGCCACGGCATCGACAATCGCCGCGCTGCCCTGATGGATGCAAAACGCATCGACATCGTCAGCCGTCAGCTGCGAATCGGCCAGCAGTTCATGCAAATGCGCCGGCACCTTGAGCAGCGCGAAGTTGAACACCTGACGGCCGTTCATGAAGAACACGCCATCGGTGACCTTCAGGTGCGGCGCGCCGGAACCGTCGGTGCCGAACTTGGCTTTGCCCAACTGCCAGGGCGCGTTCTCGCCCATCCAGGTGGCGGTCGCCGCATCGCCAAACAGCATCGTGGTGTTGCGGTCTTCGGGATCAACGATTTTCGAATACGGGTCCGCGGTGATCAGCAGGCCATTTTTCAAACCTGTGGCTTCCATGAAGCCCTTGATCGCGTAGATGCCATAGACATAGCCGGAGCAGCCCAGGGAAATATCGAACGCCGCCACGGTGGTCGGCAGGCCCAGTTTGTCCTGAACGATCGCCGCCGTGTGTGGCAGGCCTTCTTCGTCGCCGTTCTGGGTGACGACGATCACCACGTCGATGGCTTCGCGTTTCAAAACAGGGTTGTTGGCGAACAGCGCGTTGGCTGCTTCGACACACAGGTCCGACGTTTCTTGCCCGGCGTCTTTACGCGGCAGGAAGGCCGAACCGATTTTGCCCAGGATGAATTCTTCATCCTTCTCGAATTTTGCACCTTGTGCGTAATTGTCCACGCCGGCTACAGGAACGTAGCTCGCAATGCTTTTTATGCCAATCATTACGGCTTCCCAATAATAAACAGCCCAATACCACCGCTCGCAAGGAATCGAGGGGCGCCGACAAACAGAGAAAAACGCCGCCCCAATGGGGCGACAGCGGTAAGAACAAAAGGCTATCACTGGGCTGAAAACAGGCCAGGCGCCACCTTCCCGGTTAATACAATACAGTGAAGATGCGCGTTATGACTCGCAGGTCACGCTATTTTGCCGAATCGGGCCGACAAGCTGCCGCGTGACCGTTGAAAATGAGCGTCCAGCACGTCAGGTAGCGCGCCAAGGTCCGGGAGGGTGATTTGCGCATCATGGCCCGGTCGGGCGACGACGTCGCGGTGGCCACCGGTCTGCACCCGGACCGTCAAAGCGCCCAGCGGCCTGAGGTTCACGAAGTCCTTGGCCGGGTTGTCACCGACGTAAACCATGTCCGCCCAGCCACAACCTTCCGCCTGGCGAATAAGCTCGAAGCAGTGCGGCGACGGCTTGGCATGGCGGATACCAAAACGATGGGTGATCAGGACGCGTCGAAATTCAGGAAACAGGCCCAGTGCCTCGACCTTGTTTTTCTGCACGATCTTGTGCCCGTCGGTGACCAGATAAAGCGGCACTTGCCCGCGGTATCGGTCGAGCACCTCTCGCGCCGCCGGGAACAATTCGAGGCTCGGTCGATGATGCCGATAAACCTTCACGCACTCGGCCACGCGCGCTTTCGACAATTGTTCATGGGACGCCAGCCATCGGTCGAACACCCGCCCTCGCCCCTCGCGCTCAAGCACGTCCAGCATAAACGCCAGCGAACAGCCGGCGTTCCATCCATAGGCAACTTCGCCGTGACGGGCGACGGCGCCGAGCCCACTGGTGACGAAGGTGCTCTCGTCATAGAGCGTATCGTCGAGGTCAAAAATCAGGATCATGCAGCACCAGATCAGCGGGCAGACGTACCTGTCTTACCTCACCTGCAATTCGTTTGAAAACAACCGGCAGCCCGAGTCCGAACGCTTCGATGAGACTCCAGTAAAGGACGTCCAGACCTGCCGCAATCGCGGTCGTGGAAGCACCGCCAAAACGCGGATTGCATTCAATGATGCGCAGGCTGTCGTTGATCACGATTGCCTGCATCACCACCGGGCCACGCAAGTCCAGCGCCTCCAGCGCGCGAACCGCTTCACGTTCAAGCGCCTCACTGCGAAACGTGGTGGTGATCTGCGATTCGCCGCCCACCACACGGTCGCGACTGCGCAGCACCACGCCCACCACCGCACCGCTGTGATCGAGCCAGCCGTCGATACTGATTTCAGGCCCCGGCACAAAGGCCTGATAGATCGGCGCGTCGAGGTGTTTTGCGTGATGGCGAGCGGCCTCGAGAGGCAGATCAATCCCGATTGCCCGGGCGCCGGCACCGTAGCGCTCTTTCACCACATAAGAGTCGGCGCCGATGGCCTCGGGTGTCATGGCCGCATCGATGACCGGCAGCCCTGTGTCTTTGCCAAAGCGGGCAAAAGCCAGCTTGTCGAGACAGCGCTCGAGCGCTTCGGGGTCAGACACGACGACACCAATGCCCGCTTCGGCCAGCGTTGCGCGGTGGCGCGACCAAAACAGCAACTCGCCATCGCGGGTGGGGAAAATCACCGCGATCCGCCGTTCATGACACCCTCGGATCAGCGCCGGCAACTCGGCGTCGCTGAAGCGCGGCATCTGCCAGAACCCGTCCGCCACATAGCGCGCCGGCGCTTCAGGATCGAGATCGCCGGCAATCACCCGAGCATCGGGATCCAGCCGCTTGAGCGCTTGCTGCATCGCGCGCACCAACGGTGCCTTGCGCGAGGCGGACGTCACCAGCACATTGCAAGCGGTGGCTTTCAGGGCGCCGTTCACCGAGTACTTTTCCATTCAACAGCCAGCAAACCGTGGGCAAACGCGTCCGTGGGTTCGCCGTCAACCAGCACGTGCTCGCGCAAGCGGCCCTCGCAACTGAAACCCGACGCTTCAAGGGTGGCGATGTGGCGGCTGCGGTGCGCGAACGTTTCGGTGCACAGGCGCCGCAGTCCGAGATCGTCAAAGGCCAACCGTTTCATCAAGTCGAGGAAACGTGAAAACAGGGCGATGAGCTCGTCCGTATTCTGTTCGAGATCCGGGGTGAGCAAGAATGAAATCTCGGCCCTGCGGTTCGGCCAGGAAATATGCACCAGGCCGCCGTAGCCGATCAGGGCACCGGCACGCTCCAGCGCGACCAGAACCTGCGAGGGTTCAGGGCTGTCGACCTGCGGCCAGACATGCTCGGCGAAGTAGCGCGCCTGCTGTTCAGGTGATATCGGCGCAGTCTGGCGCAGCACATCCATCTGCGCATTTCGCCATTGCCGGATCGCTTCAATGTCGGCTGGCTGTACAGCCCGTACGTCCAGCACGCCGTCTGACAGTGTCGGGGTCGGCATGACCCGGTAGCGCACAGCATGTGGGCTCATTCGATCACCAGGTAAGAAGTCAGCGGATTGGAGGGATCCCGGCGTATGGCGTAACGGGACAGCCCCAGCACTTCGCGTACGGCGATGGTTTCACCGGGAAATTCAGGGGTGTTGAGTTCATCAAACGCCAGAATGCTGCCCTTGGTCAGGTACGGCAGGATAGCCTCCAGGCAATCGCGGGTCGGCTTGTAGATATCGAAGTCGAAGTAGGCCAGGGCCACGATGGTTTCGGGGTGATCCTTGAGATACCCGGGAAGCGACATCGTCGCGTCTCCCGTCACCAGCTCGTGTTTTTTCTTGTGGGGAATCGGTGCGTTTTGCGCGTGGAAGTCGAGTATCTCTTCGAGCTCTTCTTTCCAGTTCTCGACCACGCCATAGTCACCCGCCTGCACGCCGCCGCCATCCTGGGGCGCCACCGAAGGAAAGCCGTCAAAGGTATCGAAGCCGATGATCTTGCGGTTGTAATTGAAGGGCTCGTGAATGCCCCTCAACGTCGAGAACAAGGCCATGTTCTGCCCCCACCGCACACCAAACTCCATGATGACCCCGTGCACCGGCACGATCATCTGGTAGAGCATCTGCATGAAGTTGATCCGCGACAGCGTCTGCCGCGTGAGATAGAGGCCTAGGTTGTCCAGCAGTTCGCGGTCGGGAATCCGCGAGGCGCGAAGTCGATCGACCAGCAGCTGTTTGCGCTCGGTCTCGGACGGCGTCGAGCCGACAAATGTGCGTATGGTGTTGTCTGTCATGGTGTGACTCCTCAGGGTTTGGGTCTTAAGAACGCGGTCAGGTTGCGACCAAACCCCACATCAACGAGTGCAGCGTAAAAGCGGCTGGAGACTTCGATGCCGGCCTGCCCGATCAGCCGTTCGAGCATCAGCCGGGCCCGGTGGGCTGCCGGCCCCTGGGAACGATCGGCGACGTAATTCGAACCTTCATGCGCGAGAAAAAGGTCGATCGGAAAATCGCCCTGCATCGCCAGACACTCCCACTGCGTTGCCTCAGCTGTCTGGCGCAGGCTGTCAGCGGTGAAATACGACAGGTGATCAGGCACGGCGATCCAAAACCGGTCAGGTATTGCGCCTTGCGCATACAGCTCTTCGTGAAACGCCGAGCCATCGTTCGGCACAGTGACCACCAGAAGCCCGCCGGGAGCGACTAGACGGCGCAGTGATCGGAGCAGGCTCACAGGGTCCAGAACGTGCTCGAGGACGTTACCCAGCCAGACCAGATCGTAGTGTTTTTCAGAGGCGATACGGGCCTCGAGCAGTTCGAAGACATCACCTTGCTCGACATGCCTCGCGTAGTCCGGATTGACCTGCTGCACGCCGGCGCGACTGTAGTCGATACCTTGAACCTGCCACCCGAGCCGCTCGAAGAACCTGAGCACAAAGCCTTCGCCGCAGCCGACATCGAGGAGGCTGCCGGGCTGATCATCACCGCGCAGCGAGCGCGCCTGACTGGCCTTTTGCGCGATCCGCAGCTCGATGACTTCCAGTTCCTCGTCCGAGTAAGACTGCCGAAAGCTGCTACTGGCCGCGGTTTGAAAGTAAGCCTGCGCGTAATAGTCGCTCAAGGCCTGTGGCGTGGGGCGGTCCACCACTTCCAGAAAACCCAGCTCGTGCCGGCGTAGACGCGGGTCATTCATCCCGACATCCTTTCGTGTTTCAGCTCGGCAATCGCCCAGTCTTCCTCGGTATCGATGTCCTGCACCTGCATCGCCGGCAAAACGATCGAGCCGGTATTGGGCCCCATCAGCACGTGATCGCGCAGAAACGCTTCAGTGCGAAACCAGTACCACTGACCGGCATCGTGATAGGCGACCGGCAGGTCCTGGGACCTGGCGTTGAGGTGTTCAGGGAAGTTGAGGGCGATGCAGCCCTCGTCGTCACGTTGCAGCGAACGCCAGATCGGATAAGAAAAAGCGGCGACCGGCATGATCACGTCGAACCGGCTTCCCAGCAGTTGCGCGCGCCCGCCACTCAGGTCGGCGGGCCGTACAAACGGTGCCGTTGGATAGAGGCAACAGGCAAGATCGAACTGCACGCCCGCCTCGGCGTATTGCCCCAGCACTTCAAGCAGAACGTCCGACGTCGTGGCGTGATCATCTGCTGCCGCGGGCGAGCGCAGGAAGGGCACCTCGGCGCCCAGGGCGCGGGCGATGGCTGCAATCTCTGCGTCATCGGTACTGACCATGACGGTGTCGAAAGCGCCGCAGGCGAGCGCTGCGTCAATCGACCAGGCCAGCATGGGCCGCCCACGAAACAGGCGGATGTTCTTGCGTGGGATGCGCTTGCTGCCACCCCTGGCTGGAATGATCGCGACGGCGCGAGGTGTACCGGTCATGGCTCGATTCCGCCTTCGACCATCGACACCTCAAGTGGCTCGCCAAAGGCCAGCGCGCGCGTCGCCCGGCGCCCGAGCACCACCTCAAGAAACTTCGGTTTGAGCCCGTTGCCGGGGCGGATCGAGCGCACGTTGGCTTCGGTCAGCATTTCGCCCTTGGCGACAGGCGCGACGACATACAGTGAACGGCGATTCTTCAGCACAATCTGTTCCGAGCGGGTGGGCTCGAAGGCCGCCGCGCCGACCGCAACATGGGCGATGCGCGCCGTCGCCACGAGGTTAGCCAGTTCTGCCGGCTCCAGCGAAAAGGCGCTATCGACCCCGCCTTCTGCGCGAGACAGGGTGAAATGCTTTTCGATGAAACACGCGCCCAGCCCTACCGCAATAGCCGACACCACCGTGCCGAGCGTATGGTCGGACAGCCCGGACACCACGTCGAACCGCCGGGCGATCTCGGCGATCGTTGCCAGATTCGCTTCCTCTGGCGGCGCCGGATAAGCCGCTGTGCAGTGCAGCACCACAATCTGCGTGGCCCCGGCCCCACGCGCGGCCTCTACGGCTTCAGCAATTTCCTCAAGGGTGGCCATGCCCGTGGACATCACGATCGGCTTGCCCGTGCGCGCTACTTTGCGAATGAGCGCCAGGTCGATCAATTCAGGCGATGCAATTTTGTAGGCCGGTGCCCCCAGAGACTCGAGGAAGTCCACAGCCGTGGCGTCAAAGGGCGATGAAAACACGGTGATCCCGATCTGGCGACCATGCTCGAAGATCGCCTGGTGCCATTCCCACGGCGTGTGCGCTTCTTCATAAAGCTCATAGAGCCCGCGGCCATCCCACAGACCGCCCTTCACCAGAAATTCCGGCCCGCTGTGGTCAATGGTGATGGTGTCGGCGCGGTACGTCTGAATCTTCACCGCATCCGCACCCGCCTGCTTCGCGGCTTCAATGATGCGAAAGGCACGGTTGATGTCGCCGTTATGGTTCCCGGACATCTCGGCAACGATGTAAGGAGGCTCGGCCGGACCGATGCGACGCCCGGCGATGCTCAGGACCGGTTGCCGATCCTGTCGCGCGTCTGCTGTTTGCTGCCCTTTCACAAAGCCACTCCCGTTGTATGGGTGATCAATTAACTGTCAATCCAGAATTCGCCGCAGATGTTCCACCACTTCGTCCTGCTGCTCATCGGTCAGGTCGGGAAACAGCGGCAGGCTGATGGCCTCGGAAAAATACTGCTCGGCCTGTGGAAAATCACCGTCCTTGAAACCTTGTTCGCGATAGTAAGGCTGCAAATGCACGGGAATGTAGTGCAGGTTGACGCCAAGGCCCGCAGCCCGCAAAGCCTCGAACACCTGCGCCTGACTAAGCTTGATGCGCGACAGTTGCAACCGCACGACGTAAAGGTGCCAGGCAGACTCGGCGCCAGGCTGTTCGACCGGCAACGTCACAGGGAGCCCTGCCAGCAGTACTGCATAGCGCGCAGCCAGTTGACGACGCTTGGCGACGAAGGCATCCAGACGCGCCAGTTGCGACAGCCCCAGTGCGGCATGCAAATCCGTCATGCGGTAATTGAAACCCAGCTCCAGTTGCTGGTAGTACCACAACCCTGTGTCCGGCACCTTCATCTGCGCCGGATCACCGGTGATGCCGTGGCTGCGCAACCGTCGCAGGCGTTCGGCATACCCGGCATTGTTGGTCAGCACCATGCCGCCCTCGGCGCTGGTGATGATCTTGACCGGATGAAAACTGAAGATGGTCATGGCGGCGAACTGGCCACAGCCCACCGGCCGTCCCAGGTACGAGGCGCCCACCGCATGCGCGGCATCTTCGATCAAGATGAAACCGTAGCGCGCGGATAACTGCGCGATGGCGCGCATGTCGCAACTCTGCCCGGCGAACGCGACCGCGATCACCACCTTGGGGAGTTTTCCGGCGGCTTCGGCGACCTCGAGTTTTTCGGCGAGCAACCTCGCGTCAAGGTTCAAGGTGTGCGGATCAATGTCGACGAAATCGACGTCGGCGCCACAGTAGCGCGCGCAGTTGGCCGACGCGACGAAGGTGTTCGGACTGGTCCAGAGGTAATCGCCCGGGCCGAGCCCCGCGACAAGACAGGCAATGTGCAGCGCTGCCGTGGCGTTGCACACGGCGACCGCGTGCTGCGCCTGACAGTGGTCGGCCAAGGCGTTTTCGAAACGCTCGATGGTCGGGCCCTGAGTCAGCCAGGGGGACTTGAGCACTTCCATTACCGCGTCGATATCCGCCTGATCAATGTTCTGCCGGCCGTAGGGAATCCGCATAGGCATCATGAGCCGGACTCAACGCAACGCCTGACGCGCCGGCAACTGCGCGCACCTCTGAACATCAATTTGGCCTTGAACATGTCGCGTATCCTTTTGGTGGATCAGACTGCTTACGCAAGCAACTGCGCCCAGTTGACCGGGGACGGTTCGCTGAGGGAAAAAACCTTGCCGGTCAGGGCCAGGTTGCTGTTGTAAGACTCGTCGTGGGCAAAGCGCGCCTGCCATTTGTCGCGCAGGGCAGCCACAGCCTGGGAGTCGTCCGGCAAGGTTCCCGGATGGACAATCTGCACTTGCGGCGTCCACACCGTGAGCAACCCGGCGTCGGCCACTTTCAGGCACAGATCGACATCAGCGTAGGCATCATCGAAGTGCTCGCGATCCAGACCGCCGAGGGCGTCGAAGACTTCCTTGCGAATCATCAGGCAGGCACCGCTGACGGCCGCGTAATTCTGTTCGACGAGCAGCCGGCGCATGTAGCCTGAGGCGTCTTTTTTCTCGCCGACGAAGGGCGAAGCAATGCCGCCGTCGAGTCCGAGAATCAGCCCGGCACCGGTCACGCTGCCCGCGCGATCCACCAGCCTGGCCCCGACCACGCCGACTTCGGGACGCTGGGCCTGATTGAGCAAGGCCTCTATCCAGTTCGCGTTGACCACTTCGGCGTCCGCGGCCAGCAGCACCAGGTATTCGCCTTGAGCCTGTTCGGCGGCGAGGTTGATCAGGGCCGATGTGCTCAGGCGCTGTGCAGTCTTGACCAGACGAATCCGGCCCCGGCCATTGCGTTCCAGGCTGTCGAGCCAGGTGTGAAGCTCGGCGGACTGGCTGTGGTTATCGGCAATGACCACTTCGTTGTTTTGATAGCGCGTGCGCTGCAAGACACTGACCAGGCAGCGCTGCAAGTGCTCCAGGTTGTCCTGGCTCGGGATGATGATCGAGACCTTCGGGCGCCCCGCATGGCGGTATTCGATACGCAAACCACCCGATGCTTCGGCGCTGACCTGGGCTTGATAACCACGGGTCGCCAGATGACGGACCAGCGCCTGACGCTCGTGGTCGTGGGCGGTGGGTTCGGGGGCTGCGGTGATCAGCAACGGTTCCGGCAAATGCGCAAAACCGGCCAGGCCGCCGGCTTCGATCATGCGAAGCAGCAGGTCGAACTCGAGCGCCGAGGTGAACTCGCGGGCGAAACCGCCGACGTCCACCAACACTTCGCGGCGAATCAGCCAGTGCCGCGCAACCCATGACGGCAAGCTCTGCAACAGGTCGAGGTTAAAGGCCGGGCGGAACACATCCACCAGAGTGCCATCGGCCTGGCGATGAATCTCGTCCATCGCCACCGCACGGCAACCTTCGGCGTTTTGCAGCTCGAGGCTGGCACGCAGGAAGCCGGCAGCGGTGAACTCGTCGCCCGCCTCGGCCAGCAGCAACCAGTCCGAGGTCGACTGGCGAGCGATCTGGTTCAGCTTGTCGACGTAATTGGCCGCGCTGACCTTGACGAAATGCAGGGTGTTTTGCGCCGTGGTGACCGCCGGCAAATCACCCATGGTGAAGACCACCACCTTGAACGCCCGGAACGCGCTCCCCATCAGGCTATCGAAGGTGACCTGGAGCTTGTCCATGTCGGCGTCCAGATCGAGCAGCAGAATGTCGAACTGAGGGCCGCCCTGATTAGCCGCCAGGTGCTGGTTGATTTTCCGCACCGCGGTGTCGTTCGGTTGCCGGGCTTGCAGCCAGTTGTGCAGACGCCCCGACGGCATGCTGTCGAGCAATTGACGGCTGTCGAAGGTGGGGACGCTGTCCAGACGCTTGACCCAGTCGGTCAGTACCTGGGCGTCGGTGAGCTCATCCATATCCTGCAGCTGCTGCGCCAGTTTTTGCACCACGCGACGGTTGAACGCGCCCAGTTCCACCGCGTCCAGCAGACGGTTTTGAATCGTCGCCGGCGTGTCATTGGGATAAGTGCGTTGCAACGCTTCCTGCTTGAGCAATGCGCCTTCCATTTGCTCGAGTTGCAAGCGCCCTGCCGGCATCGAATGAAGCAGGAATTCGCACTGCGTCAGTTGATCGAAAAAGGCACTGTTATAGAACGGCATTTCAACGTATTGCTGGGCGCCGAAGACACGCTTCGGCCCCTGCGCCGGGTCCGTCCAGTACGACTCGAAAATCGGCTCGATGGTCAGCGCGTTGCGGATCGTCAGGCTCTCGGCGAGGGCAGCGAAACTTTGCAGCGCGACCTGCGCGGTCTGTTGTTCATTCAGGTCACTGATGCCGGTCGGCAACGATGCGAGAAACCCGGCAAAACGTTCGCGTTCGGCCACGGATCGGGCGTCTTTGAAACTCAAGGTCGTCATGATTTCAGTGTTGTGATCCGAGTGGCCATAGTTGACCTCGCGCACCACGTACGGCATCGGCAGAATTCGCGCCTTGGCCCGGGCCAGCATGTAGTAGACATGACCGATCTCCTGCCACTGGAAGATCGTCCCTTCAGGCATCGCGGCATACCAGTCACGCAACAGCGCAGTGCGGTGGACTGCATAGAACGGCGGAATGTACTGACTGGTGTAATCGATCACACGGTCCTGAGCGGACTCGGCGTTGTAGTCCTCCTGCACCTTTTTGTCACGGCGGTAGTACTGCACGTGAGTGGCATGGGTCAGGTACATCAGGCAATAGCCATGGCACAGACCGTAGTCAGGGTTGGCTTCGAGGAAGTTCACCGACTCGGCGAGGGCACCGTGCAACAGGAAATCATCGTCGGCGGCGAAGACCATGTACGGCGTGGTGACCTGCTCGACGCCATACGCCAGTTTGGCCTGAATTCCCCAATAGCCAAATTGCGGCAAGTGTCGATAGTCGATCGAATCTGCGACGCCCGCCACGCCTTCCGCAGCGACGGCCGATGAGTCGAGGACCAGGATCTTGCAAGGCAACGTGCGGTAGAACTGCAGTGCCCTGCGCAGGAACGCCGGGCGATTGTGTGTAATCAGCACCAGAGTGAACAGTTCACCCAGGGACTGCGTATTTTCAGAACCGTAAATGCCTTGCATATCCTTCCCCACCACAGACCGTTTTGCCTGATAAACGCTTGAAAAAAGTTGTCGCTCAACGCACCCGGCGCAGGTAGCCGTCTGGTGCAACAGTGATCAGCAATTTGCTGTGAATCGCCTGATCGATCTCGAAATCGCGGTTCTCTTCAAGGTAGGCCCACACCGCGGTTTTCGGGTTGTCACCCTTGCCCCACGGACGGTCTGGAAACGCGTCTTCGGGCATGTCTTCGACCACGGTGTCCATGACCACGCAGTAACTGCCCACCGACACCATCGGCGCATACAGGCGCAGTTCTTCGAGCACGTGTTCATGGGTGTGATTGGAGTCCAGCACCACCAGCACTTTCTTGCCCTGGATACGCTCGCGCACCTGATCGACGATGGCCGTGTCGATGCTCGAACCCTGAATCATCTGTATGCGTTTGCTCATCGGGTGAGCTTCGATCGCTTCGCGGTTGTGCGGGCGAATGTCGATGTCGACACCCAGCACTTCCCCGTGGCCCATCAGTTCCAGGATCGAGGCGTAAAACACCAGCGAACCGCCGTGGGCGATGCCGGTTTCAACGATCACGTCCGGACGCAGGTTCCAGATTATTTCCTGCATGGCGACCATGTCCTGAGGGAACTGGATGATCGGCCGGCCCATCCAGCTGAAGTTGTAGGTGTACTTGTGTCTGGCCGTGGTGCCGACCCAGCCCAGCGATTCGGCTTGCAACGCCTTGTCTTGCTGCAAGCCTGCGATGTTGTCTTTTACTTCTTCGCGAAACTGCTCATGGGGATTCATTGAAACGCTCCAGAAAAATAGGGAAACGGGTTACTTGAAAACCTTCCCGTCGGGGTAAGGCACCGCGTTGGTCTTGATGATCCTGGCGGGATTGCCCGCCACGACTGAAAAATCCGGTACATCTTTGGTCACGACGGCACCGGCCCCGATGGTGACCCAGCGACCGATGCGCAAACGCGGAAGAATCGTCGCGTTGGTGCCGATGAAGGTCCCGTCGCCGATCTCCACGCAACCGGCAATGCACACGCCTGGCGCCATGAACACCGAGTGGCCGATCTGTCCCTCATGCCCGACCACACTGCCGGCGCTGATACTGGTGTTGTCACCCAGCGTCACTTCGGCTTGCATGATCACGCCCTCTTGCAGGTAACTGCCCTGCCCCATGCGAATCATTGTGAGGTCGATGCCGGGGTGGATGAACTGACCCAGCGTGGCGCCGGCCTCAACCAACTCGCGAGTGGTCTCGTAGCGCAGACGGGTGTTGCCGGTGATCAGGTTGACGAAACGCGCGTTCGGCCCTTTTAGCTCACTGACCAGCGCAGATCCGCCCAGCACCGGCACGCCAAAAAACAACGTGCCGTGTTTGGCCGGATCATTGTCCAGAAACGCGAACTCGACATTCGGCGTGCTGCGTTTCACTGCATGCAACATGCGCACGGCTTCAGGGTTGGCCGCGCCCAGCAAATACAGGTTCACCGCGATACCCTTTGCGCGAGCAAGCCGTGCACGACGTCCACCACACGCTGCTGATCGGCATCGGTCATGTCGTGGTAACTCGGCAGGTTGAACGCGCGCTCCGGCAAGGCAAACGCCACCGGCGTGTCGACCACCTGCTCGCTGAACATCGGCAACGACGACAGTGGCCAGAAGAACACCCGGGCGTCGATATCGGCGGCCTGGAAAGCGCTGATCATTTCGTCGCGATGAATCCCCAGTTCGGCATCGAACACCACCGTGGGCATCCAGTAACCGTTACGCGCGTGTGCCGGCTCGGGGTTCAGCGTAACCCCGGGCAGCGCGGCCAGGGCGCTGGCGTAATTGGCGAAAATCGTCCGTTTGCGTTCGATCAACTCCTCGATCCGCTCGACCTGGGCGCAGCCAACGGCGGCTTGCAGGTTACTCATTTTGTATTTGAAGCCCATGAACTCGGGCCAGAATTGTTTGGTGCTGCCCGCGACTCGGCCGTGGTTGGACAAGGTCAGGACGCGCTCATACAAGGCTTTGTCCGAGGTGACGAAAATCCCGCCCTCCCCGGTGGTCATGGTTTTCGTGCCATGAAATGAAAACGCGCCGAACGCCCCCATAGAGCCGGCGGCCTTGCCGCGCCACTGCGAGCCGATGGCTTCGGCGGCATCTTCGATCACCGGGATACCGTGTTCGCGACCGATCGCCAACAAGGCATCCATGTCGCACAGGTTGCCGTAAAGATGTACGGCGAGAATGGCTTTGGTCCGGGGGGTAATTGCACGCCTGACGAGCTCCGGGTCCAGGCACCAGCTGTCGGGCTGAACATCGACGAACACCGGCGTAGCGCCCAGATAAGTGATGGGTGCCGCCGAAGCAATCCAGTTGGTATTGCCCAGAATCACTTCGTCGCCGGCGCCGATACCCAGCGCCGCCATGCCCATGTGCAGCGCGCCGGTGCAGCTTGAGGTCGCGATGGCATAGGTCGCCCCGAGGTGCTCGGCGAACCCGTGTTCGAAGCGCGTCAGGTATTCGTAACAACGCGCGCCCCAACCGTTCTGCACGGCATCCAGCGCATACCGGGCTTCCAGTTCACCGACGCTCGGTTTGGTGTAATGAATTCTGCTCATTGAATACTCAACTCCGGAACAGCGACGACAAACCGTGCACCCCAGGTTTTGACAAAGGCGAATTGCTCGGTGATTTCAGTCAGCAGGTTCCACGGCAAGACCAGGATGTAGTCAGGTTGCTCGAGGGCGATGCGCTCGGGCGACACCACCGGAATCCGGCTACCGGGCAAGTACTTGCCCTGCTTGTGCGGGTTGGCATCGGCCACCCAGGCCAACAGGTCCGGCTTGACCCCGGCGTAGTTGAGCAAGGTGTTGCCCTTGGCGGCAGCGCCGTAACCGACCACCCGCTTGCCCTCGGCTTTGGCCTTCAGCAGAAAGCGCAGCAGTTCGTGTTTGATCCGCTCCGCAGCCGGCGCGAGGGTCGCGTAGTACTCGGGGGTTTTCACCCCGGCGACAAGTTCGGCTTGCAGTTGCCGGGCGACTGCCGGCTGCACGTCACGACGAATGCCCTCGGCGCGCTGCACGAAAACCCGCAGCGAACCGCCGTGGGTCGACAGCTGACTGACGTCGAATATTTCCAGGCCATTGCGTTCGCACAAGGTCTGCACGGCGGTCAGTGACAAGTAGGAATAGTGTTCGTGATACAGCGTGTCGAACTGCTGCCCGGCCATCAGCGTCAGCAATTGTGGAAACTCGAACGTCGCCACGCCGGTTGGTTTGAGCAAGGTGGCGAAACCACCGAGGAAATCATTGATGTCTGGCACGTGGGCCAGCACGTTGTTGGCGGCCATCAGGTCCGCCGACCAGCCTTCGCTGACCAGTTGCGCAGCGCTGTTGCGACCGAAAAACACCTCGCGGATGTCCAGGCCTTTTTCCCGCGCTGCCTGCGCGGTGCTGCGGGTCGGCTCGACGCCCAGGCACGCAATGCCGCGCCCGGCGACGTACTGCAACAGGTAACCGTCGTTGGCGGCGATTTCCACCACGCGACTGTCGGCGGTCAGGCCGAAGCGCTCGACCATCTCGGCCACATAGCGCTCGGCATGCGCCAGCCAGGTGCTGGAGAACGAACTGAAATACGCATACTCAGCGTCGAACAGGCTGTCGGCGCTGGTGTAATCCTCGGTTTGCACCAGCCAGCACTGCTGACACACGGCGACTTTCAGTGGCACCCATTGCTCGGCCTGCTCCAGCTGGTCGGCGCGTACATAAGCGTTGGACGGCGGCGACGTACCGAGATCGATCAGCGGCAAGGCCAGAGAAGTCCCGCAACCACGGCAGTTCATAAACGCACTCCGGCGAAATGTGGATCGAGCAAGGGATGACTGGCGTCCCTGACTGACAGATTATTGACAGGCAACGGCCAGGCAATCGCCAGCCGTGGATCGTTCACCGACAAGCCGCCCTCGTGCTCCGGCGCGTAATCGGCGCTGTGCAGGTAGAGCAATTCGGCGTCGTCGGTCAGGGTCTGAAAGCCGTGGGCGAAACCGGCGGGGATCAGCAGACTGCGACCGTCGCCGGCCCGCAGGTGTTCGGCGTGCCAGTGCAGGAACGTCTCTGAGTCCGGGCGCAAATCCACCGCCACGTCCCAGACTTCACCGCGCAGGCAGGTGATCAGCTTGGCTTCCGGGGCATTGCCATTCTGGTAATGCAAGCCCCGCACACTGCCGCGTTCGCGGGTGCAGGAATGGTTGATCTGACGGATATGAAACGTTTGGCCGAAGGCGCTGAGGCTGCCTTCGCAGAACAGCCGCGCGAAGTGTCCGCGCTCATCTTCGAAGCGCTTGTGCTGCACGCTGAACAAGCCGTTCAGCGGCAATGCGTTCAACAGAAATTCGCTCACAGCGCGCCTCGGTACAGGTTCAACTGGCTCAATGTGACGGCACGCATGTCGTCGCCGTTTTGCCAGGCCAAGTGCCAATCGAGGGTCTGGGTCAGGCACTGCTGCAACGACCAGCGCGGTTGCCAGGCCAACAGTTGCCGGGCGCGGCTGCTGTCGAGGCGCAACAGACCCGCCTCATGCAAATCACTCGGCTCGATGCGTAAACCGCGCGCTTGTGGCCAGCGGCTGGCAAGCAGTTCGACCACTTCGCCGACGCTGCACATGTCGGCTTCGCTCGGGCCAAAGTTCCACGCACCGGCGAACTCGGGGCCTTTTTCGTAAAGCCCGGCGGCCAGTTGCAGGTAACCGGCCAGCGGCTCCAGCGCGTGCTGCCAAGGGCGCACGGCTTGCGGGTAGCGCAGCGTCACCGGCTCGTCCGCGGACCAGGCTTTCAGCACGTCGGGGATCAAACGTTCCGGGGCAAAATCGCCACCGCCCAGCACGTTGCCGGCACGCGCCGTGGCCAGGGCCAGACCGTGTTCGGCGTGTTTTTCGGCCGGGAAGAACGAGGCGGCGTAAGACTGCGCCAACAACTCGCAGCAGGCTTTGCTGCTGCTGTAGGGATCGTGGCCGCCGAGGGCTTCGTTTTCACGGTACGGCCACAGCCATTCCTGATTGGCGTAGACCTTGTCGGTGGTCACCAGCACGCAGGCGCGCACGCCGCCGACCTGACGGATCGCTTCGAGCAGATTGAGGGTGCCCATGACGTTGCTGGAATAAGTCCCCAGCGGATCGCGATAACCTTCGCGCACCAGCGGTTGGGCCGCCAGGTGCAGGACGATTTCCGGTCGGGTTTCGGCGATCAGTTCCAGCAAGGCGCCGAGGTCACGCAGATCGCCGCGTTGATCGTTGATGCCTTCGTGGACACGCGCGAGTTCGAACAGGCTCGGCTCGGTCGACGGATCAAGGGAAAACCCGCTGACCTCGGCGCCGAGGCTTTGCAGCCACAACGTCAGCCAGCTGCCTTTGAAGCCCGTGTGGCCCGTCAGCAGAACCCGCTTGCCGCGCCAGAAATCCGGGCTCAGTCCCATTGTTTCCATGGGGCCTCCCCGCTCTGCCACAGCTGCTCCAGGTGATTCTTGTCCCGCAGGGTGTCCATCGGATGCCAGAAGCCATCGTGCTGAAAGGCAGCCAAGTCGCCACGGTCGGCGAGGCCGATCAACGGCTCGGATTCCCAGACCGTATCGTCGGCCGTGATCAGCGGCAGAACCTTGGGCGACAACACGAAGAAACCGCCATTGATCCAGCCGCCGTCACCGCGCGGCTTTTCGGTAAAACCGCGGACAAGGTCGCCGTCGCGCTCAAGGGCACCGTAACGACCGGGCGGCTGCACCGCTGTGACCGTGGCGAGCTTGCCGTGGGACAAATGGAAATCCACCAGCGCACCGATGTTCAAATCGGACACGCCGTCGCCGTAGGTGAAACAGAACGCTTCTTCGTTTTCCAGGTAGCGGCCGGCACGACGCAAGCGCCCGCCAGTCATGGTGTCTTCACCGGTATCGATGAGGGTGACGCGCCAGGGCTCGCTGTAGTTCTGGTGAACGTCCATGCGGTTATTGCACATGTCGAACGTGACGTCGGAGGTGTGCAGGAAGTAGTTGGCGAAGAAGTCCTTGATCGCGTAACCCTTGTAGCCCAGGCAAATCACGAAGTCATGAATCCCGTGAGCGGAGTACTGCTTCATGATGTGCCAGAGAATTGGCTTGCCGCCGATTTCAATCATCGGTTTGGGTTTGAGGTGCGACTCCTCACTGATGCGCGTGCCCAGGCCGCCCGCCAAAATAACTGCCTTCATCGTTCCCCCTCTTGTTCGTCACCGGGCTCAGCCAAGCTGTCTGGAGCTTTTGCGGGCCTTCGGGATAAAACCTTGAATGCCGGTCAGGGCGCTTCTGGATTCACCGGAAGTGCTCGTTTTATGGCGATATCGGGGGAGCTTGCAGGAAACGCGCCAGCTCTTTCTCTGTGTTGGGGCGGGGTTTGGGGTTGGGTGTGGGCTTGAGTGAATATCCGTTTCTGCGGTGATGGCGGCTATTGGTTCCGCTCTTACAGCGGGTCACTTTGGAAAAGCCCCAAAGTAACCAAAGGGCTCTTGCCCCACCACTCGGCACCTCGCTTGGGCTCGGTGTGCCCTCACTCCGGCATTGCTCCGCGGGTCGCCGCGAAGGGCCATCCCTGGCCCAGCGCGGCTAAACCGGCATCCTTGCCGGTTTCCCCGCTGCGCAATACCTGCGTTCGGCCAGCGTGGTTTTATGGGGCGCTCAGATCAAAATCAAAAACGAGGCGGCCTGATAGCCGACCTGACGGTTAGTTCGACCAAGTCATCGCAGTTGAACACCAATGCCACGCCCACCACATTTCCCATGTGGGAGCGAGCTTGCTCGCGATAGCGGTTTATCATCCAACATCAATGTCGGCTGACACACCGCTATCGCGAGCAAGCTCGCTCCCACAGGGAAATTGCTCGGTCCAGAGGTTGTGCATGATCAAGGCAGCGCAGCGCGCCCGCTTGAAGCCACGGTCGGCCCGCAGGCCGCCGCGGTTTTGATGTTGATGTTGATGTTGATGTTGAGCGCCCCATAAAACCACGCTGGCCGAACGCAGGCATTGCGTAGCGGGGAAACCGGCAAGGATGCCGGTTTAGCCGCGCTGGGCCAGGGATGGCCCATCGCGGCGACCCGCGGAGCAATGCCGGAGTGAGGGCACACCGAGCCAGAGCGAGGTGCCGAGTGGTGGGGCAAGAGCGCTTTGGTTACTTTCGCGCTTTTCGAAAGTGACTCGCCGTAAGGGCGAAACCAATATCAGCCATCACCCAAAAAATGGATATACACCCAACCGCAAACCCAGAATCAACCAGGCAACCAAGCCTCAGCCCAATAATTCAGGTTATTACCCCGAAGCATATAGTCACGCAGCACTTCCTCACGCAACGCATCCCCCATCCGGTAACTCGCCTCCGGATCAGCCAGGTGCATGCGAATTGCCTCAAGCCATTCCTCGGTACTGTTGCTCACCACCTTGGTACACGGCAGGTAACCGCGATAAGCCTCAGTGTCCGTGCAGATCACCGGATAACCGCACGCGCCATATTCCAGCAGGCGCAAGTTGCTCTTGCAGTCGTTGAAGATGTGAAACTCCAACGGCGCCAACGCCAGATCGAGGTTCAGGCTCGCCAGTTTGCCGGGGTACGCCTGCAGGCCGACGGAGGGATGGAATTCGTGAACGAATGGCTTGAGTGCCGGTGGGCACATCCCGAAGAACACCCATTCCACTTCATCCGCCAGCAAACGAACGACATCGGCAATGATCGCCAGGTCCCCATCGTGACTGGTCCCCCCACCCCAACCGACCCGCGGTTTGCGCGACGTGCGTCGCTGGCTGCTCAACCCGTTCCACAGATACGGAGCGAGCATGTTCGGCACCACGCGAATATCGTCATGCATGCCTTTGAGCGCATCGGCCAGCGGTTGGGTCGACACCACGACCCGGTCGCACAGCCCTATCGCCCGCCGCACGATTTTTTCGACACCGACGATGGCCTTGCGCACGTGAGCATTCTTCTTCGGCACATCGATGACATAGTCATCGAGTTCGAAGATCCGGAACGCCCGCGAGCTGTTCTTCACCCGCTCGACTTCATTCACCGCGCCTTCGCTGTAGCGCCCTTGCAGGATGATGACGTCGGGCGACTGGCGCTCCAGTTCAATGTCCGAAGGCGTATGGAACGCCAGATTACCGAGCACTTGACCCGCCGCTTCCAGCTCGAGAAAGGGTTGGGTGACGCGGTAGTGACCCACTGCGGTCTCGTTGATCGGGATCGCCAGCACCCGCGGCAGCAGGTGACGGGTGAACGGATTCCAGTCGTTCTTGAAGCCGGGTTCCAGGCTGAAGTTATTGGTGTTCAGACTCAGGTTGACGTTATACGCCGGGTCTCTGGCAATGATCGGCAGCCAGCGATGATAAAAACGCTTCTGCTCAGCCACCAGCTCTGACCCCACCGTTCCGCTCGGCGCATCGCCAGCCACCCGGACTGTTTCAGCATAAGGCGTCCAGACCACCAGATAGCCCTTTTGCCTGACGCGCAGGCAGAAGTCCGGGCCGTTGAGCTGTTGCGCAAAAGCATGCTCGTCAAACCCCTGAAGCTCGTCGAATACCTGCTTGCGGACCAGCAGGCATTCAGTGCCCACAGCGCTTAAATTCTGCACCGTCTGCTGGCGCTGCATGTAGCCCGCCGTCGTCACCACTTCCCCGCGCCAAGGCACGCCGACCGGGCCGCGCATGCCCAATATCAGCGCCGAACCTTCGATGCGCCCCTTAGGGCTGACCATGCGGCCGCCGACCACGCCCACTTCCGGACGCAAACCGTGATTGAGCAATTCTGCAAGCCAGTCGCGGTTGACGATCTGGCTATCGGGGCTGAGCAACAGCACATATTCGCCGCGCGCCTGAGCCACGGCGAAGTTCTGCGCCGCCGCCGGGTTATCCGGGTAATCGCAATGCAGCACGCGCAATTTGTCGCCGCCCATTTGCGCCATGGCGGCCAGCCAGTCGCGCATGTCGATCGAGGTGCTGGCGTTGTCGACGATCAATAATTCGTAGTGAGCATAGGCCGTGTGCTCCAGCACACTCTCGACGCAGCGTTGCAGCCGACCGAGCCCGTCGCGCGTCACCACCACAATCGACACCAGCGGCTGAACGTCGTGTTGGTAGTCAATTCGATTGATCAGCGGCACTTTGCCTGGCCGCACCGTGTGCGCGGCACCGATACGATCAAGGTGCGCGGTCAGCACACGGGGGTTTTGTTCGATCACCTGCGGCAGGGCGAGCCATTGCGACAGGCCGAACGCGGACTCGACCAGCACTTGGGCGACATGCTCGACGACGTGCGCACCGTGGTTTTCAACAAGCCGCCAAACCAGGTCGTGGGGGCTGAGCTCGGCGAAGTCCGGATTGAACCCGCCGGCGGCCACAAAGCCTTGACGCTGCAGGGCCAGTGTTCGCCCGACATAGGGATAACTGCGCAACAGGTCCAGATTGAAATCGGACTTGAAAATCGGTTCGACTGACACGTCATTGCGCAGCCCGCCTTCATCGCTGTAGAGGCACAGCGCGTCGGGACTTTCGACCATACGCTCGGCGAGGAGCAGCAAGGCCAGTTCATTCAGTCGATCGCCGGCCCGCAGCAGCCAGAACCAGTGCGCACCGTCCATTTGCATCAGCAGGCCATTGAGCTGCTCAAGGCCATCGCCCTGCAAGGCCACACGGATCACGTTACCCGCCACGCTGTCGGTACGATTGCCACCGGAGAGCACCAGCACGGTTTCGGCGCCGTAGACTTGCCGTTCGATACTCTCCAGCGTGACAGCGAGCGCCGCATCGTCGGCGTCGGCATCAATCACCACGGGAACAATGCGCGGCTGCCATGCCCACGAGGCCAGGCGCGTAGGCAGCAGGCGTTGCTGGGCCGGGTTGAGGGTGCGACAGGCCAGCCATTGCTGATACACGTCGGCAAAGCTGTCACAGTTTTCACCGACCCGCGACTGGATCAGCGTCTGGGTAAAGCCCAATGAACGACTCAGGGCCATCTCATCCCAGGCATAGGGTTCGCCGAGGGCGGCACTGGCCAGATCGATAAAGCGCACATGCCCCGGCGCAGGCGCCGGCTCGCCGCTGCGCACCGCCAGCATCTGGACCAGCCAGCCCAGCTCGACCGCCACGGCCTGCTCGACGTCTGGCTGGTTGCTCAGGCGCGCCGGGTGCAAGCGTTCGAAGCTGAGCACCTGAGCGATGACCGCCAGGTTGCCACGGCGCAACAGACAGACAAACAAGGCGAAATCGAGACGGGCGACAAACCCTTCGCCGACCTGTGTCAGGGCTGGCAGATATTCCAGCACCTGGGAGGTGCGCAGCAGCGCGCCGCTCAGGTTGCTGAGGAAGTTGATGGTCGAGCTTTCCAGCACATCCAGCAGGTCTTCGCCCTTGAACATCGTGTCCCCCGAGGCAATGCTGGCGTTATCCAGCCGCTCGGGAAGCAGCAGGTAGTCGCCGTCGCAATACTGACGCTGGGCAACCACCAGGTTCACATCATCATGGTCGATGAAACCTTGCACTTGACGGGCAATACACTCAGGCAGCAGTTGATCGTCATCGCAGAGAAACTTGAGGTACTCCCCCGTGGCCTGCTCGGCGCAGGCCAGCAGATTTCCCTTGAACCCCAGGCGTTGTTCATTGCGCACATAACGCAGCGTCACGGCTTGCGGCACCGTGCAGGCCTGGACCAGTTCATGGATGTCGTCACTGTCGCTGTCGTCACACACAATCACTTCAAGCGACGTGTAGGTCTGGTTCAGGGCGCTGTGCAGCGCGGCCTGAAAGTACAGTGGGTTGTAGGCGGGAATGGCGATAGTGACAAGAGGAGCTGGTTTCACGGCAGGGAAACTCTCGAGCGGCGGGCGCTCACTCCATCAAGAGTGAAGCAGCCCTGAACCGCTGAAAAAAGACGGTTTGCACTCGGGTGTCCAGAGCCCTCGCGCCAACAGCGCGAAGGCCTTGACTCAGACTTTGTTGAACAGCCCCAACTGAGCGATTTTGCTGAACGCCAGCTGCGACGCCTGCAGCATGGTTTGCTGCAAGGTCAGGCGGGTCATCACCGTGGCCGGATCCGAATCCCGGATCGAGCCCTGGGTCTGCGTGTTGGCCACCACCAGTGCCTCGTTGATATCGGTCTGATTGATCAGCGACGCACCGCGTCCACCCACGGAACTGAGGCCGGAGGTCAACTGGTCGGTGCCGCTGGTCAGGTTACCAACCGCCGAACCCACGGCCGCGTTCAATTTCTGAATGGCGAGCGGGTCGTTGTTGGTCGGCGTCGACAGCGCGGTTTTCAGCTGGCTGACGGTGTCCAGCACGCTCTGCGTCTGGTGAGTGTTGACCGCAACCGAGAACTGGTCGCCGGCAACCATGGTCGGTGCTGGCGTGCCGCTCAGGGTAAAGGCCACGCCCGACGCGGTGGCGACGGAGCCCGCCAGTACGCCGCTGGAAACCGGCTTGCTGTTGGCGGTCAGTGGTGCGGCATACAAATCGAAAGCCGTGGGGCTGGTGAACTTCAGAATTGCCCCGCCTTCCGGGAAGCTGGCGTGGTAGGCCGCACTGTTGGTGATCTCCGTTTGGGTGACCACCTCGTTCGACACGTTGCCCGGTGCGCGCGAAGCGTTGAAGCTGTCCGGCTTGGCCGCCAGGGTGAAGCTGTAGGCATTCGGCGACCCGGCCGGCGGAAACACAGTCCCGGGAACGTCGCCAGACTTCATGTTGATGTTCAACTTCAGGTCGACACCGCGGAAGTTGATGGTCTGCGTCGCCGCACCATTGCTGGAACTGAACACGCCGTTGCCGGTGGCCTCGGACGTCACGTCGGCACCCGACGAGTCCCTGATTTCCATCTGCGTCGGGCTGAGGAAATTCACAGTGTAAGGCTCGCCACCGCGGAATTTGGCGTTGTAGGTCACGTCGGAATTGACCTGACCATTGGACAGCGACACACGACCGCCATCGACGGCAGGCGTAGGCGAGGTCATCGTGGCCTGCGTACGACTGGTGTTGATCGCCTGCTGGAACACCGCCCAACCGGTGCTGTTGGTGGCCATCGACTGGGTATCGCCAATCGGCAGGTCCAGCGTGACCTGGTCACCGTTATAGCTGTAGGTGCCGTCGGAATTGCGCGTGAACGGAATGGTGTCACCCTTGGAACCGGCGAAAATGTACTTGCCGTTCTCGTCCTTGGTGTTCATCAGGCTCAGCAGTTGCTCTTCGATCTGGCTCAGCTCCGAAGCATTGGCCTGGCGGTCGGCATCGGTGTAACCGGCGTTGCCGGCACCCAGGGCCAGTTCCTTGGCGCGTTGCAGCACGTTGCCGATGCTGGTCATCACCGCTTCGGTCTGGCCGAGCGCGTTCTTGATCGTGGTGATGTTGTTCGAAAACTGGTCGAGCATCGAAGCCTGCTGACCCAATTGCAGCAGACGCGAAGCGCCGACCGGATCATCGGCAGCGGTGTTGACGCGAACGAGGCTGCTGGCCTCTTCGCTGCTCTTCACCACGTTGGCGAAATTCTTTTGATAGTTGGCAGCTGAGGACTCGTAAAACTGGGCGGTAGAAATGCGCATGGGCTACGACTCCTTAAAGACTGTTGATCAGTGTGCTGAAAATTGCCTGCGCAGCCTTGATGATCTGCGAAGACGCGGTGTAGTACTGCTGATACTTGACCAGGTTGCCGGTTTCCTCATCGAGGTCGACACCCGAAAGCGAGTCGCGCGCACCCTTGGCATTCGCCAGGATGGCCCCGGTGGCCGCGCTGTCGAGCTTGCCCTGTGCCGCCTTGGAACCCACGCCCTCGACCAGTTTGCCGTAAGCGTCGTTCAGGGAAATGCCCTTGCTGGCGGAACCGGTGTCCACGGTCTGCGCGGTCTGCAAGTCGGCCAGTGCGGTGCCGTTGCGGTTGTCCAGGCTGCCCGGCTGGCTGAGCGTCACGTTGATCCCGGCGCCGCTGCTTGGCGCGCCGGCGATGGTCATGCTGAAGGCCGCGGTGTACTGAGTGGCGGGCGGCGGCGGGATCGGCGCACCCGTCGCATCCTGGAGAGGAATGTTCAGGTTCAGGGTGTTGCTCTCACCCGGCTTGATCGTGCCGCTGCTGATCACCCCACCCTTGGCATCGAGAAACTGGTAGGTCTGGCTGGCGCCGTCGGCGGACACCGCCCCAAACACAACCTTGGCCGGCGTGGAGTTTTTCAGGCCGTTCTGCATCGCGGTGGTGGTGGCCGCGTCGTAGATGTCGAATTTGGTGGTCAGGGTCGGTTGACCGCTGGCCGGAATCGTCAGGGTGCCGTTGCCGCTGCCGCTCGCTGCAATGGCCGCGCCCAGCGGTGCCGCGATGGCCAGACGCTTGGAGTCGGTCATCTCGGTCTTGATATTGGCCGCCGCGTTGCGGGTCGGGGTGATCCTGAAGCTGTCACCGGGCGTGGCGCTGACTGCATTGAACTTCATCTCGACGCCGTCGATGACCGGAGCCGTTGCCGGCGGCGTAGTGCTGTAAGTGCCCAGAGGCGTGTTGTCCGGCAGGCGCTGAATGGTGTAATCGGTGGCGGTAGTGAACGTGATCTTGTAATCGTTGATGGTCAGCTTGCCGGTGTCCTTGATGCTCACATCAAAGTTGCCGGTGCCGACGTTGCTGGTACTGGCCACGCTGCGCTGGGAAATCTGTGCCAACGAATTGATGCTGTTGAACAGGTTCGAACCGAACGCGCCGTTCTTGTCGATGCCCTGGGCCTGAAGGCTGTTCATCTGATCGGCGACGACCAGCGCCACGCGACCCAGTTCGTTCATGGCCGGATCGAGCACGGTGCTGCGATAACGCAGCAGACCACCGATCTCGCCACCGGTCATGATCGAGGTGATGTCGATGGTGCTCGAACCGCGGTTGAGTTGCAGCGACAAGCGACCCGGATCGTCTTTGCCCGGTACCACTTCAAGCTTGCTGGCGCTGTTGCCCATGACCAGCGGCTGACCGCTGCCCAGGTAAATATCGAGGCTGCCTTCACGCTCCACCACTTGCGCACCGGTGAAGGTCGACAGTTGGCGCACGGTTTCATTGCGCGCATCGAGCAGCTCGTTCGGCATGCCGCCGGAGCTGGAAACCTCGGAGATCCGCTGGTTCAACTGCGCGACGGTAGCAGCCAGTTTATTGATCTGGTCCGCCATGTTCGTCAGGTTGCCGTTGATGTTGGCATTCTGTTGCGTCAGCTGCGTGGAGATCGAATTGAAACGGTTGCTCAAGGCCTGCGCATCGCTGAGCAGCAACTGGCGGGACGCGTCGTCACCCGGCTTGGCGTTGACGTTTTGCACCGAGGCGAAAAACTTGGTCAGCGCGCCGTTCAGGCCGGTGCCCGTATCGGAAAGCAGCTTGTCCAGCGGCGTGACCTGATTCAGGTAGGCCGCCGAATCACTGTTGAGCGACGTGGTGGTTTGCAACTGCGCATCGAGGTAGCTGTTGTACACCCGACGCACATCGGCCAGCGTGGTGCCGGTGCCGATAAACACATTGCCGAACTGCTGCGAGGCCTTGGTGCCCTGCACTGTTTGCTGGCGCGAGTAACCGGCCGTGTCGACGTTGGCAATGTTGTTACCGGTGGTCATCAACGAGGATTGACCCGCTTGCAGACCCGACATCCCGATATTGAGCAAACTCATGGTTCAGACCTTAATCCTGGTGCCTATAAAGGCGTGGTGGAAACGCCCGCCGCAGCGTAGTTCTGGTAACTCGTCATCTGCTTGGCTATCTGCGAAATCTTGCTTGCGTAGTCCGGGTCGGTTGCGTAACCGGCCTTCTGCAACTCGCGTACAAACTGTTCTGGGTTATCGGCCGACTTCAGAACATCTTGATAGCGATTGTTCGATTGCAGCAGCGTCACAAGGTCATGAAAGCTGTCCTTGTACGAGTCGTAGGAACGGAACTCGGCCGTCTCCTTGACCATCGCGCCATTCCTGAATTCGCTGGTGATCGCCCGTGCCGAATTACCCTGCCAATTGCTGCTGGCCTTGATGCCGAACAGGTTGTGGCTGCTGCTGCCGTCTTGCTGGCGCATGACCGATTTGCCCCAACCGGTTTCCAGCGCAGCCTGAGCCACGAGGTAGCGCGGATCGACACCAATGCGCTCGGCGGCTTCTTTGGCCATCGGCAGCATGGTGTTGACGAATTCGTCGGCGGAACTGAACGCTTTCTTCGCCGGCGCCAAGGGAATTTGCGCAATCGCACGCCCCTGAATCTGCAGGCTGCCGTTCGATGCCGCCTGGGCATTCGCCAGCCAGTCGCCATTGAACAACGGCCCCGCACCGGTCTGCGTGGTAACGCGCTCTGGCAATCGAGTCTTGTTGATCGTCGCGACGGTCGCCGCAGCCGGGGTCGTCGCCGAAGGCACCAGGCCTGCCAGCAAGCGATCCGCCAGTTTTGGTGGCAATGCCAGCCGCCGCTGATTGATCAGCGCCATGTCATTGCGGTGCGCGCCCTCACCTGCCCCTTGCGGCGCATGGATCGAACGCGAGGCCCACAACGGGCGCTGACCATTGACCCGCGACAGCGGCCCGTCGGTCCCGACCGTGCCCGCCGCCACTGGCGTCTGCGCCGCCGCTTTGGCCGCTTCCTGCTTGGCCGCCGACAACGTTGCCGCTTCGCCCGGCGCCAGTGGTTTGTTTTTCGACATCTGGCGCATCAGCACGTCCGCCAGACCAATACCACCGCCCTCGCGGGACATGGAAACGGCCAACTGCTGATCGTACATTTCCTGATACTGCTTGGCGGCCGGCGTGTTGAGCGGATTGTCCTCGCCCAGGGAATCGGTGGCCTTGCGCATGGACTTGAGCATTTCACCGAGAAACAGCGACTCGAATTCCTGCGCCACTTTGCGCATGTTGGCGTCACTGTCCTTGTCGCCGACCTTGAGCTGGTTCAGCCGGTTCAGGTCCGAATACGAACCCGAATCGCTGCTGCCGACACCCAGGCCACCCTTGCGCATCTCCATGGTCGTCGTCCTCAGATCACGATCAAGTCGGCTTGCAACGCGCCGGCCTGTTTCAAGGCTTCAAGGATCGCCATCAAGTCACCCGGCGCCGCGCCGACCTGGTTCACCGCCCGCACGATCTCGTCGAGGGTGGTGCCCGGGCCGAACTTGAACATCGGCTTGGCTTCCTGTTGCGCGTTGACTCGCGAGCGCGGCACGACGGCGGTCTGACCATTGGACAGAGGGCCGGGCTGGCTGACGATCGGGTCTTCGGTGATGGTCACGGTCAGGCTGCCGTGGGTCACGGCGGCCGGGGACACCTTGACGTTCTGGCCGATCACGATGGTGCCGGTGCGCGAGTTGATGATGACTTTCGCCACTGCCTGACCCGGATCGACTTCAAGGTTTTCCAGGATCGACAGGTAGTCGACGCGCTGGCTCGGATCCAGTGGCGCACTGACGCGAATGGAACCGCCATCGATGGCCTGGGCCACGCCAGGGCCGAGCAGGTCGTTGATCTTGTCGACGATGCGCTTGGCGGTGGTGAAGTCGGAACGGTTGAGGTTCAGCGTCAGGCTGTTGCCCTGATTGAAACCGCTCGGTACCGAGCGCTCCACCGACGCACCGCCGGGGATGCGACCGGCCGACGGAACGTTGACAGTGATCTTCGAGCCGTCACGGCCTTCCGCATCAAAACCGCCGACCACCAGGTTGCCCTGAGCGACCGCGTACACATTGCCGTCGATCCCCTTGAGCGGCGTCAGCAGCAAGGTGCCGCCGCGCAGGCTCTTGGAGTTACCGATGGAGGACACGGTGATGTCGACCTGCTGACCGGGTTTGGCGAAGGCCGGCAAATCGGCACTGATCGACACCGCCGCCACGTTCTTCAACTGCACGTTGCCGGAACCCGCCGGCACCTTGATGCCGAACTGCGAGAGCATGTTGTTGAACGTCTGCAGGGTGAACGGGGTTTGCGTCGTCTGGTCACCGGTGCCGTTAAGCCCGACCACCAGGCCATAACCGATCAATTGGTTGGACCGCACGCCGGAGATGCTGGCGATATCCTTCAGCCGCTCGGCTTGAGCGCTGAAGGCCGCAGACAGCAAAAACGCAGCCACCATCAGGTGTTTGAAAGTCAACGTGGCCACCTAGAAAGGGAACAGCGGGCTGAGGAAGAAACGGTCGAACCAGCCTGGCTGACTCGCATCGGCAAACGCACCGGTGCCCGAGTAGGTAATGCGTGCATCGGCGACGCGGGTCGACGAAACGGTGTTGTCGGTGGAGATGTCATCGGCGCGAACCAGACCGGCAATCCGTACCAGCTCATCGCCGGTATTGAGGGTCAGCCACTTCTCGCCGCGTACGGCGATGATGCCGTTGGGCAGTACATCAGCCACGGTCACGGTGATCGAGCCGGTCAGGCTGTTGCTCTGACCGGACTTGCTGTCGCCCTTGGTGGCGCGGTCGCCTTCGTAACCCACGTCCAGACTCAGACTACCGCTGCCCACCGGATCACTGGTGCTCAAGCCGCCGCCGAAGAACGAGCTCAGGCCGATGTCGGTCTTGCTGTTCTTGCCGATCTGCGAGTTGGCGTTCTTGCTCGCCTGGGTGCGCTCGTTCAGGGTGATGGTGATGATGTCACCGACCCGGAACGCCTTGCGGTCGCTGTACAGGTTCTGTTCAAAACCGGCCTGATAGATCGAGCCGTTATTCGCGGCAGCCGGCAACGGCGTACGCGGCAACACCGGTGCGTAGTAAGGGTCATTCGGCTTGGGCGGCGGGGCGACACAGCCCGCGAGCGCGGTGATCCCACTCAGTGCCAGAACAGATACAAAGCGATTCATGACCCTACCTCACGGTGTTGCAGGCGACCTCATGGCCGCCTCATAGACTTGATTACAGATTCTGCGTTACGAACGAGAGCATCTGGTCGGCGGTGGAGATCACCTTGGAGTTCATCTCGTAGGCGCGCTGAGTGGTGATCATGTTGACCATCTCTTCAACGGTGCTGACGTTGGACGTTTCCAGGGTGTTCTGCAGCGTGGTGCCGAAACCGGCCAGGCCAGGCGTGCCGACTTGCGGCGCGCCACTCGCGGCGGTTTCCAGGAACAGGTTGTTACCCACGGCCTGCAAGCCTGCCGGGTTGATGAAGTCGGCGGTTTGCAGGTTGCCGATCACCTGGGCGGCCGGGTTGCCGGCGATGGTGATGGACACGGTGCCGTCGCGACCGACCGTGAAGGTCTGGGCGTCGTTGGGAATGACAATCGCAGGCTCCAGCGCGAAGCCGCTGGAGTTGACGATCTGACCGTTGGAGTCGAGGTGGAACGTACCGTCACGGGTGTAGGACGTGGTGCCGTCCGGTTGCAGAATCTGGAAGAAGCCGCGACCGTCGATGGCCATGTCCAAAGGTTGCTCGGTGGTTTGCAGACTGCCGGCGTTGAAGTTTTTCTGGGTGCCGACGATGCGCACACCGGTACCCAGTTGCAGGCCCGACGGCAATTCGCTGTCCTGGGTCGACTGGGCGCCTGGCTGGCGTTTGATCTGATAGAGCAAGTCCTGGAACTCGGCGCGGTCACGTTTGAAACCCGTGGTCGACACGTTGGCCAGGTTGTTGGAAATGGTCGTCAGGTTGGTGTCCTGGGCGGACAGACCTGTTTTGGCAACCCATAGAGCCGGAAGCATTCGATTCTCCTCGTGCGCCTGTTTTACGGCGCGACGTTCTGATAATTAGCTGATCTGCAAGACCCGAGCCATGGCCTGGTCATCGTCTTTTGCGGTGTTCATCATCTTGATGTGCAGTTCGAACTGCTTGGCCAGCGCCAGTACCGAGGTCATCTCTTCCACGGCATTGACGTTGCTCGACTCGAGGAAACCGGACACCAGTTTGACGTTGGCATCGGCTTGCGCCGGCTGGCCGTCCTTGGTGTGGATCGAACCGTCCAGGCCTTTGGTCATGTTCTTGAAGTCAGGGTTGACCAGTTTGATGCGATCGACTTCCGCCATCACGCGCGGGCCTTCGCCCATCGCCCGGATGCTCACGGTGCCGTCTTCGCCAATCTCGATCTGCTGCTCGGGCGGCACCGAAATCGGCCCACCATTGCCCATCACCGGCATGCCGTTGCCGGCGCGCAACACGCCCAGGGCGTCAATGTTCAGGCTGCCGGTGCGCACGTAGCTTTCGCCGCCATCGGGATTCTGCACGGCGAGCCAGCCGTTGCCCTGCACCGCGACATCGAGGTCGCGACCGGTCTGCACCAGTGAACCTGCGGAGAAGTCAGTGGCGGGACGCTCGGACATGGCAAACGCACGCGCCGGAAAGCTGTCACCGAACACCGGCATCGAGCGCGCCTGCTCCAGGTCTTTCTGGAAACCGTTGGTGGAGATGTTCGCCAGGTTGTTCGCGTGAGCCTTCTGCGCCAGTGCATTCTGGCTGGCGCCGGTCATTGCCACATAAAGGTACTTGTCCACACTCTTTCCTCTGCCTGCCGGACGTTTGCCGCCCACTGCTGTACTGCTGAGCCATAAGCAATTTGCAGACCAACTTTTTTCTGGCGGCGCGGGGCCCGGCAAACAAAGGACTTGAGGGGTTCAGAGGGGAATGGAAGATTGTGTCGAAGACGAAAAACCGGCGGTGTTATGCCGCTTCGCGGCAAAGATCGCAGCCTGCGGCAGCTCCTGCACAAATACACCGCTGCAAGGTAGGAGCTGCCGCAGGCTGCGATCTCTTGATCTTCAGCTGTTGTCCTTACCAACCTCATACTCACGCAACTTGTTGGCAATGGTGGTATGCGAAACCCCCAGCCGCTTGCCCAACTGCCGGCTACTCGGATGCTCGGAATACAAACGCTCGAGCACCGCTTTCTCAAAGCGCCCGACAATCGCATCCAGCCCGCCTTCCAGCGAAAAATCGCCAAGCGGCTGGCGCACGCCATAGTCCGGCAGGCGAATATGTTCGGCCTTGACCGTCCCGCCCTCGCACAGGGACACCGCCTGAAACAACACGTTTTCCAGCTGCCGGACATTGCCCGGCCAATGGTAATGGCTGAGTCTGTCCATGGCCGCCGGTGCCAGTTTCGGCAAGGGGCAACCGATCTGTCGACTGGCCTGATCGAGGAAGTGCTCCACCAGCGGCGTCAAACCGTCGAGGCATTCGCGCAGCGGCGGGATGTGCAAAGACAGCACGTTCAAACGGTGATACAAATCCTGGCGAAACTCACCCCGGGCACACAACTCCGACAGGTCGACCTGCGTTGCGCAGATCACTCGCACATCCAGATAAACCTCTTCATCACTGCCGACACGCCGGAAGCAACCGTCCTGCAAAAAGCGCAGCAATTTCACCTGCAAGCGCGGGCTCATTTCCCCCACGCCATCAAGAAACAACGTTCCGCCCGCCGTCAGTTCCAACAGCCCGAGCTTGCCTTCGGCGCGGGCACCTTCGAAGGCGCCGGGCCCGTAGCCGAACAACTCGGTCTCGGCCATGGATTCCGGCAGACCGGCGCAGTTAAGCGCCATCAGCGGCGATTGCCCGCGCGGACTGGCCAGGTGACAGGCCCGCGCCAACAACTCCTTGCCGGTTCCGGTTTCGCCTTCGATCAATAGCGGCGCATCCAGCGGCGCCATGCGCCGGGCTTCGCGCACCACCGCCGCCATCACTTTCGAACTCTGGAAGATACTGTCGAACCCGCGCAGCTCCTGTTTGCGCACGTTGTAAATGCGCTCCCCGACCCGATCCGCACGGTGCAGCGTCAATACCGCACCGGCCATGGCCTCGCTGTCGTCGTGCTCCGATTGCAGCGGCGCGATGTCGGCGAGAAAGACATCGCCCTTGACCTTCACGCGCAAGCCGTTGATCCGCGATTTGTTCGCGCGCACCAATTCCGGCAAATCGAAATCCTCGGCATAGCGCGACAACGGAATCCCCGGCACCTCATCGACACGCACCCCGAGCAACTGCGCCGCCGCGCGGTTGGCCGCAACGATTGAGCCGCCCATGTCGATCGACAACACTGGAAACTCCAGGGCGCCGAGCAAGGCATTGAGTTCCATGTGCCGACGCTCGCTGGGCATCAGTCCTACGCGCTTTACGCCGAAGACCCCGGCTATCGACTCGAATTTCGGACGCAACGCCTGGAACTGAATGTTGATCAGGTTCGGACAATGCAGGTAGATCGCGTTGCCATGCTCACCGCCGACTTCGCCACGAGCGACGTTGATGCCGTACTCGACCAGCAGGTTGAGAATGTCGCGCAGAATGCCGATGCGGTTTTGGCAGTGGACTTTGATACGCATATAAAGGCCTGGAAAGCAGTGAGTAGAGTTCAACCCTGTGGGAGCGAGCCTGCTCGCGAAGGCGGCGTGTCAGCCATATCAGTGTCGGCTGACACGCCGCTTCGCGAGCAGGCTCGCTCCCACAGGGTAATTTTTTGCTGACACGCTCAGATAGTCGTCAAGATTATGTGACACCCGCGGGCCTTTTCAAACCCGAAAATCCCAAGCGGTGCGTGATAACGGCGAATACGTAACGAAAACTTTACGAAAGTCGTCGATTTTTCCTACGCGACACGTCGCTCCCCTGCTGCAACGCCGCAATCCTTGAGGTATTTCTAGGTCCATAGCAGCACATAACAAGAACGAAATCCCCAAGCAGGAGAGCAGCATGAAGCAGACGCACTACGTGGCTCGCGAGCCCGATGCGCAAGGTTTTATCGACTACCCCGCCGAGGAACACGCGGTGTGGAACACGCTGATCACTCGCCAGTTGAAAGTGATCGAAGGGCGTGCGTGCCAGGAGTACCTGGACGGTATCGAAAAACTCGGTCTGCCCCACGACCGCATTCCGCAACTCGGCGAAATCAACAAAGTCCTCGGCGAAACCACCGGCTGGCAAGTTGCCCGGGTACCCGCACTGATTCCCTTCCAGACCTTTTTCGAATTGCTGGCGAATAAACAGTTTCCGGTGGCGACGTTTATTCGTACCCGTGAAGAGCTCGACTACCTGCAAGAGCCGGATATTTTCCACGAGATCTTTGGCCATTGCCCACTGCTGACCAACCCGTGGTTCGCGGAATTTACCCACACCTACGGCAAACTCGGCCTACAGGCTACAAAGGAAGAACGCGTTTATCTGGCGCGTCTGTATTGGATGACCATCGAGTTCGGCCTGGTGGACACGCCCGAGGGCCAGCGCATCTACGGCGGCGGCATCCTGTCCTCACCGAAAGAAACTGTTTACTGCCTGTCGGACGAACCCGAGCATCAGGCGTTCGATCCGCTGGAATGCATGCGCACGCCTTACCGCATCGACATCCTGCAACCGCTGTACTTTGTCCTGCCGAACCTCAAGCGCCTGTTCGACCTGGCCCACGAAGACATCATGGGCATGGTCAAGCAAGGCATGCAGCTGGGGTTGCGCGCACCGAAATTTCCACCGAAAGCCGCGTGAGCCGTAGCTTTTAGAATCAAGTGAGCCTGTCAGGAACCGCCGCATTGGTTTAGCGTGTGAACGCTGACGGCCGATTTTCCAACTATCAGATTTCAGGAATACATCATGTCCACATTGAACCAAGCCCACTGTGAAGCCTGCCAGGCCGGCGCCCCGCAAGTCAGCGATGAAGAGCTGCCGGTACTGATCAAGCAGATCCCTGACTGGAATATCGAAGTCCGTGACGGCGTGATGCAGCTGGAAAAAGTTTTCCTGTTCAAGAATTTCAAGCACGCACTCGCGTTCACCAACGCGGTCGGTGAAATCTCCGAGGCTGAAGGTCACCATCCGGGCCTGTTGACCGAATGGGGCAAAGTCACCGTGACCTGGTGGAGCCACTCCATCAAGGGCCTGCACCGCAACGATTTCATCATGGCCGCACGCACTGACGACGTGGCCAAGGACGCCGAGGGCCGCAAATAATGCATTTCGACGCCATAGGTCGAGTACCCGGCGACCCGATTCTCGGCCTCATGGAGGCCTATGCGCAGGACCCCAACCCGCGCAAATTCGACCTTGGCGTCGGCGTCTACAAAGATGCCTTCGGCCTGACGCCGATTCCCCAGGCCGTGAAACTCGCCGAGCAGCGCCTGGTGGATCGTCAGACCACCAAGACCTACATCGGCGGCCACGGCGAACCGGCGTTCGGCAAAGTCATCAATGAGTTGGTGCTCGGTGTCGATTCGGCGCTGATTGCCGAACAACGGGCCGGCGCCACCCAGACCCCGGGCGGCACCGGTGCGCTGCGCTTGAGCGCGGACTTTATCGCACAGTGCCTGCCGGGCCGTGGCGTGTGGCTGAGCAACCCGACCTGGCCGATTCACGAAACCATTTTCGCCACGGCCGGGGTCAAGGTTAATCACTACCCTTATGTCGGCAGCGATAACCGTCTTGACGTCGACGCGATGCTGGCGGTACTCAATCAAGCGCCGAAGGGCGACGTGGTGTTGTTGCACGCATGCTGCCATAACCCGACCGGTTTCGATCTGTCCCATGACGACTGGCGCCGTGTGCTGGACGTGGTGCGCAGTCGCGACCTGGTGCCATTGATCGACTTCGCTTATCAGGGCTTTGGCGACGGCCTGGAACAAGACGCGTGGTCGACCCGGCTGTTCGCGGCTGAACTGCCGGAAGTGTTGATCACCAGTTCATGCTCGAAAAATTTCGGCCTGTATCGCGATCGCACAGGCGCGCTGATTGTCTGCGCGAAGACTGCGGACAAACTGGTGGATATCCGCAGTCAACTGGCCAACATCGCACGTAATCTGTGGTCAACTCCGCCGGATCATGGTGCGGCGGTCGTAGCAACAATCCTCGGTGATCCGGAACTGAAAAGCCTCTGGGCCGACGAAGTCGAAGCCATGCGCTTGCGCATCGCGCAACTGCGCAGTGGTCTGGTTGAAGCGCTGGAACCCCACGGGTTGCGCGAGCGCTTTGCGCACATTGGTGAGCAGCGCGGAATGTTCTCCTACACCGGGCTGACGCCGGAGCAGGTCAAACAGCTGCGTGACCATCACAGCGTGTACATGGTCGGCACTGGCCGGGCAAACGTGGCGGGCATTGATGCGACGCGCCTGGATTTGCTGGCCGAGGCCATCGCCAAAGTCTGCAAGTAACACAGCCCCCTGTAGGAGCCGCCGCAGGCTGCGATCTTTTGATCTTGACTTCCAATGGCAACAAAAGATCGCAGGCTTCGCCAGCTCCTACACAGACCTGTCTAGACAACTCCATCCGTCGAAACAAATGGATATAAAAGTCTATTTGTCATTTCTCCTGCTGTATCCTGCCCAAGCTTTTTAAAAGCGCGGATCTACCAGATCTATCAACAGACTTTGCGAGGAGCGCGAACATGCACGAGATCCCTAATCTCCCCTTCCCAAGCCTGCACGAAACTGAGCAGACACCCCCGCAACAAGCCGGCGCCCAACAGCCCGAGCCGAAAGAAGCCACTGAACGCCGCCAGGCTGACAGCGAAGACTGAAACACCCGCAATGCCAGACCGTGTGGAAAGCGCTAACATGCGCTTTCCACACCGCCTGAACCCTCGAGCTGCACACCATGACCGACGAATTCACTGAGAGCCAGGCCAGCGTCCTGATCGGCACCGCCGAGAAAATGATCGAGATCTGGAATCGCCTTTCTCCCGAAAAACAGGCTGCCCTGCTCGCCCGTTTCGGCACCGAAGAAAATGCCTTGGCCGCCCTGGTCACCACGCAACTGGTCGCTCCCGTCAAACCCTGATTTCACGCCGCCCGGCAAATAGTTTTACTTTTCCACGCCCGTGGCCGCTCGCGCCGCTATCATAAGCAGCCTATCTATCCTGCTATACCCGTGGATCTTTACCCATGTCTGAAAACCAGCGCCCCCTGGCGGTCACGCTGCAAGTCGTTTCCATCGTCCTCTTTACCTTTATCGGTTACCTCAATATCGGCATTCCCCTGGCTGTGTTGCCGGGCTACGTCCACAGCGACCTCGGCTTTGGCGCGGTCATCGCAGGGCTGGTGATCAGCGTGCAATACCTGGCCACCCTGCTCAGCCGGCCTTACGCCGGCAAAATCATCGACAACAAGGGCAGCAAACTGGCGGTGATGTATGGTCTCGCCGGTTGCGGCTTGAGCGGTGTGTTCATGCTGATTTCAGCCTGGACCCAGAGCTTGCCAATGTTGAGCCTGATCAGCTTGCTGATCGGCCGGCTGGTCCTCGGCAGTGCGGAAAGCCTGGTGGGTTCCGGTTCGATTGGCTGGGGCATCGGCCGGGTCGGCGCGGCAAACACTGCCAAAGTGATCTCCTGGAACGGCATCGCCAGTTACGGCGCGCTGGCAATCGGCGCACCGCTCGGCGTGCTGCTGGTCAGCCAATTGGGTTTGTGGAGCATGGGCGTCAGCATCGTGTTGCTGGCCGTGCTGGGTCTTGCGCTGGCCTGGCCGAAAACCGCGGCGCCGATTGTGACCGGTGAGCGCCTGCCGTTCATGCATGTGCTGGGTCGAGTGCTGCCACACGGTTGTGGCCTGGCGCTGGGCTCGATCGGCTTCGGCACCATCGCCACCTTCATTACCTTGTATTACGCCACCCAACAGTGGGACAACGCGGTGCTGTGCCTGAGCCTGTTCGGCGCGAGCTTCATCGGCGCGCGGTTGCTTTTCGGCAACCTGATCAACCGTCTCGGCGGTTTTCGCGTGGCGATCGCCTGCCTGTCCGTGGAAACCCTGGGGCTGTTGCTGCTGTGGCTGGCGCCGGATGCCCATTGGGCACTGGCGGGTGCGGCGTTGAGCGGGTTCGGATTTTCGCTGGTGTTCCCGGCATTGGGCGTCGAAGCGGTGAATCTGGTGCCAGCGTCGAGCCGTGGCGCGGCGGTCGGCGCCTATTCGTTGTTCATTGATTTGTCGCTGGGGATTACCGGGCCAGTGGCGGGTGCGATTGCTGCGGGATTTGGTTTTGCCTCGATCTTCCTGTTCGCCGCCCTCGCCGCTTTAAGCGGTTTGGTGCTCAGCGTGTATCTGTACCGGCAAGCGCCAAAGCACCTTAATGAAAAGCACCGTGACGGAAGAACCGTGCGTTAGAAATCGACCTTGCCGCGCCCGGCCTTGATGCTGCCGCGCTTGGTCTTGGATTCGAGCCGACGCTTTTTTGAACCCAGCGTCGGTTTGGTCGGACGACGTTTCTTTTCGACTTTGGTGGCGCTGAGGATCAACTCGGTCAGCCGTTCCAGTGCATCGGCGCGATTGGCCTCCTGCGTGCGGTATTGTTGAGCCTTGATGATCAACACCCCTTCGCTGGTGATGCGACTGTCGCGCAGCGCCAGCAGCCGCTCCTTGTAGAACTCCGGCAAGGACGACGCGGGAATGTCGAAGCGCAGGTGCATGGCGCTGGAGACTTTATTGACGTTCTGCCCACCGGCGCCCTGGGCGCGAATGGCCGTCAACTCGATCTCGGCATCCGGCAGATGCACGTTGTTGGAAATCACCAGCATGGAAAGTGTCCGAATTCAGAGTGCGCAGGATACCGCGAATAGATTGATGCAATGCGGACCTTGTGGGAGCGAGCCTCTGTGGTGAGGGGATAAATCCCCTCGCCACAAAGCCACGCTCCCACAGGGTTTTGCATAAAGACTGAAAACAAAACCCGGCACTTGGCCGGGTTTGTAGTTTACGCGCGCGGCGTTATTTCACTGCCGCGTGCAACGCCTGCTGCGCGCTGCGCTTGTTCTTGATGCCATAACAAACCCACATAAACGCAACCCACACCGGAATCGCATACACCGAGATCTGGATCCCGGGAATCAGCAGCATCACACCCAGGATAAACGCCACGAACGCCAGGCAAATGTAGTTCCCGTACGGGTACCAAAACGCTTTGAACAGCGGCGTCTGTTGAGTCTTGTTCATGTGCTGGCGGAACTTGAAGTGCGAGAAGCTGATCATCGCCCAGTTGATCACCAACGTGGCCACCACCAGCGACATCAACAGTTCCAGCGCGTTTTGCGGGATCAGGTAGTTGAGCAACACGGCGATCAATGTCACCGCCGCCGATGCCAGGATCGAACGCACCGGCACGCCGCGCTTGTCGATCTTCGCCAGCGCCTTCGGCGCATCGCCCTGTTCAGCCATGCCCAACAACATGCGGCTGTTGCAGTAGGTGCCGCTGTTGTACACCGACAACGCCGCGGTCAGTACCACGAAGTTGAGGATGTGCGCAGCGGTGCTGCTGCCGAGCATCGAGAACACTTGCACGAACGGGCTGCCGCTGTAGGAATCACCGGAGGCGTTCAGGGTGGCCAGCAGGCTGTCCCATGGCGTCAGCGACAGCAGAATGACCAGCGCACCGATGTAGAAAATCAGGATCCGGTAGATCACCTGATTGATCGCTTTCGGGATCACGGTTTTCGGCTTGTCGGCTTCGGCTGCGGTGAAACCGAGCATTTCCAGGCCGCCAAAGCTGAACATGATGATCGCCATGGCCATCACCAGACCGCTGACGCCGTTCGGGAAGAAACCGCCGTGGGACCACAGGTTTGTCACCGAGGCCTGGGGACCGCCGTTGCCGCTGACCAGCAAATAGCTGCCCAGGGCAATCATGCCGACGATGGCCACCACCTTGATGATCGCGAACCAGAACTCGGCTTCACCGAAGACCTTGACGTTAGCCAGGTTGATCAGGTTGATCAGCACGAAGAATCCGGCGGCCGAGACCCAGGTCGGGATATCCGGCGCCCAGTAGTGGATGTATTTGCCGACCGCTGTCAGCTCCGACATGCCCACCAGAATGTACAGAATCCAGCAGTTCCAGCCTGACAGGAAGCCGGCGAAACCGCCCCAGTACTTGTGTGCAAAATGGCTGAAGGAGCCGGCCACCGGCTCTTCGACGATCATTTCACCCAGCTGGCGCATGATCATGAAGGCAATGAAGCCGCAGATGGCGTAGCCGAGGATCATCGACGGACCGGCGGATTTCAGCACCCCGGCCGAGCCGAGAAACAGGCCGGTACCAATCGCGCCACCGAGGGCGATCAGTTGAATATGACGATTCTTCAGGCCGCGTTTCAGCTCGCCTGATTGCGAGGTTTGTCCACTCATGAAAAAGGTCCCACGTTCAGCGTATTTGCAACGGTCATGCGTCACCTGTTTGTTTTTATCTGTGACGAAATCGAACCCGACACGCTCGTGACGTGACGGAGTGAACAAGGCGGATAACCTTGAGGATTGCGCAGCTGCGCAGGAGGTCACAGGTAAAACGCGGCGCATTGTACACCGCTAACCCCCTGCTGCCAGACACCGCCGGATCAGCGTGTCGGTTGCCGGGGTTGCACGTGTCCGCCTCGGGGGGGTCGGGCGGCTGCATAAAAGGCGTCAGGCCTTTGCGGGCCTTGGGCGAGAGCGTTGGAGAAACGGTTGCTCGGAAAGAGTGGAAGATGATTCACGGCGTACATTGCGCCTCCTTTTTGTTATGCACCTGCACGACAGGCATGGGGCGCATCTCACCTTGCATGGGGTGGTGAAACAAGCGGACAGAGGGCTGAAATGAGATCTTAACGCTTGTGCAGCGGAAGAATTTTCTTACAGTTATCGCGGGTTACTGGTTTCACGGGATCAATCGGTAGAAATCGTCAGGTTTTCTTTACGAGGCGTAAAATTGGTTTTCCATTCCGCCTTTGGCAGCGCACCCATCGACGCCTTCGCGGGCAAGCCCGCTCCCACAGGAATTTTTGTCGCACACAGATTATGTGAACGTCACCCCAAACCTGTGGGAGCGGGCTTGCCCGCGAAGCGGCCTATAGGAACACCGCAGAGCTAAAGCCTGGGCAAAAAAAAACGCCAACCCGAAGGCTGGCGTTTTTTATGTGCCGCTTACCGATTACTCAGGTTTGCGACGACCGAAACCCGGACGCTGGCCCGAACCGGCTGGCGCGCCACGGCGCTTGCCCGATGGCTTGTCACCCTCCACCAGCTTGATCCCCGGACGTTTTGGCGCCGGCTTGGCCGGGCGTTTGGTGTCCGAAGGACGATCCGCCACTGGCGTACCGCGACCGGCTGGAGCGCCACGATCGCTGCGACCAGCGCTCGGTGCACCGCGGCCTTCGCCACGCTCGGTGCGACCGTTGGCCGGACGCGGTGTGCGTGGACCACGCTCACCATCGGCACGCGGGGCAACCGGCTTGCGCGACGGACGCTCGCCTTCGAGGTGCGGCTCACGCGCTGGACGCGGGCCGGCGGCCGGAGCGCCTGCCGCTGGACGCAGCGTACGCACGCGCTCGGTCTTGCCGACCGGACGCGACGATTTGCGCTGCATACGCTCAAGCTTGTCTTTGCTCTTGGCGTTCATTTGCGGCATGGCCACCGGCGTCAGGCCCACTTCAGCACTCAGAATGTCGACTTCGTACTGGCTCATTTCGCGCCAGCGGCCCATCGGCAAATCGGAGTTGAGGAACACCGGACCGAAACGCACGCGCTTCAGACGGCTGACAACCAGACCCTGGGATTCCCACAGACGACGGACCTCGCGGTTGCGACCTTCCATCACCACGCAGTGATACCAGTGGTTGAAACCTTCGCCGCCGGGCGCTTGCTTGATGTCGGTGAACTTGGCCGGGCCGTCTTCAAGGACAACGCCGGCTTTCAGACGCTCGATCATCTCGTCATCGACTTCGCCACGCACACGGACTGCGTATTCACGGTCCATTTCGTAGGAAGGGTGCATCAGGCGGTTGGCCAGCTCACCGTCGGTGGTGAACATCAGCAGACCGGTGGTGTTGATGTCCAGACGACCGATGTTGATCCAGCGACCTTCTTTCGGGCGCGGCATCTTGTCGAACACGGTCGGACGGCCTTCAGGGTCGTCACGGGTGCAGATTTCACCGTCGGGTTTGTTGTACATGATCACGCGGCGTACCGACTCGGCGGCTTCTTCGCGCTTGATCACCTTGCCATCGATGGTGATGGCGTCATGCAGGTCGACGCGCAGGCCAAGGGTGGCGTCTTTGCCATTGACCTTGATCCGGCCGTGACTGATCCAGGCTTCTACGTCACGGCGCGAGCCGACGCCGATACGGGCGAGGACTTTCTGCAGTTTTTCACCTGCTGGGCCGATTTCCTGGTCGTCTTTCTGGTCTTTGATACTCATCTGGGCACCTCCCGGTGTGGTCTGTTCAGGCTGCCCTCAATTGAGCGTCCTGAAGCGATGTCAATCTGTGCACTTGGCGAAGGGATCGCCGAAGGGTCGCAAATCATACGCTCATGTCAGTCTTTGCGCATCAGAGACTAGCTGAACATTGGATAACTACTTGTGTTTCCGCCGACCGGTGGCGCCGAGTTTGATCAGGCGCAACGCCGCTTCGGCCAGAACCGTGCGTTTGTCAGCCTTGTCGAGCTTCTTCCAGGACTTGATCTCGCGCTTGCTGCGACCGCAGCCGACGCAGATGTCGTCGGTGAATTTGCAGACACTGATGCAGGGGTCTTTGATTGAGCTCATCAAACTCTCCTGGGTCAAAAGATCGCAGCCTTCGGCAGCTC
>NZ_CABVHK010000013.1 GCF_902497785.1 Pseudomonas fluorescens
AGGTGTACACAAAACCCTGTAGGAGCTGCCGAAGGCTGCGATCTTTTGCTTTACGGGTTTAGATCGGGCAGGTGACGCCCGTACCGCCAATCCCGCAATACCCTTCAGGATTCTTGGCCAGGTATTGCTGGTGATACGCCTCGGCAAAGTACACCGTCGGCGCTTCGTCGATTTCGGTGGTGATGGTGCCTTTGCCCGCCTTGGTCAACTCAGCCTGGAACACTTTCGCGCTGGCCTTGGCCGCGTCCAGTTGGGTCGGGTTGGTGGCGTAGATGACCGAGCGATATTGCGTGCCGATGTCATTGCCCTGGCGCATGCCCTGGGTCGGGTTGTGCAGTTCCCAGAACATCTTCAGCAGCGCTTCGTAGCTGACTTTCGCCGGCTCGTAGACCACCAGAACCACTTCGCTGTGGCCGGTCAGGCCTGAGCAGACTTCTTCGTACGTCGGGTTTGGCGTGTAGCCGCCGGCGTAACCCACCACCGTGCTGACCACGCCTTCGCGCTGCCAGAACTTGCGTTCCGCACCCCAGAAACAGCCCAGGCCGAAGATCGCAAAATCCACGTCCATGGCGAATGGGCCCAGCAGCGGTGCGTCGTGGACAAAGTGTTTTTCCGGCAGGTTCATCGGAGTTTCGCGGCCAGGCAGAGCTTGTTCTTTAGTCGGGAGCACGTTTTTGTTCACCAGAATTTCCGAGCGCAGAACCATGATCAGTCCTCTCAGGTGGGTAGAAATGTAAATAGACAGACCGCCAGTGTGCCCAATGCCGTCCAGTTACGCACTACCTCTGTGGGAGCGAGCAGGCTCGCTCCCACAGGGATTGGGGTGTGCTCAGACGATTGGCCCGCGCGGGTAGCGCTTGAGCTTTTCGATCAGCTCGGTGCCCGGGATCGGTCGGTCGAACAGGTATCCCTGGCCGACGTCGCAGCGGTGGCGCCTCAAAAACGCAAGTTGCTCGGCGGTCTCGATGCCTTCCGCCACCACCTTGAGCTTCAGGTTGTGGGCCATGGCGATCACCGCGGAGGTGATTTCCATGTCGTCCTGGTTGTCCGGGATTTCGTGAATGAAGCTTCGATCAATCTTGATGATGTCGATCGGGAATTTTTTCAAGTAACTCAGCGACGAGTAACCGGTGCCGAAATCGTCCATGGCCAGGGTCAGGCCCAGGCGCTTGAGCTGGTCGAGTTGCAAGTGCGTATCTTCGGTGGCTTCCAGCAGCAAGCCTTCGGTCAGTTCCAGCTCCAGCAAGTTCGCCGGAAGCGCTTCTTCCTTGAGGATGTTGGCGATCGACGACACCAGGTCCGGGTCGGAAAACTGCTTGGGTGACAGGTTGATCGCCACTTGCAAATTGCCCAGGCCAGCGGCGGTCAGGTCTTTGCTCATGCGGCAGGCCTGGCGGGCGATCCATTTGCCAATCGGAATGATCAGCCCGGTTTCTTCGGCGACGCTGATGAACTGGTCCGGACGGATCATGCCTTTTTCCGGATGGTTCCAGCGCAGCAGCGCTTCCATGCCCAGCAGGCGACCGCTGCGCAGGCACAGTTTGGGCTGGTAGAACACGTCCAGCTCGTTTTGCGTCAGGGCGCGGCGCAGGTTGTTTTCGACGAACAGTTTGTAACTGGCTTCGGCGTTCAGCGCTTCAGTGAACACTTGGACCTGGTGTTTGCCGTTGGCCTTGGCCTTGTGCAGGGCCAGCCCGGCGTTGCGCATCAGGGTTTGTGGGTCGCGACCGTGCAGCGGCGAACTGGCCAGGCCGACGGAGCCGGTGACGCTGATCAATTGGTTGTCGACGAACATCGGCTTGTCGAGGGTCGCCAGCAACTGATTGGCGACTTGCTGGCCGGTGGCGAGGTCGGCGTTGTCCAACAGCACGGCGAACTCGTTACTGGCGAAACGCGCCAGGCTGCCGCTCGGGATCAGGCTGTTGCGCAGGCGTCGGGCCAGGCTGATCAGCAGCTTGTCGCCGGTCTGATGGCCGAGGCTGTCGTTGATCCGCTTGAAGTTGTCGATGTCCACCAGCAACAGGCTGACCGGCGTATCGCTGTCCCGGGCGAAGCGTTCATCGAGGTTGCGGATGAATGCCGGGCGGTTGCCGAGGTTGGTCAGGTTGTCGGTGTAGGCCAGGCGCTCGATGCGCTGTTGCGCAAGTTTGGTCTGGGTGATGTCTTCGTAGATGCCGATGTAATGCGTCAGCTCGCGATTGTCGCCGTAGACCTTGGAGATCGACAGCTGACCCCAGTAGGGTTCGAGGTTTTTCCGGCGGCTCTTGAATTCGCCCTGCCAACTGTTGCTCTTGGCCAGCGCCGAGGGTGCGTCGAACAGCAGTTCGCTGAGGTTTTCCAGGGCCGGCAGTTCCGACAGGCGCTGGCCGTGGACTTCTTCGGTGCTGTACTGGGTGATCGCGGTGAAGCTCGGGTTGACGTACTCCACGACGCCGTCGCAGTTGACCAGCAGAAAGGCGTTGGCACTTTGCTCGACCGCGCGCTGGAACAGGTGCAGGGCGCTGGTGGCTGTGCGGCGGTTGTGGTTGTTGATGACCTGGGCGAACTGGTCGGCCAGCTCGCCGGCGAAGGCGATTTCGTCGGACTGCCAGGCGCGGGTCGCACCGGTCTGCTCAAGGCAGAGCACGCCGACCACCTGGCCATCGACGCGGATGCTGGCATCGAGCATCGCGTTGACATCGCGCGGGCGCAGGCTCTCGGCCATTTCCCGGGTCCGCGGATCACGAATCGCATTGTGCGCATCGATCGCGCGACTGCCGTGCAGCGCGTCCATGTAATCGGGGAAGCCGCTGATGTCGATGGGCTCCGGCAGTAGGTATTCCTGAGTCTCACGGTGATACGCCGAGATCGGCACCAGCATCGAACCTTCAAGATTCCACAGGCTGGCGCAGTCGATTTCGTAGATGTCGCAGGCGCTGCGGGTGATCAGTTCGGCGGCTTCTTGCAGGGAATTGCCGGTGCTGTAGCGCTGACGCGTCAGCAGCAGAATCAAGTCTTGCTGAGCGCGCACGCGATCCAGGTGCTGCAGTTGTTCCTGCTGAGCGCGCTGATTGAGTTCCAGGGCGATCTGCAAGCGCGAGTTCTGGGTTTCCAGGTCCAGCGCCGGTAATAGCGCCTCGCCCTCGAACAGACCGTCAACCACCAGCAGATAGCCGCGCAGCAGGTGCCGATTGTGTTGTTTGTACGCTTCGCCCATTTCCAGCAGGCTCAGGGTGCCGGCGGCGGTGTGCAGGGTGTAGCGGATCAGATAATGCGGACTGGCGGTCAGTTGCTGCTGCACGGCGTCATGCAGTTGATAGCGCGCTTCGGGCTCCATCAGGCTCGCGTAGGGGGAGCCGACCAGGGCGCAGAGTTCCACGGCCGGCAAGCCGAACTGTCGCTCGCAATTGGGATCGAGAAACAACAGCGCCCAGCTTGGTTCATTCAGCCGTTCGAAACGCAGCATGCCGAGCCGCGAGGGCACAGGCAACTGCGTCACTACCTCGGCCACCATACGGCTGGCGGCATCGGGTTGGCTTTTCATTGAGGGAAACTCGCTTCGAATGTGCTGATCGCGCCGGGCTTTCGCCCTCTTAACTGTTGCCTTCGGCAAGGTTGCATCATTGCAACACCGACTGACAAGAGACATGAAGGCCAAGTGCTATAAGAATATGTCGGCCGGGACGAAGTTTTCTTCAGCGCGGGGCGAAAAGTAAGTCGTTTGACCCCAAAAGATCGCAGCCTGCGGCAGCTCCTACGGGTAGCGCGGTCTCATGTAGGAGCTGCCGGAGGCTCGGGCCGCGATCGGACGATCTTTTTGGGCCTAACGCAATTCGATGTTTGTCGTATGCAACGGCTTACCCTCCCGATCGTGGTAATTCACCTGAATCTGCTGCCGATCGACAACCAGGCGGGCGAAGTTATCCTGGCTGATGACTTCGCTGGTCAATTCATGCCGATAATCCCCGGCGGCCGTTTGTACCAGTGGCTGATCGAGGATGAAGGTTGCCGCTTTGGCATAGGGCAGCAATTTGCTGTTGCACAGCGGTGACGAAACGATGGTGTGAACTTCGAAATCCGGATCTTCGCTGTGGGTCAGGCGGCTGGTCAGGGAGCCGTGCACATCGCCAGACACGAAGAACACGTTCTTGATGCGCTGTGTACGAATGGTCTCCAGCAGCCGTAGGCGTTGTTCCGGAAAGGCTTTCCAGGCGTCATCACCCAGGCGTTTGCGGTCGGGGTAGAACATGACACTGGTGACCACGAATTTCACCCGGGCCGGACTGTGGATCAGCCAGCTACACAAGGCCTTTTCCTGTTCTTCGTCGAGGATGCGCCGGTCGCCGGCTGCCAGATTGCGTCGGGTCCGGCTGTCGGTAACAAACCATTCAACCTCCCCGTCCGCGAATTGATACCAATAACGGTCCAGACGCCGGTTGATTGATCCGTCCTCAAGAACGCATGAGCCGGGCTGTGACTGGCTTGATATAACTCATAAGCGGCGATTGCATTGTTATATAAAAAATCGTCGTTCTGGTGTTTGTTGGTGGGCCAGTTGTCTTCGATTTCATGGTCGTCAAGGATCATGTAAGTGGGCACGCTGGACATCAACTTTCCAATATGAGGCTGGGAAAAAGCCGTGCGATATTTTTTGAGTATTTGCTGGTAATCCCGGTCGGGCGCGATGATGTTCAAGTCATCGATATATACCTGGTCGCCGGTCATCAACAACGCACTGACTGGCGGTTCCGCGCGCTGTATCAGATTCATGATCGAGGCGAAGATGCGATCCCCCAACTGCGGGAGGGAAGGGATGCCCGCGGTCATGCGCAGGTAGCGGCACGAGCCGACGACGTAGGCTCTTGGCGCGCTGTTATCACGCGATTGCGTTGTGAAACGATAGACATCCCGGGGCCATTGCAGTGGCAGTTCCTGAATCGTCTCCACGGAGTGCATCGGGCTCATGGGGCTGAACCAGCCTGCCTGGTATTCGTACTCGGTACCGGCGTCGAGGTCGTTCAAAAGGATAACGTCGGACATGTCACGAGCCGATGTCAGTTGCGCAAAGACACCTTTTGACCAACGTACTTCGCTACTGCGTCGGTAGCGAATGCCCGCAAATACCAGGGCGTTGTTCTGTTTAAGTCCCCGTAAAAAAATGCGCGCGTGGTTAGTTGTGGTGTGGCCAATAATAGGGCCGACTGTTGGTTTCAGCATGATCGAATCCATTCGATATTAAATTGAAATTTCATGATTAATTATTCAATGGTTGTTTTTAGGGTCCTGTCAGTGAGCTTAGTTATTGGGCACTATAAAATATCGAGCCGAAATGGATTCAACTTGTGGGCGATGTCTGCCACAAATGTAGGAAGCTGGTTTTAATCGGACAAAAAAAGCCCCGCCAAATGGGCGGGGTTGAGGTACGAGCGTGGCGCTCGGAAATCGTTGAACTCGACAGGCCCTCCGATGAAGGAGGGCCAGCCGGTGTTACAGCAGAATGGTGCGGATGTCCGCCAGCAGATCGCTCAGACGCTTGGTGAAGCGTGCAGCAGCGGCGCCGTTGATCACACGGTGATCGTAGGACAGCGACAGCGGCAGCATCAGTTTCGGCTGGAAGGCTTTGCCGTCCCAGACTGGCTGGATGGTTGCCTTGGAAACACCGAGGATCGCCACTTCCGGCGCGTTGACGATCGGCGTGAAGCCGGTGCCGCCAATGTGGCCGAGGCTGGAAATGGTGAAGCAGGCGCCTTGCATGTCGTCAGCGGTGAGCTTCTTGTCGCGGGCTTTGGCAGCCAGCGCAGCCGCTTCAGCCGCAAGTTGCAGCAGGCTCTTCTGGTCGACGTTCTTGATGACCGGGACCAGCAGGCCTTCAGGCGTGTCCACTGCAAAGCCGATGTTCACGTACTTCTTGCGGATGATCGCTTTGCCGCTTGGTGCCAGCGAACTGTTGAAGTCCGGCAGTTCCTTGAGCAGGTGCGCGCAGGATTTGAGCAGCAGCGGCAGGATGGTCAGCTTGACGCCAGCCTTCTCTGCAACGGCTTTCTGAGCGATGCGGAACGCTTCCAGCTCAGTGATATCAGCCGAATCGAACTGAGTCACGTGCGGGATGTTCAGCCAACTGCGGTGCAGGCTCGACGCGCCGATTTGCATCAGGCGAGTCATCGGCACTTCTTCGGTTTCGCCGAAGCGGCTGAAGTCTACAACCGGAATCGGCGGGATGCCCGCGCCGCCGGTTGCACCGCCAGCAGCGGCCGGTGCTTCCTTGGCCTTCTGCATCATGGCTTTGACGTAAACCTGCACGTCTTCCTTGAGCACACGACCGTGCGGGCCGCTTGGGCTGACCGCGTTCAGCTCGACGCCGAATTCGCGGGCCAGTTGGCGTACCGCCGGGCCTGCGTGAACCTTGGCGCCAGACTTGGCGGGTGCAGCGGCCGGAGCCGCCGGTGCCGAAGCAGCAGGTGTCGCCGCGGCTGGCGCAGGAGCGCTCGGTGCTGCCGCCGCTGGAGCCGGAGCCGCAGCAGGTGCAACGCCTTTGACTTTCAGCTTGAGAATCAGGTCGCCGGTACCGACTTCGTCATCGAGCTTGATGGAAACGCTTTCCACCACGCCAGCGGCTGGCGATGGAATTTCCATGCTGGCCTTGTCGGATTCCAGGGTGATCAGCGACTGGTCGGCAGTGACGGTATCGCCAGCCTTGACCAGCACTTCGATGATCTTGGCCTTGCCCGACGAACCGATGTCCGGGACATGAATGTCCTGAACGCTGTCGGCAACCGGAGCGGCCGGGGCTGCAGCGGCCGGAGCCGGAGCAGCGGCGGCAGGCGCAGCAGCCTGAGCGGGCGCGGCGGCAGCAGGGGCCGCAGCACCCGCTACTTTCAGCACCAGAATCAGGTCGCCAGTACCGACTTCGTCGTTGAGCTTGACGCTGATGCTTTCGACCACGCCTGCGGCAGGCGATGGAATTTCCATGCTCGCCTTGTCGGATTCCAGGGTGATCAGCGACTGATCAGCCTCGACGGTGTCGCCGACCTTGACCTGAATCTCGATGATCTGGGCCTTGCCTGCCGAACCGATATCCGGCACGTGCACTTCCTGCGCCGAAGCAGCAGCCGGCGCAGCCGCAGGAGCGGCCGGCGCTGGAGCAGCAGCCGGTTTCTCTTCGGCTTTTGCAGCCGGCGCAGCGGCAGCCGCAGGGGCCGCAGCTGCGGCACCTTCGACTTCCAGCTCGAGCAGCTCGTCGCCTTCTTTCAGGCGATCACCCAGTTTCACTTTGATGCTTTTGACGATGCCGGCCTTGGGCGCAGGAATTTCCATGCTCGCCTTGTCCGACTCAAGCGTCAGAATGCTCTGGTCGGCTTCGACACGGTCGCCGACCTTCACAAACAGTTCAATTACTTCACCTTCACCGCTGCCGATGTCAGGTACGCGAATGAGTTCGCTCACAGAGTGTCTCCTCAGCAGTCCAGTGGGTTGCGTTTTTCCGGGTCGATGCCGAACTTGACGATGGCTTCAGCCACCACCTTGGGTTCGATGTCGCCACGGTCAGCCAGAGCTTCCAGGGCTGCCAACACCACGAAATGACGGTCAACTTCGAAGAAATGACGCAGTTTCTTGCGGCTGTCGCTGCGACCGAAACCGTCGGTGCCCAGGACTTTGAATTCCTTGGACGGTACCCACTGACGAATTTGCTCGGCGAACAGCTTCATGTAGTCGGTAGAGGCGATCACCGGACCTTGACGGCCGTTCAGGCACTCTTCCACATAACTCAGTTTAGGCTTCTGGCCCGGGTGCAGACGGTTGGTGCGTTCTACGGCCAGGCCATCGCGACGCAGTTCGTTGAAGCTGGTAACGCTCCATACGTCAGCACCGACATTGAACTGTTCGCGCAGGATCTTCGCCGCTTCACGGACTTCACGCAGGATGGTGCCGGAGCCCATCAGCTGAACGTGGTGCGCCGCTTCGCGGGTGTCTTCTTCGAGCAGGTACATGCCCTTGATGATGCCTTCCTCGACACCGGCCGGCATGGCTGGTTGCTGGTAGGACTCGTTCATCACGGTGATGTAGTAGAAAACGTCCTGCTGCTCTTCGGTCATCTTCTTCATGCCGTCCTGAATGATCACCGCCAGCTCGTAGCCGTAGGTTGGATCAAAGGTGCGGCAGTTCGGGATGGTGCCAGCCAGGATGTGGCTGTGACCGTCTTCGTGTTGCAGGCCTTCGCCGTTCAGCGTGGTCCGGCCGGCGGTGCCGCCGATCAGGAAGCCACGGGTGCGGCTGTCGCCAGCGGCCCAGGCAAGGTCGCCGATACGCTGGAAGCCGAACATCGAGTAGAAAATGTAGAACGGCAGCATTGGCTGGTTGTGGCTGGAGTACGAAGTACCGGCAGCGATGAAGGAGCTCATGGCGCCCGCTTCGTTGATGCCTTCTTCGAGGATCTGGCCCTTTTTGTCTTCCTTGTAGAACATCACCTGGTCTTTATCGACTGGCTCGTAGAGCTGGCCGACGGAGGAGTAGATGCCCAACTGACGGAACATGCCTTCCATACCGAAGGTACGGGCTTCGTCCGGGATGATCGGTACGATGCGCGAGCCGATTTCCTTGTCCTTGACCAGTTGCGCGAGGATCCGCACGAAGGCCATGGTGGTGGAGATTTCACGGTCGCCCGAGCCATCCAGGATAGCCTTGAGGGTATCGAGTGGCGGCGTCGGGATGTCGAAGCTCTTGGCGCGACGCTGGGGCACGAAACCGCCCAGTGCAGTGCGGCGCTCGCTGAGGTAGCGGGCTTCGGCGCTGTTTGGCTCTGGTTTGAAGAACGGCAGGTTTTCCAGTTCTTCGTCCTTGACCGGAATGTCGAAGCGGTCGCGGAACAACTTCAGGCTGTCGACATCGACTTTCTTGGTGTTGTGCGCAGTGTTTTTCGCTTCGCCGGCACCGGTGCCATAACCTTTGATGGTCTTGGCCAGGATAACGGTCGGTTGTTCTTTGTGGTTGACCGCTTCGTGGTACGCCGCGTAGACCTTGTACGGGTCGTGGCCGCCACGGTTGAGTTTCCAGATCTCGTCGTCGGACAGATCAGCAACCATCGCCTTGAGTTCTGGCGAGTTGAAGAAGTGTTCACGCACGAACGCGCCGTCTTTGGCTTTGTAGTTCTGGTACTCGCCGTCGATGACTTCGTCCATGCGACGTTGCAGGATACCGTCGACGTCTTTGGCCAGCAGCGGGTCCCAGAAACGGCCCCAGATGACTTTGGTCACGTTCCACTGAGCACCGCGGAACACGCCTTCGAGTTCCTGGATGATCTTGCCGTTGCCGCGAACCGGGCCGTCGAGGCGCTGCAGGTTGCAGTTGATGACGAAGATCAGGTTGTCGAGCTTCTCGCGGCCAGCCAGCGAGATCGCGCCCAGGGATTCCGGCTCGTCGCACTCGCCGTCGCCCAGGAAGCACCAGACTTTTTGCTTGCCTTCCGGAATGAAACCACGGGCTTCCAGGTACTTCATGAAACGCGCCTGGTAGATCGCCTGGATCGGGCCCAGACCCATGGAAACAGTCGGGAACTGCCAGAAATCAGGCATCAGCCAAGGGTGCGGATAGGACGACAGGCCCTGGCCGTCGACTTCCTGGCGGAAGTTGTTCATCTGGTCTTCGGTGATACGGCCTTCCATGAACGCACGGGCGTAAACGCCTGGCGAGGTGTGACCCTGGAAGTAGATCAGGTCGCCGCCGTGTTCGTCGGTCGGGGCCTGGAAGAAATAGTTGAAGCCGATGTCGTACAAGGTTGCGCTGGAGGCGAAGCTGGAGATGTGACCGCCCAGGTCAGAGTCTTTCAGGTTCGTACGCATCACCATGGCCATCGCGTTCCAGCGAACCAGCGAGCGAATGCGGCGTTCCATGAACAGGTCGCCAGGCATGCGTGCTTCGTGGGTCACGGGAATGGTGTTGCGGTATGGCGTGGTGATGGCGTAAGGCAATTGCGAACCGCTGCGGGTTGCGAGTTCGCCCATACGGGTCATCAGATAGTGAGCGCGGTCTTCGCCTTCTTTGTCGAGAACCGATTCCAGGGCGTCCAGCCATTCCTGGGTTTCGACGGGATCGAGGTCTTGCATGGCTTGCTCCAGGGCGGAAAGGCTTCCAGAATCGGTTGCCTGAGTTTGCGACTGGCCTTGTGGGCAGACGATATAAATTCTTGGATTGCCGAGTGGTAGGTTCCGGCGGCGTGTAGTTTTACTACAAATCATCCGGCATTTCAGCTATCCGAATGTATATACGAGTAGTAAAACTACAGATGAGCGGCTTGTGGCCTCCGGCTGCGTTGTGAGAATAATCGTTAAGGTTGGTCTTTTGCCAACCGAAAAAGGTGAAAGCTTGATGCTGTCTGCCAAAAATGAAGAAATTTCAGCTATTTCTAACCTTTGTTCGACAGTCGATCACGTAGTGCGTTTTGAAAATTCACTACATGCAGCCCTCTACACGCCGATCAAGGATAGACCATGAGCCTCCCTTCGCTTGTCGAACTGCCCGGCATTCTTCTGCCGTTTGTCACCCGTGCCGAGCAGTCGTTCCGTGCGGCCGTCGAGGTGCTGGATGAGGATCACGGGCTGTCGGCGTGGACGCCTGATCGCTGGGCGCAATTCGCCCGCGTCACTGCCGCCAGCGACTTTGTCATTGAACAGAGTGTGCGCGACCCTTTGATGTTGCTGTCGCTGGTGCAGTCCGGCGAACTCGATCGCGGTTTGGCCCCCGGCGAGTTGTGCGGGCAGATCGCGGCAGCGGTGAATGCGGCCGAAACCGAAGACGAGCTCGGTCGTGCCCTGCGCCGTCAGCGCACCCGTCAGCAAGTGCGGATCATCTGGCGGGACCTGACCCGTCAGGCTGATCTGGTCCAGACGTGCCGCGACCTCTCGGACATGGCCGATGCGAGTATCGATCAGGCCTATCAGTGGTTGTACACGCGCCACTGCCAGCAATACGGCGTGCCCACCGGCCGACGCAGCGGCGAGCCGCAGCAGATGGTCATCCTCGGCATGGGCAAGCTCGGCGCGGTCGAGTTGAATCTGTCGTCGGACATCGACCTGATTTTTGCTTACCCCGAGGGCGGCGAAACCGTCGGCGTGAAGCGCTCGCTGGATAACCAGGAATTCTTTATCCGGCTCGGCCAGCGCCTGATCAAGGCGCTGGACCCGATGACGGTCGATGGATTTGTGTTCCGCGTCGACATGCGTCTGCGCCCTTACGGCTCGGCCGGCGCCCTGGTACTGAGCTTCAACGCGCTGGAGCAGTATTACCAGGACCAGGGTCGCGACTGGGAACGCTACGCGATGATCAAGTCGCGGGTGGTGGCCGGCGATCAAGTGGCAGGCGCGCAGTTGCAAGACTTGCTGCGCCCGTTCGTTTACCGGCGTTATCTGGACTTCTCGGCCATCGAAGCGCTGCGCACCATGAAGCAGTTGATCCAGCAGGAAGTGCGGCGCAAGGGCATGGCCGACAACATCAAGCTCGGCTCCGGCGGTATCCGCGAAGTCGAATTCATCGCCCAGGCCTTCCAGCTGATCCACGGCGGTCGCGACCTGAGCCTGCAGCAACGGCCTCTCCTTAAAGTCCTGAGCACGCTCGAAGGTCAGGGTTATCTGCCGCCGGCGGTGATCAGCGAGCTGCGCGAAGGCTACGAATTCCTGCGCTACACCGAGCACGCAATTCAGGCGATTGCCGATCGCCAGACGCAGATGCTGCCGGACGGAGCGCAAGATCAGGCGCGCATTGCCTTTATGCTGGGCTTCGCCGATTGGGACGCCTTTCATGAGCAGCTTATGTACTGGCGCGGGCGAGTGGCCTGGCATTTTGGCCAGGTGATCGCCGACCCTGACGAAGAAGAAGGCACCGAGAGCGAAGTGGTGGTGGGCGGTGAATGGTTGCCGCTGTGGGAAGAAGCACAGGATGAAGAGGCCGCGTGTCGCCAGTTGGAAGAGGGTGGTTTCGCCGATGCCACCAAAGCTCTGAAAGCCTTGGCCGGCCTGCGCGCCAGCCCGCAACTGCGGGCGATGCAGCGGTTGGGGCGCGAGCGTCTGGATGCCTTTATTCCACGCTTGCTGGCGCAGGCGGTGGAGCACGCCAATCCGGACCTGGTATTGGAGCGCGTGCTGCCGCTGGTGGAGGCGGTGGCGCGGCGTTCCGCGTATCTGGTGTTGCTGACGGAAAATCCCGGCGCGCTGCGACGCTTGCTGACCCTGTGCGCGGCGAGCCCGTGGATCGCCGAGCAGATCACCCGCTTCCCGCTGCTGCTTGACGAATTGCTCAATGAAGGCCGCCTGTTCAAGCCGCCCTTGGCGCCAGAACTGGCCGCCGAGTTGCGCGAGCGCCTGACACGGATTCCCGAAGACGACCTCGAACAGCAAATGGAAGCCCTGCGCCATTTCAAACTGGCGCACCGCCTGCGCGTGGCCGCGTCGGAAATCGCCGGCAATCTGCCGTTGATGAAGGTCAGCGATTACCTGACCTGGCTCGCCGAAGCGATTCTCGAACAGGTGCTGGCACTGGCCTGGCGCCAGACCGTGGCCAAATACGGCACGCCGCTGCGCAATGACGGCACGTTGTGCGATCCGGGCTTCATCATTGTCGGTTACGGGAAAGTCGGCGGGCTGGAACTGGGGCATGGTTCAGACCTGGACCTGGTGTTCATCCACGACGGCGATCCGCAGGCGGAAACCGACGGCCCGAAACCCATCGACGGCGCGCAGTTCTTCACCCGGCTTGGGCAGCGGATCATCCACTTGCTCACGGCGCAGACCAACTCGGGGCAGCTGTATGAAGTGGACATGCGCCTGCGTCCGTCCGGCGCGTCGGGTTTGCTGGTGAGTTCGCTGGGGGCGTTTGCCCGTTATCAGGAAAACGAAGCCTGGACCTGGGAACATCAGGCGCTGGTGCGGGCGCGGGTGCTGGTGGGCAGCCGCGATGTTGGCCAGGCGTTCGAGAAGGTTCGCGCGGCGATATTGGGCAAGGCCCGGGACCTGCCGACCTTGCGTCAGGAGGTCAGCGAGATGCGCGCGAAGATGCGCGATAACCTCGGCAGCAAGAGCACCGCGGCCGGTACCGGGGCAAATGCCTTCGAGGCCACGGCGCCGTTCGATCTCAAGCAGGACGCCGGAGGTATCGTCGATATTGAATTTATGGTGCAATACGCGGCCCTGGCGTGGTCCGAAACACACCCGCCATTGCTGCGCTGGACCGACAATATCCGCATTCTGGAAGAGCTGGAACACGAAGGGTTGATGCCCGCCGAAGACGCCAGCCTGTTGCGCGAGGCCTATAAAGCCTACCGCTCCGCCGCCCACCGGCAGGCCTTGCAAAAGGACCCGGGGGTGATACCGGGCGACCAGTTTGCAGACGAGCGACGGCAGGTATTGCGGATATGGGGTGAGCTGGGACTAAGCTGAACGGGGGTAGTTGATACGCCAATTTCCCCTGCAGGAGCGAGCTTGCTCGCGATGAAATTGAAAGCGCCGCAGGGTGCCAGACTTGTCGCGTTATCGTTAACGACCATCGCGAGCAAGCTAGCTCCTACAGTTGATCTGCAGTGATATGTAGAAGGGGAGGCGTATGCCTCCCCGGTTCGTTTTTGGAAACCACATGAAAATTCTGATCGTTGGGCCCAGTTGGGTCGGTGACATGGTGATGGCACAGACACTGTTTCAGTGCCTGAAACAACGCCACCCGCAATGCGAAATCGACGTGCTGGCCCCCGAGTGGAGCCGGCCGATTCTTGAGCGCATGCCCGAAGTGCGTCAGGCCTTGAGCTTTCCGCTCGGCCACGGTGCCCTCGAGCTGGCAACGCGTCGGCGCATCGGCAAATCCCTGGCCGGGCAGTACGACCAGGCGATCCTGTTGCCCAATTCCTTGAAGTCGGCATTGGTGCCGTTCTTCGCCGGCATCCCCAAACGCACCGGCTGGCGTGGCGAATTTCGCTACGGCCTGTTGAATGACGTGCGCACGCTGGACAAGGAACGTTACCCGCTGATGATCGAGCGCTTCATGGCGCTGGCTTTCGAACCCGGCCTTGAACTGCCCAAACCTTATCCGCGCCCAATCTTGCAGATCGATCCGGTCACCCGCGAAGCGGCTCTGGCCAAGTTCGGCCTGACCCTGGACCGCCCGGTATTGGCGCTGTGCCCCGGTGCCGAGTTCGGCGAATCCAAGCGCTGGCCGTCCGAGCATTACGCCAAGGTCGCCGAAGCGAAAATCCGCGAAGGCTGGCAAGTCTGGCTGTTCGGTTCGAAAAACGATCACGCGGTGGGCGAAGACATCCGCGCGCGCCTGATTCCGGGTCTGCGTGAAGAATCGGTGAACCTCAGTGGCGACACGTCCCTGGCCGAGGCCATCGATCTGCTGTCCTGCGCTGACGCGGTGGTGTCCAACGATTCCGGGCTGATGCACGTCGCGGCGGCGCTGAACCGCCCGCTGGTGGCGGTGTACGGCTCGACATCGCCGGGCTTCACCCCGCCTTTGGCCGAGCACGTCGAAATCGTGCGCCTGGGCATCGAATGCAGCCCGTGCTTTGATCGCACTTGCCGTTTCGGTCACTACAACTGCCTGCGCCAGCTCATGCCGCAAGCGGTGAATGAAGCCTTGCAGCGGTTGCAAGGCACTGCGGTCGAGGTCCAATAGTTTGCGGGTACTGCTGATCAAGACATCTTCGCTGGGCGACGTGATCCATGCGTTGCCGGCGTTGACCGACGCGGCGCGGGCGATCCCCGGCATCACGTTCGACTGGGTGGTGGAAGAAGGCTTCGCCGAGATTCCGACCTGGCACCCGGCCGTGGGCAAGGTGATTCCGGTCGCGATCCGGCGCTGGCGCAAGAACATCTGGCAGACCATCAAGAGTGGCGAGTGGAAGCGCTTTAAACAAAGCGTTCGCGCCACGAAATATGATCTGGTGATTGACGCCCAGGGCCTGCTTAAAAGCGCGCTGCTCACCCGTTATGTCAAAGCACCGGTCGCCGGCCTCGATAAAGGTTCGGCGCGGGAGCCGATCGCTGCGCGTTTTTATGATCGGCGTCTGGCGGTTGCCCGTGGTCAACACGCGGTGGAGCGAGTACGTCAGTTGTTCGCGATCGCGCTGGGCTACGACTTGCCCAAGGGCCTGGGCGACTACGGCCTGAACGTCGAACGTCTGGTGGAGCTGCCGCGCAAGAACCCTTACGTGCTGTTCCTGCACGGCACCACGTGGGACACCAAACACTGGCCGGAAGCCTATTGGCGCGAGCTGGCCGAGCGCGTCGGCTATCTGGGTGTCGGCGTCAAACTGGCGTGGGGCAATCCGGCCGAAAAGGCGCGGGCCGAACGCATCGCCAAGGACATGCGTCACGTTGAAGTGCTGCCGAAACTTAACCTGGCGGGTGTTGGCAAAGTGCTCGCCGGTGCGCAAGCGTGCGTGGCGGTGGACACCGGGCTCGGGCACCTCGCCGCCGCCCTCGACGTGCCGACCCTGTCACTGTTCGGCCCGACCAATCCGGGCCTGACCGGCGCGTATGGCAAGGCGCAGATTCACATCGCCAGCGATTTCCCCTGCGCCCCGTGCCTGCAAAAGAAATGCACTTATCAACCGACGGCCGATGATGCCCGCCGGTTCGACCTGAAACGCGAGTGGCCGCTGTGCTTCACGCGTCTGAATCCCGAGCGTGTCGCGACCCGACTGAGCACGTTGTTACTGGCTGAGGAGCTGCGCTGATGCAATTGGCATTCGTCCTGTACAAATACTTTCCGTTCGGCGGCTTGCAGCGCGATTTCATGCGCATCGCCCTGGAGTGTCAGCAGCGCGGCCATCAGATTCGTGTCTACACGCTGATCTGGGAAGGCGACATTCCACCGGGTTTCGAAGTGCTGGTCGCGCCGGTCAAGGCGTTCTTCAACCATCGGCGCAACGAGAAACTCAGCGAATGGATGGAGGCCGATCTGGCCAAGCGTCCGGTTGACCGTCTGATCGGCTTCAACAAAATGCCCGGCCTGGATGTGTATTACGCCGCCGATGGCTGCTTCGAAGACAAAGCGCAGAACCTGCGCAACTCGCTGTACCGTCGCTGGGGCCGCTACCGGCACTTCGCCGAGTACGAGCGCGCAGTGTTCGCCAAGGACGCCAAGACGGAAATCCTGATGATTTCCGAGGTCCAGCAGCCGCTGTTCATCAAGCATTACGACACGCCGCTGGAACGCTTCCATTTGCTGCCGCCGGGCATCTCTCAGGACCGTCGCGCGCCCGCCAATGCTGGCGAGATTCGTGCTGAATTCCGTCGTGAATTCAACCTCAAGGACGATGACCTGTTGCTGGTGCAGATCGGCTCCGGGTTCAAGACCAAAGGCGTGGATCGCAGCCTGAAGGCGCTGGCCGGGTTACACCCTGAACTAAAGCCGCGCACGCGATTGTTTGTAATTGGCCAGGACGACCCCAAATTATTCCAGGTGCAGAGCGCCGCACTGGGGCTCGGCGACAACGTGACGTTCCTCAAGGGCCGCAGCGACATTCCGCGTTTTCTGTTGGGTGCCGATTTGCTTATCCATCCGGCGTATAACGAAAACACCGGCACGGTGTTGCTCGAAGCCTTGGTGGCCGGATTGCCGGTACTGGTGAGCGCGGTTTGTGGTTACGCCCATTACATCTCCGAGGCCGACGCCGGCCTGGTGCTGGATGAGCCCTTCGATCAGGCGCAGCTGACGCAATACCTGACCGGCATGTTGAACGACGCAAACGCACGCACGGCATGGAGCCGCAACGGTCTGGCCTTCGCCGAGAGGGCCGACCTCTACAGCATGCCGCAGCACGCGGCCGATGTGATTCTGGCGGAGCACGCTCAATGAAATTGATTCTGGATGAACCGTTCAAGAGCCTTTGGGCCGGGCGCGATGCGTTCGCCGAAGTCGAAAGACTTGAGGGCGAGGTTTACCGGGAGCTGGAAGCGCGCCGCACCTTGCGTACCGAAGTGAATGGCCACGGTTATTTCGTCAAGATTCACCGTGGCATCGGCTGGAGTGAAATCTTCAAAAACCTGCTGACCGCCAAGTTGCCGGTGCTGGGCGCCGGGCAGGAGTGGAAGGCCATACAACGTCTGCACGAAGTCGGCGTTCCGACCATGACCGCTGTTGCCTACGGCGAGAAGGGCAGCAATCCGGCGGACCAGCACTCGTTCATCGTCACCGAAGAGCTGGCGCCGACCGTCAGTCTCGAAGACTTCAGTATCGACTGGGTCAAGAACCCGCCGGAGCCAACACTCAAGCGTGCCCTGATCGCCGAAGTCGCGCGCATGACTGGCATGATGCACCGCGCCGGGGTCAATCACCGCGACTGCTACATTTGCCACTTCCTCCTGCACACCGACAAACCGGTGACGGCGGACGATTTCAAGCTCTCGGTCATCGACCTGCACCGCGCCCAGACCCGCCCGACGATCACCCAGCGCTGGCGCAACAAGGATCTGGCGGCCCTGTACTTTTCGGCGCTGGACATCGGCCTGACCCGGCGTGACAAACTGCGATTCCTCAAGGGTTATTTCCAGCGCCCCCTGCGCCAGGTCCTCGGCGAAGAAGCCGGTTTGCTTGCCTGGCTCGAAGGCAAGGCCGGCAAACTCTACGAACGAAAACAGCGATACGGGGATGCGCTCTAATGTCTGGTTGGACACTGGAACCTGCCTACAGCGATCTGGCTGAGGATTTCGGCAGCCTCGAAGCGGTGTTTGCCCTTCAAGGCGAGCAGTTGACCCGTGACCCGTTGTCCGAAGTCGTCCGGGTTCAGCGCAAAGGCGTCAACTATTACGTCAAGCGCTACGTCGGCGCGGGTAAAGGCCTGCGCCGCTACCTGGGCAAACCCCGGGTAAAAGCCGAGTGGCAGAACCTCAAGCGTTTTGCCAAGTGGGGCATTCCCACCGCTGAGGTGGTGGCCTGGGGTCTGGAGCGGCGTGGCGCGACCTATGATCGCGGTGCGCTGATCACCCGTGAGCTGCCCAATACCGAAGACTTGAATGCCTTGGCTGAGCGGCGAGACCCGAAACTGACGGATCGCGCCTGGGTCGATCACGTCAGTCAACAGTTGGCCGGTTTTACCCGGACCATGCACGACCACCGCTTCACCCATAACGATTTGAAATGGCGCAATCTGTTGATCGACGATCAGGCGCAACTGTTCCTGATCGATTGCCCTAACGGTGATTTCTGGCGCGGCTTCTGGCTCAAATATCGCATCACCAAAGACCTGGCGTGCCTGGACAAAGTGGCCAAATATCACTTGTCGGCCACCCAGCGCCTGCGCTTTTACCTGCAATACCGCCAACGGACCCGGCTCAATGCCGCCGATAAAAAACGGATTCGGCACGTGGTGAGATTCTTCGAGGGACGCGAATGACTGATTTTCTGGCCGCTGACGACCGTGCGCTACTGGAGCGTCACGGTCTCGGCAACTTCGATGCACTCTGGGCCCGGCAGCTCGAGGCGGTGGATGAACCCAACACTGCGCGCGGCGGCTGGAGCAGTGTGTTTCGGCTGGATCTCGAAGGTCACGGTTTTTACCTCAAGCGCCAAAGCAACTATCAGATGCACACCTTGCATGCACCCTTTGGCGAGCCCAGTTTCGCCCGGGAATTTCGCAACATCAGCCGTTATGAAAAGCTTGGTGTTCCGGCGCTGAAGGCGGCGTTCTTCGGTGAGCGCAAGGTCGATGGCGAAGTGCGGGCGATTCTGCTGACCCGCGCGCTGGACGGCTGGGACGACCTGGATTCGCTGTTAAAGCGCTGGTCAGACCTGAGCCCGGCGCAGCACTCGGCCATTTTGCAGGCGTGCGGGCAACTGGCTCGGCGTCTGCACGGCGCACGTCAGGTGCACGGATGTTTCTACCCCAAACACATTTTCCTGCAGGCCACCGGCGACGGTTACGCCGCTCAACTGATCGACCTGGAAAAAACCCGGCCGCTGCTGTTCGGTCGGCGTGACCGGGTCAAGGATCTGGAACCCTTGACCCGCCGCGCACCCCAGTGGAGCGAGGCGCAGTTGCGCGAGTTGTTGGCGACCTATCTTGATCAGGCGCGGGACAGTTCGCTGGTCGACAGCTGGCTGACGCGTTTGACCGCGCGACGCAGTTACAAGAGGGCGAGCTGATGCGTTTGTCCGAACTTAAAAGCGCGGGTCGCAACCCGGGCTTGCCGCTGAGCGTATCGCTGGCGGACGCCGCCGGACCTGCTCAATTGCAGTTGCTGAGCCTGTTGCGGGTGTTGCCGGGTCAGCGTTATGTCGGTGCCGGCGTCTGGCGTGGCCGGCCGGTGCTGGCCAAATTATTGGTCGGCAACAAGGCGGCGCGGCATTTTCAGCGGGAGTTGGACGGTGTGCGTCTGCTCGCTTCCCAAGGGCTGACCACGCCACAGCTGCTTGCCGATGGCCTGAAAGAGGGCGAGGGTGGTTGGCTGCTGTTCGATTTTCTCGAGGGCGCCGAGAGCCTCGGTGACACCTGGAAGCAGGTCGAGCATTTGCCGGTGCTCTCCGATGGGCAAGGGGCCGTTCTGGCCGAGGCGTTGGGCGCCATCGGCCAGATGCATCGCAAGGGGCTGTGGCAGGAAGACTTGCACCTCGATAACTTGCTGCGTCAGCGCGGTCGGCTGTATTTAATCGACGGTGCCGGAATCTGCGCGGAAACCCCGGGCAAGCCGCTGTCGCGGCAGAAAGTCCTGGAAAATCTCGGCGTGTTTTTCGCCCAGTTGCCCAAGTCGCTGGAGCCTTTCACCGAAGAATTGCTGGTGTATTACCTGTTGAGCAATGGCGAGCATGCCTTGCCGATGGAGGCGTTGCAGAAGCAAATCGACAAGGTGCGCAGCTGGCGCCTCAAGGACTTTCTGATCAAGGTCGGCCGCGAATGCACGTTGTTCAGCGTGCAGCGTGGCGCGTTCGGGTTGCGCGCGATTCGTCGCGAGGAAGAGGCGGCCATGCTGCCGGTGCTGGAGCAGGCTGATGGACTGCTTGATCGGGGGCATCTGTACAAGACCGGCGGCACGGCGACTGTCGGCCTGGTCGAAGCAGCCGGCCGCGCGCTGGTGATCAAACGCTACAACATCAAAGGGTTTGCCCACTGGCTCACGCGCTTCTGGCGCCCGACACGCGCCTGGCACTCGTGGCGTGAAGGCAATCGGCTGGCATTCCTCGGGATCGCCACGCCGACCCCGTTGGCACTGCTGGAGAAGCGTTTTCTTGGGTTGCGTGGTCGGGCTTATTTGGTCACCGAGCACCTGCCGGGGCCGGACATCATCGAACGGTTTGCGCCGTACATTGAGAGCGGTGAAGCGCCGGAGACTGAGCTGGTGGCGCTGGATCATCTGTTTGCGCAACTGATTCGCGAGCGCATCAGCCACGGCGATTTCAAGGGCCACAACCTGTTCTGGGACCGGGATCGCTGGGCGTTGATCGACCTCGATTCGATGCGCCAGCACGCTTCACCCGGCAGCTTCGCCCCGGCGTATGCGCGAGACCGGGCGCGCTTCATGCGTAACTGGCCGGAGAGCAGTGCGCTGTATCAGGTCATTGATCAGCGGCTCCCTAAAGATATCTCCAGCGCAGTCTGAATCGTCTTCGTCGGAACGCCGCTCCCACAGGGAAATGCATTTCAAATGTGGGAGCGAGCCTGCTCGCGAGAGGCCAGAGCAGCCACCGCAGCTTTAGGGACAGGTTCTTGAGAAGCGTCCTACACGATCTCCGGAGCCCATGAACTGGGCCCTAACCCGTCACGATGCTAGTTTGCCTGACCACTGCGGAGGGCAAATCTTGACGATGAAAACGGCTGTCATGCTTGGCGTGTGTTCAATAGCGTTGTCCGGCTGCGGGACGGCCGTCACGGTCCTGCAAACTGACGAAGACGCCGTTCGCGGTCTCAGAAAGCAAAAGACCTACTGCCAATCCATTCCACGCATCTACAGCGGCCTCGCCTACGATTTCTGCGTGCTGAACGCGCCACCCGACCCCACTGGGGTCCTCGTACCCCTCCTCTTGCTGGATCTGGCATTGTCCGGCGCGCTGGACACCGTGGCCTTGCCGTACACGATTTACCGGCAGGGCGTGGATGGCAATATCAGGATTTACTTCAGGTCGGGTCGCAGATGATCCGGGCTACCCTCGTCTCTCGTGAACAACTTTATGGTGCTGATAACCGTAAGGGTCATTCCCGCCATGTTTACGCTATAATCCCGCCCTTTAGCTGTCTCTCGCCCCTTGCGAGGGCACATTCATTTTTGAGGCGCGTAGCGCCTGCATGCAGACTTAAGAGGCTAGACCCCTGTGGCATTGACGATTCTTGGCCTGTCCGGCGCCCTTAGCCATGATCCTTCCGCAGCCTTGTACATCGACGGCAAGCTGGTCGCGGCGGCTGAGGAAGAGCGCTTTGTGCGCGATAAACATGCAAAGAACCGCATGCCTTACGAATCGGCCAAGTTCTGCCTCGAGCAGGCAGGCATCAAGCCGTCCGACGTTGACGTGGTCGCCATCCCGTTCGCCCCGATCAGCCTGTTCGGCAAGGCGCGCTGGCATTACGCCAAGCGTTATTGGTACGCGCCGGACCGCGCGCTCGACGCGATTCTGATGGGCAACCGCCGCTACAAGCGCTATCGCAACAAGATTGTCTGGTGCCTTGAGCAACTGGGTTTCGATCCGAAGAAAATCAAGATCGAGCCGGTCGAGCACCACTTGGCCCACGCTTCCAGCGCTTACCACTGCTCCGGTTTCAAAGAGAAAACCGCGATCCTCGGGATCGATGGCAAAGGTGAATATGCCACGACCTTCTTCGGTTACGGCGAAAACGGCAAGATCCACAAGATCAAGGAATTCTTCGACCCGGACTCCCTCGGCGGCCTGTACGGTGCGATCACCGAGTTTCTCGGTTTCGAGATGCTGGACGGCGAGTTCAAGGTCATGGGCATGGCGCCGTATGGCGATGCTTCGAAATACGATTTTTCGCGTCTGGCCTCGTTCGAGAATGGCGAACTGGTGATCAACACCGATTACGCCAACGTCATCGGCCTGCGCCGTTATAAAGAGAAGGGCAAAGGTTTCTACTTCTCGCCAAAGCTGATCGAGTGGCTGGGGCCCAAGCGCGAAGGCGACATCGCCGACGAGCCGTACATCCACTACGCCGCCAGCATGCAAGCGCTGTTCGAAAAGATCTCGCTGCAGATGATCGACCATTACCTGGGCGACGTGCTCAAGGAAACCGGCAAGCTGGCCTTCGCTGGCGGCTGCGCGTTGAACGTCAAGCTGAACCAGAAGATCATCGCCCGCGACGACGTCAAAGAACTGTTCGTCCAGCCGGCGTCCGGCGATGCCGGTACTGCGGTGGGCGCGGCGGCTTATGTATCTCACGCCCGTGGCGTGCCGGTCGAGAAGATGGAACACGTCTACCTCGGCCCGTCGTACACCAACGAAGACGTACTGGCAGCCTGTGCCCGCCACCCGAGCAAGCCGGTCTGGCGCAAGCTCGAGAACATGCCGGAAAACATCGCCAAGATCATGGTCGACGGCAACCCGGTTGCCTGGTTCCAGGGCCGTATGGAGTTTGGTCCGCGTGCCTTGGGCGGTCGTTCGATCATCGGTTGCCCGAGCGCGACCGGCGTGGCTGACCGCATCAACCACCAGATCAAGTTCCGCGAGCGCTGGAGGCCTTTCTGCCCGTCGATGCTCGACACCGTTGCACCGCAGATGATCAAGATCGATCACCCGGCGCCGTTCATGACGTTCACGTTTGAAGTGGCCGAAGAGTGGAAGACCCGCGTGCCGGAAGTCGTCCATGAAGATGGCACGTCCCGGGCCCAGGTGCTCAAGCGCGAGTACAACCCGCGCTACTACGACATGATGAAAGCGCTGGAAGTCCTGACCGGCAATGGCGTGTCGCTGAACACCTCGCTCAACCGTCGTGGCGAGCCGATGATCTGCTCGCCGACGGACGCACTGAACATGTTCTTCGGATCCGACCTACAGTATTTGATCATGGAAGACATTCTTGTGGTCAAAGAGGGCGCGGACGCATATGACACGCTCGGCTGAACGCCACGTGCTGCAGTTCTGTCACGGCTATGACGGGCCGTTTCTGGACTGCGCCCGGCAATACGCCAGCCTGTTCGCGGGGACCGGGTATCGAGTGACCACGGTGTTTCTCACCGGAGCCGCCGATGCCAGGGTGGCCGCGAGCTGCGCGTCCGACGAAGTGCTGTTCATGGAGTACAGCTCCAGGGCCATTCGTGGCTTGAAGCTGGGCGCCATCGGCGATCTGCGCAAGATCGCCGCGTCGCGTAATTTCAGTTTCTGCATCGCCCATCGGTTCAAGCCGATCTACATCGCTTTGCTGGGCACTTCGCTGCCGGTGATCGGTGTGCATCACGCGTTTGATGACTACGAGCGCGTCAACCGCAGGCTTTTTGCGCAGTTTTTCCACAAGCGCCTGAGCCTGCTGGGTGTCTCCGATGCCGTGCGTGACGACATTCGCAAGTGCTTGCCCAAATGGCCGGCCGCACGCATTCAAACGCTGCATAACCGCATCAATGTGGACGCGTTGCGCGACAGCCAGGTCTCCGTTCGCGATGCCCGGGCAACCTTGGGCTTATCGATGGATGCCTGGGTCGTCGGCAATGTCGGGCGGCTGCATCCGGATAAGGATCAGGCCACCTTGCTGGAAGGTTTTGCCGCTGCCTTGCCGGGCTTGCCGGCCAACAGTCAGTTGGTGATTTTGGGCATTGGTCGGCTGGAACAGGACCTCAAGGATCGCGCTCGAGAGTTGGGCATCGGTGATCGCGTGTTCTTCCTCGGACAAGTGGCCGAAGCCAGGCGCTATTTCCGCGCCTTCGATGTGTTTGCCCTGAGCTCCGATCACGAACCGTTCGGAATGGTGCTGCTGGAGGCCATGGCCGCGGGTGTGCCGTTGCTCGCGACTGCCTGTGGTGGCGCCAGGGAAGTGGTCGAAGGTGTCGGTATTCTGTTTCCCCTGGGCGATGCAGAGCATCTGGCTCAAGGGCTGCAACACTTGGCTGCGATGGACGATCAGCAGCGTCACCAGTGTGCTGAGTTGATGCTTGATCGCTTGCAGGAACGCTTCTCCGATCGCGCGGTGCGCGATGTTTTCTGGCGTTTGCCCAACGTTTCCGAACTGGCGTCGAGGAGCTGATGCTCAACCGACTTCAAGGCTGGCGCGAACGTGGCTGGACGGTGGTCGACGACTCGGTGTATGCCGAGGCCTGGCACCGATATGGCGGCAGTGTGGCGACTCATCCGATGGTAGTCGAGCGATTGGCGCGTTTGGCCGACATCCCGGTGCGCTACCTGGCGTGGGCGCAAAACGGCCAAGTCCTGGCGGCGATTCCGACCTGGGGTCGCGACCTTGCGTTGTCCAAGGACGTGCTCAAGCGCAGCGGCAAAAAGGGTCTGTTCGACCTTGGCAATGCCGAGATCATTCTGCCCGCTGCGGCTGATGCGCAGGCACCTCTGCGCCATCGTGCACGCTACCTGTCCGCATTGAATGAAGCCCGCTTCAGTGGCATTCGGTTGCAGGCCGAACAGTTGGCCATGGCCCGCACGCCCGAAGATTTATCGAAAAAATTTCGTTACAACCAGCGTCGCGAATTGCGCTTGCTGGAGGAGGCTGGCGGCGTGGTACGGCCGGTAAGCGAGTTCTCCAGTAGCGAACTGGCCGCCATCTACTGTGATTTGTTCAAGCGTCGCTGGGGTTTTCCGGCAACCGGCGCCGAGCGCATGGCCGAGGTGATCGAGTTACTGCGTGACTTGTTGATCGGCTCGGTGATTTTCCTCAACGATGCGCCCATCGCCATTCAACTGGTGTATCGCGTCGAGGCGCCGCAGTGGGTCAGTGTCGAATACATCAACGGTGGCGTCGATCCCGAAACCCGTGAATTCAGCCCCGGCAGCGTCCTGAGTTTTCTCAATACCCAAAGCGCCTGGGAGCATGCACGTGCGCTGGACAAGCCCCTGCGCTTTTCCTTTGGTCGCGCCGACCGTGAATACAAGGACCGCTGGTGTAATCCTGTGCCGGTCTTCACCGTATGAGCCAACCCATGAGCCGCAAACAACAATTGCTCAAGCGCCACCGGCGCAACAAACGCATCGGCCTGTTGATCGCCTTGGTGCTATTGATTGCGATCGGCGTGCTGGTGGTCTGGTGGCTGCCGTTGGTGTTGGCCCTGTTGGGCTGGATCGCTCACGAGGCGTGGTTCGCTGACCATCTGTTTTACTCCCCCGGTGACGACTACGAATACAGCTTCGCGCCCTATACCCAGCAACCCAAGGTGCACCTCGACGGCGAGCGCTTGCGGCTGGATGAAGGCGTCATGTTGGTGGATGACGCCACGCTGGTGTTGGCCCTGCGGATAAAAAGCACCTGGCTGGGGCGCTTTATCGACCCGGCAATCGAGTTGTCAGGCGGGGATCACCCTGACCGGCAAACCTTCGAGCGGGGTGTCAACGGGCTGCGCTATCTCAATCTCTCGGGGCAGGCGCAGGTCCTGTCGCGGGGCGAACTGCGTCTGCTCGGACGTTTCTGCCGGGTGTCCGGCGAGCCCGTGCTTCGCGCATTTGAGCAGCCGGATTATCGCCATCAGCGGGTCATGGTGATCGCCCCTCATGCCGACGATGCCGAGCTGGCGGCCTACGGCTTATACAGTCAGGCCAAAGAAGCGTGGATCGTGACGCTGACCGCCGGTGAAATCGAAGCCGAACATTATCAGCAAATGGGATTGGGCAAAGTCGACGCGTCGCGCCTCAAGGGTCGTCTGCGCGCCTGGGACAGCATTGCTGTACCGCGCTGGGCCGGGGTGCCCGAAGCCAATTGCGTGCAGTTAGGCTACTTTTGCCTGCAATTGGCCGCGATGCGCGCTGCGCCGACGCAACCGGTAGGTTCGCGTGAGGCGGAGATGGACGATATCCGCCTGTTCCGTCAGTTCAATCCCATCGCATTGCCTGGCGACGTCGATGGACAGCCGACCTGGAATAATTTGCTGGCCGATCTGCGCGCGTTATTGCTGCGAGCCCGCCCTGAAGTCATCGTACTGCCGCACCCGACGCTGGACCCTCATCCCGACCACATCTGTGCGCAGCAAGCGGTGCTAGAAGCATTGCGGGGCCTGGAGTGGCAGCCGACCACGTTGCTCGGTTATGCCAACCACTTGCACGACAACGATCGCTGGCCGATGGGGGATGCTGGCCATGGCATCGCACTGCCGCCAGCCTTTGATTCGTCTGTACCGGTGCAGCCTTACTCGCTGCCGATGCCGCTCGAACTCCAGCGGGCCAAGGCCATGGCGCTGGGCATGATGCACGATCTGCAGCCGCGAATGCCGTTCAAGCGGCGAGTGCGTCGGTTCATACAGTGGCTGTTGGCCCGCCGAGTGCCGTCGCTTTACGGAGAGAATGAGTTCTTCCGCAAGGCCGTCAGGCGCCAGGAGCTTTTCTGGCTTTTGAAGCATGGTGAAACACCTGCAGAGCATCCCTGACGTACAAAGCTGCCTAGCATGGCGCTGTTTCCAGTCTTTACCGTGAGTGTTTTCCGTGATCAATCCCACCCCACGTATCTTGTTTTTGATGCCTTACTTTGGCCAATGGCCATTCTGGATGCCGTTTTTTCTCGAAAGCTGCCGTCGCAATGCCGACATCGACTGGTTGTTCTTCACTGACTGCGGCGTTCCCGAGAATCTGCCACCCAACGTCACCGTCGAAAGCATGATGTTCAGCGACTACTGTGGACTGGTATCTCAACGGCTGGGGATCGACTTCGCGCCTGCCCAGGCCTACAAGCTGTGCGACATCAGGCCGGCGATGGGGCTTATTCATGCCGATCGCCTGGAGGGCTACGATTTCTGGGCTTTCGGCGATATCGACCTGGTGTACGGCGACCTGCGCAGCTACTTCACGGCTGAGCGGCTCGCTGGCTATGACCTTTACTCCACTCACGAGCGGCGCGTGGCAGGGCATCTCTGTCTGATTCGCAACACTGCCCGCAAGCGTGAGTTGTTCAGGCAGATCAAGGATTGGGAAGCACGCTTCACCGACCAGAAACATCACGCGCTGGACGAGGGCGCCTTCAGCCGGATCTTCCTCTGGCGCAAGAATTTTCCCGAGCCGTTATTCAAGCTGGTGGGCAAGTTCAACCCATGGCGCCGGCGCAGCGAATTCACCGAGGCATTCAGTACGCCGGGTGGCTGCATCAAGTGGCACGACGGCACGGATGATTTCCCGCACCAGTGGTTTTGGCGCGACGGCCAGCTGACCAATGATCGCGATGGCGATCGCCGGTTTCCGTATTTCCATTTCGTCTGCTGGAAACGCAACGAATGGCCACAGTTGCCTCAACCCGATCCGGCGCAGATCCGGCGCCTCGCCGCTGAACCTGCGTGGGTCATCGATGCGACTGGATTTCACCGGGGAGCGTTATGAGTCACAGGTTAAAGGTTCTGCAATTGCAGCCTGACTACAACGTCAAAGCCCATGACTTTGCCGACCTCGCGGAGCAGATCGTCAAGGCTCTGCCGCAGGATCGCTATGAGGTGACGGCAGCGTTCCTGCGTGGCAAGCCCGGTCCGGGCGAGGCGGTGAGTCGTGCCGCGCGTTCTGTGTATTTCGAGTTTTCCGACAAGTCGCTCAAGGGTATGCGTCTGCGGGCGATGTGGCAGTTGTACAAGTTTTGCCGCGCGGAAAAATTCGACGTGGTGATCTGCAACCGCTTCAAGCCGGTGAACATGATGCTGATGCTCAATCGCTGGCTGAAAGTGCCACTGTGCATCGGCATCTCCCACGGTTTTGGCGAGTTCGACCGATTCTACCGGCGTCGGCAGACCCAGCGCCTGATCGATCGTCACTGGCGTTTCGTCGGCGTGTCACCGGCGGTCAAACAGTATTTGATGGATTGCAACTGCGGCTTCACCGACGCAAATACCTGGGCCATTACCAACGCCATCGATATCGAACAGGCCGAAGCCTTGCAGCACAGCCGCGAGCGCGCCCGTGAACTGCTCGGCATCGATCCGTCGGTGCGGTTGATCGGGGCGCTGGGCCGGCTGGTGCCGGTCAAGGGGCACACCTACCTGTTGCAGGCGTTTGCTGCGCTCAAGGACAAGTACCCGAATACCCAGCTCGCGATCATCGGCGCCGGTCGCGAAGAGTCGCGCCTGGCGGCTGAAATCGAGCGCCTGGGCCTGAGCGGTCGTGCGCACCTGCTGGGCTTCAAGGAAAACGCCTTGCAGTACGTTCGCGCCTTCGACATATGGACCATGCCCTCGCTGGCCGAAGGTCTGGGGCTGGCTTTGCTGGAAGGCATGAGCGGTCATCTGCCGGTGATCGCCTCCAACGTGCCGGCGATGCTGCCGCTGATCGAGGGCGCTGGCGGCCTGACGATCACGCCAAAGGATGTTCCATCCCTGGTCGCTGCACTGGATAACTACCTCGGGCTGTCGGATGACGCGCTCAGGGACAAGGGCGAACAGGCCTACCGTTATCTTCAGGAACAACACGACATCGAGGTGTTCCGTCAGGAGTACCTCAACCTGATTGACTCCGGCTTGAGCAAGGCCCGCAAGGAACAACCATGAGTGCCGCACCACCCATCGTCACGGTCATCATCGCATCGTACAACCACGCGCCCTATATCGAGGAAAGCATCCTCAGCGTCCTCAACCAGACCTACCCGAACATCGAGTTGCTGGTGGTCGATGATGGTTCCACCGATGACAGCGTTGATCGGATCAACGCCTTGCAAGCGATCCACGGCTTCGATTTCCGTGTTCAGCAGAATCAGGGGCTGACCAACACCCTCAACGGTGCCATTGCCCGGTCAAAGGGCAGTCTGATCGTGCCGTTCGGTTCCGACGACATCATGCTGCCTGAGCGAATTGCCACGCAGGTGGCGCACATGGATGGCAAACCGGAAGTGGGCATCTGCGCCGGCAACATCGAGCTGATGGATGCCGAAGGCACCCCGTACCCGGAGTCACGTCAGCGCCGCGATGTGCCGTTTCGCCGCCTGGACTTCGAAGACATGTTCCTGGAGCGCAAGCCTTATCCACCGGCACCGACCCTGATGATTCGCCGCGAGGCGCTGGACAAGGTGGGCGGGTTCGATCCGACGATTCGCCTGGAGGACTTGCTGATTGAGCTGAAAGTGACCCATGCCGGTTACTTCATCGATGGCTTGAACGTGTTGATGGCGCGTTATCGCAAACACGCGACCAACTCCTACAAGAATCACCGCTTCATGATCGACAACATTCTGCGCACCTACGCGCTGTTCAGCGATCACCCGCTGTACGACCACGTGCGCTACAAGTTTCTCAGCTCGATGTTCCTGAAGACCGCCAATCGTGACCGCGCACTGGCGCGGGAACTGCTGGCGCAGATCCCGTTCAAGGCCTGGAACAAGAAGACCTGGCGCGGCTTGGGGCGCTTGTATTTCTCGCCGTTGGAGAAGGATTGAGCTAGCAAGCCTGGCGCTGAACCCCCTTGTAGGAGCGAGCTTGCTCGCGATGGACTCATAAGCGACGTGGTTATACAGACAACACGCGTAATCGTTGACGTCCATCGCGAGCAAGCTCGCTCCTACAGGAGGCGGGGGAGCCCGGTTCAGTGAGCTTCGCGGTTAGCCAATACTTGTTTGTGCAATGCATCCACAGCCGATTTCGACGCTGTCACCCCATAACCTTGCAGCAATGCCTGAAAGTGGTCTTCAAACAACCAGCGTCGATCGACCGTGTAGCGCTGCATGTGGCGCAGGTTGCGCTGACGCAGTGACAGGCTCAACGAAGAAGGGTAAATACGCAGGTCGGCCACATCGATCAGGCCGAACTCGCCATCCTCCAGCACCAACACATTACCCAGATGCAGCGAGCGGAAATACACGCCTCGCTCGTGCAACTGCGCCATGAATTTGCCAAAGCGCTCCACCAGTGCCTGGCGCACGTCCGGTGCCGTGATCCCTTGCAGGACCTGGCGCAGGGTATGGCCCGGCAGCGGCGTGTAGTGCACAGCACTGCTGCCATCAGCGAGGCGGTAAAGGTCGAGGATGTGCGGTGTCGGGAAACCCATCTGGCGCAGTCGCTCGCTGTTGACGGCAAAGCGTTCCGAGTACGAATTGAAGCTGCCCGAGGTGTACCAGCGGCGAGGCCGGAACAATTTGAGGAAGCTGCCGTCGACCAGGCGCAGAACTTTCGGCCCCAGGCCATCCTCTTCGATCACCTGGGCATTGGCGCTCAACGTTTGCAGCGCCGCAGGCGTCAGTTTTTTGATCGACAGCGACAGCAGGCGGCCAGCGCGTTGGTTGATGCTCAACGCGGCGATCAATGCCAGGGGAATCCACAGCAGGAACCAGTGTTCCTTGGGGCGCGAAATGATCCCGCCGCCTTCGGTCAGGCCCGCGCCGATGCCGAACACCAGCCAGGTCGAAGCAATGATGAACAGCGGGTTCAGTCGATGGCGCCAACTGCTCAGCAGCGCCCAGGCCTGGAAGAACAGCCACGGGATAAAGCCGAGAATGCCGACATAGAAGAGAACGCCCAGGGCAAAACTGTGGGGTTCTGCCAGCGTGTAGCCCAGGCCCGGATCAACGTCCATGCTGGCGTTGTAGCCATGGCCGATCCACGGGCGTTCGGCAATTTTTTGCAGGACCATCTGCCAGATTTCGAAGCGATACGAGGCGCCTCGGCTGAGGATCATCTCCGACAACAGCACCGTGACTGAAGCCCCGCCGACGAGCATGACAGCCAGCAATACCACGGACCGTCGGTTCCAGCACATAAAGCCCAACCACAGTGCCGCCAGTGTCAGGGCAACCAACGGTGTCCTGGACCCGGTGGCAATCACCGCCGTGAACATGATCACCAACGCCGGAATACTCAGCCAGAGAATCTGCGGGCGCTTGCAGGTCATGCTTACGCTGAGCCAGTAGGCGCAGAAAAAACCGAACAGGTGCGAGCTCAAGAGCGGGTTGTCGAACGCTCCACCGCCAATCAGGCGCATACCCGGCTCATAGAGGTGGGCGAACATGAGCAGGTCGTAGATTGAAGAGATCAGTCCGACGCTGGCGGCACTGAACAGCAACGGCTGGACGATCTCGCTGCGGTGGCGCACCAGCAAGTAACATCCAGCGAACAGCATCAACAAGTGCAGCGGAGGCTTGAGCTTGCCGGTGATGCTTCCTTCGCCCGGACTCCAGCAAAGGCTGAGCAATGCCCACCCGGCGAATAGCAACAGGGCGATGAAAATCGGCTCGCGCACCAACTCTTTGAATTGGCGGGGGCGCAGACACACTGCAATCAGTGAGGGAATGCTGAACAAGGCGTAGTAAAGCTTGTGAAGCAGGTTGCGCTCGGGGAGAAAGAACAGAGCGCTAAGGAGCAAGAGATAGCCGGTCGGAAGAATCCACAGGCAGATGAAATCGAAAACTCGATTGGACGTGTTGTTGAAACCGCTGACTTGCATGCTGGGAGATTCAATCCTGAAGTTGATCGGTCGTTCCGGTGATGGCTATATGATACCGTTTATACCGTCTAACAATAACAGCCTTTATGCGATTGCCAGAACCCTGAGAAAGCTGTGCTAAAGTCAGCGTCCTTTTTATCGACATTCGCGTGATATGACCGACTCCAGTCTCTCCGCAAGCCCATCGAGCTTGAAAATCTACTTCCGTCTGCTCGGTTATGTCCGGCCGTACATCAGCCTGTTTCTGATCAGCATCGTCGGCTTTCTGATTTTCGCCTCGACGCAGCCAATGCTCGGCTACATCCTTAAATACTTCGTCGATGGCCTGTCCAATCCAGAGGCGGTGCTGTTTCCCAGTGTCCCGTACCTGCGCGATCTGCAACTGCTGCAAGCCGTGCCGCTGCTGATCATTCTGATCGCTGCCTGGCAGGGGTTGGGATCTTATCTGGGCAACTACTTCCTGGCCAAGGTTTCTCTCGGGCTGGTCCATGACCTGCGGGTGCAGTTGTTCAACAACCTGCTGGTCCTGCCCAACCGCTACTTCGACAAGCATAACTCGGGTCACCTGATTTCCCGCATCACCTTTAACGTGACCATGGTCACCGGGGCGGCCACAGATGCGATCAAGGTCGTAATCCGTGAAGGCATGACGGTGATCTTCCTGTTTGCCTCGCTGCTGTTCATGAACTGGAAACTGACACTGGTCATGGTCGCGATCCTGCCGCTGATTGCGCTGATGGTGAGTACCGCGAGCAAGAAATTCCGCAAGCAGAGCAAGAAGATCCAGGCGGCAATGGGCGACGTGACGCACGTGGCGTCGGAAACCATCCAGGGTTATCGCGTGGTGCGCAGCTTCGGCGGCGAAGTGTTCGAACAGAAACGCTTCTTCAATGCCAGCCAGGGCAACACCGACAAGCAACTGCGCATGACCCGCACCGGCGCGATCTACACGCCGCTGCTGCAGCTGGTGATCTACAGCGCCATGGCTGTCCTGATGTTCCTTGTGTTGTACCTGCGCGGCGATGCGTCCGCCGGTGACATGGTCGCCTACATCACGCTGGCCGGTCTGTTGCCCAAGCCGATCCGTCAGTTGTCGGAAGTCAGCTCGACCATTCAGAAAGGCGTGGCCGGTGCCGAAAGTATCTTCGAGCAACTGGACGTGGCACCGGAAGTCGATACCGGCACCGTCGAGCGCGACGCCGTTAGCGGTCGCCTGGATGTGCGCCACCTGAGCTTTACCTACCCGGACACTGAGCGTCAGGTGCTCAATGACATCAGCTTCTCGGTCGAACCCGGGCAAATGGTGGCGCTGGTGGGGCGTTCGGGCAGTGGCAAGTCGACCCTGGCCAACCTGATCCCGCGTTTCTATCACCATGACAAGGGCGAAATTCTCATCGATGGCGTCGAGGTGGAGCAGTACAAACTGCTGAACCTGCGCAAGCACATCGCCCAGGTGACCCAGCATGTCACGCTGTTCAGCGATACCGTGGCCAACAACATCGCTTATGGCGACCTGGCTGGCGCGCCGCGTGAAGACATCGAAAAAGCCGCAAAAGACGCCTACGCAATGGACTTCATCGCGCAATTGCCCCAAGGCCTGGACACTCAGGTCGGCGAGAACGGCGTATTGCTGTCCGGCGGACAGCGTCAGCGCCTGGCGATTGCCCGCGCCCTTTTGAAGAATGCGCCGTTGCTGATTCTCGACGAGGCCACCTCTGCCCTCGACACCGAGTCGGAGCGACACATTCAGGCGGCGCTGGATCAGGTAATGAAAGGCCGGACGACGCTGGTCATTGCGCACCGCCTGTCGACTATCGAGAAGGCCGATCTGATTCTGGTCATGGACCAGGGCCGCATCGTCGAGCGCGGTACGCACGCCGAACTGCTGGCCCAGAACGGCTATTACGCTCGCCTCAACGCCATGGGCCTCGATGCCCCGGCGGAAGACATCGCCTGAGTCCGGTGGCGGGCAGTGCCGGGACGGCCGGGAAAAATCGCAGCCTGAGGTTTGCGAACAGGCACAGGCTGCGGCTTTTTACTTTTGGCGCACTCGTACATGCCTTGCGCAAGTCCTACGCCAACCCTGTGCTAATATCCCGCCCTTGTTCATTTTGTATGTGGGTTGCTCCATGAAGTTGTCCATGCCGCGATTCGATCAAGCCCCCGTTTTGGTGGTCGGCGATGTCATGCTCGACCGTTACTGGCATGGTGGTACCTCACGGATTTCCCCTGAGGCGCCGGTGCCGGTGGTCAAGGTCGAGCAAATCGAGGATCGCCCGGGTGGGGCTGCGAACGTTGCCCTGAACATTGCCGCGCTCGGCGCACCTGCGTCGCTGGTGGGTGTGACCGGCGACGACGAAGCTGCCGACAGCCTGGCCAACAGCCTAGAGGGCGCGGGTGTGCGAGCCCTGTTCCAGCGCATTGCGCATCAGCCGACCATCGTCAAACTGCGAGTCATGAGTCGTCACCAGCAATTGCTGCGCATCGACTTCGAAGAACCCTTCGCCACCGACGCGCTGGCCTTGGGCGAGCAAGTGGATGAGCTGCTCGAAGGCATCAAGGTGCTGGTGCTGTCCGATTACGGCAAAGGCGCGCTGAAAAACCATCAAGTGTTGATCCAGGCCGCCCGTGCCCGTGGCATTCCGGTGCTGGCCGATCCCAAGGGCAAGGACTTCTCGATCTACCGCGGCGCAAGCCTGATCACGCCGAACCTCAGCGAATTCGAAACCATCGTCGGCGGTTGCGCCGATGAGCACGAGCTCGTGAGCAAAGGCGCGCAATTGATGCACGACCTTGACCTTGGCGCATTGTTGGTCACCCGTGGCGAACACGGCATGACGCTGTTGCGTCCGGACCATCCGGCGCTGCACCTGCCGGCCCGCGCCCGTGAAGTGTTCGACGTCACCGGTGCCGGTGACACCGTGATTTCCACCCTGGCGGCGGCGATTGCCGCTGGCGAAGAATTGCCCCACGCGGTGGCGTTGGCGAACCTGGCGGCGGGTATCGTGGTCGGTAAACTCGGTACCGCAGCGATCAGCGCTCCGGAACTGCGCCGCGCCATTCAGCGTGAAGAAGGTTCCGAGCGCGGTGTGCTGGGCCTGGAGCAGTTGCTGCTGGCGGTGGCTGACGCGCGTGCGCACAAAGAGAAGATCGTCTTCACTAACGGTTGTTTCGATATCCTGCATGCCGGGCATGTGACCTACCTCGAGCAGGCGCGAGCCCAGGGTGACCGGTTGATCGTTGCGGTCAACGATGATGCGTCGGTGAGTCGCCTCAAGGGGCCTGGCCGTCCGATCAACAGTGTTGATCGTCGCATGGCCGTGCTGGCGGGGTTGGGCGCTGTGGACTGGGTCATCAGTTTTGCTGAAGGCACTCCGGAAAACCTGCTGCGCGAGGTTAAGCCGGACGTGTTGGTGAAGGGGGGCGATTACGGAATCGACCAGGTGGTCGGTGCAGACATCGTGACGGCTTACGGCGGAACCGTGAAAGTATTGGGGTTGGTGGAAAACAGCTCGACTACAGCGATTGTCGAGAAAATTCGCAACCATTGATGAGATTGATGACTCCCGTTTTCATACTGTGTATGAACGGGTTTTATCGTGAGGAGATAACCGTCCCCGATGATATAGGCCGGTACGGACTCAATGCTCTTGCCGGCTTTTGTCTCGTGGTAAATGATTTATGAAAGTCATGCTCCTGGTGATGGACGAGCAGCGCGTCATTCTTGATCGCCTGTATGAAATCGTGCAGCAGAACTGCGACGAGTGCGTCATCTATCGCCTGAGCAAAAAGCAACAACTGAACCTCGGTCCGTTTTTCGCCTCGGTCAACTATCAGAACTTTGACCGGGTGGTGATTTTTTCCAGGGTCAAGCGCCTTGTCCCTCAATTGAGGGTATTGAAGTGCATTCCCGGCCTGATCTTTCTCGAGCATGACGCTTACCAGAACTACATGCCCGAGAGTAAATACCTGAGGGTGTACTCGCGCCTGTACAGCCGTTTGCCCAGTTCGCGCACGCTGGTGTCCGGCGCCGTCGTTGCGCGGCGGATGCAGGCTGAAAACATTGATGCTGTGTTCGTATCCAAGGGATATGACGAGCAGATGCTGCACAACACGTCGGGTACCCGCGACATTGCGCTTGGATTTCTGGGCAGTCTCAAAAGTAACGAATATGCGCAGCGCAGGGCGGTTCTCGAATCCCTTGCCCGGCGTACCGGCATGTTGGTGACCCGCACCAAGTCGGGTGCCGATTATCTGGAAATGCTCAATCGCATCAAGATTTTTGTGAGTGCCGATATCGGTATGAATGAATTCATGATCAAGAACTTTGAAGCGATGGCGTGCGGCTGTGTGCTGTTGGCCTGGAGTCAGGGTGAAGAAGACGAGTTGCTGGGCTTTCGGGATATGCACAACACGGTTTTCTATCGCTCCGAAGACGAGGCGGTAGAGAAGATAAAACTGCTGCAGAGTGACCCGGTGCTGATGGACCGTATCGCCAGTAACGGCCAGGCGTTTGCGCAGGACCATTACTCCTTTGCCCGAGTGGGTCGTACGCTCGCTGCCGAGATTCAGCGTGAAATGCGTCCCTGGCAACCGCCTTCAGCGTTCACCCGGCTGTGGGTAAAATTACGTTACGGCATGAAGGTTCCAGAGTAGACATGGAAGGTCAACAGCCTCGAATCGATGAACCGATGGCGCTGGATGCGCTGCCCGGCGGGGATCAATCGGTTCTGGATGGCTTGCCGCAGGAACTCAAGGAGTGCTTGCGCAAGGCTCCCCGGGTTTTGCTGGTCGCCAACAATCCAGCCATTACCCGCGACGATTTCCAGGCCCTGAATATTGGCGTCGATGATGTCGTCGTCAGCTTCAACAAGTGCCTGGTGGCGCCACTGCTTTGTGCGCAGAGCGTCAATGTGTTCGTGCATGGTTTCAATGCGCCGGACGCCTACTTTTTTGGCCTTCCCCACGGGCCTGAAGTGCAACGCCTGTTCAGCCAGGCGCAGGGCCGTTGTTTCACTGTGTTGGTGGGCTGTACCGAGGCCATGTGCCCATTGCCGCAAGTGGCGCTCTACCGGGAGCGGATTCCGCTGCCACCCTTGTGGAATTACCCGGTCAATCGGCCAGATGGTAAACGCTATGTCGGTCCTACCACCGGCTTCAATGCGCTGGTGGTACTAGACTGGCTGCGCGGCCATCCGCCATTCAACTATCAGCTCATGACGTTGGGTTTTTCCAACGAAGCCGGTAAACGCTGGAGCGGGCACGCCTGGGACTATGAACGGGACTGGTTGCAAAAGTCCGACGTTACCGTGGTCGCGCTGCGGCCTCGTCGCTGGTGGCAGAAATTGCTGCGCCGTCATAAATGAAGGATGACTTGTCGCCGGGTGCCGACAGACAAGTCCGGTTTTTTTCAAGGGGTGCTGTCGAGTGTTGAATATTGCGGTGGCTTTTTTTGGTATCCCGAGAAATTCGCAAATCTGCTTTCCCTCCATCCAGGAAAACGTACTGGCGCAACTGCCTCCGGGCAGTAACGTAAAGTGCTTTTACCACCTGTATAAAATCGATGAAGTACAGAACACGCGCTCCGGCGAACAAGGTGAACTGCAGGCTCATAATTATGAGCCGTTCGAGACCATGACCGGGGAGCTGACGTCGACCGAGGGTGTGCTGGAACGCTGGAATTTTGAACAGGTGAAAGCGCTGGGTGATACCTGGGCTGATGATTACGCTTCACTGCGCAACCTGATCTATCAGCTCAATTCGTTGCACCGGGTCACGACCATGATGGAGTCTTTCAATCCTGATTTCGTGGTGTTCGTGCGTCCAGACAACTTCTTCCACACACCGCTTCCCGCGTATGTGTTCAACCATGCCAAAGCCCGGCGGCTCAACGCCTACATCCCCGACTGGCAGTGGTGGGGCGGGCTTAATGACCGGCTGGCGATTTGCGGTCGTGACACCTTTGTCGCTTACGGCAAAAGAATCGAACGCATTGCCGAGTTCAGCAAGGTGACGGGCAGAAAACTGCACTCCGAGCGACTACTCAAATTTGCACTGCAACAGGCCGCAGCCAGGATTTGCACCATTGATACTCAAGCTTCGCGTGTTCGAATCACTGGAGCATTTGCCGAGGAATCGTTTTCACCCAAGCGCGGCATGGGCAAGCGCGAAAACCGCTACTTCCATTTTTTCGCGCGGTTACGCACCTTGATGGACAAGCGACGAGCAGGTTAGGCAGGCAGGACTTATTTACTCAAGCTGCCGCGCACCATACGGACCAGTCGCAGGGCCTTGACGCTCAGTTTCTTCAAGCCCCGACGCGGCGCTTTCCTGACTTCCAGCCCTTGTTGGGCAACCCAGTCTTTCCAGCGAATACGCTCTTCGCGCACCGTCCAGCCTTCCTGGATCGCAAAGCTTTCCGCCAGATACAACCCTCGGGTGCTGGCAGGAATGAGCTTGTCGCGCTTGAGCGTGTACAGCTCGGGAAGTGGCACACCCTCTTTCAACGGCATCAGGTACAAATCCGGACGTTTGCGGTCGAGTCGGGCCACCAGTTGATCGCCTTCCAGCCGTTCGTCGACGTGGAACAGGCTCAGGGACTTGGCTTCCTTGGGCACGTCCAGGCGCAAGTCATAGATCAGCTGCAGCGAGGCTGTCGGCAAATGCACGTAGGCGCGCGGCCGTTCGATCAATTGCATGTTGGCGCAGCGCACCGGCCGCGCCGCACCGGAAAACGGGCTGAGGCGAAACGGCAAGGCTTCGCGATAGTGCAACGCGGATGCGTAGGGCGCCGGCAGCCAGGTGTCGTTGAAGCGTCCTCCGAGCCAGCCTTCCGGCGTCTCCAGCAGGCACTCTTCGGCAATCTCCTGGATCGCCGTGTGCAGCGGCAGGTTCAATTCATGGGCCGGCACGTAACCGGAAATCAGCTTGAGCACCACATCGCCGCGGTCCTGGCGACGCTGACGCACCAGCACCCAGTAATCGCGATTCTGCCAATGCAGCGTCAGGCGCACCGAGACCCCGAGGTTGGCCAGCTCCACGGCAAACCGCTCATTGTCGGCCACCGCCACCGGGCGACGACGTTGCAGGGTCTGGGAAAAATTCAGCGGCATCCCGACGCTCTGATAACTCAGGCCTTCGGGAGTCGCTTCGACGAATAACGGCAGGGTCTTGAAGTTGTTCGGGTTCTTTCTAATGAGCGTACGCGGCATGTCGGCTCCTGCTTAAGGCCGCGTGGGCGGCATCAGTTTCTACGTAGGACCTGGGCAACAGTCGCGACGTTGTGGGCGAGGTGCAGCGGATTGATGGTGCCGACAATAGCACTGGCCACCCCCGGATGTTCAAACAACAACTCGAAGCTGGCGCGCACGGGGTCAACGCCCGGGCTCAAACAGACGTGGCCGCTGGCGAGGGCTTTTTTGACCAGGATGGCTTTGCCGTGAGCAGCAGCATAGTCAATGACCGGCTTCTCGTTCAGTTCGTTCAGATTGTAGGTGACCATCGCGCAATCACCTTGCTCCAGGGCCTTCAACCCGCCCTCGACGGTTTTGCCGGAGAAACCATAGCCGCGAATCTTGCCTTCGGCCTTGAGCGCGGCGAGGGTCGCGTAGACCTCGCTGTCGTTGAGAATCGCCAGGTCGTTGCCGTCGGAGTGCACCAGCACCAGATCGATAAAATCAGTTTCCAGACGTTGCAGGCTGCGTTCCACCGAGAGCCGGGTGTGCACGGCGCTGAAATCGTGTCGGGACTGGCCATCGGCGAACTCTTCGCCGACCTTGCTGACAATCACCCAGTCCTGACGCTGGCCACGCAGCAACGGGCCGAGGCGTTCTTCGCTGCGGCCATAGGCCGGGGCAGTGTCGATCAGGTTGATGCCCAGGTCGCGTGCCTGTTTGAGCAGCATGCGCGCTTCGTCGTCGTCGGGAATCTTGAAGCCGTTGGGGTATTTCACGCCTTGATCGCGGCCCAGTTTGACCGTGCCCAGGCCCAGCGGCGAAACCACCAGGCCGGTACTGCCCAGCGGGCGATGCAGATCGTGCAAGGTCGGCAGGCTCATGGCAGCAGTTGCTCCCAGGCAGGAACGCCCATCGGCGGTTTCGGCAGTTCGGGCAGCGGCGCGGGCTGACCTGGCTGGATGCCGTCACGTTGCAGGGCGTTGATGGCGCGGTCGGCGAAGTCTGGCGCCAGCGCCAGTTTGGTCGGCCAGCCGACCAGCAGCCGGCCTTCTTCGGCCAGGAATGCGTTGTCCGGGCGGGTCAGGCCTGATTGCAGCGGTTCGGCGCGGTCCACGCGCAAGGTTGCCCATTGCGCGGTGCTGAGGTCGATCCACGGCAGCAACTGGCCGAGCTCTTTCTGTGCGGTTGCAATCTGCTCGGCCGGCGTGCGGGCAACACCTTCGGCCTCGGCGATGTCGCCACCCAGGTACCAGACCCATTGACCATCGGCGGCCGGGTGGGTGGTGACGGTGATGCGCGGTTTGGTGCCGCCGCCCAGGCAATGGGCGTACAGCGGTTTCAGGCCCGGGCCCTTGGCGATGATCATGTGCAATGGTCGGCGTTGCATGGCGGGCTTGGTCAGCCCCAGGTTTTCGAGCAGCGCTGCAGTCCCGGCACCGGCGCTCAAGACGATGCGCTGGGCGCGGATTTCGCGCTCGTCGACCTTCAGGCCCACCAGCACGCCAGCCTCCAGCAACGGCTCGATCTGCTGACCGGCAAGCAGCCCGTCACCCGCCAGATCGGCGAGGCGCTGAACCAGGCTGGGCACGTCGACTACCAACTCCGCCAGGCGATAGACCTTGCCCTTGAAACGCTTGTCTTGCAGGGCCGGCGGCAGTTGATCGCCCTTGACCTGATCGACGCGGCCGCGCACGGCTTTGCTGGCGAAGAAACTCGTGAGGTTGCCGGCGATCGTACCGGGCGACCACAGGTAATGGGCTTCGGACAACAGGCGCACACCGGACAGGTCCAGCTCGCCGTCGCCGGCGAGGGCTTCACGCCAGCGGCGCGGCATGTCGGCGATGGCTTCCGAGGCGCCGGTCAGCGCGCCATGCAAGGCGTACTTGGCGCCGCCATGGATGATGCCCTGAGACTTGACGCTCTGCCCGCCACCGAGGGTGGCGCTTTCCACCAGCACGGTCGAAAAACCCTCGCGGCGCAGGCGCGCATTCAGCCAGAGGCCGGCGACACCAGCGCCGACGATCAGCACGTCGGTGGAAATAACGGATGGCATGCGACGACCTCAGTGTTCAAGACGAGGGCGCAGTATACAGAGCTAAGACGGGAAAAAAGATCGCAGCCTTCGGCAGCTCCTACAGAGTTCGCATTCCAATGTAGGAGCTGCCGAAGGCTGCGATCTTTTTCGTCAATGCCCCGCGGTTTTGGAGAAGAGCTGGATGACCACGACGCCCAGCACAATCAACGCCATCCCCAGCATTGCCGGCACATCGAGTTTCTGCCCGTAGATAAACAGCGCCGCAACGCTGACCATCACGATCCCCATCCCGGCCCACACCGCGTAAGCGACGCCCACCGGCACGCTGCGCACCACCAGCGTGAGCATCCAGAAGGCAATGCCGTAACCGACGATCACCAGAATCAGCGGCAGCGGCGTGCTGAACCCTTTGACGGCTTTCATCGAAACAGTGGCGATCACTTCGGCGCAGATGGCAATGGCCAGGTAGTAGTAAGCGGTCATGGGAGCATCCTCGAGTGCAACGTTACTGTCTGAGGTCGGCATTTTAGAGATTCTCCAGATGCGGTAAAGTCATTACCTATCTGATTTGAAGATGGGTTGCCGATGAACGTTCAATGGAATCTCGACCAGCTGCGGTTGTTTGTCAGCGTAGCGGAACAGCGCTCGTTTTCCGCCGTGGCGCGGGATCAGCGCAAGGCGCAGTCTGCGGTCAGCAGTTCGATCGCGCTGCTGGAAGAAGACTTGGGCGTGAGCCTGTTCGATCGCAGCAGCGGTCGTCAGCCGACACTTACCGAGGCCGGCAATGCCCTGCTGGATGAGGCGCGGGAAGTGCTGCGTCAATGCGAGCGCCTGAACGGCCGGGCGTTGGCGATGATGCGCGGGCAGGAGGCGCGGCTGCGCGTGGCGCAGGATGAGGCCATGCCGTACCAGCCGATCATTGAAAGTTTCGAGGCCCTCGCGGAACAATTCCCCAGCCTTGAGGTGCAACTGACCAGCGCCGCCCAGGGCGATGTGGCGCGCAAACTGGTGGAGCGCCGCGCGGATCTCGGTCTGTTGTTTTATCACGACCAGATTCCCGAGGCGCTCGAACGGCGGGTGCTGGGCAGCGTCGAAATGGTCACGGTGTGCGGCGTCGGCCATCCTTTGGCGAAACAGTCGCCGGTAGATTGCCAGCAACTGGCGCAGCATCGGCAGCTGCTGATGTCGACCCAGTCCAGCGTTTATCCCGGCAGCGAACCGGCCAGCCCGCAAGTCTGGCGGGCCGACAGCTTTTACGTCATGGCTGAATGGCTGGTGCGCGGTCTCGGTTGGGCCTGGCTGCCACGTCATGTTGTGCAATACCCGGCGTATCAGGGGCAAATGGTCGAACTGGTCAGCGAATGGACGCCGCCGGCGCTGGTGGTGGAACTGGTCTGGCGCCGCGACGAACCGCTCGGCCCGGCGGCGCGTTGGCTGGCGGAACGTTTTGCCGTGCACTTGCAGGCGATCGGCGAAAAAACCGATAAACTCCGCCGCCATGAATAGAACTCTCTACACCGCGCTGTTTTACCTGGGGCTGCCATTGGTAGCGATTCGGCTGTGGCTGCGCTCGCGAAAGGCGCCGGCGTATGCCAAACGCATCGGCGAGCGGTTCTCCCTCGGGTTGCCAGCGATGAAGCCGGGCGGCATCTGGGTGCACGCGGTTTCCGTGGGCGAGAGCATCGCTGCGGCGCCGATGATCCGCGCCTTGCTGCAACGTTATCCACAGCTGCCGATCACCGTGACCTGTATGACGCCGACCGGGTCCGAACGCATTCAGGCGTTGTTTGCCAACGAGCCGCGGGTTCAGCACTGCTATCTGCCCTACGACTTGCCGTGCGCAGCGGCGCGATTCCTTGATAGGGTCCGGCCAACACTGGCGGTGATCATGGAGACCGAACTCTGGCCCAACCACATTCACCAGTGCGCAAAACGCGGTATTCCCGTGGCACTGGCCAACGCGCGACTGTCCGAACGCTCAGCCAAAGGTTACGGGCGTTTCAGAAAGCTGACTCAACCGATGCTCGCCGAGATGAGTCTGTTCGCGGTGCAGACCGAAGCCGAGGCGCGGCGCTTCCGTGATTTGGGCGCTCGCGACGAAACGGTCGAGGTGACCGGTTCGATCAAGTTCGACCTGACCATCGACCCGCAACTGCTCCAGCGCGCCACCGAGTTACGCGCGCAATGGCAGGCGCAGGAACGTCCGGTGTGGATCGCCGCCAGTACCCATGACGGTGAAGACGAAGTGGTGCTGGCGGCTCATCGTCAGCTGCTCGCCAGTCATAGCGATGCCTTGTTGATTCTGGTGCCGCGGCATCCGGAGCGTTTCAATTCGGTGTTTGACCTGTGCCAGCAGCAGGGTTTCGCCACGGTGCGTCGTTCCACTGGCGAGCCGGTGAGCGCCGGTACTTCGGTGTTGCTCGGCGACACCATGGGCGAGTTGCTGTTTCTGTATGCCTTGGCCGATAGCGCGTTTGTCGGCGGCAGCCTGGTGCCCAATGGCGGTCATAACTTGCTGGAACCCGCCGCACTGGCGAAGCCGGTACTCAGTGGCCCGCACCTGTTCAACTTTCTGGAAATCGCCGCGCAGTTGCGCAGCGCCGGAGCGTTGCGGGAAGTCGAAGACGCCGAAGGTCTCGCGCTGGCGGTGCAGCAGTTATTCGAACTGCCGCGCGATGCGCAGCAGATGGCGGAGGCGGGGCTGAAAGTGATGCGTGCCAATCAGGGGGCATTGCAGCGGTTGCTGGATGGGTTGGGGCGGTTGATCCGCATCGTCTGAAAGAAAAGATCGCAGCCTTCGGCAGCTCCTACGGGGGAATGCATTCCAAGCCTCGTCTGAAGAAAAGATCGCTGCCTTCGGCAGCTCCTGCGGGGGAATGCATTCCAAGCGTCGTCTGAAGAAAAGATCGCAGCCTTCGGCAGCTCCTACATTGGGATTGATGTACACCCTGTAGGAGCTGCCGAAGGCTGCGATCTTTTGCTTTTACGGGCGGGCTTTAAGCTGTTCCGCCGCAGCCTTGGCCAGGTCCGGCGGCAGGAAATCCTTGTCCGGATTGTAGTCAGCCTTGAGAAAGCGCTTCAAATCCTCCAAATCCCCCGGGTTCAACGTGCCGGCGACCTGCTTCAGGCGCAGGTTGTCGAGGATGTAGTCGTAGCGGGTGTTGTTGTAATTGCGCACCGAGGTGTACAGCTGGCGCTGGGCATCCAGCACATCGACGATGTTTCGCGTGCCTACCTGATAGCCGATTTCCGTCGCTTCCACCGCGCTCTGGTTGGAGATGATCGACTGCTTGCGCGCCTGCACCTGCTCCACATCGGTGTTCACCGCGCGGTGCAGGTTGCGGGTGTTTTCCACCACTTGCCGACGCAGACCTTCACGCTGCTGTTCCGTCTGGTCCAGGCGCGAATAGGACTCGCGAACCTGGGAGCTGGTGAGGCCGCCGCTGTAGATCGGGATGTTCAGTTGCAGCGCCAGCGTGCGTTGCTCGATGGGGCCGCCATACGCCTGGCCGAAAGCATTCGGGTTGCTGAAACCAAAGGCATCGTTGTCACCTTTCTCGTACTTCGCCACCGCATCCACCGTGGGCGCGTGGCCAGCCTTGCGCTGCTTGAGGGTTTCTTCGGCGGCGCTGACCGCGTAGTTGCTGGCCAGCAGGTTCAGGTTCTGCCGGGCGGCGGTGTCGACCCAGGCCTTGGCGTCGTTCGGCGCCGGCGGCAGGATCGGCAACGTGTGGACAATGCCCTGAATCGAGTTGTACTGACGGTTGGTCAGGGTGATTAACGCTTCAAACGCATCATCCACCTGACGCTGCGCCACGATCCGATTGGCCCGCGCGGTGTCGTAGCTGGCTTGTGATTGCAGCACGTCGGTCTTGTCCGACAGGCCGACATCGAAGCGCTCGTTGGACTGATCGAGCTGGCGCTTGAACGCTGCTTCCTCTGCCTTGGTCGAGGCCAGGTTGTCCTGGCTGCGCAGCACGTTGAAGTAGTTTTCGGCGGTTTGCAGAATCAGGTTCTGCTCGGTCGCCGAGAGTTGCAGTGCAGCTTGCTCGTTGACGTCTTTGGCAGCCTGATACTGGAACCAGCGATCGGCACGGAACAGTGGCTGGGCCAGAGTCGCTTGCCAGGAATTGGCGCTGCGGTTGGCGACCGCCGCCGGTTGATCGATGTCGGTGCGCACATTGGCGACCTGGCCACCGCCGGAGATATTCGGCAGCAACCCGGCGCGGGCCTGGGGCACGACTTCTTTCTGGGCTCCGTACTGGGCGCGGGCGGCGGCGAGGTCGGCGTTGTTGTCCACCGCTTCCTGATAAACGCTGACCAGATCGGTACGGGTCGATAAGGGCGCTTCTGCTGCCCAGGCCATTCCGTTGGACGCACAAGACACGGCAAGGGCCAGTGAAAGTTTGCGCAGCATGAGGCGATCCCTAAAAAATTACGCTGATAATTTGAGCGCCAAAGGTAAGGCGCGCACCGCGCAGCGTCAATCCGCGCGCGGCCGTTGCGAGTGTAGTTGTGCGCACCTTCGGCAACAATCCGTTAATTGCGCCATTCATCATGGTGTTTGCCGCGGTGTTGGCGTTCTTTGCCGGTTGTGTCTAGACTGGCCGGGTTCTTGTCGGGGTGCCTTGCTATGAGGCTGAGATCGAATAATTTCGGATCCCGTTGAACCTGATCAGGTTAGCGCCTGCGTAGGGAACAAGATTTCTCGTCACCCGGCGAGTCCTCTTGTGCTTCGTCCGGGATGTTGTTCGACAATCGAACACCCCTCGAGCACTGAGCACAGCACCAACAGCCATGTTTTCGCTGATTGGTCGCGTCCATTCGTTACAGGTTCGCTCCGACAAAAATCCACTGCCTGGATGTGTCTGGAGAGCCCGTGATGACGATAAAACTAAAAAATACGACGAACCTGAGTGATTCGGCCCAAGTCGATCAACAGTCGGTTCAGCCGTTTACCCGCTCGCAAAAAATCTATGTTCAGGGCTCTCGTCCGGACATCCTCGTGCCGATGCGCGAAATCAGTCTCGACGTGACGCCGACTGACTTCGGCGGCGAAATCAACGCGCCGGTCGTGGTGTACGACACCTCGGGCCCGTACACCGATCCCAACGTCATTATTGACGTGCGCAAAGGCCTGGCCGATGTGCGTTCGCCGTGGATCGAATCCCGTGGCGACACCGAGCGCCTGCCGGGCCTGAGTTCGAACTTCGGCCAGGAACGCCTCGCCGATGCCGAGCTGACCAAACTGCGCTTCGCCCACGTCAACAACCCGCGCCGCGCCAAGGCCGGGGCCAACGTCAGCCAGATGCACTACGCGCGCAAAGGCATCATCACCGCCGAGATGGAATACGTTGCCATCCGCGAAAACATGAAGCTCGAAGTGGCCCGCGCCGCTGGCTTGCTGGACCAGCAACACGCCGGCCACAGCTTCGGCGCCAGCGTACCGAAAATCATCACCCCCGAATTTGTCCGTGACGAAATCGCCCGTGGCCGCGCGATCATTCCGGCCAACATCAACCACACCGAGCTGGAACCGATGATCATCGGCCGTAACTTCCTGGTGAAGATCAACGGCAACATCGGCAACAGCGCGCTGGGTTCTTCCATCGAAGAAGAAGTGGCGAAGCTGACCTGGGGCATTCGCTGGGGTTCGGACACGGTCATGGACCTGTCCACCGGCAAACACATTCATGAAACCCGCGAGTGGATCATCCGCAACTCGCCGGTGCCGATCGGTACCGTGCCGATTTACCAGGCCCTGGAAAAAGTCGGCGGCGCTGCCGAAGACCTGACCTGGGAGCTGTTCCGCGACACGCTGATCGAGCAGGCCGAGCAGGGCGTCGACTATTTCACCATCCACGCCGGCGTCTTGCTGCGCTACGTGCCGCTGACCGCCAAACGCGTGACCGGCATCGTCTCCCGTGGCGGTTCGATCATGGCCAAGTGGTGCCTGGCGCATCACAAGGAAAACTTCCTCTACACCCATTTCGAAGACATCTGCGAAATCATGAAGGCCTACGACGTCAGCTTCTCGCTGGGCGATGGCTTGCGTCCGGGCTCGATTGCCGACGCCAACGACGCCGCGCAATTCGGCGAGCTGGAAACCCTCGGCGAGCTGACCAAGATCGCCTGGAAGCACGACGTGCAATGCATGATCGAAGGCCCGGGCCACGTGCCGATGCAGTTGATCAAAGAGAACATGGACAAGCAGCTCGAGTGCTGCGACGAGGCGCCGTTCTACACCCTCGGCCCACTGACCACGGATATCGCACCGGGCTATGACCACATCACCTCCGGCATCGGGGCGGCGATGATCGGCTGGTTCGGTTGCGCGATGCTCTGCTACGTGACGCCGAAGGAACACTTGGGCCTGCCGAACAAGGATGACGTGAAGACCGGGATCATCACCTACAAGATCGCTGCGCACGCGGCCGATCTGGCCAAAGGTCATCCGGGGGCGCAGATCCGCGACAATGCCTTGAGCAAGGCGCGGTTCGAATTCCGTTGGGAAGACCAGTTCAACCTGGGCCTGGATCCGGACACTGCCCGTTCGTATCACGACGAGACGCTGCCCAAGGATTCGGCCAAGGTCGCGCATTTCTGTTCGATGTGCGGGCCGAAGTTCTGCTCGATGAAAATCACCCAGGAAGTCCGCGAGTACGCGGCCAACCAGCGCATCGAAACCATCGACGCCGAAGTCGCCCAGGGATTGGCGGAACAGGCCGAGCGGTTCAAGCAGGAAGGTAGCCAGCTGTACAAGAAGGTTTGATCTGACCAGAGGTCGGCGGTGCCCACACCGCCGCCATCGCGAGCAAGCTCGCTCCCACAGGGGATTTGTAACGACTCAAATCCAATGTGGGAGCGAGCTTGCTCGCGATGGCGGCCGACCAGACAGCCAGGATCTAAATGACAAAAAATATCCCTCTGAGATAACCCCCTTGAGCATTCAACCCAGCACTTATTCCCCCGACATCGCGGTGCCTTTGGACAAGCGTGTCTTCGGCGGCCGCGATCTGTTTTCCCTGTGGTTCTCCCTCGGCATCGGCCTGATGGTGTTGCAGACCGGCGCTCTACTCGCGCCAGGTCTGGGCCTGTCCGGCTCGCTGCTGGCGATCTTCCTCGGCACCCTGGTCGGCGTTCTGCTGCTGGCCGCTGTCGGCGTGATCGGCAGCGATACCGGCCTGTCGTCGATGGCCGCGCTGAAACTCAGCCTCGGCAAACATGGCGCGAGCCTGCCGGCCGTGCTCAACCTGTTGCAACTGATCGGTTGGGGCTCGTTCGAAATCATCGTCATGCGCGACGCCGCCAGCCTGCTCGGAGCGCGTGCGTTCAGCGAAGGCAGCCTGCTGTCGAATCCGCTGCTCTGGACCGTGTTTTTCGGTGGCTTGGCGACCTTGCTCGCCGTCAGCGGTCCGCTGACATTTGTGCGGCAAATCCTGCGCAAATGGGGCATCTGGCTGCTGCTGGCCGCGTGCATCTGGCTGACCTGGAACCTGTTCGCCAAGGCCGATCTGGCCGCCTTGTGGGCGCAAGCCGGCGATGGATCGATGCCGTTCGCCGTGGGTTTTGACATTGCCATCGCCATGCCGCTGTCGTGGCTGCCGCTGATTGCCGACTACTCGCGTTTCGGCAAGCGTGCAAAGAACGTGTTCGGCGGTACAGCCGTGGGCTTCTTTATTGGTAATTTCTGGCTGATGAGCCTGGGCGTGGCCTACACCCTGGCGTTCGCGCCGAGCGGCGAAGTGAATGCCTTGCTGTTGGCATTGGCCGGGGCAGGTTTGGGCATTCCGCTGCTGCTGATTCTGCTGGACGAGTCGGAAAACGCCTTCGCCGATATTCACTCGGCGGCGGTGTCCAGCGGGATTCTGTTGCGCTTGAAAGTCGAGCACCTGGCGTTGGCCATCGGCGTGATCTGCACGCTGATCGCCTTGCTGGCGCCACTGGCCCAGTACCAGAACTTCCTGCTGCTGATCGGTTCGGTGTTTGCGCCGCTGTTCGGCGTAGTGCTGGTGGATCATTTCATCTTGCGCAAACGCGGTGCTCAAGTGGCGTCAGCCGCATTGCGCTGGCCGGCGCTGCTCGCCTGGTTGGGCGGTGTGAGCACCTATCATTTGCTGGCGAATCTGTACCCGGACATCGGCGCAACCCTGCCGGCGTTGGTTGTGGCAGGGTTGCTGCAGCTGGTGCTGGGCCGGGCCTTCAGTTACGGCCGGGAAACAGCTCGGGCTTGAGAATGCCGTTCAGGCGCGGGTAGGGGATCTTCAACTCGACGTGGCCCAGCGCGTAAGGGGCGATGGTGCTGACTTCGTACTTGAGGATCACCCCACCGTAAGTCAGCGCGACGTTCTGGGTTTTCTGGAACGGCCAGCTCTTCACGAACTCGGCTTCCTGATCGAGCTTGGTGCTGATCAGCCAGCTGTTGTGAGCCACTTGCGCGGCTTTCCAGAACGCCTCTTCCTGCCCAGGTACCAGCATGTCCGACAGGGTCAGCACTTTATGCTGCTGGCGCGAATAGTTGATAAAGCTGCGGCCCGGCGCGCCATGGGCGCCGCCGGTGTCCAGGTAGCTGGAAAACTCGACGATCACCAAGCCGTCATGCTGCTCGCGTACTTTCGCTTGCAGATAGCTGCTGTAGCGCGGGCCGGCGGTGCGCAAAAACTCATCGCGATAGGCCGCCAGCGTCGGCGCCACCGGGGCGTCGGGCGAGGTGCGGGTCATTTGCAGCAGGCGTTTTTCGACGATGCCATCCAGTTGCGGCTCGTCGGGAAAGCGCAGGGTATCGATGTTCACCAGCGGGCATTCCGGGGTGGTGCAACCCGGTTTCAGCGTTTCTGCGGCATCGCGAACGGTTTCCAGCGGCGCCCGGTAATTGGGTTGGAACAAGCTCTGGCACGCGCCCAGAGTCAGCGCGATTGCGGCCACGGAGGCGATTTTAAAAAGCGACATGGGCGTCCTTCATAAAACAGGGAAAGGCGAAAAGTTACCCGCTTCGACTCTCAACAAAGCAGTCAGTTCGCCACTAAGCTAATTAGAGTTGGTTTCGCCCTCACCGTCCATCCCGCTGACGGGAAAGGGGCTGCATCAAACGTCACGGGCGCGTTAGGATGGCGCGAAGTCGAGGCAGGAGCCTCGGTGCAGATACGAGGATTGTCATGACTGATTTTGCCAACGCCATTCCGACCGCCGTCGATATCGTTCGGCGCGAAAAGTGCTACGAGGGCTTTTACAAGCTCGACCGCGTGCACTTGCGCCACGAATTGTTCGCCGGTGGCATGAGCCGCGAAATCAACCGTGAAGTGTTTGTTCGCCACGATGCCGTTTGCGTATTGCCCTACGATCCGCAGCGCGACGAAGTGGTGCTGATCGAGCAGTTTCGCGTCGGCGCCATGGGCAAGACCGACAACCCGTGGCTGATCGAACTGGTCGCCGGTCTGATCGACAAGGATGAAGTACCGGAAGAAGTTGCTCACCGCGAAGCGCAGGAGGAAGCTGGGCTGGTATTCGGGGCGCTGTGGCCGATGACCAAGTATTTTCCATCGCCCGGCGGCAGCAATGAATTCGTGCACTTGTACCTGGGGCGTTGCGAGACAACCGGGGCTGGCGGCCTGCATGGGCTGGAGGAAGAAGCAGAAGATATCCGCGTCACGGTCTGGGCCTTCGAAGACGCCCTGCAAGCCGTACGCGACGGACGAATTGCCAACGCGGCCAGCATCATTGCCTTGCAATGGCTGGCATTGAACCGCGCTGAAGTGAGGGGGTTATGGTCGTAAACAAGTTGCGCGATCGCTATCGGGTTGACCTGGCGGGGCTGCAAGCCTCCTGCGAGGCCAACTATGCGCGCCTGATGCGACTGCTGCCGGACATGCGCAATGAACCTGCGGCGCGACGCATTGCCGTGACCCATGGCGAGCAGATGCTTGGCGTGCTGGCCCTCGAAGTGCTGCAGGTCTGTCCGTACACCACCACCTTGCAAGTGCGCCAGGAACACAGCCTGCCGTGGCTGCCGGTGCCGCAGCTGGAAGTTCAGGTCTATCACGACGCCTGCATGGCTGAAGTGGTCAGCGCCGAACATGCGCGACGCTTTCGGGGCATCTATCCTTACCCGAACGCCGCCATGCACCAGCCGGATGAAAAAGCCCAACTGAATATGTTTCTGGGCGAATGGTTGAGTCATTGCCTGGCCTTGGGGCATGAATACGAAGTCGTGCGTTAGATGTGAACTGCGTCAGGTTCAGGCATTTCCACTTTTGATCGTCCCCCAGCATAATTGCGGCACTCAACCATCCCGTGATCACGCCCTGGGAGAACGCCTTGCCGAGCGTATCCACATTGACCACCGCCGATCCGGCGCTGCTGGTGCAACTCTCCGACAGTCATCTGTTTGCCGAAAAGGACGGGACGTTGCTGGGCATGAACACGCGCGACAGCCTGCAAAAGGTCATCGAACTGGTGCGGTTGCAACAGCCGAGGATCGACCTGATCATCGCCAGTGGCGATCTTTCCCAGGACGGAACGCTGGAGTCCTATCAACAGTTTCGTGACCTGACCCGCCAGCTCGACGCCCCGGCACGCTGGATTCCCGGTAATCACGACGAGCCGCTGATCATGGCCGAAGCCGCCGTGCAGAGCGCGTTGCTGGAACCTGTGGTGGATATCGGCAACTGGCGCGTCACCTTGCTCGACTCGGCGGTGCCCGGCTCGGTGCCGGGGTACTTGCAGGATGAGCAGTTGCAGTTGTTGGCCCGTTCGCTGAGCGAGGCGCCGGAGCGGCATCATCTGGTGTGCTTCCACCATCATCCGGTGTCGATTGGGTGTGCGTGGATGGAGCCGATTGGCTTGCGCAATCCAGAGGCATTGTTTGCTGTGCTCGATCGCTTTCCGCAGGTGCGGGCGGTGTTGTGGGGGCATGTACATCAGGAGATTGATCAGGATCGCAATGGCGTACGCCTGATGGCCTCGCCTTCGACCTGCATCCAGTTCGAGCCGGGCAGTGAGGATTTCAAGGTCGGGGATCAGGCACCGGGGTATCGGTGGTTGCGGTTGTTGCCCGATGGTCAGATTGAAACGGGTGTGGAACGCGTCACCGGGTTCGACTTCCAGGTCGATTACGGCTCCGACGGCTACTGACACAACCCCTGTAGGAGCTGCCGAGTGCAACGAGGCTGCGATCTTTTGATTTTGCCTTTTAAAAGGAGGATCAAAAGATCGCAGCCTCGTTGCACTCGACAGCTCCTACGGCTCCTGCAGTAAACTCCGCCTTCTTTACCCGACGCACAGGGAGTTCAAATGTCCGGTTCGATCCTTTATATCCACGGCTTCAACAGCGCGCCTTCGTCGAAAAAGGCCACACAGTTGATGCAAGTGATGGAGCGTCTGGGCTTGAGCGATCAGTTGCGCGTCCCCGCCTTGCATCACCATCCGCGCGAGGCCATCGGTCAGCTGGAGCAGGCGATTGCCGAGCTTGGGCGGCCACTGCTGGTCGGCAGCTCGCTCGGCGGCTACTATGCGACTCACCTGGCCGAGCGCCATGGCCTCAAGGCCCTGTTGATCAACCCGGCCGTCAGTCCGCACCGGATGTTCGACGGACATCTGGGGACGCAGAAAAACCTGTATACCGATGAAGCCTGGGAATTGACCCACGACCACGTGACGGCCCTGGCCGAACTGGAAGTGCCGGCGCCCCAGGACCCACAGCGGTATCAGGTATGGTTGCAGACCGGCGACGAAACGCTCGATTATCGCCTCGCCCAGCAGTACTACCGGGCCTGCGCCTTGCGCATCCAGGCCGGCGGCGACCACAGTTTCCAGGGTTTTGCCGGGCATTTGCCGGCCATGCTGAGTTTTGCCGGTATCGGCGCAGATTTGTATCAGGCGATTGATTTCACAGCACTGTGAGTCGTCGCTTCTTTTTCACCGAACACTCTTTTTACAGGCGGACGACGAGACCCCATGGCCACTCCCAGCGCTAGCTCTTATAACGCAGACGCCATCGAAGTCCTCTCGGGCCTCGACCCGGTGCGCAAACGCCCCGGGATGTACACCGACACCAGTCGGCCGAACCACCTCGCTCAGGAAGTCATCGACAACAGCGTCGACGAAGCCTTGGCCGGGCACGCGACGTCGGTGCAGGTCATCCTGCATGCCGATCACTCCCTGGAAGTCAGCGATGACGGCCGTGGCATGCCGGTGGACATTCACCCGGAAGAGGGCGTGTCGGGCGTCGAGCTGATTCTCACCAAGCTTCATGCGGGCGGCAAGTTTTCCAACAAGAACTACCAGTTCTCCGGCGGTCTGCACGGGGTAGGTATTTCCGTGGTCAACGCCCTGTCGACCGAAGTCCGGGTGCGCGTCAAGCGTGACGGCAACGAATACCAGATGACCTTCGCCGACGGTTACAAGAAAACCGAACTGGAAGTGGTCGGCACCGTCGGCAAGCGCAACACCGGCACCAGCGTGTTCTTCGCGCCGGACCCGAAGTACTTCGATTCGCCGAAATTCTCCATCAGCCGCCTCAAGCACGTGCTCAAGGCCAAGGCCGTTCTGTGCCCGGGGTTGCTGGTCAGCTTTGAAGACAAGGCCACCGGCGAAAAAGTCGAATGGCATTACGAAGACGGCCTGCGCTCCTATCTGGTAGACGCGGTCAACGAATTCGAACGCCTGCCGGACGAGCCGTTCTGCGGCAGCCTGGCCGGGAATAAAGAAGCGGTCGACTGGGCGCTGCTGTGGCTGCCGGAAGGTGGCGACAGCGTGCAGGAAAGCTACGTCAACCTGATCCCGACGGCTCAGGGCGGTACCCACGTCAACGGTTTGCGCCAGGGCTTGCTCGACGCAATGCGCGAGTTCTGCGAGTTCCGCAGCCTGCTGCCGCGTGGCGTCAAGCTGGCGCCGGAAGACGTCTGGGAACGTATCGCCTTCGTCCTGTCGATGAAGATGCAGGAGCCGCAATTCTCCGGCCAGACCAAAGAACGTCTGTCGTCCCGTGAAGCGGCGGCGTTCGTCTCCGGCGTGGTCAAGGATGCGTTCAGCCTGTGGCTCAACGCGCACCCGGAGACCGGCATGCTCCTGGCGGAACTGGCGATCAACAACGCCGGCCGTCGTCTCAAGGCCAGCAAAAAGGTCGAGCGCAAGCGCATCACGGCGGGGCCGGCACTGCCGGGCAAGCTCGCCGACTGTGCCGGGCAGGACCCGATGCGCTCCGAGCTGTTTCTGGTGGAAGGTGATTCCGCCGGCGGTTCCGCCAAGCAAGCACGGGACAAAGAGTTTCAAGCGATCCTGCCGTTGCGCGGCAAGATTCTCAACACCTGGGAAGTCGACGGCAGCGAAGTGTTGGCGAGCCAGGAAGTGCACAACATCGCGGTGGCCATCGGTGTCGATCCGGGCTCGGCGGACATCGCCCAGTTGCGCTACGGCAAGATCTGCATCCTCGCCGACGCCGACTCCGACGGTCTGCACATCGCCACGCTGTTGTGCGCGTTGTTCGTCCAGCATTTCCGCCCGCTGGTGGATGCCGGTCACGTCTACGTCGCCATGCCGCCGCTGTACCGTATCGACCTGGGCAAAGAGATTTACTACGCCCTCGACGAAGCGGAACGTGACGGCATTCTCGACCGTCTGGTGGCCGAGAAGAAACGCGGCAAGCCGCAGGTCACCCGATTCAAGGGGCTGGGTGAAATGAACCCGCCGCAGCTGCGCGAAACCACCATGGACCCGAACACCCGGCGCCTGGTGCAGCTGACGCTGGAAGATTACGAAGCGACTTCAGAAATGATGGACATGCTGCTGGCGAAGAAACGCGCCGGCGACCGTAAATCCTGGCTCGAATCCAAAGGCAACCTGGCCGAGGTTCTTGGCTGATGCGGGTTGGCTTTACCCTGGCGTGTGCGTTACTCCTGGCCTCCGTTTCGGCGTTTGCCGAACCGGCACCGGAGTTGCGCCTGCTGTCCGAGCATCCCGTGGAGGGCATGCGCGGCGGCAACCTGTCGGGGCTGGCCCAGTGTGGCAAGGATCTTTGGACGATTTCCGATCGCGACGATGATCAGATTTATCGCCTGCAAACCGCTGACACGGTCTGGCAGGCAGAAGCCGTGGGCATTACCGTGCCTGCCGTGCCGGACAGCGGTTTACCTTGGGGCCTGCGTTCGCGGACCTGGGCCGCGTCTTTTGTACGGGGTGGTGACCTGGATTTCGAAGGCATCACCTGCGACAGCGCCGGCCAGCGCTACATAGTCAGCGAAACCCACGCAGCGGTGCTGCACGTGCCGCCGGTGGGGCCCGCGTCCTGGCTGAGGATTTCGCCAATGCTGGTTCGCGAAGCCCGGGCCAGCGGCATGCTGCTGCACTTCAACGCACTGTTCGAAGGCCTGGCGATCAATCCGGCTGGCGATCAGTTGTGGTTCGCCGCCGAGCGCGAACGCCGGGGCCTGCTGTCGATCAAGCGCCAGCAAACGGTTTGGGATTGCGATGGCGGTTGCGTGCTGCTGAGTGAAGCCGGGATGGAAATGCAGCCAGCGAAATTTCCCCGGGCCCGAGCAGTGTCGCGAGATTTCGCCGACCTGTCGTTGTTCAACGGCAAACTGTTCACGCTTGAGCGTAATGCGTTCGAGATCTGCCGCCGAGACGCGGTGACGGCCAAAGTCGAACGCTGCTGGTCGTACGCCGACGAGGCATTGCAGGACAATCGCCGTTATCCGCAGGGTTACGGCCTGGCGGAAGCACTGATCGTGGACGCCGATGGGGCGTGGGTCGGCATCGACAACAACGATGGCGCCCGTGCTGATGGTGAATACCGACCGATCGTCTGGCGCTTCGCCGCGCCGCAAGGTGGCTGGAGTGCAAAACCATGACCCCGCAAACGCCGGGGAAACGCGCCGGTCGGGTATTGATGGTGCTGGCCTGGTGCGCGGCGCTGTTTCTGGCGACACGCTTTTTCGGCGAGTGGGAGGCGCGACAGCACAATCCCAACGTCGTCGTTACCTCGGAACAGGGTGAAGGTTTTATCGAAGTGAAACTGGCCAGCAACACCCAGGGTCACTTCGTCGCCAGCGGCCAGATCAACGGCCAGCCGGTGGATTTCTTGCTGGACACCGGGGCCACCGAGGTGGCGATCCCGGCAGAAATGGCCGAACGGCTAAAGCTTGAGCAAGGCTTCGGGGTGACCCTGAGCACCGCCAACGGTCGTACCGAGGGTTATCGAACCCGCGTCGACCGCCTGCAACTGGGCGACATTGTGCTGCGTGATGTGCGCGCCATCGTCGTGCCCGGCCTGGATGGCAAACAGGTGCTGCTCGGTATGAGCGCGCTGAACAAACTTGAATTTACCCAGCGCGGTGGCACCATGCTGCTGCGCCAGACAACGAACCGATGAGGCCCGCATGAGCGACTCCCTTGATCTCAGCCTGGACGGTGTAGAACGCCGGTCACTGGCTGACTTCACCGAAAATGCCTACCTCAACTACTCCATGTACGTGATCATGGACCGTGCCTTGCCGCATATCGGCGACGGCCTGAAGCCTGTGCAGCGGCGCATCATTTATGCGATGAGCGAGTTGGGGCTGGATGCCGATTCCAAGCACAAGAAATCGGCGCGTACCGTCGGTGACGTGCTCGGCAAGTTCCACCCGCACGGCGATTCGGCGTGCTACGAAGCCATGGTCCTGATGGCCCAGCCGTTCAGCTACCGCTACACGCTGGTCGACGGGCAGGGTAACTGGGGTGCGCCGGATGATCCCAAGTCCTTCGCCGCCATGCGTTACACCGAAGCGCGGTTGTCGCGCTACTCCGAAGTGCTGCTCAGCGAATTGGGCCAGGGCACAGCGGACTGGGGCCCGAACTTTGACGGCACCCTCGACGAACCGCTGGTGTTGCCGGCACGTTTGCCGAACATCCTGCTCAACGGCACTACCGGCATCGCCGTCGGCATGGCCACCGACGTGCCGCCGCACAACCTGCGCGAAGTCGCGACGGCGTGCGTGCGCTTGCTCGATGAGCCGAAAGCCACGGTCGAACAGCTGTGCGAACACATTCAGGGCCCGGATTACCCGACCGAAGCGGAAATCATCACACCCCGCGCCGACCTGCTGAAAATGTACGAAACCGGCAAGGGCTCGGTGCGCATGCGCGCCGTGTACCACATTGAAGACGGCGACATCATTGTCACCGCGCTGCCGCATCAGGTGTCTGGCGCCAAGGTGCTGGAACAGATCGCGGCCATGATGCAGGCCAAGCCGTCCAAGGCCCCGCAAATCGCCGACCTGCGCGACGAATCCGACCACGAAAACCCGTGCCGGATCGTGATTATTCCCGGCGCACGGAAAAACTTTGACCACGACGCGCTGATGCAACACCTGTTCGCCAGCACCGAGCTGGAGTCGAGCTACCGGGTCAACGTCAACATCATCGGCCTGGACGGCAAGCCGCAGTTGAAGAACCTGCGCGCCTTGCTGGTCGAGTGGCTGGAATTCCGCGTGCAGACTGTGCGGCGTCGTCTGCAATTTCGCCTCGACAAGGTCGAGCGCCGCCTGCACCTGTTGGACGGTTTGTTGATTGCCTACCTCAACCTGGATGAAGTGATTCATATCATCCGCACCGAGGAGCATCCCAAAGCCGCATTGATCGCGCGTTTTGCCCTGAGCGAAATCCAGGCCGACTACATTCTCGACACCCGTTTGCGTCAATTGGCGCGACTGGAAGAAATGAAGCTGCGGGCCGAGCAGGATGAACTGCTCAAGGAACAAGCCAAGCTGCAAGCCCTGCTGGGCAGCGAAGCCAAGCTGAAAAAGCTGGTGCGCACCGAGCTGATCAAAGATGCCGAAACTTACGGCGACGACCGTCGTTCGCCAATCGTCGAGCGCGCCGAGGCCAAGGCCCTGACCGAGCACGATCTGCTGCCGAACGAGAAAGTCAGCGTTGTGCTGTCGGAAAAAGGCTGGGTTCGTTCCGCCAAAGGGCACGAAATCGACGCCACCGGACTTTCCTACAAGGCCGGGGATGGTTTCAAAGCACTGGCGGCCGGGCGTTCCAACCAGTTTGCAGTGTTCATCGATTCCACTGGACGCAGCTATTCGGTGGCCTCGCACACCTTGCCTTCGGCCCGTGGCCAGGGCGAACCGTTGACCGGTCGTCTGACGCCGCCGCCAGGCGCGACCTTTGAATGCGTGCTGATGCCCGAAGACGATTCGCTGTACGTGATCGCCTCCGACGCCGGTTACGGTTTCGTGGTCAAGGGTGAAGACTTCCAGGCCAAGAACAAGGCCGGCAAGGCGCTGTTGAGCTTGCCGAACAATTCGAAGGTCATTCTGCCGCGCCCGGTGGCCGATCGTGAGAACAACTGGCTGGCCTCGGTGACCACCGAAGGTCGCCTGCTGATCTTCAAAATCAGCGATCTGCCACAATTAGGTAAGGGCAAGGGCAACAAGATCATCGGGATTTCCGGTGAGCGTGTGGCCAGTCGCGAAGAATATGTTACGGACATCGCCGTCATACCGGATGGCGCTACATTGGTGCTTCAGGCCGGAAAACGTACCTTGTCGCTGAAAGCGGACGACCTCGAACACTACAAAGGTGAGCGTGGGCGTCGTGGTAACAAACTGCCACGTGGCTTCCAGCGAGTCGATGCGCTGCTCGTCGAAAACCTCAATTAAGCGTCCTAGAGGCCTCGATCTACGATTTAACGCGTAGATCGACGCATTGGCGCTGGAGTCGGAACGCATATTCACGGATGATATGGCCTTTCAAGCGCCGGCGTGGCCGAGCGTTCTTCATATTTTTTGAGTTTTTTCACTGTGGTTAGCCTTGTGGCAACCACCTGGATGGGACGATGACTGCTCTGCGCCTTCCTTTTATTTTGATGCTCGCTGGGGTTCTTGGCCTGGCGGGTTGCAGCGTTCACCAACCGGTGTCGCTGTATCAGCTGGACAGCGGAAGTCCGGCTCAGCCTGCGCAAAGCGCCGGCATGGCGGTTTTGCTGGGTCCGGTCGTGGTAGCGGACTACTTGCAACGTGAGACATTGTTGCAGCGCCAGCCGGATGGCAGCTTGCAAGCTTCGGTCGATGGCCGCTGGGCGGGGAGCCTGTCTTCCGACATCGATCAGCTGTTGTTGCGTCAGGTCGCGGGCCATCTCGACAGTCAACGCGTGGTGCTGGCGCCAGCGACAGTCGGCTTCACGCCGGACGTGCAGGTACTGCTGACCATCACGCGGCTGGATTCGGGTGAATCGCAACCGGCGATCCTCGATGCGCAATGGCGTTTGATCGACCGTCGTGGCCAGGTTCGCGATAACCGTATCGTTCACCTGCAGGAACAACACGCTGGCGGCACGGCGGCTCAGGTTCAGGCGCAAGGCGTGTTGCTGCAGCGCCTGGCCGAACAGTTGTCGGTCGCGCTCAAGCCACTGGCTAACCAGCCACCGATTGCCGAAGCGCCAAAAAAACCGGCGGCCAAGCCTGTGGCTCCGGCGGCAGAGCAAGAGAAACAGCCGAAGATTCCGATGGCTTCGCCGATCCGCACGGATTTGGAAGTGTTCAGATTCTGAAGCCTGGACTGATCCAGCACAAAGCCCGCAGAGATGCGGGCTTTGTTGTTTCTGCGGGTTGGAAATCTTCGGTGCGGCTGATGGCCCCATCGCTGGCAAGCCAGCTCCCACAGTGTTCAATGGTGTCCACAGAAAGGGTGCACGACCGATAACCCTGTGGGAGCTGGCTTGCCAGCGATGGCTGCGGGACAGGCAATAAAAAACCCGCAGACAATCACTTGTCTGCGGGTTTCTTCACATCGGGGTAAACCTTAAGCCCGACGCTCATGCATCCGCGCCAGTTGCCGCTCCAGCATCGACGGATACGGCTCCATCAGGCGCTCCACGCAGCAAGCACCCTCAGGGCTGGCAATCGGGCGAATCCGTGCGCGCTGGCGAATCAGCGCGTCGTCACTGATTTTGCGCTCCACCAGCAGCAGGTTGCGGCTGTGTTGCGACAGGGCCAGGGCATCTTGAGCAGACTCGGTCAGCAGCAAGTCAATCTGGCTCATGCCGAACAACTCATCGCCCAAGGTCAGGCCCAACTGCAGTTGCAGGGTGATGCCGCTGTCGGCGACTTCGATCTGCAACTGATGGCCCAGCGCCCGCAGCAGCTCGCCGCAGCAGATCGCGTTGGTGAGGTAATCGTCACCGCTGTCCTCAGTGTGGAACACCATCAGCGTACTGCCGTCATTCAGGCTATGCACTTCGCCCTGATAGAGCGAGGCCGCCTGATCGAGGCAGTCGCGATAGCGCTTAAGCAGTTCTTCCAGTCGCGCGCGGGGCAGTCGACGCAGTTGATCCTGGGCGCCCAGCTGCACCGCCAGCACGGCGCTGTGTTGCGGCACGTTGGATGGCTGCGGTTTCACCAGCGGTTTCGGTGCACTGACCATCGACTCGTCGCGCAAATCGGCAAACGCGTCATCTTCATCATCATCTTCGACGGTGCTGACAACCCGCCGTGGCGCAGGCTTCAAGCCCGCAACAGGCTTGGTTTCATCGAAACTCGGGTCACGCAGATTGCGCACTTCGAAAGACGGCTCGTTGTCGTCAGCGTCTTCGTACTCGCTTTCGTCGTATTCAGGTTCCGGCACAGGCTCCGGTTCGGCCGGTTCCGGCGCGAAGTTGGCGTGCAGCTGACGCGCCAGGTCACCGATCTCGTCCTGACGCCCGGTAGCGGGGGTGTATTCGTCAATATTGCGCAGCCACACGCGCAGTTGCATCAGCGGTGTGGAGAGGTTTCGACCCAGACGCAGGCTCAGGGCCAGGGACAGGGCCAGCAGAATCGCACTCAAAATGCCCATGCTTTGCAGGCTGATGGTCATCGGCTGCTGGAATTGATCCATGTCCAGGCTGATGCGCAGTTGCCCGGCGGTCACGTCCTGAAAGGTGATCTTGCTCTGGTACATGCCTTCGGCTTCACCCAGCAGGCTGTGCTTGGGGCGCTGACCGGCTTCGGCGAGGATGCGGTTATCCACGCTATAGATGGCCGCGTGGGCCACCAGCTTGTTTTTGGTCAGGTTGTTGAGCAGCACGTTGAGGCTGAGGATGTCGTTGGACACCAACAGCTCGGTGGCGGACGTGGCGGTCTGCGTGGTCAGGCTTTCGCCCAGCGCATCGGCCTGCTCGTGCATGGCCTGCTTGAACTGCAAACCCATCACACAGGCGTAGATCACCAGGGCCAGAGCGACCAGGATCACGTTATGGCTGGCGATGCGCAATGCAATCGGTACACGGCGGTGGCGCAGTGCACGGAAGATCAGCAGAAAGAAGTTATCGGTTTTTACTGGCGTGGGCCGGTTCACTTGAGCTCGGCTCTTTGTCCGTGAAGTTGACGCGCAGTATAGCGACAGGCCCTAGACCGGCAAAGCGTTGACGGTGCCCGATGGTCACTGAAAGTGGGTAGAATGCGGTTTTTTTCCACCTGCGGGGGTGCGCCTTGCGCGAAATCGTCCTGATAAACATCACGGGAGTCGACCGTCCGGGTCTGACTGCGGCCATTACCGGCGTTCTGGCCCAGGGTGGTGTGAACATTCTCGACATCGGTCAGGCGGTGATCCACGACACGCTGTCGTTCGGCATCCTGGTTGAAATTCCCGACACTGAGCAAGGCAAGTCGGTGCTCAAGGACATCCTGTTCAAGGGCTATGAACTTGATCAGCAGGTGCGTTTCACGCCGGTGTCCGAAGAGGATTACCAGCAGTGGGTCGGCAATCAGGGCAAGAAGCGCCACATCGTGACGCTGTTGACCCGCAAAGTGACCGCCGGACAATTGCAGGCCGTGAGCTCGATCACCGCCAAGTACGGCCTGAACATCGACCACATCGATCGCCTGTCCGGGCGCATGCCGCTGGACACCCCGGCCGACAAGGGCAAGGGCTGCATCGAGTTTTCCGTACGGGGCGAAGCGGCTGATCCGCAGGCCTTGCGAGCTGAATTCCTCAGCGTTGCCCAGGAATTGAACGTCGACATCGCTTTCCAGGAAGATTCGCTGTTCCGCCGTAACCGCCGTCTGGCGGTGTTCGACATGGACTCGACGCTGATCGAAGCCGAAGTCATCGACGAATTGGCCAAGGCAGCCGGGGTCGGCGATCAGGTGTCCGAGATCACCGAACGGGCGATGGCCGGCGAGCTGGATTTCCGCGCCAGCTTCAAGGAACGCCTGGCGTTGCTCAAAGGGCTGGACGTCAGCGTGCTCGACTCCATCGGCGCTTCGTTGCGCCTGACCGAAGGCGCTGAAACCCTGTTCGCCGAACTCAAGCGCCTGGGCTACAAAACTGCGATCCTTTCGGGTGGCTTCACTTATTTCGCCAAGCAATTGCAGGCCAAACTCGGCATCGACTACGTGTTCGCCAACGAACTGGAAGTGCTCGATGGCAAAGTCACCGGTGTGGCGGTCGAGCCGATTGTCGATGCGCAGCGTAAAGCCGATCTGCTGAAGGAGCTGGCGCACAAGGAAGGTTTGCGTCTGGAGCAGACCATCGCGGTGGGCGACGGTGCCAACGATTTACCGATGCTGGCGATTGCCGGGTTGGGCGTGGCGTTCCGCGCCAAACCGCTGGTCAAGCAGTCGGCGAAGCAGGCGATTTCCACCCTTGGGCTGGATGGCGTGCTGTACCTGCTGGGCTTTCGGGATCGTGACGGGCAGCTCTGAGTCTCGCAGAATTTAACAAGTGCCTATGTGGCGAGGGAGCTTGCTCCCGTGTGGACTGCGAAGCAGTCCTTCTTGGGGCCGCTTCGCGGCCCAGCGGGAGCAAGCTCCCTCGCCACAGGTAGCGGGTTCACTTTCAAAGCGTCTTCCACAACGAATCAAATTCCTCTTCGTTGCCGCCCGCGCCGCTCCCCGCGGCGTTTTCGTTTCTGGCAGTTTCCAGCGAACGGTAGGCAAACTGATTGAAGCTGTTGGTACTCGCCACCCGCCGGTCCAGCCCGGCCCGGCGCTCTTCGCCGTTGGTGTTGATCAGCACCTTGTTACCTTCCTGAAACGGCAATCGCGGTGCAAGCAAGGTGGCCGGCAGGTCTATCGCGCTGATGGCCGGCAGCAACAAGCCGCGTAAATAATGGCTGTGGTCGTCCCGGGTGCGCACCAGTTGCAGGCCGCAAGGTTCTGCGTAAGGCGCGACCTGTTCGATACCCATCTGCGTACCGCCACCGCGAACCTGACGGATCCAGCGCACCACCGCGATGCTCCATCCCCCACCGGTCGCATCCTCGATGCCGACCATTTCACCGGCTTGTAACTCGGCCGGCACCGCATCTGGCCAGGCCAGGCAGTAGCCCCCCGGGCTGTGATTGATCACCGGCAGTGCGTAGGTCGGGAAGTGGCGGTTGCGGTCGGAAGCATCGTGGCTGTCGTCGTTCTCGAGTTGTGGGTATTCGATTTCTTCATACGGCAGCAGCACGTCGGCGGTGCCCTGTGGCGCCGCATCGAAGGCATGGCTCCATTGATCTCTCTCCCGGGTGACGGGCGAAGTCGCGGTGAACTGCGCGCGGCCGGCGCCGGGGTTTTTCAGGATCTCGCTGAACGGGCGCTGCCCCCCGAGAAAGAAATGCAGCGCGCTCATGCCGACGCACAAGGTCAACGTTCCCTGGCTGGGGGTGCGCTGGAAACTGCGCTCGGCGGTTTGGCCCCAAGCGGCCTGAAGGTGCTGCAAGGTGTCCAGCGTCAGGCCGGCCGGGACGAGGAGCGGCTGCGTACTGGCGGTTTTTTGCAAATGCGCTTCGATAGCCGCGACCAGCGACTGTGGGTCAAGACCAAGCAACGTATCGAGTTGCTCGGGGCGAAACTTCGAGCGGTAACGCGGTCCGGTATCGAGGTCGGGCGCCACGGCAAACAGGCCCGTGGCGGGCTGGCCGGGTTGCAGCTTGATCCATTTACTCCACGGTTCCAGCACTTCGGCGAGCCGGGCGATCTGGTTCTGGCGCAGTTGATTGCAGCGTGCGGCACCCAGCAAGAGCGCGACCACGTAGGTGTGTTCGATGGTCAGCTCTTTGGTCTGACTGGCCAGCTCGTCGCGCAGGTTCAGGTGCTGAAGCCGGTGGGTGCAGGCGATTCGATACAGCTGGTGCAGTTCCCGCCACACGCCGTCCGGCACCGGGCAATAGAGTTCGGTTGCGCGGATCAACGAACCGTTGAGGCAATGGATCGCCCGTTGCAGCGCCTGCGCCAGTAGCGGCGCGCGGTCCTTGGTGAGGCGCGGTGCAATGCGCACGACGATCTGTTTATAGCCAATCGCCAGATGGCTTTGCAGCGCCTGGCAGAGGTTGGCGATCTTGCGCGAGCGCTCGTCGAGGACGATCGACTGGTGCAGGAAATGCCGCTCCAGGTGTTTGCAGACGAAATACACCTCCGGCCGCAGCAGCTCCAGCAGTTGCAGGCGATTTTCGCTGGGGGTGAGTAACTGGTTGAGCTCGCTCAAGCCCTGATAGAGCTGACGCGCGGTTTCGCCGATGTTGGCCTTGGGCAGATCGGCGATCCAGCGCTTGAGGTCGCGCGGGGTGGCTTCGCAAAACGACAGGCGCGACTGTGCAGGGACAGGGGCGCGTAACAGCAGATGGGGGCTGGTCTCATTCATGCCGTGGAAGAACTCCAACCGGGAAATGGGCAGTGAATGACCCGAACTGTAGCAGCTCAGGACCGGGGAAGGGCAGTGCAATTGCCTGGCTCCCTGTAGGAGCGAGCTCGCTCGCGATGGTCGCCAACGATAACGCGGGAGGCCTGACACCCCTCGGCGTTCTCAGGTTCTTCGCGAGCAAGCTTCGCTCCTACAGTAAAGCCGCAGTGAATCAGGCTTTTGGCAAGCCCAGGCCTTGGCCCATCTGTACCGGCGAACCGGCCACCAGTTCTTCAGCCCACTGCACTTGATCCGGGCCGAACAGCACGACAGCGGTGGAACCCAGTTTGAAACGACCCAGTTCCGCGCCTTTTTCCAGATAAATCGGCGCGCGGGCCGCTTCGTCGTAGCGGAAAGTTTTCAGTTCGCGTTTCGGCGGTGTCACCAGGCCGGCCCAGACCGTTTCGATCGACGCCACAATCATTGCGCCCACCAACACCACGGCCATCGGCCCGCGTTCGGTGTCGAAAATGCACGCTACACGCTCGTTGCGGGCGAACAGTTCCGGCACGTTTTCAGCAGTGGTCTGGTTGACCGAGAAAATCCGGCCCGGGATGTAGACCATCTCGCGCAGGGTGCCGGCCAGCGGCATGTGTACGCGGTGGTAATCCTTCGGCGACAGATAAATGGTGGCGAAATCACCGCCCATGAACGGCGCTGCGTTGGCGGCGTCCCCACCGAGCAATTCCAGCACGCTGAAGCTGTGGCCCTTGGCCTGGAACACGCGGCCGTGCTCGATCGGGCCGAGCTGGCTGACGGCGCCGTCGGCCGGGCTGAGGATCGCGCCCGGGGTTTCGTCCAGTGGACGGGCTCCGTCTTTCAGCGCGCGGGTGAAGAACGCGTTGAAGTGCTCGTAGGCCGTCAGGTCTTCGACCAGTGCCTGGGACATGTCCACCTGATAACGCTTGGCGAACCACGCGGTGAACGCGTTCTTGAACCAGCGCACGCGGCATTCGGCGATGCAGCCGGCCAGTCGCGAGAGCAAGTGGTGCGGCAGCAGGTATTGGCTGAGGATAAACAAACGCTTATTCATTAACTGTCCTTAAAAACCTTAAATCTCTACAGGCGTATCGGGATGGTTACCCCATTCGCCCCAGGAGCCGGCGTAGCCTTTGACCCGCGGATAACCGAGGGACTTGGCCACCAGATAGGTGAAGCCAGAACGATGGTGAGTCTGGCAGTGGGTAATCACTTCTTTGTCTTTGCTGATCCCGAGTTGTTCGAGGATCTGTGGCATGTCCGAGCGGATGCGCAGGTTGCGCGTAGGGTCCATGCCCGCGGTCCATTCGAAATTGACTGCGCCGGGAATGTGCCCAGCCTTGGCCGCCAGGACTTTATCGCCGGAGTATTCGAGCGGTCCGCGCGCGTCCCAGATCGCCAGGTCGGCGGCACCGAGACGGCTTTGCAGGTACTCGCGAGTGGCGGTGGGTTCGTCGCGCAGGGTCAATGCAACCGGACCGCCGACCACGGGCGGAATCTGGATCGACATCGGCATGCCTTCCGCCAGCCAGGACGTCAGGCCGCCGTCGACGTAGTGGTACTTGCTGTGGCCAATGACATCCAGCAACCAGATAAAGCGCCCGGCCCAACCGCCGCCTTCGTCGTCATACACCACGTAGACCGCATCTGGGTTGTGCCCCAGCTCACCAAATAACGCTTCGAGTGCGGCGTGCGGCGGCATCAGGCCCGGCGCAGGGAGCTGGCCGAGTTGCGTGCGTTTCGGATCGACGAATCGCGCGCCCGGAATATGCCCTTCGGCATAGCGGGCGCTGCTGGTCAGGTCCACCAGAATCAGATCGCGGGCGTCGAGGCGAGGGAGCAAGTCGCTCGGCTCGATCACCAGCGGCAAGCCAGAGAAGTCAGACATGTGAGGTCTCCAGAGCACAAAGGGGAGGATTGTAGCGGGTCATTGGCCGCGATGGCTAAAGCTGTGCAGTGCTTTTTCGATGCACTGCGCGGTTTTGCCGAAGGCTTGCACGGTGATCTCGGAAAACGGCCCGCCGCCCTGATCCGCCACCACAATCATGATCACCCGGCCGTTATTCACCAGCGAGCGCAACAATAGGTGCTCGCCACCGAACTGCGCTCGCAGGCCGGCGGGCAACAGCGCCGAAAATTGCGCATTGTTGTCCGGCGTCAGGCGCACCTGCGCCTGCTGCGAGAGCAGGCGTTGCAACACGGTGCTCTGGCTCACGACGAAATTCAGGCCGGCCGCTTCTTTTGGCAGCCCGGCGGTCTGGTGCACGCGCAAATTGGCGTGGGTGCGGTCGGCCATCAGGATGATCACCCGACGCATGCCGCAGGCGACCAGCGCGTCCCGGGCCGAGTTGGTCAAGTGCATGGCGTTGGTGAAACGACTCGGTTCCACCAACAGCTCGGCGCATTGCTTGCGCCAGTGCGTCAGATCGACTGCGGTGGGCGCCGGGGCAGGGAGCAAGCCGGCATGGATGCGGTTCGTGCCCCACGGCCAAAGCAACGCAACGGCCGGGTGCCAGAGCTCGGGCCTGGCGTGCTGGCGCGCACTGTTGGCGGCCTGCTGGTGCAGTTGCTGCTGCACATCGTCCATCGGCATTTGCAGGTAAAGGCTGGTCAGGTATTGCCAGCGTTGACTGTGCGGACTGTCCCAGGCCTGTTGCGCCGACAGTGCCAGGCCGTTGGCCAGCAACACGGTATTGGCCGGCTGATTGAGCCAGCGGCGCAATGTCGGATCGTCATCGAGGCGGTTCTGCTGGCGCAGCGGGTGATCAGTGTCGCGGGCGATGCGCAGGACTTTCACCAGCTCCCTGCGTTCCGTGAGCAACAGTTTGTAACCCTGCTGCACCCAGTGCGGCAGGTGCCAGATTTCCACCAGGGTTTGAGCGATTTCCAGCAAGCGCACGCCAAACAATTGTTTCTCGACGTTGCGCGCCGACTCGCCTTTATGAATGACCCGCAGCTCCCATTCTTCAAGCAGCTGCGGATGGGTCAACGCCATTGGCCACAGCGGCGAAAGAAACAGCAGGCTGCCCCAGTGGATGTCCTGCCACAGCCGGGCCAGGCGAGCGGCAAAAAAACCGTTGGCCTGTTGCGTCGCATGCTGACTGATCAGTTGCAGCTGACGCAGCGCCACGGGAATGTTCGCTTCCGGCTCGGCGGGCAGCCGGGCGAGCAACTCTTCAGTGCGCTTCAAACCGAGGCGATTGATCGCCACCTCAAGGTTTTCCGCAGGTTCGGACATGCTGCCGTGAGTGTGCCGGTTGGCTTCGCGAATCACGCTCAAGGCCAGGGCAGGGCTGTCCTGCATCAAATCCGCGATGTCGCGCAGCGAGCTGCGGTTATCGGCGATGGCCTTGCAGACCCGGTCGTGACTGGCCTGCGGAACGGGCAGGCGCACGCCGTCGAGCAGCTTGATCCAGCCTTCGAGTGTGGTCGGTTTTGGAGTCGGGACGTTCGTTTCGTTAGCCATGGATGGACGCGATCATCGTCTGCATTACCTATGCCCGGAGCGGGCCAAATTGGCTTTTCGCCTGAACGGGCTATAGTCTGGCGCAGTTTTGCCGATAAGGAGAAGAAGAGATTTTTTAACTTCCGAATATGACCTTGAACCCGACTCAGTAAGTGCTCTCCTACCTATGGCTAAAATTATCGGCATCATCGTCGTATTCGCGAGCGTGCTCGGCGGATACGTGCTTTCCCACGGCAAGATTGCCGCCTTGATTCAGCCCTTCGAGGTGTTGATCATCGGTGGCGCGGCCCTCGGTGCATTCCTGCAGGCCAACCCCGGTTACATGACCCTGCACGTGCTCAAGAAATCCTTGAGCATGTTCAGTTCGCGCTTCAACCACACCTTCTACCTGGAAGTGCTGGGGCTGATTTACGAGATCCTCAACAAGAGCCGCCGCGAAGGCATGATGGCCATTGAAGGTGACATCGAAGACGCCGCCGCGAGCCCGATTTTTGCCAAGTACCCGTCGGTTCTGAAAGATGAGCGGATGACCGCATTCGTCTGCGACTACCTGCGCATCATGTCCTCCGGCAACATGGCGCCCCATGAACTCGAAGGCCTGTTCGACATGGAGCTGACCAGCCTCAAGGAAGATCTGGACCACCCGTCCCACGCCGTTAACGGCATTGCCGACGCCATGCCCGGTTTCGGTATCGTCGCGGCGGTATTGGGTATTGTGGTGACCATGGCCTCCCTGGGTGAAGGCGATCAGGCCTCCATCGGCCTGCACGTCGGTGCGGCACTGGTCGGTACCTTCTTCGGTATTCTCGCGGCTTATGGTTTCTTCGGTCCGCTGGCCCATTCCCTGGCCCACGATGCCAAGGAAGAACTGAACATCTACGAAGCCATCAAGGCCTCGCTGGTCGCGTCGGCTTCCGGCATGCCGCCATCGCTGGCGGTGGAATTTGGCCGCAAAGTTTTGTACCCGGCGCATCGCCCAAGCTTCGCTGAGCTGGAACAAGCGGTCCGCGGTCGCTAAGTCATGGAAAATAACCAGCCGATCATCATCAAGCGCGTAAAGAAATACGCGGCCGGGCATCACGGGGGCTCCTGGAAAATCGCCTTCGCCGACTTCGCGACGGCGATGATGGCGTTCTTCCTGGTGCTGTGGCTGCTGTCCACTGCGACACCGGAACAGAAGATCGCCATCGCCGGGTACTTCAAGGACCCGGTCGGGTTTTCCGAAAGCGGCACGCCGTACATCATCGACCTCGGTGGCTCGCCAACCCTGGCGCCGGAAAATACCCTCAACCCCGAGGTGAAATCCCAGCCGCAGCCGGACAAAGTGACCGTCGACACCGAACAGGTCGAAGGCATGGCCGAGATGGTCGAAAAGGAACGCCTGGAACTGTTGCTGCAAGAACTGCAGAACAAGGTCGAAGAGAATCCGCAACTGCAGAAATTCAAGGACCAGATTCTGTTCGAGATCACCTCGGACGGTTTGCGCATCCAGATCGTCGACGCCGAAAACCGCCCGATGTTCGACTCCGGCAGTGCCCGCCTGAAACCGTATTTCGAAGACATCTTGCTGGCCATGGCCGACACCATCAAAGCGGTGCCGAACAAAATTAGCGTCAGCGGCCACACCGATGCCAAGCCGTACTCGGGCACTGGCGATTTCGGTAACTGGGAACTCTCGGCCAACCGTGCCAACGCCGCACGTCGTGCATTGGTCGCGGGCAGTTATCCAGATCAGCAAGTGGCGCGGGTTGTCGGTTATGCCTCGTCAGCCCTGTTTGATCGCGATAATCCGCTGAACCCGGTGAACCGTCGTATCGACATTATCGTGTTGACCAAAAAGGCCCAGCGCGCCATCGAAGGTTCGCAAGGCGCGGAACCGGCGCCGGAACCCACTCAAGGCCAGGGCGGCCCGGGTGAAGTGCCGGCCACGCCGGTGGATCCGAATGCATTGCCGGCGGATAAAGAACCGTTGCCGGCGCATGAGCTTCGCGAGCGGCTGAATCTGTTCGAGGACCCGGTGCCGAAACCCGGTGAGCCGCCGAAGCAGTGACCCACGAAAAAGCCGACAGTGATGTCGGCTTTTTTTACTTTGGTTTGCACGGTCCCTTGTAGGAGCGAGCTTGCTCGCGAAGGACTTCAGGGCGACACGTTCATTCAGACAGCCAGCGTCAACGTTAACGACCATCGCTGGCAAGCCAGCTCCCACAGGGGAGCGGCGTCACCAGCGTGCCGGTCAGAAGCCGCGGCGAATTCGCGTTTTCAGCTTGTCATGAAACATGTCCGCATCGCGCTTGTACACGCTGCGAATGGCCTCGCTGAACGACTCCAGCCCCACCGATCGACTGGAAAGGGTTTCCTCCCGATAAGCATCAATAAAGAAACTGATGTCAGAATCGCCACTCAGTTTCGGCCATTTATCGAGGTACAGCGGCAGGGCGCTCTGACCGATCTGGAATGAGCAGATCCGCCGATTGCTGATGGTCGCTTCGCCAATTTCGAATGGCACCCACCACGACTGCGCCGTCTCCTGTGAAACCACCGCCAACAAGTGCGTGCAGTCGGTGATGTTGCGAGTGATCACGGCGGTGATGTCATCGGTCAGTTGGGATTCGGTATCCAGCACATCAAGATAGGTTTTGATGTTGGCCCGCACCAGGCGTTCGTTGATGGCCATTGCCTGTGCGCGGTCGGTGTGCCGGTAGCTGATAAACACTGGCATCAGAAATGTCCTTTGATCGCGAGTTCGCGGTAGTAGGCGCCGAGCGCAGTCAGGCGGCAGCCGGTGGAGTGCATGGCGGCGAAGTACATGTGCTCGGCGTCGACCGGTTCGATCAGGCTGTGGCGGTTGCACTTTTGCAGTTGGTTGAAGATTTCGCCGTTGTCGGGATCGAACGCGGAGGCGGTCGGTTCGTAGCTCGGATCGAGTCGATAGACGTAGCTGGGCTCCGGGAACCAGTCCTTGAGTTTGCGCAAGGTGTCTTCAGCGATCAGCGGCGCGACTTCGCGCAGCGGCACAAACTGCGACACGTTGGTCTTGAATACCGGTCGCTGTTCCCAGGCGCCCAACGCATTATCGACAAACGAATACACGCTGCCGGGCGTGACTTTGCCCAACACATTGGCGGCTCCGCCGTGAAGCGCTTGCAGCAACAGATCGGTAAAAACCCCGTGGCCCCGACCTTCCATCGCCGCTTGATCCTTTTTGCAGGCGGTGAGGATGGTCAAGCCCTCGCTGACAATGCTGCTGCCGCCGCGCAACCCGCGCATGGCCGCTGCTGCACCCGCCTGGCAACAATCGAGAATGATGATTTTGTTCTTGATGTGTTGAGCATCTTCCGCCCATTTCAAGACATCGCTGATGCGAATGCCCTCTACGCCGTGCCCGAAGTCCTGAGGGATCAGCAAGCCTTCATCGATGCTGGTATCGAACTGGCCGTGGCCGGCGAAGTACAACAGGGCCACATCGCAATCACCCGAGAACAGGCTCTGGATCTGCTGCTTCAAAAACGTGTGAGTGAGATGGTCCTCCGCCGACGTCAGAACCTTGCTGCTGAAGTTGGGTCGGCCGCTGGCGTGGCGCTCCAGCACCGATGCCATGGCCATCGCATCGTTATTGCAGCCGCTCAGCGGTGGAACATGGGCGTAATGGTTAATTCCGATGAACAGTCCCTTGCGCATGGTTACACCGCCGTGTGCAGTCGAATGGTACTGACGATGCTTTTGGTGTTCCACGCGCACTCGGCGTGGGCGGCGTTGCGTACTACCGTGGAAATCCGGTCGGCGCCAAAGGGCTTGATCGCAATGATCACCTTGCCCATGCGCCTGGCAATCTCGATTTCCTTGTTGATCCACTTGCTGTACGTCGAATACACGCCGGCCATGATCAACACGGCGGAGCAAGGGCGGATCTTGTCTTCGATGGCTGTTTCGAGTTGCTTGTCGGTGGGCGCGTCGAGGATCGGATTATGCGGTGGCACCGAAAAATTCTTGAAGGTGAAACCCGGCTGCGCTCTGAGCAGGCGCACGAGGTCGTCGTGGGTGTGGGCGTAATTCCACGAATGGCTGATAAACAGGTGATAGGTTTGCATCGAAATCCCTCACAGACGCAGGAGTGCGCAGAGGGCTTGAATGTAGGCACTTGGCGGGGTGTCACAAGATCGGCGGCAATAAAGAGAATGGCCTTACAGAAGGCGCACGCAAGCCTTTCAGAAATATCTGACGTTTAATCCGTGAGGGATTTGTAAGGCATAAACGAGAGAGCTCCGCCCCGTCAGCGTCGGGGCGGCAGGCTCACCTGTTTAGTAGCTGCTTTCCGGCAAACTGGCGATGATCGAGCGGTAGCTGTTCATCCGTTGCTGCTGCACGCGGCCTTCTTCGAGCGCCTTGAGCAGGGCGCAACCCGGCTCGCGGTCGTGTTTGCAGTCGCGGAAGCGGCAAGTGCCGATCAGGTCGTTGAACTCGATGAAGCCTGCTTCGACGTCGGCGCGGCTGACGTGGCCCAGGCCGAATTCGCGAATGCCCGGGGAGTCGATCAGCTCACCGCCACCGGGGAAGTGGAACAAACGCGCGGTGGTCGTGGTGTGAGTGCCCTGGCCGGACAGCTCGGACAGCGGGCCGACGCGGGTTTCGACTTCCGGCAGCAAACTGTTGACCAGCGAAGATTTGCCGACACCGGACTGGCCGACGAACACGCTGATGCGCCCGTCCAGTTGTTCTTGAAGTTGTTCCATGCCATTGCCGTGGTGCGCCGACACTTCCAGCACCGGATAACCCAGCGTGCGATAAACCGCGAGCAAGGCATTCAGCGCCGGGGCGTTCTGCTCGTCGATCAGGTCGAATTTGTTCAGCAGCAGCAGTGGCCGAATCCCGGCGTGTTCCGCCGCGACCAGGTAACGGTCGATCAGGTTGGCATGCGGCTCGGGCAACGGTGCGAAGACGATGACGATCATGTCAACGTTGGCCGCCACCGGCTTGAGCTGGCCACGGCTGTCCGGACGGCAGAGCTCGGTTTTGCGCGGCAGTTGCGCCACGATCACCCCGATGCCCTGGTTGCCGGCACGCCAGACCACCTGATCGCCGGTCACCAGCGCCGGCAGGTTGGCGCGCAAGTGACAGCGGAACACTTGGCCGGCCAATTCGCCTTCGAGGGCTTCGACTTCGACCTGCACACCGAAGTGCGCGATCACCAGGCCGGTCTGTTCCGGGCCCAGGTCGCCGCCTTCAAGTGCCTCGACAGCCGAGGACTCGCGTTTGGCGGCGCGGGCAGCGCGCTCGCCCTGAATCTTTTCGATGCGCCAGTTTTGACGACGATTGAGTTGGCGTTTGGCCATGGGTGTTCCGTATGAAGAATGCAGCGATTAGGTAAAACGGCCGCGAGTTTAGCACGCCCGGGCGCCGCCCTAGGCTAAACTGCGCAGCATTGCCTAGGAGCCGACACATGCAAAACCCGCAGAATCTGATCTGGATCGACCTGGAAATGACCGGTCTGAACCCTGATACCGACGTCATCATCGAGATGGCCACCATTGTCACTGACAGTGATCTGAATACCTTGGCCGAAGGTCCGGTGATCGCCATCCATCACAGCGATGAAATTCTTGCTGGCATGGATGAGTGGAACACCCGTCAACACGGCGGCTCGGGCCTGACCCAGCGCGTGCGTGACAGCCGCATCAGCATGGCCGAAGCCGAAGCTGAGACCATTGCCTTCCTGGAGAAATGGGTGCCGAAGGGCAAGTCGCCGATCTGTGGCAACAGCATCTGCCAGGACCGACGCTTCCTTTATACGCACATGAAATCCCTGGAAAGCTACTTCCACTACCGCAACCTCGACGTCTCGACCCTGAAAGAACTGGCCGCGCGCTGGGCGCCGGACGTGCGTGACAGCTTCAAAAAGGGCAGCACCCACCTGGCGCTGGACGACATCCGCGAATCGATCGCCGAATTGCAGCATTACCGCCAGCATTTCATCAAGTTCTGATGCTGCATCGCGGTCCCTGTGTAGGAGCTGCCGCAGGCTGCGATCTTTTGATCCTGGTTCTAAAGCAAAATCAAAAGATCGCAGCCTGCGGCAGCTCCTACAGGGGATTGCGGCACGCCTGCCCTCTTTTGGTGCCGGAACTAAATGGCTAGACTGCGCGCCTTCCTGCAAGGACCGCCACCATGTTGCTGATGCTTTACCTGATCGCCATCACCGCCGAAGCCATGACCGGCGCGCTGTCTGCCGGCCGCCGCGGCATGGACTGGTTCGGCGTGGTGCTGATCGCCTGTATCACGGCGTTGGGCGGCGGTTCGGTGCGCGACGTGCTGCTCGGCCATTACCCCCTGACCTGGGTCAAGCACCCGGAATACCTGGTGTTGACCTCGGTCGCGGCAATGGTCACGGTCTTCACGGCACGCTGGATGCGCCACCTGCGCTCGCTGTTTCTGGTGCTCGACGCCGTCGGGCTGGTGGCGTTCACCCTGATCGGCTGCATGACCGCCCTGGAAATGGGCCACGGCATGCTGGTGGCCTCGGTCAGTGGCGTGATCACCGGCGTATTCGGCGGCATCCTGCGCGACATCTTCTGCAACGACATCCCCCTGATTTTCCGTCGCGAGCTTTACGCCAGCGTCTCGTTCGCGGCGGCGTGGTGTTACATGCTGTGCCTTTATCTGAACGTGCCGGGAGAGCAGGCAATCCTGATCACCCTGTTCGGCGGCTTCCTGCTGCGCTTGCTGGCGATCCGGTTTCACTGGGAAATGCCCAAGTTCGTCTACAACGACGAAGCTTGAATCGCAAAGCCCTGTAGGAGCTGCCGAAGGCTGCGATCTTTTGATCTTGAAAAATCAGGATCAAAAGATCGCAGCCTTCGGCAGCTCCTACGCCAGTCCGTGTTGTTTCAGCGCCCACTCGACATGTTCGCGCACCAGCTCTGACGGGTGCTCCCGGCGCGCCTTCAACGCCTCCAGCACCGGAATGCTCGACGGCGCATTGCCCAGGCCCACCGCCAGATTGCGCAACCAGCGCTCGTAACCGGCGCGTCGTAACGGCGAACCTTCGGTACTGCTGAGAAATTTGTCCTCATCCCACATGAACAATTCCGCCAGTTCGGCGTTGTCCAGATTGTGCCGTGGCTTGAAGTCGCTTTCGCCGGACGGGCGGGCGAAGCGGTTCCATGGGCAAACGATCTGGCAATCATCGCAGCCGAATACCCGATTGCCGATCAATGGCCGCAGGTCTTCGGGGATCGCGCTTTTCAGCTCGATGGTCAGATAGGAAATACAGCGCCGAGCGTCCAGCACATAAGGGCCGACGAAGGCATTGGTCGGGCAGATGTCCAGACACGCGGTACAGCGGCCGCAGTGTTCGGTGCTGTGGGGTGGGTCGACCGGCAGCGGCAGGTCGACAAACAGTTCGCTGAGGAAAAAATAACTGCCGGCCTTGCGATTCAAGACCAGCGTATTTTTGCCGATCCATCCAAGGCCGGCCTTTTCAGCAATGGCTTTTTCCAGCACCGGCGCACTGTCGACAAATGCGCGGTAGCCGAACGGGCCGATCACCGTCTGAATCTTTTCTGCCAGTTGTTGCACGCGTTTACGGATCAATTTGTGGTAATCGCGGCCCAAGGCATAACGCGAGACGTAGGCTTTTTCCGGTTGGGCCAGCAATTGCGCCATTTGGGTGTCGCCGGGCAGGTAGTCCATGCGCAGGGAAACCACGCGCAAAGTGCCCGGCACCAGCTCTTCCGGGTGTGAGCGTTTGCTGCCATGGGCGCCCATGTAGTCCATTTCGCCGTGATAGCCGGCTTCGAGCCAGCGCTCCAGGTGCTGCTCATGCTCGGCGAGGTCGAGGCCGCTGATGCCGACTTGCTGAAAGCCCAACTCGCGGCCCCAGTCCTTGATGGATTGGGCGAGGGCGGGCAGGTCTGTGGTAATAGCGGGCATGAGGCGAGAGAAACCGGAGCTGAGGTGCGTATAATTCTGCCAGACATCGGAGCCTGAAGACGCATGCCGCACACTAAAGATGATTTACCCGACGCGCTGTACAGCGCCGCGCAAGTGCGAGCCCTCGATGCGAGCCTGATTGCGGCCGGCACGCCGGGCTTCGAATTGATGCAGCGTGCGGCACGGGCGACCTGGCGTGCGCTGGTCCGGCAATGGCCGACGGCGAACGAATTGACGGTGGTCGCCGGTCACGGCAACAACGCTGGCGACGGCTATCTGGTTGCGGTGTTGGCCAGGCGGGCCAGTTGGCATGTGCGCGTGTTGGCGGCCGGAGATCCTCAGCAGTTGCAGGGCGATGCCCGATTGGCTCACGCAGAGGCCATCGCCGAAGGGGTCGCCGTTCAGAGCTGGACGGCGCAGTCCGAATTGCGCGGCGTCGTATTGGATGCCTTGCTCGGCACCGGTCTGGCGGGAGACGTGCGGGAACCCTATGCGAGTGTTATCGCGGCGATCAATGCCAGTGACCGACCGGTGGCCGCGGTGGATATTCCTTCCGGGCTGTGTGCGGATACGGGGCGGGTGCTCGGCGCGGCGGTGCGGGCTGATCTGACCGTGACCTTCATCGGATTGAAACTGGGTCTGTTCACGGGCGACGCGGCGAATGTGGTGGGCGAGTTGGTCTTCAATGACCTGCAAGCCTCGCCTGAGTTGTGCGGCGAGATTCCCGTCAGCGCACGTCGCCTGTCGGCTGGCAACCTGCCGCGTCTGGCGGGTCGCGCACCGACTGCTTATAAAGGCAGTTTCGGCCATGTCCTGCTGATTGGCGGTGATCGCGGGTTCGGCGGCGCAATCCTGTTGAGCGCGCACAGTGCGCTGCGCAGTGGCGCGGGGATGGTGTCGGTGGCGACGCGCAGCGAACACGTCGCGGCGGCGCTGGCCAGAATCCCCGAAGCCATGGTGCTGGGGACTTCGTCGGCCAATCAGCTGATGGAGCTGCTGCAAAAGGTTTCCGTACTGGTGGTCGGTCCCGGCTTGGGGCAGGCTTCGTGGGGGCGCAGTCTGTTGTCGGCAGCGGCCAACGCGCCGTTGCCGCAAGTCTGGGACGCGGATGCATTGAACATGCTGGCGGGTGGGGTCGTAAGTTTGCCCAAGGATTGCGTGATTACGCCGCATCCGGGCGAGGCGGCGCGGTTGCTGGGAATATCAACGGCCGACGTTCAGGCCGACCGTCCTGCCGCCGCTCACGCTTTGAGCAAAAAATATACAGCCGTGGTGATTTTGAAAGGCGCCGGAAGTCTGGTCGCCAGCCCGGACGGGCGCCTGGCTGTCTGTCATCAAGGCCATCCGGCCATGGCCACGGCCGGATTGGGCGATGTACTCGCCGGTCTGGTAGGCGCGTTGCTGGCCCAGGGCATGGACGCATTCGATGCGGCCAGCCTTGCGGTGTGGCTGCACGCCAATGCTGGCGCGCAACAAGGTAAATCGGGCCGTGGGCTGGCGGCCAGTGATCTGATTCCAGCCATTCGTCAGTTGTTGGAGGAGCAAGCACCGTGTCTGAAGTAACTCTGTACCTGGCCGATGAAGAGGCGATGACCGAATTTGGCGCGCGCATCGCACGAACGACCGAAGGGCACGGTCTGATTTTTCTGGAGGGGGACCTTGGCGCGGGGAAAACCACGCTGTCCCGAGGCATCATCCGGGGATTGGGGCATGTCGGTGCGGTAAAAAGTCCGACGTTCACGTTGGTTGAACCCTACGAAATCGGCGACATACGCGCCTTCCATTTCGACCTGTATCGGCTGGTCGACCCTGAAGAACTGGAGTACCTCGGCATCCGCGACTACTTCGAAGACGATGCGTTATGCCTGATCGAATGGCCCGGCAAGGGTGCAGGCTTTTTGCCAAAGCCCGACCTGACCATTACCATTAGCCCGCAAGACAGCGGGCGTTCGCTGAAAATTTTGTCCCAGGGCTCGCGTGGCGAGTCGTGGTGTGCCGCTTTGGCATTGGAATCCAATTAAATGATGGGGTCTGGTATGCGCTTTCGCGCGATGGTAGCTGCCGTAGGGTTGTTGTTTTTGGCGGTGACCGTCAACGCTGTGGCCGAAACGAAGGTCAACAGCGTTCGCCTGTGGCGGGCGCCGGACAACACACGGCTGGTGTTCGACCTGACCGGGCCGGTGCAACACAGCGTTTTCACCTTGACGTCCCCGGACCGGCTGGTGATCGACATCAATGGCGCAACCCTCGGAGCGCCACTGAACGTCAACGCTTCGAATTCGCCGATCACTGCCATGCGCTCGGCCCAACGCACGCCGACCGACCTGCGCGTGGTCATCGACCTGAAAAAGGCCGTCACGCCGAAGAGTTTTACCTTGGCGCCGAACGCCCAATACGGCAACCGACTGGTGGTCGATCTGTTCGACAATCCCGCCGACGCCGCACCGATTCCTGTGCCGACCAACGTCGCGACGGTGGCCCCGGTCCCGGTCACCCCGATCGATCCTCCCGTCAAGCTGCCGCCCGCTCCTGCCGGCAAGCGCGACATTATTGTGGTCATCGATGCCGGTCACGGCGGCGAAGACCCGGGCGCCTCGGGCTCTCGCGGTCAGCGTGAAAAAGACGTGGTATTGGCCATCGCTCGCGAATTGCAGCGTCAGGTCAACGGCATGAAGGGTTTCCGCGCCGAACTGACCCGCACTGGCGACTACTTCATTCCGTTGCGCGGGCGTACCGAAATCGCCCGCAAGAAGGGCGCCGACCTGTTCGTTTCGATCCACGCCGACGCTGCGCCTTCGGCCGCTGCCTTCGGTGCGTCGGTGTTCGCCCTGTCTGATCGCGGCGCCACCTCGGAAACTGCGCGTTGGCTGGCCGACAGCGAAAACCGTTCCGACTTGATCGGCGGCGCCGGCAACGTCAGCCTCGACGACAAGGACCGCATGCTCGCAGGCGTATTGCTCGACCTGTCGATGACCGCGTCCCTGACCTCCAGCCTCAACGTCGGCCAGAAGGTTCTGAGCAACATTGGTCGCGTCACGCCACTGCACAAACAGCGCGTGGAGCAAGCCGGGTTTATGGTCCTGAAGTCGCCGGACATCCCGTCGATCCTGGTGGAAACCGGGTTCATCTCCAACGCGAATGAAGCGTCGAAGCTTGCCGCCGCGAACCACCAGCAGGCGCTGGCGCGTTCGATCAGCAGCGGCGTGCGTCAGTTCTTCCAGCAGAATCCGCCACCGGGCACTTACATTGCCTGGCTGCGTGATTCCGGCAAGATCGCCCAAGGGCCACGGGATCACCGGGTTAACCCCGGCGAAACCCTGGCGATGATCGCCGTGCGTTATCAGGTGTCCCCGGCGACCCTGCGCAGCGCCAACAACCTGAAAAGCGACGAGCTGAAAGTCGGCCAGACCCTGACCATTCCCGGCACCGAACTGGCTTCCAAAGAATGAATCAGGCCGTGATCAATAGCACTCGCATCGAGTTGCTCAGCCCGCGACTGGCGAACCAGATTGCCGCCGGTGAGGTGGTTGAACGTCCGGCCTCGGTGATCAAGGAGTTGCTGGAAAACAGCCTCGACTCCGGCGCCAGGCGCATTGATGTCGATGTCGAGCAGGGCGGCGTCAAGCTGCTGCGGGTGCGCGACGACGGCAGCGGCATTTCTGCCGATGACCTGCCGCTCGCGCTGGCCCGTCACGCCACCAGCAAGATTCGCAACCTGGAAGACCTTGAGCAGGTGATGAGCCTGGGGTTTCGCGGCGAGGCACTCGCGTCGATCAGCTCGGTGGCCCGTTTGACTCTGACGTCGCGCACTCGCGACGCTGATCAGGCCTGGCAGGTCGAAACCGAAGGCCGCGACATGGCGCCTCGCGTGCAACCCGCCGCCCATCCGGTGGGCACCTCGGTGGAAGTCCGCGACCTGTTCTTCAATACCCCGGCGCGGCGCAAGTTTCTCAAGACCGAAAAAACCGAATTCGATCACCTGCAAGAAGTGATCAAACGCCTGGCCCTGGCGCGTTTTGACGTGGCGTTCCATTTGCGCCACAACGGCAAAACCATCCTCAGCCTGCATGAAGCCCATGACGACGCGGCCCGCGCCCGGCGTGTGGCGGCGATCTGTGGTTCGGGGTTTCTGGAGCAGGCACTGCCGATCGAAATCGAGCGCAATGGCCTGCATCTGTGGGGTTGGGTCGGCTTGCCGACGTTTAACCGCAGTCAGGCGGACTTGCAGTATTTCTTCGTCAATGGTCGCGCCGTGCGAGATAAATTGGTCGCGCACGCGGTCCGTCAGGCCTATCGCGATGTGCTGTTCAATGGCCGGCACCCGACCTTCGTGCTGTTTTTCGAGGTCGACCCGGCGGGTGTCGACGTCAACGTGCACCCGACCAAGCACGAAGTGCGCTTCCGTGACGGGCGCATGGTCCACGATTTCCTGTATGGCACGTTGCACCGCGCCTTGGGCGATGTGCGCCCGGATGATCATCTGGCGGCGCCTGTGGCCACGGCGATTGTTCGCCCCTCCGGTATCGATGCCGGCGAGTTTGGTCCGCAGGGCGAAATGCGCCTGGCGGCCAATGCATTGCTGGAGCAGCCGCAGGCACAACCGTCGTTCAACACCGCAGCAGGCTCTGGCGCCGGCGCCGGCTATCAGTATCAATACACGCCGCGTCCGCAGTCCGGCGTACCGGCGGCAGAAGCTCAGGCGGCTTACCGTGAGTTTTTTGCGCCCTTGCCTGAGGCCAATGCTGTCGCGCTTCCGGCCGGTCAGGATGATATTCCGCCGCTGGGTTACGCATTGGCGCAGCTCAAAGGCATCTACATTCTCTCGGAAAACGCCCAAGGCCTGGTGCTGGTGGACATGCACGCCGCCCATGAGCGGATCATGTACGAACGGCTAAAAATCGCCATGGCCAGCGAAGGCCTGAGCGGCCAGCCGCTGTTGGTCCCGGAATCGCTGGCGGTGAGTGAGCGCGAAGGCGATTGCGCCGAAGAAAATGTCGCGTGGTTCCAGCGTCTGGGTTTTGAATTGCAGCGACTCGGTCCGGAAACGCTGGCGATTCGGCAGATTCCGGCCTTGCTCAAGCAAGCCGAAGCCAATCGACTGGTCAGCGACGTATTGGCTGACCTGATGGAGTACGGCACCAGCGACCGCATTCAGGCGCATCTGAACGAATTGCTCGGCACCATGGCCTGCCACGGCGCGATTCGGGCGAATCGGCGTCTGGCCCTGCCGGAAATGAACGGTCTGCTGCGTGACATGGAAAACACCGAGCGCAGCGGTCAATGCAACCATGGCCGACCGACCTGGACCCAATTGGGCCTGGACGATCTGGACAAACTCTTCTTGCGCGGTCGTTGATGAGCCAGCTTCCCCCAGCGATTTTCCTGATGGGCCCGACCGCTGCGGGCAAGACCGATCTGGCCATCGAGCTGACCAAAGTCCTGCCCTGCGAGTTGATCAGCGTCGATTCGGCGCTGGTTTATCGCGGCATGGACATCGGCACCGCCAAGCCTTCGAAAGAAGTGCTGGCCGAATTCCCGCACCGTTTGATCGATATTCTTGACCCGGCAGAGAGTTATTCCGCCGCCGATTTTCGCCGTGATGCCCTCGAAGCCATGGCCGACATCACTTCGCGCGGGAAAATTCCGCTGCTGGTGGGCGGCACAATGCTCTACTACAAGGCTTTGGTTGAAGGTCTGGCGGACATGCCCGCCGCCGATCCCGAGGTCCGGGCGCAGATCGAAGAAGAAGCTGAACGCCTTGGCTGGCAGGCCCTGCACGACCAATTGGCGGTGATCGACCCTGAGTCCGCCGCCCGCATCCATCCGAACGATCCCCAGCGGCTCAGTCGCGCTCTGGAAGTTTATCGCGTCAGCGGTCAGAGCATGACTGAGCTGCGACTGAGACAAAGTGCGCAAAGTACTGAAGCAGCCGCTTCGGGACTGCAACAATTGCCCTATACTGTCGCGAACTTGGCAATTGCTCCGGCAAATCGCCAGGTACTGCACGAGCGAATTAAACAAAGATTCACAGTTATGTTGGAACAGGGATTCATTGACGAGGTCGTAGCCCTGCGTAAGCGCAGTGACCTGCATTCCGGGTTGCCGTCTATACGTGCAGTAGGCTACCGACAAGTCTGGGACTACCTGGATGGCAAGCTGACGCAAGCCGAGATGCAGGAGCGTGGAATCATTGCCACGCGCCAGTTGGCAAAGCGTCAGTTCACCTGGTTGCGCAGTTGGGCTGATTTACACTGGCTGGACAGCCTGGATTGCGACAATCTGCCGCGCGCCTTGAAATACCTGGGGACCATCTCCATATTGAGCTGAGTCCTTGCAATTGCCGTCTATCCTTGGGGGTGTGACGGCCACAAGCCATCTGTTTACCTATTTTTTATATTGAATCCTTAAAGGAGTGCGGCACATGTCAAAAGGGCATTCGCTACAAGACCCTTACTTGAATACTTTACGTAAAGAGAAAGTGGGGGTTTCCATCTACCTGGTCAACGGGATCAAACTGCAAGGCACGATCGAGTCTTTCGACCAGTTCGTTATCCTGCTGAAAAACACCGTTAGCCAAATGGTTTACAAACACGCTATCTCTACAGTGGTCCCGGTTCGTCCAATTCGTCTGCCTAGCGCAACCGAATCCGAAGCAGGTGACGCTGAGCCAGGTAACGCCTGATAGGAGTCTCCTTTGTTCTTTGAGCGCCACGGTGGTGGTGAGCGAGTGATCCTCGTTCACTTGGATGGACAGGACCCTGAGGCGCGCGAAGATCCGCAGGAGTTTCAGGAGTTGGCTAATTCGGCCGGCGCCGAGACCGTTGCGTTTTTTAACGTGCCGCGTCATCGGCCAACCGCCAAATTCCTGATCGGTAGCGGCAAGGTCGAGGAACTACGCGACCTGGTCCATGCTGAAGAAGCCGATCTGGTGATCTTCAATCACACGCTTACGCCCAGTCAGGAACGTAACCTCGAACGTGTTTTCGAGTGTCGCGTGATCGACCGCACCGGTCTGATTCTCGATATTTTCGCCCAGCGCGCCCGTACCCATGAAGGCAAGCTCCAGGTAGAACTGGCCCAGCTTGACCACATGAGCACCCGGCTGGTTCGTGGCTGGACTCACCTTGAGCGTCAAGGTGGCGGTATCGGCATGCGTGGCCCGGGTGAAACCCAGCTGGAAACCGACCGGCGCCTGTTGCGGGTTCGCCTGCGACAGATCAAAGGCCGGCTGGCAAAAGTGCGCAGCCAGCGCGAACAGTCGCGACGTGGCCGTACGCGTGCGGATATCCCTACCGTGTCTTTGGTGGGGTATACCAACGCCGGTAAATCCACGCTCTTCAATAACGTGACGAAATCCGACGTGTATGCGGCGGACCAGTTGTTTGCCACGCTGGACCCGACCTTGCGTCGTCTGGAACTGGACGACCTGGGGCCGATTGTCCTGGCTGACACGGTGGGTTTCATTCGCCACTTGCCCCACAAGCTGGTCGAGGCATTCCGGTCTACCCTCGAAGAATCGAGCAACTCCGACCTGTTGTTGCACGTGATCGATGCGGCCGAACCGGATCGCATGTTGCAGATCGAGCAGGTGATGGTGGTGTTGGGCGAGATTGGTGCCCAGGACTTGCCGATCCTCGAGGTCTATAACAAACTCGATTTGCTTGAAGGCGTCGAGCCACAAATTCAGCGCGACGAGAACGGCAAGCCTCAACGGGTCTGGCTGTCGGCGCGTGATGGCAGTGGTCTGCAATTGCTTGAGCAAGCCATTGCCGAGTTGTTGGGCAGTGAGTTGTTTATCGGTACCTTGCGCTTGCCGCAACGATTCGCTCGACTGCGTGCGCAGTTCTTCGAACTCGGAGCGGTGCAGAAAGAAGAACACGACGAAGAAGGTGTCAGCTTGCTGGCCGTTCGATTGCCCCGTTCGGAGCTTAATCGGCTGGTCAGCCGTGAAGGCGTTGTGCCGACAGAGTTCATCGAGCAACACACTTTGCAATAAAAGCCTGAGAAAGCGGTTGTGCCGTGGTGACAGGCATTCTGTAGCATTGGTCGGCGCGCCGTGGGTGCGTCTTTGCTTTATCAGATGGAGAGCGCTATGGCTTGGAATGAGCCGGGTGGCAACTCGAATAATCAGGATCCTTGGGGTGGCAAGCGCCGCAATAACGGCGACCGCAAGGGACCACCGGATCTCGACGAGGCCTTCCGAAAGCTGCAGGAAAGCCTGAACGGGTTGTTCGGTGGTGGTAAGAAACGCGGTGATGACGGCGGTGGTTCGGGCAAGAGTGGCGGCTTCGGCGGCCTGCTCGGCATCGGCCTGGTCGTGTTGGCCGCGGTGTGGCTGTACAGCGCGGTCTACGTCGTCGACGAGCAGGAGCAAGCCGTGGTGCTGCGCTTCGGCAAGTACTACGAGACAGTCGGTCCGGGTCTGAACATCTATTTCCCGCCGCTGGATCGCAAGTACCTGGAGAACGTCACGCGTGAGCGTGCCTACACCAAGCAGGGGCAGATGCTGACCGAAGACGAGAACATCGTCGAAGTGCCGCTGACCGTGCAGTACAAGATCAGCAACCTGCAGGATTTCGTGTTGAGCGTCGATCAGCCGGAAATCAGCCTGCAGCACGCGACCGAAAGTGCCTTGCGCCATGTGGTGGGTTCCACCGCGATGGACCAGGTGCTGACCGAAGGTCGTGAATTGATGGCCAGTGAAATCAAGGAGCGCCTGCAACGCTTCATGGATACCTATCGCACCGGCATCACCATTACTCAGGTCAACGTCCAGAACGCAGCGGCACCGCGTGAAGTGCAGGAAGCTTTCGATGACGTGATCCGTGCCCGTGAAGACGAGCAGCGGTCGCGCAACCAGGCTGAAACCTACGCCAACGGTGTCGTGCCGGAAGCTCGTGGTCAGGCTCAACGAATCCTTGAAGATGCCAATGGCTACCGCGACGAAACCGTCTCGCGCGCCAAGGGTGAGGCTGATCGCTTCACCAAGCTGGTCAGCGAGTATCGCAAGGCCCCTGAAGTAACCCGTGAGCGTCTGTACCTGGACACCATGCAGGAAGTCTTCAGCAATACCAGCAAGGTTCTCGTGACCGGCAACAAGAATGGCCAGAGCAATCTGCTGTACTTGCCGCTGGACAAGATGGTCGAAAGTGGTCGCAACACCAGCACTCCGGTGACTGGCGCGGCAGCCACCAGCAATGAAGCGAATGCACGTGCGGCAGCTGATCTGCAGCAACAGCCAGCACGTACCAGGGAGAGTCGCTGATGAGCAATAAATCGCTGATCACCCTTATTGTCGTCGTCGTTGTCGCGATCGCCGCCTGGAACTGCTTCTACATCGTGGCTCAGACCGAGCGTGCGGTGCTGCTGCAATTTGGTCGTGTGGTTCAGGCCGATGTTCAGCCGGGCCTGCATGTGAAAGTGCCTTACGTTAACCAGGTGCGTAAATTCGACGCACGCCTGATGACGCTGGACGCACCGACGCAACGCTTCCTTACGCTGGAAAAGAAAGCGGTCATGGTCGATGCCTATGCCAAGTGGCGCGTGAAGGACGCGGAGCGTTTCTACACCGCAACTTCCGGTCTCAAGCAGATCGCTGACGAGCGTCTTTCCCGTCGTCTGGAGTCGGGCCTGCGTGACCAGTTCGGTAAGCGCACGCTTCATGAAGTGGTTTCTGGTGAGCGTGACGCGTTGATGTCGGATATCACCGCTTCGTTGAACACGATGGCGGAAAAAGAACTGGGCATCGAAGTGGTTGATGTTCGGGTCAAGGCCATCGACCTGCCGAAAGAAGTAAACCGTAGCGTGTTTGAGCGTATGAGCTCCGAGCGTGAGCGTGAAGCTCGCGAGCACCGCGCCAAGGGTAACGAGCTGGCGGAAGGCATCCGTGCCGACGCCGATCGTCAACGCCGCGTGCTGCTGGCTGAAGCCTATCGTGAATCTGAAGAGGTTCGCGGTGACGGTGATGCCCAGGCCGCTGCGATCTACTCCAAGGCTTACGGCCAGGATCAGGAGTTCTACGGTTTCTACCGTAGCCTGCGCGCCTACCGTGAAAGCTTCGCGAACAAATCCGACGTCATGGTCCTGGACCCAAGCAGCGACTTCTTCCGTTACCTGGAAAAAGCCAAACCTTGATACAGCGTTGACCTGAATCATCCCCCGCCTGGCGGCTAAAGCCTCGGGCGGGGTGATCCTTTGGGAAAACGTGTGTATGATGCGGCAGCCGGGAAATTCCCGGCTTTTTTGCGTCTGCACGTTTGATTGCCGTGTTTCATGCAGGCGCCCGAGTCGAATGACTCGACAGGTTTTTCGAGGAAAGTGATTGGCGAAGCCTGTTTTCGGCTTTTCGCCGCGTTGTTCATGCGTGGCTTGAACACATGAGCCCATCATTTTCTGCTTCACTCAAGGCTCGCCCACAGGCTTGCCGCCCGGACCATAGGGGAATGGCGTAATGGCAACGGTAGACCGCTGGCTGCTGCCAGATGGCATCGAAGAAGTACTGCCACCGGAAGCGGCGCGCATTGAAGTTGCGCGTCGCCAGGTGTTGGATCTGTTCCAGAGCTGGGGTTACGAGTTTGTCGTGACTCCCCATATCGAGTACCTGGAATCCTTGCTGACCGGCGCGGGCCAGGACCTCGATCTGCGTACCTTCAAGGTCATCGACCCGCAATCGGGCCGGCAAATGGGTTTCCGGGCGGACATCACGCCGCAAGTGGCGCGCATCGATGCGCACACTTTGCGTCGCGAAGGCCCGAGCCGCCTGTGCTATGCCGGCAGTGTGCTGCACGCTCAGCCGCGCGCGTTGTCATCCTCGCGCAGCCCGATTCAGCTGGGCGCCGAGTTGTATGGCGATGGCAGCCCGAGCAGTGACGTGGAAGTCATCAGCCTGATGTTGGCCATGCTGCAACTGGCCGACGTGCCGGATGTGCACATGGACCTCGGTCATGTCGGCATCTACCGCGGCCTGGCCCGCGCCGCCGGGTTGTCCGGTGAAGTGGAACAACAGTTGTTCGATGCCTTGCAACGCAAGGCCATTGACGAGGTCATTACCTTGACCGAAGGCCTGCCTGCCGATCTGTCGGGCATGCTGCGGGCGCTGGTCGACCTGTGTGGTGGTCGTGAAGTGCTGGAGGCTGCACGCGTACGTCTGGCCAATGCGCCGGCGCCGGTGCTGGCCGCTCTGGACGATTTGCTGGCGATTGCCGAGCGTTTGTCCGCGCGGTTCCCGGAGTTGCCGTTGTACTTCGACCTCGGCGAGTTACGCGGTTACCACTACCACACCGGTGTGGTGTTCGCGGTGTTCGTGCCGGGTGTTGGCCAGTCCATTGCCCAGGGCGGTCGTTACGACGACATCGGCGCCGACTTCGGTCGCGCCCGTCCGGCAACCGGCTTTTCTACCGATTTGAAAACCCTGGTGACCCTGGGGCGTGCTGAAATCGAGCTACCGTCTGGCGGTATCTGGATGCCTGACAGTACGGATGCGGCACTCTGGCAGCAGGTTTGCCAGTTGCGCAGTGAGGGTCAGCGTGTCGTTCAGGCATTGCCTGGGCAACCTTTGGCCGCCGCCCGTGAAGCGGACTGCGACCGGCAATTGATTCAGCAGAACGGGCTTTGGCAAGTATCGCCACTGGCTTCTTGAGTTTTCCCGTCGGCCGCGGCCGGCACCAAGTTTGCGCGAATGAGGACAAGTGTTATGGGTAAGAATGTCGTAGTCCTGGGCACCCAATGGGGTGATGAGGGCAAAGGCAAGATCGTTGATCTGCTGACCGAACATGCTGCCGCCGTAGTGCGCTACCAGGGCGGCCACAACGCTGGCCACACCCTGGTGATCGATGGCGAAAAAACCGTCTTGCACCTGATCCCGTCGGGCGTACTGCGCGAAGGCGTGCAGTGCCTGATCGGTAACGGCGTGGTGGTTGCACCCGACGCCCTGCTGCGGGAAATCGTCAAGCTGGAAGAGAAAGGCGTACCGGTGCGCGAGCGCCTGCGTATCAGCCCGTCCTGCCCGCTGATCCTGTCGTTCCACGTTGCGCTGGACCAGGCCCGTGAAAAGGCCCGTGGCGAGCTGAAGATCGGTACGACCGGTCGCGGCATCGGCCCGGCCTACGAAGACAAGGTTGCGCGTCGTGGCCTGCGTGTTGGCGACCTGCTGAACATGCCGCGCTTTGCAGACAAGCTGCGTGAACTGGTGGATTACCACAACTTCATGCTGGTGGGTTACTACAAAGAGCCGGCCATCGAGTTCGAAAAGACCCTGGCTGAATGCAAAGAATACGCTGAGCTGCTGAAGCCGCTGATGCTGGACGTGACGGCCGAGCTGCACGACCTGCGTCGCGCCGGCAAAGACATCATGTTTGAAGGCGCCCAAGGTTCGTTGCTGGACATCGACCACGGTACCTACCCGTACGTGACCAGCTCTAACACTACCGCTGGCGGCGTTGCTACCGGTTCGGGTGTTGGTCCGATGTTCCTCGACTACATCCTGGGCATCACCAAGGCTTACACCACACGTGTAGGTTCGGGTCCGTTCCCGACTGAACTGTTCGACGAAGTCGGTGCGCACCTGGCCAAACAAGGTCACGAGTTCGGTGCGACTACTGGCCGTGCCCGTCGTTGTGGCTGGTTTGACGCCGTTATCCTGCGTCGCGCTATCGATGTAAACAGCATCTCGGGCATCTGCCTGACCAAGCTGGACGTACTCGACGGTCTGGAAACGATCAACATCTGCGTCGGCTACAAAGATGCCGAAGGTAACGATGTTGCCCCGACTGACGCTGACAGCTACGTGGGTCTGCAGCCTGTGTACGAAGAAGTGCCGGGCTGGACCGAATCGACCGTGGGTGCCAAAGCCCTGGAAGAGCTGCCAGCTAACGCACGTGCCTACATCAAACGCGTCGAAGAGCTGATCGGTGCACCGATCGACATTATTTCGACGGGCCCGGACCGCAACGAGACCATCGTTTTGCGCCACCCGTTCGCTTAATAAGCTATTGATGTAAAACACAAAGGGCCCTTTATGGGGCCCTTTGTCGTATATGTCCGTAGGACGGCATGACCTTTGCTGGCATCTTCATTATCGGCACGTCTTTTGGCGTGCCATCAATTTAATGGCGTCCAGGCAGAGGGATATCAAGTGTCGGCGGTTCTCTCATTGTTACAAAGCCGTTTATTGCGGCCGGTGTTCGTTACCCTTGGTATCGCCCTTTTGGTGCAGGTGCTGGTGGCTGTTGCCCTGACCCGGAGCACAGTGACTGCGCTGGAAGCAGATTTGAGCGTGCGCCTGGGTGCCGACAGTCAAAAGCTCTCTGGTGAGCTCGAGCAGGCGGGACGTGAAGTCACGTCGAGCCTCGACAACCTTTCCACCAGCACGCGTCAGCGCCTCACCGCCGGTTTGTCCTCGCGACTGCAGGAAGAGCAGGCGCAATTGCGTGCCACGCTGGAAAAGGACCTGAAGGATTCCGCCAATGACATGGCCCAACTTCTCGCCTCGGTCGCACCCCGCGCCATGTGGGACAGCGACGTGCCGACCCTTTCCGAATTCGCGCGCCGGGCCCAGCGCAATCCCAACGTGCTGTTTGTGGTCTATGACGACGCGACAGGCCAGCATCTGACGCGCTACCTCAACCGCGAAAACCCGATCAACAAGGCACTGCTGGAGAAAGGCCAGGGCGAGCGTGCACTGGACAAGGTGCTGGATGCAGCGAAGAACGATCCGTCGGTCTACTACCTCGAAGCCTCGATCAATCCCAACGGCGTGGAAATCGGCAAGGTCTTGATGGGTGTCTCGACCGCGTCGGTGGAAACCGATCTTGCGGCTCTCGACAAGCGCTTTACGGCATTGATCGCTAGCAGTGATCAACTGGTCGGCGACAGCCTCAAGGGCGCGGCAGCTGACAGCGCCACGGCGATGCGAGCGCGTCTGACCTCTGCTCAATCCACCGCTTCGGAAATGAAAGACAACACCACCAGCACCGTGCAGGAAGCTGCGGCGACTCTGCGCTGGCGCATCGGCATGGGCCTCGCGCTGGTCGGTTGCGGCGTGTTGCTGCTGCTGGCCGTTGTGTTGGGTCGGCGTGTAGTCAATCGCTTGAAACTGTTGATTGCCGCGATGGACGACCTGGCGGCGGGCGAGGGCGACCTGACCAAGCGCGTGCAGATCAACAGCAAAGACGAAATCGGCGACATGGCCTCGGCGGTCAATCGCTTTGTGGATAAGTTGCAGCCGATCGTGCGTGAAGCGGGCGATGTCGCTCAGCGCACCGGCGTTGAAATCGGTGCCATGACCCTGCGTAACGCCGGTGCCGATGCGGCGGCGGGCATGCAGCGTGACGAAGTGGCCGAGAGCCTGCGCGCGTTGTCGCAAATGGCGGACGAAGCGCAGTCAGAAAGTCACGCCATGCAGGCGGCGTTGCAGCAGGTGGTGGATATTCGTTCGGCGACTGACGAAAACACCCGGACTTCGGCGAAAGTCGGCAGCCTGATCGAGGCCTTGGCCGGGCAGGTTGATACCGGTGCAAAAGTCATCGAGCGGCTGGCGCAGCAAAGTGAGCAGATTGAAGTGGTGTTGACCGTGATCCACGGTATCGCCGAGCAGACTAACCTGCTGGCGCTGAATGCCGCGATTGAAGCGGCGCGTGCCGGCGAGACCGGTCGCGGCTTTGCCGTGGTGGCGGACGAGGTCCGAGCGCTGGCGAGCAAGACCCAGAGCTCTACGGGTGACATTCAGGCGCACATCGTGGCCTTGCAGCAAGGGGCGCGAGAGGCGGTCGCCGCGATTGGGCAAGCGGGGCGTCAGGCCAGCGAAGGTCTGTTGGTATTGCGGGACAGTGCGCGATTGCAGCAATCGGTGCAGGTGTCGGTCGAGCAGGTGCATGCGGCGATTGGTCTGGCAACACAGGCAGCCGCGCATCAGGCGCAAGGCGCGCAAGCGGTGCGAGGACGGGTTGAAACCATTCATGCGCAGGCTGAAAAGGCCGCCCAGGCGGTGGTGGAAACCACGGCCAGCGGCAAAGTGCTGGATGGCTTGGCGGCGCAGTTGAAGGCGAGCCTGGGGCAGTTCAGGGCGTAACGCATCGAGAAAATCAAAAGATCGCAGCCTGCGGCAGCTCCTACGCGTGTACATGTAGGAGCTGCCGCAGGCTGCGATCTTTTCGCTTGTCAGCGGCTCAAATACATCCGCGTCGTCAGCAGATAAACCGGCAACCCCGACACCAGAATCAACAGCGCCGCATAAGGCGCCGCCGCCGCAAATTCCACATTCGCGGTATGCGCCCAGACTTCCGTCGCCAGCGTATTGAGCCCGGTCGGACTCAGCAGCAGCGTCGCCGTCAGCTCCTTCATGGCATCCAGAAACACCAATGCAAACGCCGCGCCCAGAGCCGGGAAAATAATCGGCAGCGTCACTCGGCAAAATGCTGTGAAGGACGAAGCCCCCAGCGTGCGGGCCGCTTCTTCCAGCTGCGGCGCGGCCTTGTTCAGCGCCGTGCGAATCGGCGCCTGTGCAAGCGGCAGAAACAGCAACGCGTAAGCGATCAACAGCAACGCCGACGTCTGGTACAACGCCGGCACATAGTGCAGGGCGAAATACACCAGCGTCAGCGCGATCACCAAACCTGGCAGTGCGTGCAGCAGATACGGCAAGCGCTCGGCCCAGATCGCCAATCGACCCTTGTAACGCACCACCAGCAATCCTACCGGCACCGCCAGCACCAGGCATAAAGCGGCGCCACCCAGCGACAGTGCGAGGGACGACAACAATGCCTCGCTGATCGCCGCCACCGGAAACGCCGCCGACGAGCCGACCGCCAACCAGTACGCGAGCATGGCCAGGGGAATCCCGCTGCCGATGATCGCCAACACCAGGCAGTAAACTTGCCCGGCGATCGCCCAAGGCCCCAGTTGAACCTGTTCCGCACGCCGCGCCGCGCCCTGGCCGGTGCGCACATGCCGACCCTTGCCGCGTACGCGCAGCTCGAGCCACAGCAACACCAGACACATCGCCAGCAACACCGCAGAAAGCATCGCTGCATTGGCGTTACTGAATTCGAGCTCGAACTGCTGATAGATGGCCGTGGTGAACGTCTGGAGGCCGATAATCGACAGCGCGCCGAACTCCACCAGCATGTGCAGCGCAATCAGCAGCGATCCGGCGAGCAGTGATGGCCAGAGCAGTGGCAGGGTGATCCGGAAGAACACGCCAACGCGGTTCTGGCCCAATGTGCGGGCGGACTCTTCAAGTGAAGGGTCGAGGTTGCGCAGCGTCGCCGCCACCGGCAGAAAGATCAGCGGGTATTTGGACAGGGTCATCACCAGAATCGCCCCGCCCAATCCTTCGAAGTTGGCGCTCAGCGAGACCCAGGTAAAACTGCTGACAAACGCCGGTACCGCGAACGGCAAACACAGGATCACGCCCCACAGGCGCCGTCCCGGCAGGTTGCTTCGCTCAAGCAGCCACGCCAGTGACAAGCCGATCACGCCGCAAGCGACCGTTACGCCAACCATCAGCGCCAGGGTGTTACGCAGCAGCCCGAACACATAGGGCCGCCACAGCAAATGCAGTGCTTCGGCCCAGCCAGCCTGCCAGGTTTTGATCCCGACATAGGCCAGTGGCAACAGGCTGAGTACCACCAGCAGCAAGACCGGCAGCACCAGCCAGATCGACGGCCGCTTGCGCCGCGGCACGAAACCCCCGCGCGTGGCGGGGGCGGATAACGAGGCGCTCATCAGTTCAGGCCAACGTCGCGTTCCAGGTCCAGGGCTTCTTCAGCGTTGCCGAGGTCGGCTGGCGTGACTTTCGGCGCTTCAAGCTCGCTGAAAGGCTTGAGGCCGCGATCCGATTGCATGCCTTTGTGCAGCGGGTATTCGGCGGTGGTCTGGGTGATCACACGCTGACCTTCTTCGCTGGCCATGTAGGCGAGCAATTGCTGGGCTTCTGTTGGGTGTTTACTGGATTTCAATACGGCGGCGCTGGAAACAGTGATCAGCCCGCCAACGTCGCCGCCGGTGAAGTAATGCAGTTTCGAATCGAGCTGGCCTTTTTCACGCTGCAAGGCGAACCAGTAGTAATTGTTCACCAGCACGGTGGCGACTTCGCCATTTTCCACGGCTTTGAGCGCCACCATGTTGTTGCTGTAAGTCTTGCCGAACGCGCGCAGGCCGGTCAGCCATTCTTCGGCGGCGTCCATGCCATGCACTTTGATGATGGCAACGGCTTGTTCCTGGAAGGCACCGCTGGTGGGCACGAAGCCGACCTTGCCTTGCCATTTCGGATCGGAGAATTCCATCACCGACTTGGGCAGGTCTTTTTCATCGATCAGCTTGGGATTGAATGCGACCACACGCACGCGCGCGGTGATGCCGATCCAGGTGCCATTGCCGGCAACATAGTCTTTTGGCAGTACGGCGAGGGTGCCGGCATCGGTTTGTGCCAACAAGCCTTGTTCGCCGAGTTTGTTCAGCGGCGGTGATTCTTCGGTGTAGATCACATCGGCGGGGGAGCGATCGCCTTCTTCGACGACCTGGCTGGCGAGCTGGTTGCTGCTGCCTTTGCGCACGTTGACGTGAATGCCGGTCTTGGCTTCGAAGGCTTTGGCGACAGCATCGCCGACCTCTTTGTGTTGACCGTTATAGAGTGTCAGGGAAACCGGATCAGCTGCCTGGGTGAGGGGAGTGGCGAGTGCCAGGCCGAGCAGGGTGATGGTCAGGCCGCGGCGCAGGGTATTTCGAAACATCATTCGCAGGGTTCCTCACTGTCGCATTGCAAAAACTTGTAACAATGATAAACGATATTGTTTCTCATGTGCGCCTTGCGGGGCTGGTTCGGGCGATGCTGCCTCTGTAGGAGCTGCCGAAGGCTGCGATCTTTTGATCTTTGTTGTCGGTGCGCCAAAATTGATGAGGATCAAAAGATCGCAGCCTTCGGCAGCTCCTACAGGGGGGTGTGTTGTTTTTAGAATGCCAGAAACGCAAAAACCCGCTTTCGCGGGTTTCTGTGAAATTCAAGATCGTGACCTTGAATTTGAATTGGTGCCCAGAAGAAGACTCGAACTTCCACGACCTTGCGGTCACCAGCACCTGAAGCTGGCGTGTCTACCAATTTCACCATCTGGGCATTATCGTCAGCGTTGCCGCTGTTGATGTGGCGCACTATACGGAGCGCATTTTAATCTGTAAACCCCTGATTTGGTTTTAATAAATCAGATGTTCAGAATGTAAAAAACCCGCTTTCGCGGGTTTTTGTGCGAGCCTTGAAATTGATCTAATCTCAAGCTCGAAATTGGTGCCCAGAAGAAGACTCGAACTTCCACGACCTTGCGGTCACCAGCACCTGAAGCTGGCGTGTCTACCAATTTCACCATCTGGGCAGTATCGGCAACGTCTCCGTCGTCGATGGCGCGCACTATACGGAGCGTCTTTTTAACTGTAAACCCCCGGCATCAAAAAAACCTGGGAAATTTTACCAGTGGTCTTGAAATCGGCTTCGGAGCGCCGATAAAGCGCTTTAGATAGGCTCTCGGAGCCTGAAATTTCCCGTTTCATTACGCCTATGCCAAACTAACCCGCATATAGACAAGGTGAAAACTCTCTAATGGCCGATTGGCAGTCCCTCGATCCCGAGGCCGCTCGTGAAGCGGAAAAATATGATAACCCTATTCCTAGCCGCGAACTGATCCTTCAGCACCTTGCTGATCGGGGTTCGCCTGCTAACCGCGAGCAGCTGGTCGAAGAATTTGGTCTGACCACAGAAGACCAGATCGAAGCCCTGCGTCGCCGCCTGCGCGCCATGGAGCGCGATGCTCAGCTCATCTATACCCGTCGCGGCACGTATGCGCCGGTGGACAAGCTCGACCTGATCCTCGGCCGCATCAGCGGTCATCGTGACGGCTTCGGCTTCCTGGTCCCGGATGACGGCAGTGACGACCTGTTCATGAGCCCGGCGCAAATGCGTCTGGTGTTCGATGGCGACCGTGCCCTGGCCCGCGTTTCCGGTCTGGACCGTCGTGGTCGCCGCGAAGGCATGATCGTCGAAGTCGTTTCCCGTGCGCACGAAACCATCGTCGGTCGTTACTTCGAAGAGGGCGGTATCGGCTTCGTGGTGGCGGACAATCCGAAGATCCAGCAGGAAGTGCTGGTCACGCCGGGCCGTAACGCCAACGCCAAAATCGGTCAGTTCGTTGAAGTGAAGATCACTCACTGGCCGACGCCACGCTTCCAGCCGCAAGGCGACGTGGTTGAAGTCGTGGGCAACTACATGGCGCCGGGCATGGAAATCGATGTCGCCCTGCGCGCCTATGACATTCCGCACGTCTGGCCTGAAGCGGTCTTGAAAGAAGCCGCCAAGCTCAAGCCTGAAGTCGAAGAGAAAGACAAAGAGAAGCGCATTGACCTGCGTCATCTGCCATTCGTGACCATCGACGGTGAAGATGCTCGCGACTTTGATGATGCTGTTTACTGCGAAGCCAAACCGGGCAAGCTGCGCCTGTTCTCCGGCGGCTGGAAGTTGTACGTGGCGATTGCCGACGTTTCCAGCTATGTGAAAATCGGTTCGGCGCTGGACAACGAATCCCAGGTCCGCGGCAACTCCGTTTATTTCCCGGAGCGCGTGGTGCCGATGCTGCCTGAGCAGCTGTCCAACGGCCTGTGCTCGCTGAACCCGCATGTCGATCGCCTGGCCATGGTTTGCGAGATGACCATCTCCAAAACCGGCGAGATGACGGATTACTGCTTCTATGAAGCGGTCATTCATTCTCACGCCCGCCTGACCTACAACAAGGTCAGCTCGATGCTGGAGACGCCGAAACTCACCGAGGCGCGTCAGCTTCGCGGCGAGTACAACGACGTTCTGCCGCACCTCAAGCAGCTTTACGCGCTGTACAAAGTATTGCTGGGCGCTCGTCACGTGCGTGGGGCGATCGATTTCGAAACCCAGGAAACCCGGATCATCTTCGGCACCGAGCGCAAGATCGCCGAAATCCGTCCGACCATTCGTAACGACGCGCACAAGCTGATCGAGGAATGCATGCTGGCGGCCAACGTGGCCACCGCTGAATTCCTGAAAAAGCACGAAATCCCTGCGCTGTATCGCGTTCACAATGGTCCGCCACCGGAGCGTCTGGAAAAGCTGCGCGCCTTCCTCGGCGAGCTTGGCCTGTCCCTGCACAAAGGCAAGGACGGCCCGTCGCCGAAGGATTACCAGGCATTGCTGGCGAGCATCAAGGACCGTCCGGATTTCCATCTGATCCAGACCGTCATGCTGCGCTCGCTGAGCCAGGCGGTTTATAGCGCCGATAACCAGGGCCACTTTGGCCTCAATTACGAAGCCTATACCCACTTCACTTCGCCGATCCGCCGTTACCCGGACTTGCTCACGCACCGGGCAATTCGCAGCGTTATCCATTCGAAAATGGACACCCCGCACGTTCGCCGTGCAGGCGCGATGACCATTCCGAAGGCGCGCATCTATCCGTACGATGAGGCGGCCCTGGAGCAACTCGGCGAGCAGTGCTCGATGAGCGAGCGTCGTGCCGACGAAGCGACCCGCGACGTAGTGAACTGGCTCAAGTGTGAGTTCATGAAGGATCGCGTGGGCGAATCGTTCCCGGGTGTGATCACCGCGGTGACCGGTTTTGGCCTGTTCGTCGAACTCACCGATATCTACGTCGAAGGCCTGGTGCACGTCACCGCGCTGCCGGGCGATTACTACCACTTCGATCCTGTGCACCACCGCCTGGCCGGTGAGCGTACCGGTCGCAGCTTCCGCCTTGGCGATACCGTTGAAGTGCGCGTGATGCGCGTTGACCTCGACGAGCGCAAGATCGACTTCGAGATGGCTGAAAAAACCATCAGCGCGCCGATTGGCCGCAAGAAGCGCGGAACTGAAAAAACCGAGCCGGTTGCCAAGTCGACGGCTAAAACCGCGGCAGAACCGGCGCCGGCGAAAACCGGTCGTCGTCCGGCCAAGGAAAAGGCGGTCGAAGCCTATCGCCCAAGCGATGCCGCAGCAAAAAATGCCGAGCTGCGTAAAAGCCGTGAACTGAAGCAGGCGTTGCTTTCTGAAGCCAAGAGCGGTGGTAAAGCGGCGTCTGGGGGAAAGACCGGACGGTCGGCGCCTGACAAGGACCCCGGCAGCAAACCGAGCAAACACCGTAAGGGCCCGCCGAAAGCGGGCTCGGCCCCAGCCAAAAGCGGCGGGGCGCGTAAACCTAAGGCCAAGTCATGAGTCAGTTGGAAAAAATCTACGGCGTGCATGCGGTAGAAGCGCTGCTGCGTCACCACCCGAAACGCGTCAAGCAGATCTGGCTGGCTGAAGGTCGCAGCGATCCGCGCGTTCAGACGCTGATCGAGCTCGCGGCAGAAAACCGCGTGGCGGTCGGCAATGCCGAGCGTCGTGAGCTGGATGCCTGGGTTGAAGGCGTGCACCAGGGCGTGGTGGCGGACGTGAGCCCGAGCCAGGTCTGGGGCGAAGCAATGCTCGACGAACTGCTCGATCGCACCGATGGCGCGCCACTGTTGCTGGTGCTCGACGGCGTAACCGACCCGCACAATCTCGGCGCTTGCCTGCGCTCGGCCGATGCGGCCGGTGCGCTGGCGGTGATCGTGCCGAAGGACAAGTCGGCCACGCTGACCCCGACGGTACGAAAAGTCGCCTGTGGCGCGGCGGAAGTGATTCCGTTGGTCGCCGTGACTAACCTCGCCCGTACTCTTGAGAAACTCAAGCAGCGTGGCTTGTGGGTGGTCGGTACGGCGGGCGAGGCTGAGCAAAGCCTGTACCAGCACGACATGACCGGCCCGACCATTCTGATCATGGGTGCGGAAGGCAGCGGCATGCGTCGCCTGACGCGCGATCTGTGCGACTACCTGGTGCACTTGCCGATGGCCGGCAGCGTCAGCAGTCTCAACGTGTCCGTGGCGACTGGCGTCTGCCTGTTCGAAGCGCAGCGCCAGCGCAGCGTCAAAGCTGCCACCAAAAAGTCCTGACACCCACCCTGTAGGAGCTGTGTAGGATCTGTGTAGGAGCTGTGTAGGAGCTGTCGAGTGAAACGAGGCTGCGATCTTTTGATTTTTCAAGATCAAAAGATCGCAGCCTTCGGCAGCTCCTACAGATGTTTTCTCGGGATTGGATGATTGTTCAAATAATCACCAATTGCCTTGCGCCTCTTCTATCCCTTCTCTACAATTGCGCCCCTTGCTGTGACGGCAGGCACGCATGTGTCTATCGCAAGCAAGTCCATAAGTGTCATTCACTCCTTGTCTGACCGCTTTTGAGCGGCAGGCTACAACCCGTAAGGAGCATTCATGCGTCATTACGAAATCATCTTTTTGGTCCACCCGGATCAAAGCGAGCAAGTCGGCGGCATGGTAGAGCGTTACACCAAGCTGATCGAAGAAGACGGCGGCAAAATCCACCGTCTGGAAGATTGGGGCCGTCGTCAACTGGCCTACGCAATCAACAATGTTCACAAGGCTCACTACGTGATGCTGAACGTTGAATGCACTGGCAAGGCCCTGGCCGAGCTGGAAGACAACTTCCGCTACAACGATGCAGTGATCCGTAACCTGGTCATCCGTCGCGAAGAAGCCGTTACCGGCCAATCCGAGATGCTCAAGGCTGAAGAAAACCGCAGTGAGCGCCGTGAGCGTCGCGACCGTCCTGAGCACGAAGGCGCTGAAAGCGCTGATAGTGATGACAGCGACAACAGCGATAACGCTGACGAGTAATCCACGGACCTTTTGAGGAGCCTATTACATGGCACGTTTCTTCCGTCGTCGTAAATTCTGCCGCTTCACCGCTGAAGACGTGAAAGAGATCGATTACAAAGATCTCAACACTCTGAAAGCTTATGTATCCGAGACCGGCAAAATCGTTCCAAGCCGTATCACCGGTACCAAAGCACGTTATCAGCGTCAGCTGGCCACCGCTATCAAGCGCGCCCGCTTCCTGGCCCTGCTGGCCTACACCGACAGCCACGGCCGCTGAGACCGGGCAGTCGACACGTAGCAAAGGATTGAATGCATGCGTGCCATAGCTGAGTTCATCATGCGCGGCCGTATGCAGGCCACTCTGGTAGTGGCTGGATGCGCGGCATTGCCGTTGTTGTATTGGTTGGGTGCTGCCGCTGGATGCTTCGTGCTCCTGCGGCGCGGATTGAAGGACGCCCTTGGCGTACTTGCTCTGGGACTGCTGCCGGCCTTGGTCTGGTGGCTTTATTCCGATGACCCACGCTCACTTCTGGTGATGCTGGGGTCTTGGAGCCTTGCGTTGGTTTTGCGCGCAAGCGAGTCCTGGAACCGCGTGCTGCTGGTCAGCATAGCGATGGGAGTGGTGTTTGCAGTGGTGCTGGGGACAGTTTTTGCTCCCCAAATCGAGATGCTGGCGCAGGCTTTGATAAAAGTCATGCCGTCGCTACTCGGTGATGTCTACCAGAAGTTGTCGGTAGATGAGCAAGCGCGTTTTGCGTCCCTGATTGCACCGGTCCTGACTGGCCTGATTGCGGCTTTGTTGCAAATCGTCAGTGTGCTGAGCCTGGTTATCGGGCGCTACTGGCAGGCGTTGTTGTACAACCCGGGTGGTTTTGGTCGCGAGTTTCGCGCCATCCGATTCCCGCTTCTACCAGCGATGTTGCTGCTGGCGTGCATGCTTCTGGGGCCGAACATCGGTCCACAGATGGCCATGCTGACGCCGTTGTGCAGCGTACCGCTGGTGTTCGCCGGGCTGGCCCTGATTCATGGGCTGGTGGCGCAAAAGCGACTGGCCAGGTTCTGGCTGGTGGGGTTGTACGTCACGCTGTTGCTGTTCATGCAGCTGATCTATCCGTTGCTGGTGGTCTTGGCCATCGTCGACAGCCTGATTGATTTTCGCGGTCGTTCGGCGCCGAAAGACGCCGATAGCGCGAACGGTGAAGGTTAAAAGTTAAGAGGATTTTCACATGCAACTGATCCTTCTGGAAAAAGTCACCAACCTGGGCAACCTGGGTGACAAAGTAAACGTTAAGGCTGGTTACGGTCGTAACTACCTGCTGCCTTACGGCAAAGCAACCGCCGCGACCCCAGCCAACCTGGCTGCGTTCGAAGAGCGTCGTGCCGAGCTGGAAAAAGCCGCAGCAGACCGTAAAACTTCGGCTGAAAGCCGTGCCGCCCAACTGGCTGAGCTGGAAGTGACTATCACTGCCACCGCTGGTGACGAAGGCAAGCTGTTCGGTTCGATCGGTACTCACGACATCGCTGATGCACTGACCGCCTCTGGCGTCGAAGTTGCAAAAAGCGAAGTTCGTCTGCCGAACGGCACCATCCGCAACGTAGGCGAATTCGACGTAGCCGTGCACCTGCACGCCGAAGTTGAAGCCACCGTACGCGTTGTCGTGGTAGCAGCTTAAGCAGCACTTGTCGGCTGGCACCCTCGGGTGCTTGTCGGTAACATCGGGCACGATCCTGTTTACAGGTCGTGCCCTTTGTCTTTCTGAACCCCCTGCTTTTCCTAAATAATCCAAGTGGCCATGAACGATATCTCCGCTCCCGAGCAATATGATCTGCAAACCGCTTCCCTGAAGGTGCCTCCGCATTCCATCGAGGCCGAACAGGCCGTGCTCGGTGGTCTGATGCTGGACAACAACGCCTGGGAACGCGTGCTCGATCAAGTCTCCGACGGTGATTTCTATCGGCATGACCACCGCTTGATCTTTCGCGCGATCGCCAAGCTCGCCGACCTGAACTCCCCGATCGACGTCGTGACCCTTGCCGAGCAATTGGACAAGGAAGGTCAGACTTCGCAAGTGGGTGGCCTCGGTTATCTCGGTGAATTGGCGAAAAACACGCCGTCCGTTGCCAACATCAAGGCCTACGCCCAGATCGTTCGCGCACGGGCGACCTTGCGCCAGTTGATCGGCATTGCCACCGAGATCGCCGACAGCGCCTTCAACCCTGAAGGCCGCACCGCTGAAGAAATTCTCGACGAAGCCGAGCGGCAGATTTTCCAGATTGCCGAGGCCCGGCCTAAAACCGGCGGCCCGGTGAGCGTAAATGACCTGCTGACCAAGGCCATCGACCGCATCGACACCTTGTTCAACACCGACAATGCGATCACCGGCCTTTCCACCGGCTACACCGACCTCGACGCAATGACCAGCGGCCTGCAGCCGTCTGACCTGATCATCGTCGCCGGCCGTCCATCCATGGGTAAAACCACCTTTGCGATGAACCTGGTGGAAAACGCCGTGTTGCGCAGCGACAAGTGCGTACTGGTGTACTCGCTGGAGATGCCAGGCGAATCGCTGATCATGCGTATGTTGTCGTCGCTCGGCCGTATCGATCAGACCAAGGTCCGTGCCGGTCGCCTCGAAGACGACGATTGGCCGCGCCTGACCTCGGCGGTGAATCTGCTCAATGATCGCAAGTTGTTCATTGATGACACCGCCGGTATCAGCCCCTCGGAAATGCGCGCGCGCACGCGGCGTCTGGTGCGTGAGCATGGCGATGTCGGCCTGATCATGATCGACTACCTGCAATTGATGCAGATCCCCGGCTCCGGCGGTGACAACCGGACCAACGAGATTTCCGAGATCTCCCGTTCCTTGAAGGCTCTGGCCAAGGAATTCAACTGCCCGGTGGTGGCATTGTCCCAGCTCAACCGCTCCCTTGAGCAACGCCCGAACAAACGGCCAATCAACTCCGACCTCCGGGAATCCGGAGCAATCGAGCAGGATGCCGACGTGATCATGTTCGTTTACCGGGATGAGGTTTATCACCCGGAAACCGAGCACAAGGGCATCGCCGAGATCATCATTGGTAAACAGCGGAACGGCCCGATCGGCACATCGCGACTGGCGTTCATCGGCAAGTACACTCGCTTCGAAAACCTCGCGCCGGGCAGCTACAACTTCGACGACGAGTAACCCAGCAGAAACCTGTGGCGAGGGAGCTTGCTCCCGCTTGAGTGCGCAGCGCTCACAAGATTTGGGGCCGCTTTGCAGCCCAGCGGGAGCAAGCTCCCTCGCCACAGGTGTTGTGGACGGTTTCAGGATCTGTGCGGATAAGAGCCTCACCAATTTCCGACCATAGCCGTCGGAATTGGTTATTTTTTGTGCTATATTCCGCGCCCGCGATTTTTCATCTCAACACCGGTCATCGTCATGCAAACAGCCAAGCCGTTATTTGACTATCCCAAGTACTGGGCCGAATGTTTCGGTCCAGCGCCGTTCCTGCCAATGAGCAGGGAGGAGATGGATCAGCTTGGCTGGGATTCCTGCGACATCATCATCGTCACCGGTGATGCGTACGTTGACCATCCGTCGTTCGGCATGGCGATCATCGGCCGGCTGCTGGAGTCTCAGGGCTTCCGCGTCGGGATCATCGCCCAGCCGAACTGGCAGTCCAAAGACGATTTCATGAAACTCGGCGAACCGAACCTGTTCTTCGGCGTCGCGGCCGGCAACATGGATTCGATGATCAACCGCTACACCGCCGACAAGAAAATCCGCTCCGATGACGCCTACACCCCCGGTGGCATGGCGGGCAAACGTCCGGACCGCGCGAGCCTGGTGTATAGCCAGCGCTGCAAGGAAGCCTACAAAAACGTGCCGATCGTGCTCGGTGGCATCGAAGCTTCCCTGCGCCGCATCGCCCACTACGATTACTGGCAGGACCGGGTGCGCAACTCGATCCTGATCGACGCCTGCGCCGACATCCTGCTTTACGGCAACGCCGAGCGTGCGATTGTCGAAGTCGCCCAGCGTCTGTCCTACGGTCACAAGATCGAGGACATCACCGATGTGCGCGGCACCGCGTTCATCCGTCGTGACACGCCCAAAGACTGGTACGAAGTGGATTCCACCCGCATCGACCGTCCGGGCAAGGTCGACAAAATCATCAACCCGTACGTCAACACCCAGGACACTCAGGCCTGCGCCATCGAGCAGGAAAAGGGCCCGGTTGAAGACCCGAGCGAAGCCAAGGTCGTGCAGATCCTGGCCAGCCCGAAGATGACCCGCGACAAGACCGTGATTCGTCTGCCGTCGGTTGAGAAAGTCCGTGGTGACGCGGTGCTCTACGCTCACGCCAACCGCGTGCTTCACCTGGAAACCAACCCGGGCAACGCCCGCGCGCTGGTGCAGAAGCACGGCGAAGTCGACGTCTGGTTCAATCCGCCGCCGATTCCGATGACTACTGACGAAATGGACTACGTGTTCGGCATGCCTTACGCACGTGTCCCGCACCCGGCGTACGGCAAGGAGAAAATCCCGGCCTACGACATGATCCGTTTTTCGGTGAACATCATGCGCGGCTGTTTCGGCGGCTGCACTTTCTGCTCGATCACCGAGCACGAAGGCCGAATCATCCAGAACCGTTCCGAAGAGTCGATCATTCGCGAAATCGAAGAGATCCGCGACAAGGTGCCTGGCTTCACCGGCGTCATCTCCGACCTCGGCGGCCCGACCGCGAACATGTATCGCATCGCCTGCAAGAGCCCGGAAATCGAATCCGCGTGCCGCAAGCCATCGTGCGTGTTCCCCGGCATCTGCCCGAACCTGAACACGGATCACTCGGCGCTGATTCAGCTGTATCGCAGCGCTCGTGCGTTGCCGGGTGTGAAAAAGATCCTGATCGCCTCCGGCCTGCGCTATGACCTCGCGGTCGAGTCGCCGGAATACGTCAAGGAACTGGTGACCCACCACGTTGGTGGTTACTTGAAGATCGCCCCGGAACACACCGAGGAAGGTCCGCTCAACCAGATGATGAAACCGGGCATCGGCAGCTATGACAAGTTCAAGCGCATGTTCGAGAAGTACACCAAGGAAGCCGGGAAAGAGCAGTACCTGATTCCGTACTTCATCGCCGCTCACCCGGGCACCACCGACGAAGACATGATGAACCTGGCGCTGTGGCTCAAGGGCAACGGCTTCCGTGCCGACCAGGTGCAGGCGTTCTATCCGTCGCCGATGGCGACTGCCACCGCGATGTATCACTCCGGCAAGAACCCGCTGCGCAAGGTCACCTACAAGAGCGACGCCGTGACCATCGTCAAGAGCGAAGATCAGCGTCGCCTGCACAAGGCGTTCTTGCGTTATCACGACCCGAAAGGCTGGCCGATGCTGCGTGAAGCGCTGACCCGCATGGGCCGCGCCGACCTGATCGGGCCGGGCAAGAACCAGTTGATCCCGCTGCATCAGCCGGCGACTGATAGCTATCAGAGCGCCCGTCGGAAGAACTCGACGCCGGCGGGTAGTCATAAGGTCGCCGGTGAAAAAACCACCAAAATCCTGACCCAGCACACCGGTTTGCCTCCGCGTGCCAGCGATGGTGGTAACGCGTGGGACAAGCGTGAACAGGCCAAGGCCGCGGCCTTCGCCCGCAACCAGCAAGCCGCCAAGGATCGCAAGGATGCGGCCAAGGGCAAGGGGCCCAAGCCTGCGCGCAAGCCGGTTGTGCCGCGCTAAACGCTGACCACGCTTAACAGAACGCCAACCCTCGGGTTGGCGTTTTTTTTGGCTGAAGATCAAAAGATCGTCCGAACGCGGCCCGAGCCTTCGGCAGCTCCTACAGGTGTACACCATCGCCTCGTAGGAGCTGCCGGAGGTTGCGATCTTCTGATCTTCGCCACAAATACGTGCGATCCCCCACGCCAATTCCACGCATCGCCCGATTTTGGTGCTGTACTGCCCTAAGCAACACCAGGAAAGCGCCAGCGCCACTGGATGGCATAAGTCTTGCGCGCTTTCAAATACGCTTAGGGCTCGCAGGAGGCACGCCGTGTCGATTCATGTCGCATTGCATCACGTCACGCATTACCGCTACGACCGCGCTGTCGAGCTTGGCCCGCAGATCGTTCGCCTGCGCCCGGCCGCCCACAGTCGCACGCGGATACTGTCGTACGCACTGAAAGTCTCGCCCGAGCAGCATTTCATCAACTGGCAACAAGACCCTCAGGGCAATTACCTGGCGCGGTTGGTGTTCCCGGAGAAAACCACGGAGCTGCGGATCGAAGTCGATTTGCTGGCAGAGATGGCGGTGTTCAATCCGTTCGACTTCTTCCTCGAGCCCTACGCGCAACAGATCCCGTTCGCCTACGCCGCAGACGAACGCAAGGAGCTGGCGCCGTACCTGGAAACCTTGCCCCTGACGCCGGCATTCAAGGCGTATCTGGACGGCATTGACCGCACGCCGCTGCCCAGCGTGGATTTCCTCGTCGCGCTCAATCAGCGACTGAGCGAAGACATCGGCTACCTGATCCGCATGGAGCCGGGGGTGCAGACACCCGAGCACACCCTGGAGCACGCCTCCGGTTCTTGCCGCGACTCCGCGTGGTTGCTGGTGCAATTGCTGCGCAACCTGGGTTTGGCGGCGCGTTTCGTTTCCGGTTATCTGATTCAACTCACCGCCGACGTCAAAAGTCTCGACGGCCCTTCCGGCACCGAGGTGGACTTCACCGACCTGCACGCCTGGTGCGAAGTGTATTTGCCCGGTGCTGGCTGGATCGGCCTGGACGCGACGTCAGGACTGTTTGCCGGTGAAGGACACATCCCGTTGGCCTGTAGTCCCGATCCCGGCTCCGCGGCACCGATCAGTGGTCTGGTGGAACCGTGCGAGTGCGAATTCACTCACGAAATGTCGGTGGAGCGGATTTGGGAGGCGCCTCGCGTCACCAAGCCCTACACCGAAGATCAGTGGCTGGCGATCCAGGCGCTGGGTCGGCAGATCGATGCCGACCTGCTGGAAGGCGACGTGCGCCTGACCATGGGCGGCGAGCCAACCTTCGTGTCCATCGACGATCCCGACGGCGCCGAGTGGAACACCGCCGCGCTCGGACCGGATAAGCGTCGGCTGTCCGCCGAGCTGTTCCAGCGCCTGCGTAAACACTACGCGCCCAAGGGGCTGGTGCATTTCGGGCAGGGCAAGTGGTACCCCGGCGAACAGCTGCCGCGCTGGTCGCTGAACTGCTACTGGCGCCGCGACGGCGTGCCGATCTGGCACAACAGCGCGCTGATCGCCGATGAACAGGAGGATTACGGCGCCGATGGCGAACTGGCCGGTCGCTTTCTGGCCAGTGTCGCCGAGCGATTGAAAATTCCCACGAGGTTCTTGTTTCCGGCCTACGAAGACAATTTCTATTACCTGTGGCGCGAAGGCACCTTGCCGCAGAACGTCAGCGCCGAAGATTCACGTCTGGAAGAACCCCTTGAGCGTGCGCGATTGCGCAAGGTTTTCAGTCAGGGTCTGGACAAAGTGATCGGCCAGGTTCTGCCACTGGCGCGAACCGCCAAGGGCGATCAGTGGCAAAGCGGTCGCTGGTACCTGCGCGACGAACACTGTCGACTGGTGCCGGGCGATTCGGCGCTGGGTTATCGCTTACCACTGGGTTCGCAGCCGTGGGTGAAAGCGGCCGAGTATCCGTTCATCTATCCCAACGACCCCAACCAGCAATTCCCTGCACTTCCAGACACTCAGCAGCTGAACAGCCCGGTCGCAGCGGCCGAAGCGATCGAGCGCGATCTGGAGGTCGACGAGTCCGCCGATTGGCTGACCCGCACCGCGTTCTGCGCCGAGGCGCGGGAAGGCCGGTTGTACCTGTTCATGCCGCCGCTGGAGCGGGTCGAGGATTATCTGGAACTGGTTTCGGCCATCGAAGCCACGGCGCAGGAGCTGCACTGCCCGGTGTTGCTGGAAGGCTATGAACCGCCGAGCGATCCACGCCTGAGCAACTTTCGCATTACCCCTGACCCCGGCGTTATCGAGGTCAACGTGCAGCCGTCCGCCACGTGGGACGAGTTGGTCGAGCGCACCGAGTTTCTCTACGAAGAAGCACGCCAGACCCGACTGACCACCGAGAAATTCATGATCGATGGCCGGCACACCGGCACGGGTGGCGGTAACCATTTCGTACTGGGTGGCGCGACTCCGGCCGACTCACCGTTTCTGCGTCGCCCGGATTTGCTGCGCAGCCTGATCAGTTACTGGCATAACCACCCCTCCTTGTCCTACCTGTTTTCCGGATTGTTCATCGGCCCGACTTCCCAGGCGCCGCGCATCGATGAAGCGCGCAACGACGCGCTGTACGAGCTGGAAATCGCTTTCGCGCAAATGCCCGAGCCGGGCGAGGATTGCGCGCCGTGGCTAGTGGATCGGCTGTTGCGCAACCTGTTGATCGACGTGACCGGCAACACCCATCGCGCCGAATTTTGCATCGACAAGCTTTATTCGCCCGACGGTGCAACGGGGCGACTTGGCTTGCTCGAGTTGCGCGCCTTTGAAATGCCGCCCCATGCGCGGATGAGCCTGGCGCAGCAACTGTTGCTGCGGGCACTGGTCGCGCGGTTCTGGCGCGAGCCGTATGCGCCGCCGAAACTGGCGCGCTGGGGTACGGAACTGCACGACCGGTTTCTGTTGCCGCACTTTATCGAGCAAGACTTTGCCGACGTCATCGTCGATCTCAACGCTTCGGGTTATCCGGTGCGGGCCGAATGGTTTGCGGCACATCTGGCGTTCCGTTTTCCCAAAGTCGGCGATTACGCGGTCAGTGGTATCGAGCTGGAACTGCGTCAGGCGCTGGAACCTTGGCACGTGCTGGGCGAGGAGGGCGCGGTCGGCGGCACGGTGCGCTATGTGGATTCGTCGCTGGAGCGTTTGCAGGTCAAACTCACCGGCCTGCCGCCGCAGCGTTACGTGCTGACCTGCAACGGCGTGCCAGTGCCCTTGCAGCCCACCGGACGAGTCGGCGAATTCGTCGCCGGCGTTCGGTTCCGCGCCTGGCAACCGGCCAATTGCCTGCAACCGACGATCCCGGTCCACGCGCCCCTGGTGTTCGACCTGCTCGACACCTGGATGCAGCGTTCGCTGGGTGGTTGTCAGTACCACGTCGCCCATCCGGGCGGGCGCAACTATGACAGCCTGCCGGTGAACGCCAACGAAGCCGAGAGCAGGCGCATGGCGCGTTTTTTCCGCATCGGACACAGCCCTGGGAAACTTCCTATACCGATGCTGGAAATTAACGACGAGCTGCCGATGACTCTCGATTTACGACGTTTCTAAACCCTACGCGACGCCCGGATTTTTCGTCTATCCGGGCGTCATGAGCCTGCGTTAGTCTGACCGTTCTTTGCTGTCTGCCGAGCTTTCCATGCCTGACCTGCTAGACCGCTACCCGCTGACGGCGGGCACTTATCACGAACTGCTCGACAACAGCGGCGCGGTGCGCCCGCACTGGCGTCGGCTGTTCGACCAATTGCAACGCAGCACGCCAGCGCAGTTGGTGCAGCGTCAGGCCCTGCTGACCCGGCAGATCCAGGAAAACGGCGTGACCTATAACGTCTATGCCGACCCCAAAGGCGCAGATCGGCCGTGGGAGCTGGACCTGTTGCCGCATGTGATTGCCGCTGATGAGTGGGCGCAGCTAGATGCCGGGATCGCTCAGCGCGCACGACTGCTGAACGCGGTGCTGGCGGATTTGTACGGACCACAACGGTTGATCGCTGAAGGCCTGTTGCCCGCTGAACTGGTGTTTGGGCACAACAATTTTCTCTGGCCCTGTCAGGGCATCACGCCGCCCGACGGGGCCTTTCTGCATCTATATGCGGTGGATCTGGCACGTACGCCCGACGGTCGATGGTGGGTGACGGCGGACCGCACGCAAGCTCCCTCCGGCGCCGGTTACGCTCTGGAAAACCGCACCATCGTGTCCCGGGCCTTTCCCGAGTTGTACCGCGATTTGAAGGTGCAGCATTTGGCCGGATTCTTCCGCACGCTGCAGGAAACCCTGGCCCGTCAGGCGCCAAGCGATGATGAAGCGCCGTTGGTAGTGCTGCTGACGCCGGGCCGCTTCAACGAAAGCTATTTCGAACATCTTTATCTGGCGCGGCAACTGGGTTATCCGCTGGTGGAGGGCGGCGATCTTACGGTGCGCGACGCCACGGTTTATCTGAAGACCTTGAGCGGCTTGCGTCGGGTTCACGCAATCATGCGCCGGCTGGACGACGACTTCTGCGACCCGCTGGAATTGCGCACCGATTCGGCGCTGGGCGTTCCGGGTCTGCTCGAAGCCGTGCGGCAGGGCCGCGTGCTGGTGGCCAATGCGCTGGGCAGCGGGGTGCTGGAGTCGCCGGGCCTGCTGGGCTTTCTGCCGAGGATCAATGAATTTCTGTTTGGCGAAGAATTGATCCTGCCGTCTATCGCCACCTGGTGGTGCGGCGAAGCGCCCGTGCTGGCTCAAGCCTTGGAGAAAATGCCGGAATTGCTGATCAAACCGGCGTTCCCGTCACAAAGCTTTGCTCCGGTGTTTGGCCGGGATTTGAGTGAAATACAGCGCCAGAATCTGGCCGAGCGCATGCAGGCACGCCCTTACGCTTATGTTGCGCAAGAACTCGCGCAATTATCCCACGCACCGATATGGCAAGCCGACGACGGTCAGTTGCAGCCACGGGCCATCGGAATGCGCATGTACGCGGTGGCCAGTCGCGACGGTTATCGGGTCTTGCCCGGCGGATTGACCCGCGTGGCGGCCGATGCCGACGCCGAAGTGGTGTCGATGCAACGCGGTGGCGCGAGCAAGGATACCTGGGTGCTCGGCGAGCGCGCCCCCAGCGGCGAACAATGGAAAACCCGGCGCACGATCGGCGTGCATGATCTGGTGCGGCGCGATCCGTACCTGCCCTCGCGGGTGGTAGAAAATCTGTTCTGGTTCGGCCGTTATTGCGAGCGCTGCGATGACAGTGCGCGATTGCTGCGGATCATGCTCGCGCATCATGTCGATGGCGACGATCCGCAAGCCCTGCAAGCGGCAGTCGATCTGGGCGAGCGGTTGATGTTGTTGCCGGATGAAGGCGAGTTGCCGCAGCGGTTGTTGGCGGCGCTGCTGGGTGATGACTGGCCGTTCAGCCTGCGCTCCAACCTGCAGCGCTTGCAGTGGGCGGCTTCGCAGGTTCGCGGCAAGCTCTCGCGGGAAAACTGGCAGGCGCTGGTGGAATTGCAGCGCGAAGCCATGGAGCTGGAAACCGAAGAGCCGGACTTCGGCGAGTTGCTGGATTTTCTCAATCGACTGGTGATGTCGCTGGCCGCGTTGTCCGGTTTTGCCCTCGACGACATGACCCGGGACGAAGGCTGGCGCTTTCTGATGATCGGGCGGCGGATTGAACGGCTGCAATTTCTCAGCGCCAGCCTCGCGGCGTTCCTGCGCGGAAGCGGTGCGTTTGATCAGGCCGGGCTGGAGTGGCTGCTGGAGCTGGGCAACAGCAGCATCACTTACCGTTCGCGGTACCTGGCGGTGGCGCAACTGATCCCGGTGCTTGACCTCTTGCTCCTCGACGAGCAGAACCCACACGCGGTGCTGTTTCAACTGAAGTTGGTGACCCGTACCCTCAAACGTTTGAACGATGATTTCGGCGTGCCGCGCGAGGCCGGCCTGCCGCACTTGGTGGAGCGACTGGCGCGCTTCGATCTGGGGTGCCTGGAGAATTCCCTGTTCGGCGAAGCCAGCGTTCGCGCTGCTGTCGACGGGCTGGCCGATCTGCTGCATGAGATCGCTGAGGCCAGCGGGCAAGTATCGGATCGTTTGGCATTGCGCCATTTCGCCCATGTCGATGATGTCAGCCAGCGTACGGTGTCCGTCTGATGAGCGCGCATTATCAGATTTTCCATGACACCCATTACCACTACGACAGCCCGGTGTCGCTGGCCCAGCAATTGGCCCATTTGTGGCCGCGGCCCTGCGCCTGGCAGCGTTGCACCGCTCGGCAATTGCAGATCAGCCCCGACCCGACCGTTCGCCGGGATGAGCTGGATGTGTTCGGCAATCCGCTGACCCGGCTGGCGTTCGAGCGTCCGCACGATGAATTGCTGGTCAATGCCAGCCTCACCGTCGAGGTGCTGGCCCGGCCCACGCTGGATTTCAATCGATCACCGGCCTGGGAAGACACGCGCAACGCGCTGACTTACAGCAGTCAGCCGCTTTCACCCGATTTGCTGGAAGCCTGCCGTTACCGGTTTGAATCGCCTTATGTGCACCTGAAGCGCAATTTCGTCGAGTTTTCCGAAAGCTGCTTTCCGGCGGGGCGGCCGTTGCTGCCGGGCGTGCAGGCATTGATGGAAAAAATCTTCAGCGAATTTACCTTCGATGCCGAAGCCACCCAGGTCGCAACGCCGCTGGTGGAAGTGCTGGAGCGCCGGCGCGGTGTCTGCCAGGACTTTGCCCACCTGATGCTGGCCTGCGTGCGCTCCCGTGGGTTGGCGGCTCGTTACATCAGCGGTTACCTGCTGACGCAACCGCCGCCGGGCCAGCCACGCCTGATCGGTGCCGACGCCTCGCACGCCTGGGTTTCGGTGTTCTGCCCGGTGCTGGGCTGGGTGGATTTCGATCCGACCAACAATGTGCAGCCGGCACTGGAGCACATCACCCTGGCCTGGGGCCGGGATTTCTCCGATGTTTCGCCGCTGCGGGGGGTGATTCTGGGGGGTGGCAACCATGACCCGGAAGTCCGCGTCACCGTGATGCCATTGGACTGACAAGACCCCTTGTAGGAGCGAGCTTGCTCGCGATGGACGTCAACGATGACGCGTCCTGTCTGGAAAAACGCGCTGTCTTCGATACCTTCGCGAGCAAGCTCGCTCCTACACACAGATCCGGTGGGCCTGATCAGATCATCGGGCCCTGAGGGTCTCAGGCGTCGGGCGCCTGATCTTTCGGTGCATCAACATCAGTTTCTGCGGCCACTCCACCCTCTGCTTCCGGGTTCAGTGCAGCGGCTTCTTCTTCAGCTGTAGCTTTCTTGCGCTGAAGCTTTTCCTCTTTCTTCTGCTCCTTGGCCAAGTCTCTCTGACGTTTGGCGAAGGAATAATTAGGTTTAGCCATGGGCGATCCTCTGGGGTCGAAGGTGAGGTTGAGCGGCGCATATTCTGCCCTGTATCGGTGCCGAGCCGTTAGCTGGGTTTTTGCTCTGTCCACTTTGGCATCACGGTCGGTTGCCAGGCGTCCAGCGCATCGAGCAGGGTTTGCGGCGTTTCGCTCACTTGCAGCATGTCACGGTGTGCTTCGCGAACGAAGCCTTCGCCGACGATATGATCAAGAAAACCGGTCAATTTGCTGTAGAAACCGTTCACTTCCAGCAACCCCAGCGGTTTGCCGTGGTAGCCGAGTTGGCCCCAGGTCCAGACTTCGAACAATTCTTCGAGGGTGCCCAGGCCGCCGGGCAGGGCGATAAATGCATCGCTGAGCTCGGCCATACGCGCCTTGCGCGCATGCATGCCATCGACCACTTCCAGGCGTGTCAGGCCGCTGTGACCGATTTCCTTGTCCTTTAGGCTTTGCGGGATGATCCCGATGACCTCACCGCCGGCCGCCAGCGCGGCGTCGGCGACAATGCCCATTAGCCCGACGGCGCCGCCGCCGTAAACCAGGGTCAGCCGACGTTCGGCCAATGCGCGCCCGAGGGCGACCGCCGCTTCACGGTAAGCCGGGTTAGTGCCGGTGCTGGCACCGCAAAATACACAAACGGACGTTAAAGTCATGCCTTGCTCCAGGGTCAGGATGACCACAGGTTAAAGGCAGATAGGCGCCGCTCCAAGGTCTAAACTTCGCGCTGGGGCGTTTCGCAGGTTCCGCTGGCGCCACAGGCATAGGCGGCGAGCAAACTGCACAAAAAACTGTTGAAGGACATGACGGACGCTCCGGCTGAGTGATGACGACCTGATGATAGGGCCGTCCCAGACGTCTGGCTGGTAGATTGTTTCGATAGGTGTCATAGCCCGAAAGTTGTATACAATTTTTGATTCAGGTCATAGGAACTTGCGAAGTTTTCAGGCAGTCTTCTGTCCATTCGCACTTTTGATAAACCTGCCTTGGAGATTCACCATGTTTGCCAAACTCGTTGCGGTATCCCTGTTGACACTGGCCAGCAGCCAACTGATGGCTGCCGAGTGCAAGACCACCATCGACTCCACCGACCAAATGTCCTTCAACACCAAGGCCATTGAAATCGACAAAAGCTGCAAGACTTTCACCGTCGAGCTGACTCACTCCGGCAACCTGCCGAAAAACGTCATGGGTCATAACTGGGTGCTGAGCAAAGAAGCGGACATGCAGCCAATCGCCACCGCAGGCCTGGCCGCTGGCATCGAAAAGAGCTACCTGCCGGAAGGTGATGCCCGCGTCATCGCTCACACCAAAATCATCGGCGCCAAGGAAACCGACTCGGTGACGTTCGATGTGTCCAAGCTGGACGCCAACGAGAAATACGGCTTCTTCTGCTCGTTCCCGGGCCACATCTCGATGATGAAAGGTACGGTTACGCTGAAGTAAGCGAATCGGCTTCATAAAAAAAGCGTCCTGTGAGGGCGCTTTTTTTTTGAGTCCGTTGTCGTGTAGGAGCTGCCGAGTGCAACGAGGCTGCGATCTTTTGATTTTGCCTATTAAAAGCAGGATCAAAAGATCGCAGCCTCGTTGCACTCGACAGCTCCTACGGCTCCTACAGGTTTCGACAAGAGAAGGTCACGGCGCGAACGGCATGACTCGTTTGTGATGGGTCTTGCGGTACGTATCGCAGATGATCTTGAACGCTTCCTCACGCACCGGCTCGCCATGCAAAAACGCATCGATCTCGGTATAGGTCACGCCATGTGACGCTTCATCCGGCTTGCCCGGCGACAAGTCCTCAAGATCCGCCGTCGGAATTTTTTCCACCAGCGATTCCGGCGCGCCGAAACTGCGAGCGATGGCTCGCACCTGATTTTTCACCAAGCCGCTCAACGGGGCCAGGTCGCAGGCGCCATCACCGAATTTAGTAAAGAAGCCCATCACCGCTTCCGCCGCGTGGTCGGTGCCGATCACCAGGCCCTGAGCCGCACCGGCGATGGTGTATTGGGCGACCATGCGCATCCGCGCCTTGGTGTTGCCGAGCACGAAATCCACTGAAACCGCATGTTTGCCTTCGAAGGCGGCAACTTCATTGGCCAGCGCTTTGACTGCGGGGCCGATGTTCACGGTGTGACGCTCGTCCGGGGCGATGAAATCCACTGAAGCCTGGGCGTCGTGTTCATCGAACTGGGTTTCGTAGGGCAGGCGCACGGCGATGAACTTGTAATGGTCATCACCGGTGCGGGTGCGCAGTTCACGCATGGCGCGCTGGGCCAGCAGGCCGGCGGTCAGGGAATCGACGCCGCCGCTGATGCCGAGCACCAGGGTCTTGAGCCCGGAATTGACCAGGCAATCCTGGATGAAGCTGATGCGCCGGGCGATTTCCGCCTCGAGGGCGGCCTTGTCGGCGAATGGCGGTTGAACCTTGAGCTGCTCAGCAATCTCACGCTGTACGGCTTGCATGAATTCACTCCTTGCTTGGTGTGCTGGAAAGGGCGGCAGGTACTTTGAAAACGTGTCGCAAGTAGGCGACGAAATTCGGGTCTTTGCAGTGGGTCTTGCCTGGCTCGTCGGAGATCTTCGCCACCGGCTGGCCGTTGCAGGCTGCCATTTTAAGCACGATGCTCATCGGTTCGACACCCGGAATGTCGCACGTCAGGTTGGTGCCGATGCCGAAGCTGACATTGATCCGACCGCGCAAGGCGCGAAATATTTCCAGCGACTTGGGCAGCGTCAGGCTGTCAGAGAACACCAGCGTCTTGCTCATCGGGTCAATGCCGAGCTTGTGATAGTGGGCGATGGCTTTTTCCGCCCAGATCACCGGATCCCCGGAGTCATGGCGCAGGCCGTCGAAAAGCTTGGCAAAGTACAGGTCGAAATCGTTGAGAAAGGCATCGGTGGTGATGCAGTCGGTCAAGGCGATCCCGAGCAGGCCCCGGTACTCGCGGACCCAGCAATCGAGGGCGGCGATCTGGCTGTCGATCAGCCGCGGGCCGAGTTGCTGGTGCGCCATGATCCATTCGTGGGCCATGGTGCCCAGCGGCTTCATGTCCAGTTCCCGGGACAGGTGCACGTTGCTGGTGCCAACGAAGCGTCCGGGGAAGTCATGCTTGAGCACGCTCACCACTTCTTCCTGCACGCGGTACGAAAAGCGACGCCGAGTGCCGAAATCGGCTACCTGCAATTCGGATAATTCGTCGCTGCCGGCGTTGGCGGTCAGCCAGTCGAACTTGCGGTAGAGCTGCTCGCGGGCCTGTTCCAGCACGATGTCCCGGTAGCGATAGCGGTTGCGCACTTCGCTGACGATGGAGAGCAGTGGCACTTCGAACAGGATTACATGCAGCCATGGCCCGCGCAGCCGGATAAACAACTCGCCGTTTTCAATACCGGTGTGGACGTAGCGCAGGTTGAAGCGAAACAGCCCGAGAAAACGCAGGAAATCCGGCTTCATGAAGCTGATGCGTTCCATAAAGCCCAACTGGTCGGCGCTCAGGCTCAACTCGGCAAGGCGCTCGATCTGCAAGCGGATTTCCGCCAGGTAGGGGCGCAAATCTTCACTGTTGCGGCAACGAAACTCCCATTCGACTTCGACGTTCGGGTAGTTGTGCAGCACTGCCTGCATCATCGTCAGTTTGTAGAAGTCGGTGTTGAGCAGGTTCTGCACGATGCGATCGGCAAACACACTCTCGCTCATAACGGGGTTCTCCACATTGAATAGGGCTAGTGGCGCATATCGGTGCCGGGTAGTGCCAGCGATTTCTTATTGGACCTGTAGGAGCTGTCGAGGGAACCGAGGCTGCGATCTTTTGATTTTGCTTTTAAAACAAGATCAAAAGATCGCAGCCTCGTTTCACTCGACAGCTCCTACAGAGGGTCAGTCAGCGGAGGTGGGATTGTCGATCTGCTCCAGCATCCACTTCACAAAATCCCGCACTTTGGGCACTTCTGCCGAATGCTCCGGGTACGCCAGGTAGTAGGCGTCGGAACTGGGCATCGCATGCTGCCAGGGAATGACCAGTTTGCCGTCGGCCAATTCCTCCTCCACCAGAAACCGCGGCAACAACGCCACACCGCAGCCAACCTGCGCGGCACGGATGCACATATAGAACGTTTCGAAGCGCGGGCCGTGGTAGCTGTGTTCGGTGTGGTAACCCTGACTGTCGAACCAGTCGTGCCAAGCCTGTGGGCGGGAAGCGTTTTGCAGCAGGACCAGGTCGGTCAATTGGGTCGGGTCGGTGAACGGCGTGTCAGGCAGGCTGCCCGGTGCGCACACCGGCACCAGCTCTTCGCCGAACAATTTCAGGCATTCGGTGCGCGGCCGTGAGCCTTGGCCGAAATAGAACGCCAGATCGCTGCGGCCTTGCAGCAGGTCATCGGCTTCTTGCTCGCTGCACAGGTCCAGATGGATCGACGGATGACGCAGGCGCCAGCCTTTCAACCGGGGCACCAGCCAGCGGGCGCCGAAAGTTGGCGGTGTGGAGACGCGCAGGACTTCGGTTTCACCGCCGTAGGAACGCAGGTAGTGGGTCGACATCTCGACCTGCGTGAGGATCTTTCGTACTTCGACCAGGTACAGATCGCCGGCCGGAGTCATTTGCAGGCGTCGACGCACCCGGCGGAACAACAGGTGCTGCAACAGCTCTTCCAGTTGCGCGACCTGTTTGCTCACGGCGCTCTGGGTCAGGTTCAGCTCCTCGGCGGCCCGGGTAAAGCTCAAATGCCGGGTCACGGCCTCGAAACACTGCAATGCGGTGATCGACGGCAGGTAACGTTTATTCAGCATGGGGTGTCCTTTTTCTTGTTTCTTTCTGACCAGCAATTCGCAGCATGAATAAACGGAATGATATCTCTCTTAAAGGTCGTTTGTTGGGTAACCTCCGGCGAGCTAAAACTACAGGTCTGATCAGTCGTGATTTTACGGCTGTACGCATTCTGTTTTTTGCTTGAGGAGTGACCCATGGTTGCCGCATTGCTTGATCGTCTTGGTGTAAACCCGGCCCTGTACCAGAACGGCAAAGTGCCGGTGCATTCGCCGATCGATGGCAGCAAGATCGCCTCTGTGAACTGGGAAGGCGCCGCTGAAGTCGAGCAGCACATCAGTCGCGCAGATCATGCGTTCGAATTGTGGCGCAAGGTTCCGGCGCCGCGCCGTGGCGAACTGGTGCGGCAACTGGGCGACATCCTGCGCGAATACAAGGCCGACCTCGGCGAGCTGGTGTCCTGGGAAGCCGGCAAGATCACTCAGGAAGGTCTGGGTGAAGTTCAGGAAATGATCGACATCTGCGATTTCGCCGTCGGCCTGTCCCGTCAGCTGTACGGTTTGACCATCGCCTCCGAGCGTCCTGGCCACCACATGCGCGAAACCTGGCACCCGTTGGGCGTCGTGGGTGTGATCAGCGCGTTCAACTTTCCGGTGGCCGTCTGGGCGTGGAACACCACGCTGGCGCTGGTCTGCGGTAACCCGGTGATCTGGAAACCGTCGGAGAAAACCCCGCTGACCGCTTTGGCCTGCCAGGCGCTGTTCGACCGCGTGTTGAAAAACTTCAGCGATGCGCCGCCGCACCTCAGCCAAGTGATCATCGGTGGCCGCGATGCCGGCGAAGCACTGGTGGATGACCCGCGTGTCGCGCTGATCAGCGCCACCGGCAGCACCCGCATGGGCCGCGAAGTGGCGCCGAAAATCGCCGCCCGTTTCGCTCGCAGCATTCTGGAGCTGGGCGGCAACAACGCGATGATTCTCGGCCCAAGCGCCGACCTCGACATGGCCGTTCGCGCCATCCTGTTCAGCGCCGTCGGCACTGCCGGCCAGCGTTGCACCACCCTGCGTCGCTTGATTGCGCACGAATCGGTTAAGGAAGAAATCGTCACCCGCCTGAAAGCCGCTTACTCGAAAGTGCGTATCGGCAATCCGCTGGAAGGCAACCTGATCGGCCCGCTGATCGACAAACACAGTTTCGAAAACATGCAGGACGCGCTGGAACAAGCCTTGAGCGAAGGCGGCCGGGTGTTTGGCGGCAAGCGTCAACTGGAAGACCAATACCCGAACGCTTACTACGTCTCGCCGGCCATTGTTGAAATGCCGGAGCAGAGCGACGTGGTCCGTGACGAAACCTTCGCGCCGATCCTGTACGTGGTCGGTTACAAGGACTTCGATGAAGCCCTGCGCCTGAACAACTCGGTGCCACAAGGCCTGTCCTCGTGCATCTTCACCACCGACGTGCGTGAAGCCGAGCAGTTCATGTCGGCGGTTGGCAGCGACTGCGGCATCGCCAACGTCAACATCGGCCCGAGCGGCGCGGAAATCGGCGGTGCCTTCGGTGGCGAAAAAGAAACCGGCGGCGGTCGCGAGTCGGGCTCCGATGCATGGCGCGGGTACATGCGTCGTCAGACCAACACCGTGAACTACTCGCTGGAGTTGCCGTTGGCGCAGGGTATTACCTTCGACTGATGGAATAGTGGTCGCTTGAAAAGATCGCAGCCTTCGGCAGCTCCTACGGGATTGTGCCTGGCTGCGGTTTTGTAGGAGCTGCCGAAGGCTGCGATCTTTTTCGCGGCTTGGTTAGGTTTCTGTTGGAGTCTGGCAATGCCGTTACGCGAAGAGTGTCTGTGGGAAAAACTGACGCCGCAAAGGCCGGACAATGCGCCGTTAAAGGGCGAAGTCACGGTCGATGTCTGCGTCATCGGCGCCGGGTTCACCGGTTTGTCGGCGGCAGTGCATCTGCTGGAAAAAGGCAAGACGGTGTGCGTGCTGGAAGCCCATCGCGCCGGGCATGGCGGTTCGGGGCGCAACGTCGGGCTGGTCAACGCCGGCATGTGGATTCCACCGGACGACATCGAAGCCGGATTTGGCGAAGCGGTTGGCAGTCAGCTCAATCGCATGCTCGGGGCGGCGCCTTCATTGGTGTTCAGCCTGGTGGACAAGTACAAGATCGATTGCCAGCTGCGCCGCGAAGGCACGCTGCACATGGCGCATAACGCCCGTGGCGAAGCCGACTTGCGCAGTCGTGAACAACAATGGAAGCGCCGCGGCGCACCGGTCGAATTACTGACCGGCCAAGCCTGCGAACAGGCTACCGGCACCAAAAAGATTGCCGCCGCGTTGCTCGATCGTCGTGCTGGCACGATCAACCCGATGGCTTACACCACGGGGCTGGCCAAGGCGGCCATCGGCCTTGGCGGTCAGCTGTTCGATCATTCACCTGTGACTCGACTTGAGCGTCAGGGCCAGCGCTGGTCGGTGCAAACCGCTCAGGGTTCGGTGCTGGCCGAGCAGGTGGTGATTGCCTCCAACGCGTATACCGAGGGTGACTGGACAGAATTGCGACGCAACTTCTTCCCCGGTTACTACTATCAAGTCGCCTCGGTACCACTGACCGACGAGGCCGCGCAGCAAATCCTTCCAGGAGGGCAGGGTTCATGGGACACCCGTCAGGTCCTGAGCAGTATTCGCCGGGATAAAGACGGCCGTCTGTTGCTCGGCAGTCTCGGTAATGGCAATCAGAAGCCGACCTGGTTCCTAAAGGCGTGGGCCGATCGGGTTCAGCAGCACTACTTTCCGTACCTCAAACCGGTGGAATGGGAGTGCACCTGGACCGGTTGCATCGCTTTCACCCCTGACCACTTGATGCGCTTGTTCGAACCGGCGCCCGGTTTAGTGGCAGTCACTGGTTATAACGGCCGCGGCGTGACGACGGGGACGGTAGTCGGCAAAGCCTTTGCCGATTATTTGTGTAACGGAAATCCTCAGGCGCTGCCGATTCCTTTCGCACCCATGCAGCCCTTGGCGGGAGTGGGATTGCGCAGTTGCCTGTACGAAGCCGGGTTTTCGCTGTATCACGCAGGCCAGTGCTTGCGCATCGTCATTTGATTGTTGAAATTTGTTGCTGGACGCGGCGCTTTTCGGCGCAGCGACTAGCCTGTAAAAGGTGCGGGTTGTAGCAGTGCCGCACCAGCAGTGTGCACTTCGGTGACGCACGTTGTTACAGGCTGGTTGCACGTCGTTTAGCATCGCGGTTGCAATGATGGCGCATGCGGGTTGCGCCTTTAAAAATAAACGGTTTCACCTTCAGCGGTTTAGACGGTTGCACGCCCAATGAAAATGGGCTCGAAACAGTCGAAATAACAATAATGCAGCGACTTTTTTCAGAATAAAAAACCGATGGCACGGCCCTTGCTCTGAGCATTCAGGAAGTCGCAGTGCCAACTAAAAAAAACCTTGGAGCACCACCTCATGTCCCAGACGTTTTACAAAAAAGGCTTTTTGGCCCTCGCAGTGGCAGCTGCGTTGGGTGTTTCTGCGTTTGCACAGGCTGATGTGAAAATCGGTGTGGCAGGTCCAATGACTGGCGCCAACGCGGCATTTGGCGAGCAGTACATGAAGGGTGCACAGGCTGCAGCGGACGCGGTCAACGCGGCGGGCGGCGTCAACGGGGAAAAAATCGTACTGGTCAAGGGCGATGACGCCTGCGAACCGAAACAGGCTGTGACGGTCGCCAAGGACCTGACCAACCAGAAAGTCGCCGGCGTGGTCGGTCACTTCTGCTCCTCGTCGACCATCCCGGCCTCCGAGATCTACGACGAAGCAGGCATCATCGCGATCACTCCGGGTTCCACCAACCCTGCGGTGACCGAGCGCGGCCTGAGTGCCATGTTCCGTATGTGTGGTCGTGACGACCAGCAAGGCATCGTGGCCGGTGACTACATCGTCGACGTGCTCAAGGGCAAAAAAGTGGTGGTGTTGCACGACAAGGACACCTACGGCCAAGGCCTGGCAGATGCCACCAAGGCTCAACTGGTCAAGCGCGGCGTAACGCCGGTGCTGTACGAAGGCCTGACCCGTGGCGAGAAAGACTTCAGCACCATCGTCACCAAGATCCGCGGCGCTGGCGCCGACATCGTTTACTTCGGCGGTCTGCACCCGGAAGCCGGTCCTCTGGTTCGCCAACTGCGTGAGCAAGGCTTGAAAGACGTCAAGTTCATGTCCGATGACGGCATCGTGACCGATGAGCTGGTGACCACCGCTGGCGGTCCGCAATTCGTCGACGGCGTCCTGATGACCTTCGGCGCCGACCCGCGTTTGCTGCCGGACAGCAAGACCGTGGTGGACGAGTTCCGCAAAAAAGGCACCGAGCCTGAAGGCTACACCCTGTACGCCTACGCTTCGGTCCAGACCCTGGCAGCAGCCTTCAATGGCGCCAAGTCCAACAAGGGCGAAGAAGCGGCCAAATGGTTGAAGGCCAATCCGGTCAAAACCGTGATGGGCGAGAAGACCTGGGACGCCAAGGGCGACTTGAAAGTCTCCGACTACGTGGTTTACCAGTGGGACAAAGATGGCAAATACCACCAACTGGAAAAACAGAAGTGATATGAGCTGCTGATCTGCCCTGTGGTGAGGGGATTTATCCCCGTTGGGTTGCGCAGCAGCCCCATATCCAGCGAATTCGGTGTTTCAAATGCTCCGTAGTCGCAGGACTTGGGGCTGCTTCGCAGCCCAACGGGGATGAATCCCCTCGCCACAGAGTGTTCACCTTCAGACTGAAATCAGTCATGGCTCGTCTGTCTTTTCTCGTAGAGCTGCACACAGCCGTGTTGCGCGGGTGGCTGAACCCCGGTCCGTCGCACCCGGCTTCTGTGCAGTCTCTCAAATGCGTGAGATTGCGTTATGGATGGTATTTTCCTGCAGCAACTGGTCAACGGCCTGACCCTCGGGTCGGTCTACGGCCTGATCGCCATCGGCTACACAATGGTCTATGGCATCATCGGCATGATCAACTTCGCCCACGGCGAGGTTTACATGATTTCCGCTTACCTCGCGGCAATCAGTCTGGCTCTGCTGGCATACTTCGGTATTGAATCCTTCCCTCTGCTGATGCTTGGCACCCTGATCTTCACCATCGTGGTCACGGCGGTGTACGGCTGGGTCATCGAGCGTGTCGCTTACAAACCCCTGCGTAACTCCACCCGGCTGGCACCGCTGATCAGCGCCATCGGGATTTCGCTGATCCTGCAAAACTATGCGCAGATCGCCCAGGGCGCCAAGCAACAAGGCGTTCCCACACTGCTGACCGGTGCGTGGCGGGTTGAAGTCGGAAGCGGCTTCGTGCAACTCACCTACACCAAGATCTTCATTCTGGTCGCCGCGTTTGCCGGCATGGCGCTGCTGACCTACGTCATCAAGTACACCAAGCTCGGCCGCATGTGCCGCGCGACCCAGCAAGACCGCAAAATGGCCTCGATTCTGGGGATCAACACCGATCGCGTGATTTCCTACGTGTTCATCATCGGGGCAGCAATGGCGGCTCTGGCCGGCGTGCTGATCACCATGAACTACGGCACGTTCGACTTCTACGCAGGCTTCATCATCGGCATCAAGGCATTTACCGCCGCGGTGCTCGGCGGGATTGGCTCTCTGCCCGGCGCGATGCTCGGCGGGATCATTCTCGGGATTTCCGAGTCGCTGTTCTCCGGTCTGGTCAACTCGGACTACAAAGACGTTTTCAGCTTCTCGCTGCTCGTTCTCGTTCTGGTCTTTCGGCCCCAAGGCCTGCTCGGCCGTCCTCTTGTGTCGAAGGTGTAAGCGATGTCTTCAACCACTAAAAAAACCATTGATCTCAAAAGAAGCCTGGTTGACGCGATTCTTGCCGGTCTGGTCGCCCTGATTGTGTTCGGCCCGATTGTCGGCGTGGTGCTCGACGGCTACGGCTTCAATCTGGAAACCACCCGGGTGGCGTGGATTGTCGCCATCGTCATGGCCGGCCGCTTTGCCCTGAGCCTGTTTCTGCAAACCCCCAAAGGCCTGCGGATTCTTGACGGATTCGAAAGCACTGGCTCCGGCGTTCATGTGCTGCCGCCCGACTACAAATCCCGGTTGCGCTGGATCATCCCGCTGCTGATCGTCGTGGCCGTGGTGTTCCCGTTTTTCTCCAACTCCTACCTGCTGGGCGTGGTCATCCTCGGGCTGATCTACGTGTTGCTGGGTCTGGGCCTGAACATCGTGGTCGGTCTGGCCGGCCTGCTCGACCTCGGTTACGTGGCGTTCTACGCCATTGGTGCCTACGGTCTGGCGCTCGGTTATCAATACCTCGGTCTGGGTTTCTGGACAGTGCTGCCACTGGCGGCGATCACGGCGGGGCTGGCCGGTTGCATCCTCGGTTTCCCGGTGTTGCGCCTGCACGGCGACTACCTGGCGATCGTGACGCTGGGCTTCGGTGAAATCATCCGGTTGATCCTCAACAACTGGCTGTCCCTGACCGGCGGCCCGAACGGTATGGCGGCACCGCTGCCGACGTTCTTCGGCCTGGAGTTCGGCAAGCGTGCGAAGGAAGGCGGCGTGCCGTTCCATGAGTTTTTCGGCATCGCCTACAACCCGGACGTGAAGTACTACTTCATCTATGCCGTGTTGTTCCTCGTCGTGCTGGCCGTGCTGTACGTCAAACACCGCTTGACCCGTATGCCGGTGGGCCGCGCCTGGGAAGCCTTGCGCGAAGACGAAATCGCCTGCCGCTCGATGGGCCTGAACCACGTGCTGGTCAAGCTCTCCGCGTTCACCATCGGTGCGTCGACGGCGGGTCTGGCGGGCGTGTTCTTCGCCACGTATCAAGGCTTCGTCAACCCGACCTCGTTTACCTTCTTTGAATCGGCCCTGATCCTCGCCATCGTGGTACTGGGCGGCATGGGTTCGACCATCGGCGTGGTGATTGCAGCCTTCGTGCTGACGGTCGCTCCGGAATTGCTGCGCGGTTTCGCGGAATATCGCGTGCTGCTGTTCGGCATCCTGATGGTGTTGATGATGATCTGGCGACCGCGCGGCCTGATTCGGATCAGCCGTACCGGTGTGACCCCGCGCAAAGGAGTAGCGCCATGAGCGAAGTCGTACTCACGGTCGAGAAACTGATGATGCACTTCGGCGGTATCAAGGCGTTGAGTGATGTCAGCCTCAAGGTGCATCGCAACTCGATCTTCGCCCTGATCGGCCCCAACGGTGCCGGCAAGACCACCGTGTTCAACTGCCTGACCGGGTTCTACAAGGCCTCCGGCGGCAAGATCGAACTCAACGTTCGTGGCGAACAGACCAACGTTATCCAGTTGCTCGGCGAATCATTCAAACCGGTCGATTTCGTTTCCCCGAAATCCTTCCTCAGCCGCATGTACTACAAGATGTTCGGCGGGACTCACCTGGTGAACCGGGCCGGTCTGGCGCGCACTTTCCAGAACATTCGCCTGTTCAAGGAAATGTCGGTGCTGGAAAACCTGCTGGTGGCCCAGCACATGTGGGTCAACCGCAATCTGTTGGCCGGCATCCTCAACACCAAGGGTTACCGCAAGGCTGAAAGCGATGCGCTGGACCACGCCTTCTACTGGCTGGAAGTGGTGGATCTGGTGGACTGTGCCAACCGTCTGGCCGGTGAACTGTCATACGGCCAGCAACGTCGTCTGGAGATTGCCCGGGCCATGTGCACCCGGCCGCAAATCATCTGCCTCGACGAACCGGCCGCCGGCCTCAACCCTCAGGAAACCGAAGCGCTGAGCGCGATGATCCGGCTGCTGCGCGACGAGCACGATCTGACCGTGGTGCTGATCGAACACGACATGGGCATGGTGATGAGCATTTCCGATCACATCGTGGTACTGGACCACGGCATCGTCATCGCCGAGGGCGGTCCTGACGCCATCCGTAATGATCCAAAAGTGATTGCCGCCTACCTGGGCGCCGATGAAGAGGAGTTGGTATGAGTCAACCGATCCTCGAACTCAAAGACCTGGACGTGTTCTACGGCCCGATCCAGGCCCTGAAGAAGGTCTCGTTGCAGATCAACGAAGGTGAAACCGTCAGCCTGATCGGCTCCAACGGCGCGGGCAAGTCGACCTTGCTGATGTCGATCTTCGGTCAGCCGCGAGCGGCGGACGGGCAAATCATCTATCAGGGCGTGGACATTACCCACAAATCGTCGCACTACATCGCGTCCCACGGCATTGCGCAATCGCCGGAAGGCCGCCGGGTGTTCCCCGACATGACCGTCGAGGAAAACCTGCTGATGGGCACCATCCCCATAGGTGACAAGTACGCCAAGGAAGACATGCAGCGCATGTTCGCGCTGTTTCCGCGGCTTGAAGAACGGCGCACCCAGCGGGCCATGACCATGTCCGGTGGCGAGCAGCAAATGCTCGCCATCGCCCGTGCGCTGATGAGCCGGCCGAAACTGCTGTTGCTTGATGAACCGAGCCTGGGGTTGGCGCCTATCGTGGTGAAACAGATCTTCGCGACGTTGCGGGAATTGGCCAAGACCGGCATGACCATCTTCCTGGTCGAGCAAAACGCCAACCACGCGCTCAAACTGTCGGACCGGGCGTACGTGATGGTCAACGGCGAGATCCGTCTGACAGGCACCGGCAAGGAATTGCTGGTGAACGAGGAAGTCCGGAACGCTTATCTCGGCGGGCACTAGATCCGTAATGTAAACAAGGAACGCCCTGACGAACTCAGGGCGTTTTTTTATGCCCATCGCCGTAGGAACCGTAGGAACCGTAGGACCCGTAGGAGCTGTCGAGTGAAACGAGGCTGCGATCTTTTGATGTTGTTTTTACCACCAAGATCAAAAGATCGCAGCCTCGTTTCACTCGACAGCTCCTACGCGGAATTGGAGGTGAAGATTGTAAAAACGAAATTGTGGAAAACAAATTCGCAATGCTCTTAAAGCGCGACATAAAGCCGCTGCAAATAGTTGTTTTGTCACGCTTTTGACTTGTCCCCGTTTGCTGTGGAACTGGCTGTGAATAACGTGGGAGTATCTGGCTGTAGGCCTTTAACGACGTGGCTTGCAGAGATGTGGTTATTATTTGACCACTGTTTTTTACAGCGCCAGAGCTTGGCGTTGTCAATCTTTTTATTGGCAGCGAAATGGGTCTGAATTGGAGGGTTGCGGCCTGTGGATAAGTCTGTGGTTAAACTCTGGAAAGACTCTGCTGAGGGCCGTAGTTACTGGCTTGTAGCCATCGGTCGCTGTTCGGGTCAATCGTGCAAAATGCCTTGGGTTACACAGTGAGCACTCAAGGGTCAAGAAAAAAACTTTGTAATATGCCCGCAAAGCCTTGTGCACAGCGGCTTTCAGCTTTTTCACTTGCCCCCGGAAACTGTGGACCGGCCTGTGGATAACGTGAGCGCACATGGCTACAGGCCGCGGTGTATACGGCGTTGCTATCCTTGATCGTTTTTTGTACAGGGTTGTGGTGGTTGCCGCTGTCGACAAGGCCGGGCATGCTGCCTGCTGATTTTCTATCCCCATGGCTGCCCGTCGGCCGAAGCAAGGAGAACACGATGTCCAACACCCTGTTTATTACCGGCGCGACGTCTGGTTTTGGTGAAGCCTGTGCCCGTCGTTTTGCCGAGGCTGGCTGGAAACTGGTGCTGACGGGCCGTCGTGAAGAGCGCCTCGATGCCCTGTGCGCCGAGTTGTCGAAGCAGACCGAGGTCCATGGCCTGGTACTCGACGTGCGTGATCGCAAGGCCATGGAGGAAGCGATTGCCAACTTGCCCCCGTCCTTCGCCAAACTGCGCGGGCTGATCAACAACGCTGGCCTGGCGCTCGGCGCAGACCCTGCGCCGAAGTGTGATCTGGATGATTGGGACACCATGGTCGACACCAACATCAAGGGCCTGATGTACAGCACCCGGCTGCTGTTGCCACGCCTGATCGCCCACGGTCGTGGCGCCGGCATCATCAACCTCGGCTCCATCGCCGGCAACTATCCGTATCCGGGCAGCCACGTGTATGGCGCGAGCAAGGCGTTCGTCAAACAGTTCTCGCTGAACCTGCGCTGCGACCTGCAAGGCACGGGCGTGCGCGTGAGCAACATCGAGCCAGGCCTGTGCGAGAGCGAGTTTTCGCTGGTGCGTTTTGCCGGTGATCAGGAGCGCTACAACGCGACGTACGCGGGCGCCGAGCCGATCCAGCCGCAAGACATTGCCGACACCATTTTCTGGGTGCTCAACGCGCCGGCGCACATCAACATCAACAGCCTTGAACTGATGCCGGTGAGCCAGACGTGGAGCGGGTTCGCGATTGAGCGCAATGGTGGCAAGGCGTAAGACCGGGTAACGGGCATCGCGGGCAAGCCCGCTCCCACAGGTTTTGTGTTGAAACGCTATTTCGCGATCGACTCAGACCTTGTGGGAGCGGGCTTGCCCGCGATGGCGGTCGATCAGTCAGCGAAGATAATCAGCCAACCCGCGATAACACGTCGCCAAGTGATAAGGCGTGGTCGACGGCATATCCTGGCGGCTCACTTCGCCATTCTCGTCCCGGCATTCAAACCATCCGCGTGAATGCAGGGAATGCTGTTGCAAGGCCCGCAATTGGCGCAGCACCGCGCTGTCAGCGTCTGGGCGCAGCGTCAACGCCCGCAGGTATTCCGCCTGAGCCCAGATGCGTTGGGTGGCATCCTTGGAGTGTCCGTCCAGCGTGAGCATTGCCCGCACCGCCCCACTCGATTGATCAACGCCCAACTGCTCGGTGAACCCAAAGGCGCGTGTCAGCGATGCATGCAACAACGAGCCGCGCAGCAGCGACGAGGATTCCAGCAGGAAAAACCATTCGAACTGATGCCCCGGTTCAAACCAGTTATCCACAGCACCGAGCGGTTTTTCCATCAGCACGCCATGCTGCGGATCGATAAAACGCTTTTGCATGGCAGCGCATAACGCGAGAAGTGCGTTGTGCACCGCAGCGTCTTCGCGCGCCGACAGTGTGGCGAGAAAGGCTTCGGCCAGATGCATCAGCGGATTCTGCAGTGGCCCGCTGTTCAGTGAAGACCAATCGCGTTGCAGACTGGCTTCGTAGAGGCCGTCGCTCGTGGCGAAGCGCTTCGCGAGCACTTCGAGCACGGCGTTGAGCACCGACTCCACCAGCGGTTCGCGGACCTTGTCCCAATAGTGGGCGCAGGCGAAGAGGATGAAGGCGTGGGTGTAGAGGTCTTTGCGCTGATCCAGCGGAGCACCTTGCGCATCGATGCTGTAGAACCAGCCGCCGTGTTCGGCGTCATGGAAATGCTGCTGCAACGAGCGGAACAGCGCCGCGGCGCGCTCTTGCGCGCCGGGCACCTGGCCGATCAGGCTGGAAAACAGATAGAGCTGCCGTGCGCAGGCCATGGCCCGGTAGCGTTGCGGTGGCAGCGGTTGGTGTTCGGCGTCCAGCGCTTCATAAGGCAACGCCATGTCGGCATTCCAGCCGGGGCCTTGCCAGAGGGGCACGATCACCGCCTGGAAATGCTGTTGCACGGTGGCGAACAGGGCGGCCAGTTCGGGCTGGGAAGCGGAGCGGGGAGCATGAGGCATTGGCTGGCGTCGTCACGGCAGGTTGATTGCGCGCCATGTTAGCAGGCCTGAGAGATGCGGTGTCTGTAAGGCCGTCATCGCGAGCAAGCTCGCTCCCACAATGGAGCTAAGCACACAGAACAAAATGTGGGAGCGAGCTTGCTCGCGATCAGGCCATCACAAACAGCACAAATCAGCCGGCCAACAACCAAACCCCGGTCGCCGCCGAAGCCGCGCCCGCCAGTCGAACCAATGGCGCCGCCGCGTGCGGCAACCCCCGCACCATCGCATAACCCGCCGCATGCAACGCCGCCGTCGCCGCCACAAACCCTGCGGCATACGCCCAAGTGCTCGACATGTCAGGCAATTCCAGCCCATGCGCGACGCCGTGGAACAACGCAAACAGCGCCGTCGCCCCCACCGCCAGGCTCAACGGCGGACGCACCGCAAGCGCCACGGCCAGCCCCAGGGCCAGCACCGAGGCGGCGATACCGCTTTCCAGCGCAGGCAAGTTCAGCCCTTCAAAACCCAGCAACCCGCCAAAAAGCATGGTGCCAACGAAGGTGCAGGGCAGCGCCCAGCGTGCGGCGCCTTGTTGCTGCGCAGCCCACAACCCTACCGCGAGCATCGCCAGCAAGTGATCCAGCCCCCCGAGCGGGTGGCTGATGCCGGCGAGCAAGCCGTTATCACCGTGGCCGGGGTGGGCCAAAGCGATGGCCGGGGTCAACAACAGGGCGATGGCGCCCAGAATGCGTTGCAGTGTCATGAATAAGCTTCCTTGTTGATGGTCAGGCCGCGGTCAGCAAGCCCTGGCGTTCGATGAAGGCAATAATGGCTTCCAGGCCGAGTCCGGTTTTCTGGTTGCTGAAGACGAACGGCTTGCCGTTGCGCATGCGCTGGGTGTCGCTGTCCATCAGCTCCAGCGACGCGCCCACCAGCGGTGCGAGGTCGACCTTGTTGATCACCAGCAGATCGGATTTGCAGATGCCCGGGCCGCCCTTGCGCGGCAGCTTGTCGCCTGCCGAGACGTCGATCACGTAGATCGTCAGGTCGGATAATTCCGGGCTGAACGTAGCCGAAAGGTTGTCGCCACCGGATTCCACCAGAATCAGGTCCAGCCCCGGAAAGCGCCGATTCAGTTGGTCCACCGCTTCGAGGTTGATCGAGGCGTCTTCGCGAATCGCCGTATGCGGGCAGCCGCCGGTTTCCACGCCGATGATCCGCTCCGGCGCGAGGGCCTGGTTGCGCACCAGAAAGTCGGCGTCTTCGCGGGTATAGATGTCGTTTGTCACCACGGCCAGGTTGTAGCGGTCGCGTAGCGCCAGGCAGAGGGCCAGCGTCAGGGCGGTTTTACCGGAACCGACCGGGCCGCCGATGCCGACGCGCAGAGGTTGTGTGTTCATGTGATTCTCCAAAATGACAGGCCCTAGGAACGGAACAGGCGGCTGTACTGGCGCTCATGGGCCATGCACGCCAGAGACAGGCCGAACGCGGCGCTGCCACAGTGATCGGGATTGATTTGACTGGCGTTCTGCTGGGCCTGTTGCAGCAATGGCAGCAATTGGCTGGTCAGTCGTTGCGCAGCTTGCTGGCCCAGCGGCAGGGTTTTCATCAGCACGGCCAGTTGGTTTTCCAGCCAGCTCCAGAGCCATGCGGCCAGCGCGTCTTGCGGGCTGATTTGCCAGGCGCGCGCGGCCAAGGCCCAGCCGAGGGCCAGGTGCGGTTCGGCTCGCTGTTCGAGAAAGGCGCGGGCAGGTGCATCGAGTTCCGGCAAGCCATTGAGCAATTGCTGCAAGGAATAACCCATCTGCCGACTTTCTTGATGCAACTCGCGGGTTTCCCGGCTGGCGCGGTGTTCTTCGCAACGTCGCAGCAATTGCGCCCAGTCTTCATCAATGGCGGCGACACAATGGGCGAGCAACAGTGGTGCGTCGAAGCGCGCGAGGTTCAGCAGCAACTGATCGCTGATCCAGCGCCGCGCGCTATCGGCGTCATTGACCCGGCCGTTATCCACCGCCATTTCCAGGCCTTGGGAATAGCTGTAGCCGCCAATCGGCAATTGCGGACTGGCCAGACGCAAGAGCGCCCAGGCCGGATTCACAGGCGGACGCCGAACTGGTGCAGTTTGGGTGGGTAGTTGAAGTCTTCGTCGCCGTGTCGTGAGTGATGATGACCGCCGCCGTAGGCACCGTGTTCAGGCTGGAACGGCGCTTCGATGTTTTCGACCTTGGCCTCAAGCTGTTCGAGCATGGCCTTGAGCACGTAATCGTCGAGCAACCGTAACCAGCCTTCGCCGACTTGCAGGGCGACGTGGCGGTTGCCGAGGTGATACGCCGCGCGGGTCAGCTCAAAGGCGTTGGCGCAGGTGACGTGCAGCAGTTGTTCGGGACGCGCGCAGACGCGGACGATGCGCCCGTCTTCGGCCTGCAGACATTCGCCGTCATACAGCGGCGGTTGACCGCGCTCCAAAAACAACCCGACATCTTCACCTTCGGCACTGAAACAGCGCAGGCGGCTTTTGCTCCGGGCCTCGAAGGTCAGGTGCAATTCAGCGGCCCAGTCGGGCTGAGGGTGGATTCTGCGATGAATCACCAGCATCGGAAGGCTTCCAGCAATGGACAATGCTGAGGCTAGAGCAAGGGGCTTGCCAACCGCGGGAAGTGTAGGAAATGCCTGTCGGAGTGGAGAGAATCGGGCGAGATGTTGCGGTAATTTGGTGCGTACCGGATTTGTGCGCACCGTTTTGCTGCGCGTAAAAAAAATCGCAGTCTGCGGCAGCTCCTACAGGGAGCGTAATGTTCTGTAGGAGCTGCCGCAGGCTGCGATCTTTTCAGGTATTACTCAGTACTTCCCAGTCCTTGCCAATGCTTGAGGCCGATAAAGATGAACCTCAGTTGCTGGGTGATTTTTGCCTGCGGCGTCAGATGCTCAGGCAGCGCTTCGGCGGGTGGATCAATAATGTCCGGCAGGGTGGCAAACACGCTTTTAACCACCAGATCGGCCATGACGCTCAGGCCGGCGATGTCCAGGTGCTGCAGTTTCGGCATCAGCGACAGGTCGGCCGCCAGATCAGAACTGATGTTTTCGCGCAACCGGCCAATGGCTAGCCGCACGGGCAGCGAGCCACCGTATTGTTCGCGCGCCAGAAACAGAAATTGCGAACGATTGGCCGACACCACGTCCAGAAAGATTCGCACCGAGGCGTCGATGATGCCGCCCATCACGAATTCGTTGTGGCGCACCAGGCGGATGGTTTCGCGGAAGGTCTGACCGACTTCGCTGACGAGCACCAGACCCAGTTCATCCATATCGGCAAAGTGCCGGTAGAAACCGGTGGGGACGATGCCCGCGGTTTTCGCCACTTCGCGCAGGCTCAGGCTGCCGAATCCTCGGCCGCATTCCATCAAATGGCGAGCAGCGTCCATCAGGGCGTTGCGGGTTTGTTGTTTCTGTTCGGCGCGGGGCAGCATCGCAAAGGTGTTTTTCTGGACAGGACAGCGGCGCACTCTAGCAAATCGGCTTTGCTGGCGTCGAACGACGATGGGGGATTTGACGCGGGGAAAAGTGTGACTACTTATAAAGTCAAAAGCCCAATCCGTCGATTGGGCTTTTTTTCAAGGCCGCCATGGGCTCAGCTCAAAGCGCTGTTGCGTTCGATCACACGGTCACCACCACCTTCGGCAAGGGTCTGGCCTTGTGGAGTGCGGTCGGAACCGTCAGCCGCCAGGGTCTGGCCTTGTGGGGTGCGGTCGGAACCGTCAGCCGCCAGGGTCTGGCCTTGTGGGGTGCGGTCGGAACCGTCAGCAGCCAAAGTCTGGCCTTGTGGGGTGCGATCCGAACCGTCTTGGGTGATCAGGCCTTTTTCTTTCAGGCGATCGTTACCGCCTTCAGCCAGGGTCTGGCCTTGTGGAGTGCGGTCGGAACCATCAGCGGCGACGGTCTGGCTGAACACCGAATGAGCGGCTTTCACTTGAGGGGTGGCCTGATCGGCAGCTGGCAGCGCGAATGCGGTGCTGGCCAGCAGTGAGAGGGAAAGGCTAAGCAGTAATTGGCGTTTCATGATTGGGTGCTCCGTAGTAGGGCTATGAAGTGGGTACGAGGGCAATGCTACTCTCGATAAGTCGATATGAAAGTTCATAAACGCAATGGTAATAATCAACGGAATTGATTGTTCCGCTAAAGCGCTCTAGACCGTGCGTTTCCGGGGAGGCGTTTTGCACCGAGATGGGTATTTTCGACTCACTCGCGCTGCGTAAAAATGCGGGGGGCGGTAACGCTTGATCAGGGGGGCAGGATGGCCGCGACTGATTATTTGAACGTTAAGCGGCATCTGGGTTAAACCTGCACGCCGTTTCCAAGTCCTAGATTCATGCAGGCCGGTTCTGGCCTGACGTTTCACACGTGCGTCGCAGTCAGGGCGCTCAGTCGTATTCAGGAGCTCTGTGCAATGACGCGCACCCCGAAAATTTTTGCCTGGACCTTCGCCAGCCTTGTGGTCCTGCTGGCGATACTGGTGCTGATCATCGTGTTCTTCGATTGGAACCGGATGAAACCCACGATCAACCATAAAGTCTCCGAGGAGCTGCACCGTCCGTTCGCCATTAATGGCGACCTGTCCGTGGTCTGGCGGCGCGAGCTCGACCAGGGAGGCTGGCGAGCCTGGGTGCCGTGGCCGCACGTGGTGGCGCAAGACTTGAGCCTGGGCAACCCGGACTGGTCGAAACAGCCGCAGATGGTCACGCTCAAACGAGTCGAGCTGCGTATTTCGCCGCTGGCCTTGCTGGCGCAGCGCGTGGTGATTCCGCGCATCGACCTCACCGAACCCAATGCCGACCTGCAACGTCTGGCGGATGGCCGCGCCAACTGGACCTTCAAATTCGATCCCAAAGACCCGGATGCCGAGCCTTCAAGCTGGGTGGTGGACATCGGTGCGATCGGCTTCGACAAGGGCCACGTCACCCTTGATGACCAGAACCTGAAGACTCAACTCGACGTGCTGATTGATCCGTTGGGCAAACCGATTCCGTATAGCGACATCGTCGGCGACAAGGCGGCGAAAAACGCACAGGAGAAGGGCGCTGCGCCACAGGACTATGCGTTTGCGCTCAAGGTCAAAGGCCAGTATCACGGGCAGAAACTTGCCGGCGAAGGCAAGATTGGCGGCTTGTTGGCTTTGCAGGACGCGGCGCGGCCGTTCCCGCTGCAGGCCCAGGCCCAGATCGCTGACACCCGTGTCGAACTGGCCGGCACCCTGACCGATCCGCTTAACCTCGGCGCCCTCGACCTGCGCCTGAAACTGGCCGGTAGCAGCCTCGGCAATCTCTATGCGCTGACCGGCGTCACCCTGCCGGACACGCCACCGTACGCCACCGACGGCCATTTGATCGCCAAGCTGCATGAGCCGGGTGGTGCGGTGTTCCGCTATGAAGCGTTCAACGGCAAGATCGGCGAAAGCGATATTCACGGCAGCCTGGCCTACGTCGCCAGCCTGCCCCGGCCCAAACTCAGCGGTTCGCTGATTTCCAATCAGTTGCTGTTCGCTGACCTTGCGCCGCTGATCGGCGCCGATTCCAACGCCAAACAAAAGGCTCGTGGCGGTGAAAGCAAGCAGCCATCGGACAAGGTGCTGCCGGTCGAAGAATTCAAGACCGAACGCTGGCGGGACATGGACGCCGATGTCGAATTCACCGGCAAACGCATCGTCCACAGCGAAAAACTGCCGTTCAATGACCTTTATACCCACCTGGTGCTGACGGATGGCGTACTCAGTCTCGAGCCTCTGCGTTTCGGCGTCGCCGGCGGCAAGCTGGATGCACAGATTCGCCTGAACGGTCACACCGAGCCCTTGGAAGGCACTGCGAAACTGACCGCGCGCGGTTTCAAACTCAAACAGCTATTCCCGACCTTTGAACCGATGAAAACCAGTTTCGGCGAGCTCAACGGGGATGCCGACATCAGCGGTCGCGGCAACTCCGTGGCGAAGTTGCTGGGCACGGCCAACGGCAATCTGAAGATGCTGATCAACGACGGTGCAATCAGCCGCGAGTTGATGGAATTGGCTGGGTTGAACGTGGGTAACTACGTGGTCGGCAAAATCTTTGGCGACAAGGAAGTGAAGATCAACTGCGCGGCAGCCGACTTCGATATCAAGACCGGTCTGGCGACCACGCGGTTGTTCGTCTTCGATACCGAGAACGCGATTATCTATATCGATGGCACGGCGAACATGGCGACTGAACAACTGGACCTGACGGTGACTCCCGAGTCCAAAGGATGGCGTCTGATTTCATTGCGCTCACCACTGTACGTGCGGGGCAAGTTCATCAAGCCGGATGCCGGGGTAAAAGCCGTGCCGCTGCTATTGCGCGGAGCAGGGATGGTGGCGCTGGGTGTGATTGCCGCGCCGGCGGCGGGGCTGCTGGCGCTGATTGCGCCGAGTGGTGGTGAGCCGAATCAATGTGCACCGTTGCTGGAACAGATGAAGGCGGGCAAGGCGCCGGTAACCGTTAAATCCTCCAAATAAAAAACGCAGTCTTCAACAGCACCCACATGGAACAGGAGCTGCCGACGGCTGCGATTTTTCGGGTTTTAGGGTGTTGGGAAAAGTTTTATGGGATCTGGCGTCTGTAAAAAATCGCAGGCTGCGCCCGTTCCTACAGGAGCATTGAAGGTAGAGCGGATGTCATAGACTGGTCGTCGAGTTGTCACGTTTGATGTCGATGCTTGGCTGATGTCTTGCATTGAGCCTTGCTTCACCTCACCGATCACAAGGAAGTCCGCCCATGTCGCAAGGTACTGCCACGCGTTATCCGCTGGTGCTGGTCCCGGGAATGCTCGGGTTTATCCGGCTGGTGCTTTATCCCTATTGGTACGGGATTGTGGCAGCGCTGCGCCGGGAAGGTGCGACGGTGATTGCGGTGCAGGTTTCGCCGCTCAACTCGACCGAAGTGCGCGGCGAACAGTTGCTGGCGCGCATTGACGAGATCCTGCGCGAAACCGGTGCCGAAAAGGTCAACCTGATCGGTCACAGCCAGGGTTCTCTGACCGCTCGTTACGCCGCCGCCAAACGCCCGGATCGCGTGGCGTCGGTCACCTCGGTGGCGGGCCCCAATCATGGCTCTGAACTGGCGGATTATCTGCACACACATTACCCGTCGGACAGCGCGAAAGGCCGGCTGCTGGCGTTTTTCCTGCGGGTGATCGGTGCGTTGATGAGCCTGCTGGAGACCGGTTATCGCGGGCCAAGGCTGCCGGTGGATATCCACGCGTCCCATGAGTCGCTGACGACAGCGGGTGTGGCGCTGTTCAATCAGCGTTATCCACAGGGCTTGCCGCAAACCTGGGGTGGGCACGGGCCGGAAGAGGTCAACGGCGTGCGTTATTACTCGTGGTCCGGCACCTTGCAGCCGGGCAAGACCGACCGCGGACGCAATCTGTTCGACGGGACCAACCGCAGTTGTCGGCTATTTGCCAAAACCTTCGTGCGTGAAACCGGGCATTGCGACGGCATGGTCGGGCGTTACAGCTCGCATCTGGGGACAGTGATCGGCGATGAGTATCCGCTGGATCATTTCGACATTGTTAACCAGTCGCTGGGATTGGTGGGGAAGGGGGCCGAGCCGATCCGGTTGTTTGTCGAGCATGCGGCGCGGTTGAAAGCGGCGGGGGTTTGAACCACTGTGGCGAGGGGATTTATCCCCGTTGGACTGCGTAGCAGTCCCTTTTTTTTTGGGGGGCCGCTTCGCAGCCCAACGGGGATAAATCCCCTCGCCACAGTTCAGGCAGCACTGACCTTTCGGCCGAGCACCGTGGTCCAGCGTTCCGAAACAATCACCCCGCCCAACGTCAGCACCCCGCCCACCAGGTGATACATCGCCAATTGTTCATGCAATACCACCGCCGCAATCAATGCCGTAATCAACGGCAGCAGATTGAAAAACTGTGTGGTCCGGCTCGGCCCCAGGCGCACCACCGCTTGCATCCACGCCAAGGGCGCCACCATCGATGCCAGCAGGCAGGCGTAAAGCACCAGTGGAATGTTTTGCAACGTCGGGCCGATTTTCGGGGAGGCGACAAACAATGGAAACAGCACCACCACCGCCACCAGCACCTGCAAATACAGCAACACCAGCGGCGGCAGACGCAGCTGCCATTTTTTCAGCAAGGTGCTGTAGATCGCATAGGCCAGTGTGGCGATCAGCATCATCGCGTCGCCCAGATTCACCCCGTGTTCAAGCAGCGCTGCGAGGCTGCCGGACGACACCACCACCAACACGCCGGCAAACGACAACACCGCACCGGCCAGCGCGCCCGCGGTCAGGCGCTGACCGAGACTGATGATGGCCATCGCCAGCGACATCAACGGCATCAGCGACAGAATAATGCCCATGTTGGTGGCTGACGTCAGCGACGCCGCGAAGTACGCCAGGCTTTGATAGACCGCCATGCCCAGCACGCCGAGGATGAAAATCCTGCCCAGGTTCGGGCGGATCAGCGGCCAGTGGGCGATGACCGGTTTGAGCATGAACGGTGTGAACAGTATCCCGGCCAGCAGCCAGCGGTAGAAACCGATCTCGGCCGGGAAAATCGCCCCGGCCGACATTTTCGTGATCACGGTGTTGCCGGCCCAGATGAAGATGGCCAGCAGGGGATAAGCGTATTGCATCAGGAACAACCAGAACGTTAATGAAGTGCGATTATCGCCTGTCTGGATGAAAGCCTATACTTCGATCCAGACAACAGGCCCCGGATGACGGACAGCATGAGCAGCAAACACATCGACCTGCTGGATTTCAGCGAACTGCCTTCGCCGGTGTACTTCCGTTATGCCGACTTCAATACCCACGAATACGCCTCGGCGCACACGCATCCCTGGGGCACGCTGGAATACTCGGCCAACGGCGTCCTGCACATGGAAATCGGCCGCAGTCGTTTCATGTCGCCGCCGCAATACGCGGTATGGGTGCCACCCCGGATCGAACACAGTTTCTATAGCAATCAACCGATCAACTACCGCGCAGTCTGCCTCGCGCCGGCGTTGTGTCAGGAATTACCGCAGCAGGCCTGTACGCTGGCGATCAGCGACATTCTTAAAGCGATTCTCAAAGACTTCGCCACCCGCGACGTGAAGATTCCCGAGCGAGCAGCTGACATTCGCCTGGCGCAAGTGCTGGTCGATCAGTTGCAACTCGCCCCGGTGCATGAGTGCTATCTGCCTTACGCCAGCAGTCCCGGGTTGCTCGGGATACTGGAAGCCCTGCAAGCCGAGCCTGGCGATAACCGTCCACTGGCGGATTGGGCCGAGCAGGTCCACGTCAGCGAGCGCACCTTGGCGCGGCAGTTTGTGCGCGAGTTGGGCATGAGTTTCGGCGAGTGGCGTCAGCGCTTGCGTTTCCTGGCGGCGATTGAAGCGCTGGACAGTCAGCGCAGTATTCAGGAGATCGCTTTCGACATGGGCTACAGCACCGGTTCGGCGTTTATCGCGATGTTCCAGCGGCAGGCCGGATGCACGCCGGAGCAATACCGACGCAGCCATCTTGAGAACAGGAAGGTGTAACAGGCGTTGTCTACACTGCAACACGAGGTCGTGCCCATCGGTGCGGCAACCAGGAGAAAACTCCATGATGATGTTGCGTGCCCCTTTGTTGATGATCGGTTTGCTGCTTTGCTCCCAGGGTTTCGCCGCCACTGCCCAACAGAACAAGATGACCACCTGCAATGCCGACGCTACCGCGAAAAGCCTCAAGGGCGATGAGCGCAAGGCCTTCATGAGTACCTGCCTCAAAGCGACGCCGGCCGCCAACGACGCCAAAGCGCTGACCCCGCAGCAAGAGAAAATGAAAACCTGCAACGCCGATGCCGCGACCAAGGCGCTCAAGGGTGACGAGCGCAAGGCGTTCATGAGTGATTGCCTGAAGAAAAAATAAGGGTCAAAAGATCGCAGCCTTCGGCAGCTCCTACGTCGTGATCCCTGTAGGAGCTGCCGAAGGCTGCGATCTTTTCAACGCGACACTGTTCGCGTTCATGCTCTCGCTTCGACACCCGAACGCTGGCAGACTGCCAATCCTTTTACGCCGCTCGTTTTGAGGCTGTATGCCGACGTTTTCTCAACGCCAAGTCTTGCTGGTCATCAGTTGGGTCATCATTTTTGGTGGGTTGTTGCTCGTACTGCCGCTGCGGTTGCTGCCCAGTCTGCTGGCCGGCCTGCTGGTGTTCGAACTGGTCAACATGCTCACCCCGCAGTTGCAGCGCCTGATCGAAGGCCGGCGTGCGCGCTGGCTGGCGGTGGCGTTGCTCGGGACGCTGGTGGTGAGTGTGCTGGCGCTGATCTTTGCCGGCGCCATCAGCTTTCTGCTGCACGAAGCGGAAAACCCCGGCGCGTCACTGGATAAATTCATGGGCGTGGTCGATCGCGCGCGCGGGCAGTTGCCGCCGTTCATCGATGCTTATCTGCCCGCCAGTGCCGCCGAGTTCCGTGTGGCCATTGGCGAGTGGATGAGCAAGCACCTCAGCGACTTGCAGCTGGTCGGTAAAGACGCCGCGCACATGTTCGTCACGCTTCTGATCGGCATGGTGCTGGGGGCGATCATTGCCTTGCAACGTGTGCCGGACCTGACCAAGCGCAAACCGCTGGCCGCTGCGCTGTTCGATCGTCTGCATCTGCTGGTGCAGGCATTTCGCAACATCGTCTTCGCCCAGATCAAGATTTCCCTGCTCAACACCTTCTTCACCGGGATTTTCCTCGCGGTGGTCCTGCCGATGTTCGGCATCAAGCTGCCGCTGACCAAAACCCTGATCGTGCTGACGTTCCTGCTCGGCCTGCTGCCGGTGATTGGCAACCTGATGTCGAACACACTGATCACCATCGTCGGTCTGTCGCTGTCGATCTGGGTCGCAGTGGCGGCGCTGGGGTATCTGATCGTTATCCACAAGCTCGAGTACTTCCTCAACGCGCGCATCGTCGGCGGGCAGATCAGTGCCAAGTCGTGGGAGTTGCTATTGGCAATGCTGGTGTTCGAGGCCGCGTTCGGCCTGCCGGGAGTGGTGGCGGGGCCGATTTATTACGCGTATTTGAAGAGTGAGTTGAAGCAGGTGGGGATGGTTTGATCTGGCAGATGTGTTGCCTGGTCTGACGCCATCGCGGGCAAGCCCGCTCCCACAGGGTTTTGTGTCGTTCGCCGAAATTATGTACGACACAAAATGTGTGGGAGCGGGCTTGCCCGCGATAGGAGCACCCCGGTTTTGGATCAGTCCATCGTGCCGTAGCGCTTCATGGCTTCAATCGCCAACCCGCTGCCAATGCTGCCAAAGATATTCCCTTCCACGTGCCGCGCATTCGGCAGCATCGCCGACACACCGCTGCGCAGTGCCGGAATTCCGCTCGAACCGCCGGTGAAGAACACCGTATCCACCTGGTCGACCCGCACGTTGGCGTCGTTCAGCATCTGGGTCACGCTGTTGCGCACGCGCTCCAGCAGGTTGTCGATGGCCGATTCGAACAGCGCCCGGCTCAGTTCCACGCTCAGGCCCGGCTCGATGCGATCCAGCGGCACATGACGGCTGTCGGCGTGGGTCAGCTGAATCTTGGTTTCTTCCACTTCCATCGCCAGCCAGTGCCCGGCGCGCTGTTCGATCAGCTTGAACAGACGGTCGATGCCACCGGTGTCTTCGATGTCGTAACGCATGCTACCCAGCGCCAGGGTCGACTTCTGCGAGTACACCGAGTTAATCGTGTGCCAGGTCGCCAGGTTCATGTGGTGGCTGGTCGGCATGTAGGCACCGCTCTTCATGCGGCTGCCGTAGCCGAACAGCGGCATCAGGCCTTGCAGGCTCAGCTGCTTGTCGAAATCGGTCCCGCCGATGTGCACGCCGCCAGTGGCGAGGATGTCCTCGTGACGGTTGTCGTGCTCGCGACGCTCAGGCGACAGGCGCACCAGCGAGAAGTCGGACGTACCACCGCCGATATCGACGATCAGGACTAGCTCTTCCTTTTCGATGGTCGACTCGTAGTCGAACGCCGCCGCAATCGGTTCGTACTGGAACGACACGTCCTTGAAACCGATGGCGCGGGCCACGTCTACCAAGGTGTTCTCAGCTTCCTGGTCGGCCATTTCATCGTCATCGACAAAGAACACCGGACGCCCCAGCACCACTTCGTCGAACTCGCGACCGGCGGCGGTTTCGGCGCGTTTCTTCAATTGACCGATAAACAGACCGAGCAAGTCCTTGAACGGCATCGCCGTGCCAAGCACGCTGGTGTCATGCTTGATCAGCTTGGAACCCAGCAGGCTCTTGAGCGAGCGCATCAACCGGCCTTCGTAGCCTTCGAGGTACTCGTGCAGCGCCAGCCGGCCGTACACCGGGCGGCGTTCTTCCATGTTGAAGAACACCACTGACGGCAGGGTGATCTTGTCGTCCTCCAGCGCGATCAGCGTTTCCATGCCGGGGCGCAGCCAGCCGACGGTGGAGTTGGACGTGCCAAAGTCGATACCACAGGCACGGGCTGGAGATGCGTTTTTCATGTCTATCAGGTTCCGGTTAAAAAACGGCCGCGCAGTGTATGTCAGTGCGGCGCAGATACGAAGGCCGACTATCCGCTAAATCGCAGTGAATAGCGCCTTGATAAGCTGACCGAATGCCCCAAACTTGTCTGCATTGGCCCTGGCAGCCCTCGGACGGTCAAAAGAACCGTCCACCGCTGCCGATAAACTTCTGATGCGCTGTCCGGTCACAAAAGTGAGATCGGTCAAACCTCACGCGGCAATCAAGAGCATGCTGAGGCAGGTGGCGCGATTTTGATAATGGATGGTGATTCCCACGATGGACTTCAAAGACTATTACAAGATTCTCGGTGTGGAACCGACCGCGGACGATAAGACGATCAAGGCGGCTTATCGCAAACTGGCGCGCAAATACCACCCCGACGTCAGCAAGGAAAAGGACGCCGAGTCCAAATTCAAGGACGCCTCGGAAGCCTATGAAGCGCTGAAAAGTGCCGACAAGCGCGCCGAATACGACGACTTGCGCAAATACGGCCAGCACGGCCAGCCGTTCCAGGGCCCGCCGGGTTGGCAGGGGCGCGGTGCCGGCGGTTTTGGTGGCGGTCAGGACACGGGCGATTTTTCGGACTTCTTCAGTTCGATCTTCGGCAACCGGGGTCCGGGTTTTGGTGGTGGACAGTCGGGCCGCAGCGCCGGGCGTCGAGGGCAAGACGTGGAAATGGAACTCGCGATTTTTCTGGAAGAAACCCTCTCGAACGAATCGAAGAAGGTCACCTTCCAGGTGCCGCAATACAACGCTGCCGGCCAGCACGTCAGCAACACCAGTAAAAGCCTGAACGTGAAAATCCCCGCCGGTGTCACTGATGGCGAGCGCATCCGCCTCAAGGGCCAGGGCGCTCCGGGCATTGGCGGCGGGGCCAATGGCGATCTGTTCCTGATCATTCGCTTCGCGCCGCATCCGAAGTTCGATGTGGAAGGCGAGAACCTGATCATCACGCTGCCGCTGGCGCCGTGGGAATTGGCGTTGGGCACCGAAGTGGCGGTGCCGACGCTGACCGGCAAGATCAACCTCAAGGTGCCGGCTGGCAGCCAGAATGGCCAGCGCATGCGCGCCAAGGGCCACGGTTTGCTGAACAAGGCCGGTGAACGGGGTTACCTGTTTGTGCAACTGAAAGCCGTCATGCCTAAGACCTCGAGCGACGAGGTTAAGGCGTTGTGGCAGGAACTGGCGAAAAAAGCCGCGTTCGACCCGAGAGAAAACTTCTGATCTAAGAGACGGAGTAGCCCATCATGAGCAACCCCCTGATCGTTCATCTGGACCTGGCAGAATTCTGTGAAGCGACCGACCTGTCGGACGTCTACGTGATCGAAATCGTCGAGCACGGCATCCTCGAACCTCAGGGCTCCGTGCCCAAGGATTGGCGTTTCAACGATTATGAGTTGGCGCTGGCCAAACGTGCCGCCAAGTTGCGGCACGATTTGGATCTGGAGTGGGAAGGGGTTGCATTGGCGCTGGATCTGCTTGAAGAGGTCCAGCAGCTGCGGGCGGAGAATCGGATGCTGAAGCAGCGGTTGGGGCGGCTGGTGGTTGAGTAGTTGTTCCCCCCAAGCCTCCAGACTCAACTAGTAGGGGCGCCTTCAGACCCTATTTTGTTTTGTTTCGGATAGCGTTGCCGATTTGCTCCAAAGTCATTCTTTGATGACTGCGCTGCATCGGAATCCCAGCATCGTCATACGTCACAGAGAAGACGCGCGTGGCGCCACCCGGGAGTATTCTTTGCGAAGGAAAAGGAGCGGGACCCGGCAGGAATTTGAAGGGTTCACTCGTCCATTTTTCACCGTTGCCGCCCCTCATTTGCCCGCCACTGTCATTAAAGCGGGGAGCAGGGGGCATTTGTTTCAACGGAATCTGTGGTGGCGCTTCGCGGGAAGGCCCGTAATCAATGAAATGGCGGTCGCTCACAGCACCTTTCGAGTTCCGAGTTTGAATACGGGTTTGAGTCTGTACATCAGACCAATTCGGATTTTTAATATGGGAGATTTGAGTTTGCACACGTATTTCAAACAGTGTCTCCCGGGTAACCGCCGGTATAGTCTTGTGTGTGGCATTTTGCGCGCTGGAAGCCAGTGGACCAGCGTTGAAAATGAGAGGGCGTAAGCTAGAGGTGCTGGCTGCTCTTGAATTACTTGTCAAAGCCCGTGGAAACAAAGATTTAAAGAGCCTCACATGCCCCGACCGATCCGAGAAATTCACCGGATCACCCCCGCAATACACATACGCGTTCAACCCACCCCTCCCAAACGGACTCCAACTGTCCGGGCTATGAAAGCGCATAAATTTCGGGTTATAGACGCGATAGCCTTTGCCCAAGAAATACCAACCAAAGATCTCGCACAATTCACCGTTGAACCCCAAGTGCACGGCTATCAGCTGCTGCGCGGACTGCTGGCCATAGGCGGAATATGCGACGGAATTAGGCAGGCTGCCCGCAAGTTCCGCGAGCATCGAATTTTGTTGGTCGGCAGCCAGCAATACCGTGCGGAACTGAACATTATTAGTAGCGACTGAGCTGGGCATGCCGGGCCTGTCTTGGTGAGGGGGCGAATTGGATCGATGCCCCTCAGTCTGACTCCGCCAGCGAATTTCAGGAACTAGCAGAACTGATAGTCCAGCGGTTGCATTGATGCCAGATTCGCTTGGTAGAAATCGGGCAGCTTCCGGCCGGGAATCGGATGCTTAAGCAGCGGTTGGGGCGGTTGGGGCGGTTGGGGCGGTTGGGGCTGTTGGGGCGGTTGGGACGGTTGGTGGTGGGCCTGTAGGAGCTGTCGAGTGAAACGAGGCTGCGATCTTTTGATGTTGTTTTTTTTAAAGCAAAGTCAAGAGATCGCAGCCTCGTTTCACTCGACAGCTCCTACCAGCTCCTACGCAGCTTTTACCAGCTCGTGCGCATCAGATTTTGCGGGGCAGCACGACGGTGAACAGTGTCCCGTCAGCCTCGTTCGAGCTGACTTCAATCGTGCCGCCATGGGCATCCACCACTTCCTTGACGATAAACAACCCCAGACCGAGGCTGGTGGAAGGCTGGCCGAGTTCTTCGTCGACGCTGCGCACCAGCGGATCAAAGATTGTGCCGATGGCGCTTTCGGGGATCGGGTTGCCGTAGTTATGCACCGTGAGGCGAACCGCTTGCGCTTCGCCGGCCAGGGTCACGGTCACATCCCGTTTGTTCGAACCGTGCTGCAACGCATTGCCAATCAGATTTCGCAACAACTGATCCAGCCGCCCGGCATCCCAGATGCCTCGGGTATTTCCCTGCACCGTTATCGTCGGATCGCATTCGGGGTTGCCCGCGCAGGCTTCGGCAATCGCCGCATGCGCCGCATCGGCCAGGTCCATGGGTGCCGGGTCGATGGGCAGGCTCTTGCCCAGACGACTGCGTACCAGCTCCAGCAAATCGTTGACCATCACCGCCATGTGCTGCGCGCCACGTTTGATATTGATCGCACAGGCCAGCGCATCGCCTTCAAGGGACGCTTTGCGCATCAGCAATTCGGTCGACATGCTCACGGCTTGCAGCGGCGCGCGCAAATCGTGGCCGAGGATCGCGAGGAAAATATCCCGCGAATGATCGACCTGTTCGGCGTAGGCCGCGGTGGATTCGGCCAGGGCTTCGTCGATGGCTTCGTTGAAGCGGATCATGTCCTGAAAGTAGGCGAGGTCCGGCGCTTCCAGGCTATCGACCCACAGCCGGATCACACAGGCGCGCAGGTGGCGAAACTCGCTGGTCATCTGCACCAGGTCAAAACCGACGGTATGGCGCAGCTCGCCGTGGCTGGCACCGGCCTCATCCAGGCTCGGGGTTTTTTCCGCGCCTTCGCCCTTGGCTTTGGCGAGTTGTTCGGCGGCGGTTTGCGCGGTGGTCATGTCCCGCGCGGCGGCCAGCAGAATTTCCCTGGCGTGATCACGCAGTGCCACGCTGTCCATAGTTTCGGCGGCCGGGGTGATGGTTCTGGCGAACTGCTCCCATTCATCGACGATACGATCTACATGTTGCCTGATGAATTCGGGTAGGCGCATGGCCGGGTTCCTGAGCATTTGGAGGCTGGACGAGTCGCATAGTAGCGTCTTCCGGCCGGAAAAACCTCCTGCGACCCGTCGGCACGAGGAGCGTTTATCAGGGTGGTACATATGTGTTTTTGCCTTCGTGTTTTTCGAACGAAGAGCGTATCCCCCTCCGTCTAACCAACAGTTATTCAGTCTTTTGTTTTGCAGATGGGCGAATAGTCTAGTGGCTTCACCCATTATTTAAGGTTTGAACCCATGTCTGATTTGCAAGGAAGCAATCCGACCCACGCGCCGTCTGAAATCAAAGTTGAACAGAGTGTTCATGAGCAACGAGTGACCAAGGTCATTCCCTTTGCGATAAAAAACGCGTCCCCCGCCACGCTTGAATCAGTCGTGAAGCTGAAGTCCAGGTGGCCGGACTGGTACCTGAAAAAAGATGCTGCCAACCGGCAGCAATTGAAAGCATTGATGGATGATCGCTGGCGCTTGCAAGGCGAGCTGGATGAACTGCTGGGTGATCTTCAGAGCGATATCAATGCCTTTGGAAAACGCTTGCTCACGACCTCCCTGCAAGCGAATTTCAATACCACTGAGGATCCTGAAACCCTGTCCCTTCATCTTTATGTCCCGGACAACCTCATTTTCAATATCGATACCGGGGTCAGTCGCCTGCGCCAAGGTTCGTTACTCGCCGCGGCGCTGCATAACTTTGAACAAGCGGAAACCCGGGAGGACGCGTTTCGCAGTGGCTCTGGTGTGTATCGCGTCAGTCCCGAAGGCACCCCGCACCGCATCAACGCCATGACACCGGCAAGGTTCGCCGCCCTGTGTCGCAGGCTGGATATCGGCGGGCAATATCAAACCCATATCAAGGCGCGGCTGGAGCCTGCGACGGCCGATGCAAAGCAGCGGTTGCAGGACCGCTCGACAGCCAGTGAAAAAGCCGCGTTCAAGTCATCGGCGTTTATCGCGCGACTCAAAGGCGATATCAGCGCTGCAGCTTTTGAGCGGCTGCAAGACGTCATCGCCGGCAAGGCAGACATCAGATTCCACGGCACGCCCCTGCACAGTCACCGATTGTCGCTGATGGGTTTTCGCATGACCTCAATCGTGCTGTTCAGCGCTGAGGGCGAGGCATCGGCGTTGAAAACGGCCGTGGATGCCTTGACGCCTGAGCGCGTGAAATTCTGGACCGGCTGGTCTCGGCTCATTCCGTTGTTGCCCGGTCGCGAGTTCGAGAAGTTCAAGCTGATCCAGGCCTTCTTCGCCAACGGCCCCACGGGTGTCGGAGACGAGATGCTGCGCAATGAAGACATTTTCCGACAGAGTCGTTTGACCGGGCCGTTGATTGCGTATGTACCGGATGACCCGGACCATCCGCTGAAAGAATACGCTTCGCTGTCCGAGTTCATGAAAGCCTTGATCGGTCAGTTGCGCGACCCGGATTATCAGGCATTCTTCAGCCGGTTTGTAGCGCAGAAAGACAAAGGGCATTTTTTCGCCAGGGTCAACGAGCGGCTCAAGACCCTCAAGTGGAAACAGCGCGAACCGCTCGACATGGGCCCTTGGTGGCGCGAAACCGCCATTGAAAATCCCGACGCGCAGCCCATCACCAACCGGATCGCCGGTGACCTGTGGATCACCCTGTTCCGGGAGCGGCGGGACAAGGTCATCAGCGATGCACGCTGCATTGCCGTGCCGACCGACGATGAAGATTCGACCAGTCGCTGGAAACGTCTGACCAGCTACCTGGACATCGGCTGGAACCTGTTCAGCTTCGCCGCCATGTTGGTGCCGGGCGTGGGCGAGGTGGTGTTGGGCATCATGGTCGCGCAGATGCTCGGGGAGCTCGCCGAAGGTATCGAGGATTGGAGCAAGGGCGACAGGGAAGAAGCCGCGGCTTACATCAACGGCGTGCTGATCAACTTTGCGCAATTCGCCCTGATGGGCGCCGGGCATGTGCTGCCCCGGACGCCTGTGGTCCTTTCACCTTTCGTTGAAAACCTCAAGCCCGTGGAGTTCAAGGGCGAGCAGCGGTTGTGGAATAACGACCTGACAGCCTATGAGCATCCGGTTGTCCTGCCGCAAGACGCCCAGGCCAGACCGCTGGGTCTGTTCCGACATGAGAACAAGGATGTCCTGCGCCTCGAGGACAAACATTACGTGGTGGCGACGGACCCGCAGACCGGGTTGCACAGCCTTGAGCACCCGCTGCGGCCAGAGGCGTATCGCCCGCCAGTGGAGCATAACGGTGCCGGCAGCTGGAAGACTGAAATCGATCGTCCGCTGGCCTGGGACAAGAAACGTTTGCTGCGGCGTTTGGGCCCGACCACGGATGCGCTGTCCGATGAATCCCTCGAGCAGGTGCTGACCGTCAGCGGCGTCGAGGAAAACGCATTGCGCAGAATGCATGTCGAGCACGAAGCGCCTTCGGCGATGCTGACCGACACCCTCGATCGCTTCAAGGTGTATGCGCAGGCCGGCGACCTTGCGGGGCATATTCTCGCGCAGCAGATTCCCGAAGCGATGGAGGAGCTGATTCCGGCATTCATGACCGAACTCCCGCGCTGGCCTGAGTCCCGAGGGATCGCGCTGTTCGACGGACCTCAGCTGGACGGTGTGGCGGTCGAGTTCGGCGCGGCTGATCGTCAGATCAAACTGTCCCGCGAAGATCTTCGGAACGGCCGTTTGCCGACACGGGTGATCGAGAATCTCGGCGAAACGGAAATTTATGAGCTGCTCGGCGAAGGGATTTCCAGCGACAAACAAGTGCGCATCAGTGAATTGCGCAAACGCCTGGCCGAACACGCGGGTAAGCAGCGTAAACGCGTGTTCGACGCCCTCTACAAACAGCAGACAGTTTCTGCCAGCGTCGATGTGCTTTTGCTGTGCGACGAGTATCCGACATTGCCCGTGATCGTCGCCGGGCAATTGTTGCGCGACGCCACCCCGGAAGAATTGCTGCACCTGACACAAAAAAAGCGCATTCCCCTGAGCCTTCGCGAAAAAGCCCGGGCTGCGCAGGACCGTGTGCGAATGAGCCGCGCCTACGAAGGGCTCTACCTGGAAGCGCTGGAAGACGTGGATACCCGTCGGCTTGAGCTGGCTTCGCTGGCCGCTTTGCCGGGCTGGTCGGCCGGGGTTCGCATCGAGGTGCGGGCCTTTTCGTACACCGGGGAACTGCAGGCCAGCGTCGGGCCTGCAGACGCGCCGATCCGCAAAGTGCTGTTTGTCGATGAGCAGGGCTTGTATCACGCCCGGGACGAGCAAGCGCAACATCTGCACGGCGCCGATGACTTTTATGCTGCGGTGCTGCATGCCTTGCCCGACAGCGAGCGCCGGGCACTGGGGTTCGATATTTTCCAGGGTGACAAGCTCAAGCAAGCGCTACAGCGTTCGCCACTGAGTCAGGAGCGTTTTACCCAGGTTCTGGGGCAGCACCCGATCCGCAAACCGGCTTACGATCCGCGCGCCATGCGTCTTCGCGGGGGCATGCCGTGGTATTCGCGCAAACTGAGCGTGACGACGATGCGGCAGCGTATCGGCTGGTTGTACCCGGGCTTTTCCGAAGCAGAGGTGAATGAGTTGCTGACAGGTTTCGGGGACGCCGCACCGGCGCGTTTGAAAGCGCTGGAGGATGAGTTCGTGCAGTTGCAACTGTCGCTTCAACGCTGGGTCAATTCCCCGGCCACCATGGCCGATGCCCGTGCGCAAATCTCCTCCAGGCAGCAACTCTACTCGGCCATCAAGCAATGCTGGCAGCGCACCGGCCCGGCGGGCGAGGGCGCGCCCGGCATTGTCCGTGCGCAGACGCTCACGCTGGACGGGCCACTCATGGGGCAGCACCTGGCGAGCATGCCGAGGCTGACCGCCAATTTCGAACACGTCACTGAGTTGAACGTGCGCCGGGCCAACCTGCTCACCAGCCAGGTGCATTTTCTGCAATCCTTTCGCCAGTTGCGCTATCTGGACCTCGGCGCGAATCAGTTGACTGGTTTGCCTGCGGCCATCGGCGAAATGCCTTACCTCGTTCACCTGTTCCTGACGGACAACCGGATCGAGCTGAACCAACAAGCGGTCACCCGTTTGCGCGGCCTGACCCGACTGAGGTTCATTGGGCTCAAAGACAATCCCCTGCGTCTGGTCCCTGATGTCAGCCAGATGCCGGAGTTGCATACGCTGATCCTCGAGAACACCGGCGTCGATACCTGGCCGACTGGACTGTTGACCCAATCGCGGCCTCGCAACTTCTACCTGAACCTGTGGCGCAACCCGATCAACCGCGTACCCGATGTTGCCCCCGGGTCCTTTCGCGCGGAGATAGTGGCTCGCACCCTGGTGAGTCGCGAGCCACAGTGGATGTCCGGGGAGAACCTGAACACGCTGCGCAGGTATACCGAATCGGTCGGCCTCGACCCCGAACGCCCGTACCCGCCCCGGGGCACCCTGGACAGCGCCCAATGGGCCGAGGGGTTGTCCGATGACAAATGGCAAACCCGGCAGGCGATCTGGGATGCGGTCGAGGATGAGTTCAACTCCGAGGCCTTTTTCAACGAAATCCGGCGGCTGACGCAGTCCGCCGATTTCAAGAAGGACGAGGGTATTTATCGGCGCGAGTTGACGGCCAGAGTCTGGCGGATGCTGGAGGCCATGGCTGAAGACAGTGAGTTGCGCACAACCCTGTTTGCCGAGGCGGTGGCGCGCACCGAGTGTGTCGACGGGGCGACGCAACTGTTCAACGTCCTTGGCATGAAAGTGCTCATTCACGAAGCCTACGGGCTGGCAAACCCCGGATTGATTGAAGCCGAACTGGTCAGCCTGGCCAAGGGCGCGTCGCGTCTGAACGAGATCGAGCGCATTGCCGAACGCACCATTGCGAAACGCCTGGCGAGCGGTGAGCAGATTCGACGGATCGGCGCCGATAACAACGTGACGGGCAGCATCGATATCGTCGAAGTTCACCTGGCGTTTGCCACCGAATTGGCCAATTCGGAGGCGGACGGCGGCCTCGACTTGCCCTGGCAGGCACGCACCATGCAATTTCGCGGGATTGCCGGCGTCACCCGGCCGATGATCGAAAACGCACGCATCCGGGTGCTTGGGCTGGAAGAGGGCAATGGGCTGCGTGATTCGATTGCCGAACTGCCGTTCTGGAAATCCTATGTGGAAGGCTCCAACCGGACGCGCTTCAAGCAGTTCGAGCAACGAATGAACACGCTTTATGAGTTCAAGTCCGCTTTGCAGGAGAGGAATGACGGCTTGAACTTGTTGCCTGAGGAAAAAGACCGGTTGAAAACCCGGATCAGGGTCCTGGCTTTTGAACTGGGCAAACCGGAAAGCGAATTCGCGCCCGGCACGGTCATGACGGATGACGAGTTCGCGCAGCAATACGCTGCGATCAAGGATGAGCGCGAAGAGTTGCTCAAACAGTTGACGCAACACGCCATGGACCGGGCGAAGCTGCAACGGGTCGAAGTGCCTTTCAGGGTTCAATCGACCGGCTTGAGGTGATGTCGCGACGCGATGGCTTCCTTGCCATCGCGTCGTTGTGGCTCAGGTATGGGTCGTGCGGTACATATTTGAGCTTTTTTGCGGATGCCGTTCGTTAGGCTCTGATGACTTTCAATCAGTCACGGATGACCCGCTATGACCGGATCAAAAACGCCCTCTTCTGCTGCCCAAGGCACCTTCAGTGCCGACCTGCGCGGCGTCCACTACGATTTTCTTAAAGACCGCATCCCGTCATGGTTTCGCGAGGCCTCGGCGCAGCGGCAAATGGAAGCTGCCAGCCATGAGCTGAAACTTCCCGACTGGTACCGAACGGCGACGCCCGAGCAAAAAAAAGCGTTGGCGGACAGCCACGGGCGCTTTCGCGAAACCTTGAATCAAGTCGACGCCAGGCTCGGACGCATCAAGGATGTGCTTGAGTTCGCCGAGCAGCCACTCAAGGATGCGATCAAGGCAAGGTTCAACATCGACCTTGATGTGAGAAACGTCTTTTTCGCCCGTAAATACAGTTTCAAACAGCGGGATGATTTCTTCGGTGCGTTTGTCTTCGATGAGCAAATCGATACGAGCCTGAACTACGAGTATCGCGGCGTCTCTCTGCTCGAAGCCGCCCTGGCGAACTTCGAGGCCGATGAAGCCAAGCCTGCGCGTTGCAACGATTGCCAGATCATCACCGACTGGAGCAGCAACGGCGGCGAGGTCATTGCGACGTTCGAGGCGGTCAATTCCCAGGCCCGGGATATCGCTCCCCACGAGTTTGCCAGCCTGTGCCGAACCCTGGATCTGGGGGGCCTTTACCAGAAACACATCAAGGACATTGTGCAGCCGGAGAACAACAGCGAACGGGAAACCCTCGAGCGACAACTGGAACAGCACGGGCGACAACAGCTGGCAGTGACCACCGAAACTGCCTGGCAGCAATTTGCAACCCGCCCGAACAGTCAGCAGGTCGAGTCGGGGATCAGCGCCGACATCTACCACATGCTCCAACAGTCGCTCACCGCCACCCGTAGCGCCACCCTGGACAGCCGGCCGGTGACCTACGCGGCGTTGACAGTATTCGGCATCGAGCTGGTGGGGCCCTTGCTGATCGGGCCGAACCGCAAGGCCTCTGATCGGGTAGAGCGTTTGGCGGTGTACATCCCCAACGACCCGCAACAGCCGCTGAAGGAATATGCCTCCAGCGCTGACTTCATAGTGGACCTCAGGACGCGCTTGCACAGCAGCGCCTACCGACGTTTTTTCAGCCAGTTCATACCCTTGCGCCAACAAGGTGTTTTCTTCCGTCATTTCAACCATCTGTACAAGCCAGCCAGTGTCGGCGCCGAGGCGGACTACCCCGTGCAGTCCCGGCCCGCGAAGCTGCCGGTGGACGATGTCGCCATCCATGGCGATCTGTGGCTACGGTTGCGGCAAAACACTGTTGAAAAAATCTACAGCGATGCCCGGGCAATCGCCATTACCACCGGCGATGAAGACCGCGTTACCCGGGAAAACAGGCTCAAGAGCTACCTGGATGCGGTGGTCAACGTGCTGAACCTGGCCGCGTTTGTGGTGCCGGGTTTGGGGCCCATTATGTTGATGGTGGGGGCCGGGCAAATGTGCGATGAGGTGTTCGAGGGTTTTGAAGCGTACGAAGAGGGTGAACCCAAAGAGATGTGGGCACACTTCGCCAGCGTGGCGTTGAATGTTGCGTTCGTGGGTGTCGGGGCGGCCGTGCTGCCCAAGGTTCAGCTGTCGAGCCGGGTGGATTCACTCAAACCCGTCACGCTGGACAACGGCGAGCAAAGGTTGTGGAACACTGACCTTTCGCGCTACCAGGCCGACGTTACGCTGCCACCCGAGGCCAGCCCGAATGAACTGGGCCTGTACGAGCACGATGGACAGCGAGTTCTGCCCCTTGAAAGCGAGCACTATCTGGTGGGGCAAGACGCGACCGGCGAGCAGTACCGGATGCAGCACCCGACCCGGCCCGAGGCCTATCGCCCGGCGCTGGTGCACAACGGCCAAGGCGCGTGGAACCATGAACTGGAAAACCCGCAGCGCTGGAGCGCGACGCTGATGCGTCGGCTCGGTTTGTTGACGGAGGGGTTCAGCGATACCGAGCTGGAGCAGATCCGGCAGGTCAGTGGTGTCGATCACGATGTCCTGCGCCGGGTGCATGTCGAGGGCGAACCGGTTCCCGCCATCCTGCTTGAATCTTTCAAGAAGTTTCGCGCCTATGACGATGCCTTGAAGGTCGCTCACGGCATTCGCGACGGCGCGCTCTCCAGTGGGCTTTGCAGTTACGCCGCCTCCCTGGCGGTCGAGTTGCCGGGGTGGCCGGCAAGCAAGGCCATTGAGGCGTTTTCCGGAAACGGCTTGATCGGACTTTCGGTCAAGTACGGCAAACCCGATGCATTGCCGCAGGACATCCTCAAGGTCAGCCGCACGGAACTGATGAACGGCCAGTTACCCGCCCGGATCATTGCCTCGATGAGCGAGGCGCAAATCAAAACGCTCCTGCCGGACTACACACCCAGTGCGCCGGCAGAGCAGGCGCGCGCCCTGCAAAAAAAACTGCAAGAGCGTGCAACCAATGCCCGGGCGCGGCTCACGCGCAGCCTCTATGCCGACCAACAACCCTCGGCCAATACGGCGGTTGCGGTGGTGCAGCGGGACTTCAGCGGACTGCCCGCGTCGTTGGTCGAGGAACTGTTGGCCGACGCCACGCCCGATGAGCGGGGAACCCTGGAGAACGACAGTCGCGTGCCATTGCGCTTGGCCGAAGGTGCGCGGCGGTTACAGCAGCAGTTGCGGCTGACCCACGCCTACGAAGGCTTGTACCTTGACGCACTGCTCGACAAGGACACCGAAACGCTGGCACTCAACACGTTGAAGACCTTGCCGGGCTGGGTGGACGACATCCGTATTGAAGTGCGCCAGGGTTCGATTGAGGGTGAGCTGCGCGCCAGTGTGGGGCCCGAGGACGCCAGCGAACGCAAAGTGCTGTTGCGCGGGGAAGATGGTCGCTACCAGACACGCAATGATCGCGACGAACATTTGCACGGTGCCGATGACCTCTATTCGTCTATTCAACATGCGTTGCCCGACCGTCAGCGTAAGGCCATCGGGTTGCCGGATGTGGCGCTCGGCATGCAGTTAAAGGCGAAAATCCTCGAACATCAGCTGAGCCAGGATCAACTTCGTCCGTTGCTGAAGATGCGACCGCGGCAACAGCCGTTCCTTAACCCGCTAACGCGATTGTCCGGCGAGCGAATCGGCTATCCCTTGAGCGACTTCCCCGACGTCAGTCGGTGGGAGCGGGCAACCGAGGCGCGACTTCGTGCGCTGTATCCCGCGATGACCGTGGAGGAAATCAGTTCAATGGTCGAAAATATGGACGAGGTGCTGGAAGGGGAGTTGAAAAACCGTGAAATCGAATACGCGGAACTCAAAAAAACGCTTGAGACCTGGCATCGGGCATGGCTTGGCCAAGCGTCAGTAGAAGAGCGTTCGACACCTGCCTTCCGCCAGCGCCGGGAAGCCCGGGTGACGATCATGAGAGAAATCAAACAGGCCTGGCAGCGCACTGGCGAGGTGGACCTGGACAATACCGGCTACCGGCAGGGTCAGCGCATTGATCTGTCCGGAATCGACCTCTGGGAAGAACTCAAAGACCTCCCGCCGCTCACGGCAAATTTCGATCACGTCACTTATCTGGATCTGTCGGATACGGGCATCGTCGGTAACGCAGACGGGTTTCTGCGCAATTTCAAGCGCTTGCGCACGTTGGCGCTTGGCAATAACGAACTCGTCGCGCTACCGGAAAATCTCGGGAACATGACTCACTTGTCCACGCTGGATCTGTCCGACAACCTGATCCAGCTCGACGCCATCGCAGTCGCACAATTGCGGGGGCTCAAACGCCTGCGGTACCTGTCGCTTGACGGCAATCCGTTGGGGTTGCCCCCGGACGTCGGACAGATGGCGGATTTGCAGTTCCTCATACTGGCTGATACCGGCCTCAATACCTGGCCGGTGGGCTTGTTCGATCAGGTACGGCCGCGCACGTTCTATCTGGATTTGCAGGCCAATGCGCTTGAAATCATTCCTGATGTGGTGCCCGGCTCGGCGCAGGCGCAGATCATCGCGCGCACACTCATCAGCCGCGAAACCGCCAATATCTCCGCAGAGAATTTGCGACGGGTCAGAGACTATGGTCATTCGGTGGGGTTTGAACCGAATCGACCCGCGTACGCTCGCGGTGTCGCCGACAGCAGGCTCTGGGCAGAGGGCATGACCGAGGAACAATGGAAAAGTAAACAGGATGTATGGGCCGATCTTGAAAACGAGCCGGGTTCAGAGCCGTTTTTCAATGAGCTGCGCAAGCTGGCGCAATCCGCGGATGCGACAACCGAAGACCGGGCAGCCAAGGTCGATCTGACTCGCAAGGTCTGGACGATGGTCGAGGCCACGGCCGGCAACACGGCATTGCGCGAAAAGCTGTTTCGCATGGCCACTGCCCCCACGACGTGCGTGGATGCAGGCGCCCAGTTGTTCAATGCCATGGGCGTGGAGGTGCTGATTGTGCAGGCAAACGAGTTGGGCGCAGACGACCTCATCCAGAAGCAGTTGGTCACGCTGGCGCGGGGCAAGTCGCGCCTGGACAGGTTGGGCAAGATTGCCCGCGAGCGGATCGCTGACTTGCTGGAGGAGGGGCGCCAGTTTATCGAGCTGGATGAACACGGGAACTTGATTTCCCACCGAGATGCGCAGGGGCAACTGCTGGAGGACATCGACGAGGTGGAAATCCATATGGTCTACGCCACTCAATTGGCTGGGTCGAAGCTTCTGGATCTGCCATGGCAATCCCGGGAAATGCGCTTCCACGCCACAGGTGTGACGCCCGAAATGCTCGAGAGGGCTTACGTTCGGGTGCTGGCGGAAGAGAAAGGGCCGAAACTGCAAGCGCTGCTGCTCGAGCAGGATTTCTGGGTTAACTACCTCAAGCGATCCAACGTGCAACGGATCGCCGTGCTGCACGCCAGGGCCGAACCCCTGCTGGACTTGCAGGCCGCGCAACAAGCCTGGCTCGACAGCGATTCGGCGGTGCACAGGATTTATTGGCGTTCACAAGTGCGCCGCCTGGCGAAACTGCTGGGCAAGTCGGAGAGTGAAATCAAACCTGGCGCGGTGCTGAGCGATGAACAGTATTACGCCGAGATGGCCACGATCGCGGCGCAGGAAAAAACCCTCATTGGCGAACTGACCGCAGAAGCAATCCGGCGCGCCGATCTGCAACCGGTTGAAAATCCAACGAGCGTCGAGCGCAACGAAGTCACTTCAACGTGAGCGCACCCAAGCCCCGCCGCCGAGCGGTGGGGCCTGGGCCCGTCGATCAGAACAGGAAGTAACGCTGGGCCATCGGCAGCGTTTCCGCCGGTTCGCACCACAGCAGCACACCGTCAGCCTTGACCTGATAAGTCTGCGGGTCGACGTCGATGTCCGGCAGGTAATCGTTGTGGATCAAATCGGTTTTCTGCACATCGCGGCAACCTTTGACCACGGCGATTTTCTTCTTCAAGCCCAAGGCTTCCGGTAGTCCCGCCTCGTACGCCGCCTGACTGATGAAGGTCATGCTGGTGGCGTGCAGCGAGCCGCCGTAACTGGCAAACATCGGGCGGTAATGCACCGGTTGCGGTGTCGGAATCGACGCGTTGGCGTCGCCCATCAGGCTCGCCGCAATGGCGCCGCCCTTGAGAATCAACGTCGGCTTGACCCCGAAAAACGCCGGGCGCCACAGCACCAGATCGGCCCATTTCCCCACTTCCACCGAACCCACTTCATGGCTGATGCCATGGGTGATTGCCGGGTTGATGGTGTACTTGGCGATGTAGCGTTTGGCGCGAAAGTTGTCGTTGCCTGCGCCGTCACCGGGCAGCGGGCCGCGCTGCTTTTTCATCTTGTCGGCGGTCTGCCAGGTGCGCGTGATGACTTCGCCGACACGGCCCATGGCCTGACTGTCGGAGCTGATCATCGAGAACGCGCCGAGGTCGTGCAGGATGTCTTCGGCAGCAATTGTCTCGCGGCGGATGCGGCTTTCGGCGAAGGCCACGTCTTCGGCAATGCTCGGGTCGAGATGGTGGCAGACCATCAGCATGTCGAGGTGTTCGTCGATGGTGTTGCGGGTGAACGGCCGGGTCGGGTTGGTCGAACTCGGCAGCACATTGGCGAAACCGCAGGCCTTGATGATGTCCGGGGCATGACCGCCGCCCGCGCCTTCGGTGTGATAGGTGTGGATGGTGCGGCCCTTGAACGCGGCGAGGGTGGTTTCGACGAAGCCGGACTCGTTGAGGGTGTCGGTGTGGATCGCGACCTGCACGTCGTATTGGTCGGCGACGTTCAGGCAGTTGTCGATACTCGCCGGGGTGGTGCCCCAGTCCTCGTGCAGCTTGAGGCCGATGGCGCCGGCCTTGACCTGTTCGATCAACGGTTCCGGCAGGCTGGCGTTGCCCTTGCCGGTGAGGCCGATGTTCATCGGGAACGCATCCGCCGCCTGGAGCATTCGCGCCAGGTGCCACGGGCCGGAGGTGCAGGTGGTCGCGTTGGTGCCGGTGGCCGGGCCGGTGCCGCCGCCGATCATGGTGGTGACACCGCTCATCAGCGCTTCTTCGATCTGCTGCGGGCAGATGAAGTGGATGTGCGTGTCGATGCCGCCGGCGGTGAGGATCATGCCTTCACCGGCAATCACTTCGGTGCTGGCGCCGATGGCGAGGGTGACGTTCGGCTGCACGTCCGGGTTGCCCGCCTTGCCGATGCCGGCGATGCGCCCGTCCTTGAGGCCGACATCGGCTTTGACGATGCCCCAGTGGTCGATGATCAGCGCGTTGGTGATCACCGTGTCGACGACGTCGGCAGCGAGCAGTTGGCTTTGGCCCTGACCATCGCGGATGACTTTACCGCCGCCGAATTTCACTTCTTCGCCGTAGGTAGTGAAGTCTTTCTCGACCTCGATCCACAGCTCGGTGTCGGCCAGACGGACCTTGTCACCGACGGTGGGGCCGAACATGTCGGCGTAGGCTTGTCTTGAGATTTTCATGGGCATGCCTTGGGATTCAATTGGTTTTGAGACCGCTCGCGTAGCTCGCTATCGCAGCCTCGCTGCGCTCGACAGCTCCTACGGGTGTTCACACAAAATGGCGGTTGTGCGCGGCATTTCACACACACACACACACACAATCGAGGTTGTGCGCAGCCTCTGTAGGAGCTGTCGAGCGAAGCGAGGCTGCGATCTTTTGGGACCACCGCCGGTTTCAATCGAGGCCACCCATGATCCTGCCGGCAAACCCGAACACCCGGCGATGACCGGCCAGGTCCACCAGCTCCACCTCGCGGCTCTGCCCCGGTTCGAAGCGCACGGCGGTGCCGGCCGGGATGTTCAGGCGCATGCCGCGACTGGCGGCGCGGTCGAAGGTCAGGGCGTCGTTGGTTTCGAAAAAATGGTAATGCGAGCCGACCTGGATCGGCCGGTCACCGCTGTTGGCCACTGTCAGGCTGAGGGTGCGGCGGCCCACATTCAGTTCGATGTCGCCGGGCTGGATCTGGTATTCACCGGGAATCATCAATGGGCTCCCTGGAGCACTTTGTAATAGAGGGCGGTCGGTTTGTACTGGCCGCTCGGGTCGCACGCGTAATCGGGAATTTCACCGGCGCGGGTGTAACCCAGGGCTTTGTAGAAATCTTCGGCGGGGGAACCGGCTTCGGTATCGAGAAAAAGCATGCCGCGTTTGTGTTGGAGGGCGGCCTGTTCCAGCGCGCTCATCAACTGTTGGCCCAACCCACGACGACGCGCTTCCTCGCGCACCAGCAGTTTCTGCACCTCGGCGCGGTTCAGGCCGTTGGCTTTCTGGCACAGGGTCAACTGGACGCTGGCCTGCACCTGCTCATCCTTGACCACCACCCACAGCAGCACGTTGCCTTTGTTCAGGTTTTCCTGAACCTCATCGAAATAGGCCCGTGCCTGGAGGGCGTCCAGATTGGCCATGAAACCGACGCTGGCGCCATAGCCGACGGCGTCGAGAAGCAGCTCTATCAAACCCTGACGATAATGCGCAAAGCTTTCAACATTGACGCGGCGCAGTTGGGCGGCGTTCATCGGGCGTTACTCCTTGCTGGCGGGCGGCGGTTCGGCGCCAGGATTGAGGGTCAATTGCATAAAGGTCAGGTCCAGCCAGCGACCGAACTTGGTGCCCACCTGAGGCATTTGCCCGGTGGTCACGAAACCGGCGCGTTCATGCAAGCGAATGGACGCGGCATTGCCGCTTTCGATGGCCGCGACCATCACGTGTTTGTCGCAGCCTTTGGCGCGTTCGACCAGCGTTGCCATCAACCGTGGGCCCAGACCATTGCCGCGTTGGTCGCTGCGTACATAGACCGAGTGCTCGACGGTGTGACGGAAACCATCGAACGGCCGCCAGTCACCGAATGAAGCGTAGCCCAGCACCGTATTGTCGCCGTCAACGATCACCAGAATCGGATAGCCCTGGGCTTGTCGGGCGCTGAACCAGGCCTGGCGGTTGCCCAGGTCAACGGCCTGTTCGTTCCAGATCGCCGTGGTGTTGAGGACGGCGTCGTTGTAGATGTCGCGGATCGCCGGCAGATCGGCATGCACTGCATCGCGAATGTCGTAAGTCATGACGCGGCCTCAGGCGATGGGTTGGTGGACGGTGACCAGTTTGGTGCCGTCAGGGAAAGTCGCCTCGACCTGAATCTCCGGGATCATCTCCGGGATGCCTTCCATCACCTGTTCGCGGCTGAGCAGTGTGGTGCCGAAGTGCATCAGCTCGGCCACGGTCCTACCGTCGCGAGCGCCTTCGAGCAGCGCCGCCGATATGTAGGCCATGGCTTCCGGGTAATTGAGTTTCACACCGCGCGCCAAACGCCGCTCGGCGACGAGGCCGGCGGTGAAAATCAGCAGCTTGTCTTTTTCGCGTGGGGTCAGGTCCATCGTTGGAATCCATCTGGGCAAATAAAAAAAATTAGGATTTGTGAGCACCCCCCCTGTGGGAGCGAGCTTGCTCGCGATAGCGGTGTGTCTGGCGACGGCAATGTCGTGTGTGCCAACGCCATCGCGAGCAAGCTCGCTCCCACAGAAAAGCAAATCAGGTGCTCCATATTCTGGGGGGAACTGCTTCTCGGCCTAACAGCTCAGGCCTGAGCAATCGCCATAATTCGATCAACCAACCCCGCGCCAGCAACGCTTCGCTGGCCAGACACCGGGCAACGAGCAAGCCGGGCAGTTGTGTCAGGTCGCCGCGGACATCATTGGGCAGCGAGCGGCACTTCTCCAGCAATTCACTATCAATTTCCCCCGTCACCAACAACGTCGCAAACACCGGTTGCCCGTCCAGGCCAATCGGCGAATCGAGCAGACCGTCGCCCCCGACAATGCGCTGGCGTTCGTGCCAGAGCAACTGGCCGTCGCGGCGGATATTCAATTGCGCCTGAAAATGCCCGAGACCGAAACGCTCGCCACTGGCCGGTCGACCCAGCGCAACGACGTCCCAGTAGAACAACCGCGCGTCACCTTCCAGATCAATGGAGGTGCTGAGTTCGGCTTGAGCGGCGCTGAAGATAATCGTCTCTTGCGGCAGCCACTCCAGCGTCGCGCCCGCGGCCACTTTCAACGTCAGTGTCTGATAAGCCGGCCCCGCTGCGCGGTACCACTTCGCTGCGCCGGGGCTGGTGATTTGCGCCCAGGCGTCAGTGCCCACGCTGGCCGAAATGTCGAGCCGATCACCACCGGCAATCCCGCCCGGCGGGTGCACGATGATGTGCTGGCACACCTCGGGCCCTTCGGCGTACAGATGCTTCTGCACCCGCAACGGACCCTGGTGCCGGCGCAGCACCGGGCGGGTGCTGTCGCCGAATCGGGCATAGCCCAGTTCCAGCTCGGCGTGCCAACGTGGGGTAAACAGGGCAGTGGGAAGAGGTAAATTCATGATTTCTGATTATCGTTCGGACACTACAGATTAGATCGTTACCAAACCGCGAACACCCTCGGCTTCCATATTTTCTCCGCGACCCTGCTGCACGATCTCGCCTCGGGACATCACCAAGTATTGATCGGCCAGTTCGGCGGCGAAATCGTAGAACTGTTCCACCAGCAAAATCGCCATGTCACCGCGCGCGGCGAGCTTCTTGATCACCGCGCCGATTTCCTTGATCACCGACGGCTGGATGCCTTCGGTCGGCTCATCAAGAATCAGCAACCGCGGTCGGCTGGCCAATGCTCTACCGATGGCAAGCTGCTGCTGCTGCCCGCCGGACAAGTCGCCGCCACGGCGTTGCTTCATTTGCAGCAACACCGGGAACAATTCGTAGATGAACGCCGGGACTTCTTTCGCTTCGCTGCCTGGAAACCGCGACAGGCCCATCAGCAGGTTTTCTTCAACGGTGAGCCGGCCGAAAATCTCACGGCCCTGCGGCACGTAGGCGATCCCGGCATGCACCCGCTGATGCGGTTTGAACGTGGTGATCGGTTTGCCTTCCCAATTCACCGCGCCTTCCTTTGCCGGCAGCAGACCCATCAGGCATTTGAGCAGGGTGGTCTTGCCCACGCCGTTGCGCCCGAGCAGGCAAGTGACTTCACCGACCTTCACGTCAAACGTCAGGCCGCGCAGGATGTGGCTACCGCCGTAATACTGATGCAGCTTGTCGACTTGCAGCATGTTCAATTACCTTTTATTCCACGACGCGCGTGATCTGCTTTCGTAGGAGCTGCCGAGTGAAACGAGGCTGCGATCTTTTGATCTTGATCTTGATCTTTGCTGGCAGCATTGAAGATCAAAAGATCGCAGCCTCGTTTCACTCGACAGCTCCTACAGCTCCTACAGCTCCTACAGCTCCTACAGGGAATGCGGTTATCGGCCGAGATACACCTCGATCACCCGCTCGTTTTCCTGCACCTGTTCCAGCGACCCTTCGGCCAGCACGCTGCCCTGGTGCAACACGGTGACGTGGTCGGCAATCGAGCCGACGAAGCCCATGTCGTGCTCCACCACCATCAGCGAATGCTTGCCTGCCAGGCGCTTGAACAGCTCGGCGGTGAATTCGGTTTCGGCGTCGGTCATTCCCGCGACCGGCTCATCGAGCAGCAGCAATTGCGGGTCTTGCATCAACAACATGCCTATCTCCAGAAACTGTTTTTGACCGTGGGACAACAAGCCCGCCGGGCGATTGACCGAAGTGGTCAGGCGGATGGTGTCCAGCACTTCGCTGATGCGGTCTTTCTGTTCGCCACTCAAGCGCGCCCGCAGGCTGGCCCACACCGACTTGTCGGTTTTCTGCGCCAGTTCGAGGTTTTCGAACACGCTCAACGCTTCGAACACCGTCGGCTTCTGGAACTTGCGACCGATGCCGGCCTGGGCGATCTGCACTTCGCTCATCTGCGTCAGATCGAGGGTTTCACCGAACCAGGCCTTACCGTGGCTGGGCCGGGTCTTGCCAGTGATCACGTCCATCAGCGTGGTCTTGCCCGCGCCGTTGGGGCCGATGATGCAGCGCAATTCGCCGACGCCGATGTACAGGTTCAAATCATTCAACGCCTTGAACCCATCGAAACTGACGCTGATGTCTTCCAGGGTCAGAATCGTGCCGTGCCGAGTATCCAGGCCGGGGCCAACGCGTTGACCGAGGCCGATGGCGTCGCGGCTGCTGCCGGCGTCCTTGTTCGGTTCCGGTGGATAGAAGGCGGGTTCGAGCATGAATTCAGCGGTCGCAGTCGTTCTCATTATTCACCCCTTTTTTTCAGCAGACCGATCACGCCTTTGGGCAGGTACAAGGTCACGACGATGAACAGCGCGCCGAGGAAGAACAGCCAGTATTCCGGGAAGGCCACGGTGAACCAGCTCTTCATGCCGTTGACCACACCGGCGCCGAGCAGCGGACCGATCAGCGTGCCGCGACCGCCCAGCGCAACCCACACAGCGGCCTCGATGGAATTGGTCGGCGACATTTCGCTCGGGTTGATAATCCCCACTTGCGGCACGTACAGAGCACCGGCCAGACCGCACAACACCGCGCTCAAGACCCACACAAACAGCTTGAAACCCCGCGGGTCGTAGCCGCAAAACATCAGGCGGTTTTCAGCATCGCGCAGCGCGGTCAACACTCGGCCAAACTTGCTCTGCGCCAGACGCCAACCGATGAACAGGCTCGCCACCAGCAACACCACGGTGGCAAAAAACAGCACCGCGCGCGTCCCCGGTTCAGTGATGCCAAACCCTAGAATGGTGCGGAAGTTGGTGAAGCCGTTATTGCCGCCAAAGCCGGTTTCGTTGCGGAAGAACAGCAGCATTCCGGCGAAGGTAAGGGCCTGGGTCATGATCGAGAAATACACGCCCTTGATCCGCGAACGAAAGGCAAAAAAGCCAAACACCAACGCCAGTAATCCGGGCGCCAATACCACCAGACACAGGGCCCAGAGGAAGCTGCTGGTGCCGGTCCAGTACCACGGCAACTCGGTCCACGACAGGAACGTCATGAACGCCGGCAAGGCATCGCCCGAGGCCTGGCGCATCAGGTACATGCCCATCGCATAACCGCCAAGAGCGAAGAACAGACCGTGACCGAGGGACAGCAGGCCGGCGTAGCCCCAGACCAGGTCCAGCGCCAGGGCGACGATGGCGTAACAAAGAATCTTGCCCACCAGGGTCAGCGTGTAGGCGGAGACGTGAAGCGCGTTGTCCGGCGACAGCAGCGACAGCAACGGCAACGCCAGCAACAGCACGAGGATCACCGCACCGACAGCAATCGTGACTTTAGGGCCGGCCTTTTGCGTGGCCGTGAGCATCAGGGGCTGGTTCATCAGTCGATCACCCGTCCTTTCAGTGCGAAGAGGCCTTGCGGACGCTTCTGGATGAACAGAATGATCAGCGCGAGGATCAGGATTTTGCCCAGTACCGCGCCGATTTGCGGTTCGAGAATTTTGTTGGCGATGCCCAGACCGAACGCGGCGAGCACGCTACCGGCCAACTGCCCGACACCGCCGAGCACCACCACCAGAAACGAGTCGATGATGTAGCTCTGGCCGAGGTCCGGGCCGACGTTGCCGATCTGGCTGAGCGCCACACCGCCGAGGCCGGCGATGCCCGAGCCGAGACCGAAGGCGAGCATGTCGACGCGCCCGGTGGGCACGCCGCAGCAGGCGGCCATGTTGCGGTTTTGCGTGACGGCGCGAACGTTCAAACCCAGGCGCGTCTTGTTCAGCAGGAGCCAGGTCAGCACCACCACGAACAGTGCGAAAGCGATGATCACGATGCGGTTGTATGGCAGCACCAGATTCGGCAGCACCTGAATCCCGCCCGAGAGCCAGGCCGGGTTGGCCACCTCGACGTTCTGCGCACCGAACACCAACCGCACCAGTTGAATCAGCATCAGGCTGATGCCCCAGGTGGCGAGCAGGGTTTCCAGAGGGCGCCCGTAAAGGTGACGAATCACTGTGCGTTCCAGCGCCATGCCAATCGCCGCCGTGACAAAAAACGCCGCCGGCAAGGCGATCAATGGATAGAACTCGATGGCTTGCGGAGCGAAGCGCTGGAACATCAGCTGTACCACGTAGGTTGAATACGCGCCGAGCATCAGCATTTCGCCGTGGGCCATGTTGATCACGCCGAGCAGGCCGAAGGTGATCGCCAGACCCAGCGCCGCGAGCAGCAGAATCGAGCCCAGCGACATGCCGCTGAAGGCTTGGCCGAGCACTTCGCCAATCAACAGTTTGCGTTTTACTTGGGCGAGGCTGGTCTCGGCGGCGGTGCGCACCGAGGCGTCCGCTTCGACACCCGGTTGCAGCAAGTTTTCGAGGCGGGTGCGGGCCAGTGGATCGCCGGTTTCACCGAGCAGACGCACTGCAGCGAGGCGCACCGCCGGGTCGGTGTCCACCAGTTGTAGATTGGCCAATGCGAGGCTCAGCGCCGCGTGGACGCTTTGGTCTTGCTCGCTCGCCAGTTGCCGGTCGAGGAATTTCAGCTGCGCCGGTTTGGCGCTTTTCTGCAATTGCCGGGCGGCGGCCAGACGGATGTTGGCGTCGGCGGCGAGCAACTGATGGCTGGCCAGCGCGGTGTCGATCAGACCCCGCAGGCGGTTGTTCAGGCGCAGGATTTTCGGTTGGCCGTCGACGGTCAATTCGCCTTGTTGCAGGGCATTGATCAGTTCGACACGCGCCGGATCGGGCTGCGCGGCCCAGGCTTCGAGAAGTTTTGCTTGCTGCACGGGATTGGCGGCGACGAAGTCTTCGGCGTCGCCGGCGCGTACGCCGAGCGGCAGCAATAGCAGGCAGGCGAGGATCAAACGGTAGAAGGCAGTGGGCATATTGTTAGCCTTGCGCGGACTAAGGGTGGGAGCAGATTCATGTGGCGAGGGAGCTCTTGTGGCGAGGGGATTTATCCCCGTTGGGTTGCGAAGCAGCCCCAGCACCTAAAAGTCCAACCCCATTCAACGGGTTTACGACTGCTACGCAGCCGAACGGGGATAAATCCCCTCACCACAAAAGCTCGCTCCCACAGGGGATTTGTGTCGGCCCCGAATACTGTGCGCGGGCCCGACATCCAGGTGGCTTAGTTGCTCTTCACCGCATAATCCGGCTTCTTGTCGTTGCCCGAGATAAACGGGCTCCACGGCTCGGCGCGGATCGGGCCTTCGGTCTGCCACACCACGTTGAACTGACCATCGGCCTGAATCTCGCCGATCATCACCGGCTTGTGCAGGTGATGGTTGGTCTTGTCCATGGTCAAGGTGTAGCCGGACGGTGCGGCAAAGGTCTGGCCGGCGAGGGCTTCGCGGACTTTATCGACATCGGTGGACTTGGCTTTTTCTGCCGCTTGCGCCCACATGTGAATGCCCACGTAGGTGGCTTCCATCGGGTCGTTGGTCACTGCTTTATCGGCGCCCGGCAGGTTGTGTTTCTTCGCGTAGGCTTTCCAGTCGGCGACGAATTTCTTGTTCGCCGGGTTCTCCACCGATTCGAAGTAGTTCCACGCCGCGAGGTTGCCTACCAATGGTTTGGTGTCGATGCCGCGCAGTTCTTCTTCACCGACCGAGAACGCCACGACCGGCACGTCGGTGGCTTTCAGGCCCTGGTTGGCCAGCTCTTTATAGAACGGCACATTGGAGTCGCCGTTGACCGTGGAGATGACCGCCGTCTTGCCCCCGGCCGAGAATTTTTTGATGTTGGCGACGATGGTTTGATAGTCGCTGTGACCGAACGGGGTGTAGACCTCTTCGATGTCCTTGTCTGCCACGCCTTTGGAGTGCAGGAACGAACGCAAAATCTTGTTGGTGGTGCGCGGGTAGACGTAGTCGGTGCCGAGCAGGAAGTAACGTTTGGCGCTGCCGCCTTCTTCGCTCATCAGGTATTCAACGGCTGGAATCGCCTGTTGGTTAGGCGCGGCGCCGGTGTAGAACACGTTCGGCGACATCTCTTCGCCTTCGTATTGCACCGGGTAGAACAGCAAGCCGTTGAGTTCTTCGAACACCGGCAACACCGATTTGCGCGACACCGAGGTCCAGCAGCCAAACACCACGGCGACTTTGTCCTGGGTCAGTAACTGCCGGCCCTTTTCCGCAAACAGTGGCCAGTTCGACGCCGGGTCGACGACTACCGGTTCGAGCATCTTGCCATTCACCCCCCCCTTGGCATTGATCTCGTCGATGGTCATCAGCGCCATGTCTTTGAGCGACGTTTCGGAGATCGCCATGGTGCCCGACAACGAATGCAGAATACCGACCTTGATGGTCTCGGCGGCCTGGACCGTCCAGGTCATGCCCATCGCGGCAATGCTTGCCGTGAGTGTGAAAGCCTTGATCAAGCTGCGACGCTTCATTGTGCGATCTCCATGAACGTTGATTTTTTTTTGATGGGCAGATGCGGACTACTGAAGGCTGTTTTGCAAAGGCTGTGCCCAGTCGGAAAAAGGCAGGGAAATGTCGTGTTAGAGCGGTTGCGCGGTTTGGCGGCGCACCAGCAAGGGACGAAGGCGGGGCTATGGTGCGTCGCGATGCGCCAGATTGGGGCGAGGAGGTGGCACCGCCAATCCCTGTAGGAGCTGTCGAGAGAAACGAGGCTGCGATCTTTTGATCTTGATTTTAAAAATCAAAAGATCGCAGCCTCGTTTCTCTCGACAGCTCCTACAAGGGGGTGTCGATGTCAGCGGCGGCGCATCAGGCCGATGAAGAACAGCCCGCCGATGGCTGCGGTGGCAACGCCGATGGGCAAGTCTTCGGGAGCGATCAACGTGCGCGCCGCGACATCCACCCAAACGAGGAATACGCTGCCCAGCAACACGCACACCGGCAGCAATCGACGATGCTCGGCGCCGACCAGGCGACGCGCAATGTGCGGCACCATCAACCCGACAAAACCGATGGAGCCGCTGATCGACACCAGCACCCCGGTCATCAGTGACGCAATCAAAAACACCCGCAGCCGTACGGTGCGAGCATTAAGCCCAAGGGTTACCGCCGTCTGCTCGCCCGCCATCAACGCATTCAACGGCCGCGCCATGCCCAGCAGCAGAACCAGCCCGAGCAGGACGCTGGCGGCCGGCACCGCGAGCAACTCCCAGCGTGCCAACCCGAGCCCGCCGAGCATCCAGAACATCACCGCCGAACTCGCGCGGTGATCGCCGAGAAACAGCAGCAGATTGGCGATCGCCATCATCACGAACGACACCGCCACCCCGCACAACAGCAGTCGATCACTGTCCAGCCGGCCACTGCGGTTGGCGATCATCAGCACGATCAGCATGCTTAGCAGCGCACCGATAAACGCCGCAATCGGCAGGGTCAGCAGGCCGACGATTTCACCGACATGCAGCACCACGATCACGGCACCGAGGGTGGCGCCCGAGGTCACCCCGAGCAAATGCGGATCGGCCAGCGGATTGCGCGTGACCGCTTGCAACACCGCGCCGATCAAGGCCAGGCCGGCGCCCACCAGTGCACCGAGCAGCATGCGCGGCACACGGATCAGCCACACGATGTGTTCCTGGCCGGCGGCCCAATTCACTTCGCCGATACCCAACACTTTGTGCAGCAAGATCCGCCAGACCACGTCCACGGGTACCCGCGCCGGGCCGAACCCCAGCGAAACCACGCACGACACCAGCAACAACGCGCCGAGTGCGATCAGCAGCAAAGCGTAGCGACGATTGATCATTCGCCGTGGAAACCCTTGGCCAGTGTTTTGACCGCCAGCACGTTATCGATGCCGGGTGTGGCCTGCACGTAAGGAATCACGATGAAGCGCTGATGCTTGATCGCGTCCACCGATTGCAGTGCAGGGTTGCTGCGCAGGAATTGCACCTTCTGCTGCGCCGTCACCTCGCCGTAATCGACGATCACGATCACCTGCGGATTACGCGCGACCACGTTCTCCCAGTTGACCCGGGTCCAGCTCGCCTCGACGTCATCCAGAATGTTGCGCCCGCCCGCCGCATCGATCAGGGCTTGTGGCATGCCGAGACGGCCGGAGGTCATGGCGCGATCTTCGCCGCTGTCATAAAGGAACACCCGTGGTTTGTCGGCGGGCAGGGTTTTGCGCACCTCGGCAACCTGCGCCTGCATCGTTGCGATCAAGGCATTTGCGCGATCCTGCACGTCGAAGATTTTGCCGAGGTTGCGCAGGTCGTTGTAGGTATCGTCCAGCGAGGCAGGGGGGCGCTTCATCACGAAGGCACAGGATTCGGTCAGCTCATAGACGTTGATGCCCAACGGCGCGAGGGTCTGCGGCGTCAGGTCACCCCCGACGCGCATGCCGTAATCCCAACCGGCGAAGAAAAAATCGACGTTCGCATTGAGCAGGGTTTCCACCGACGGGTACTTCGCCGCCAGCTCGGGCAAGTCGTCAAGAATGGTCTGCATTTCAGGTGTCACCGACTTCCAGCCGGTGACACCGCTGTAGCCGGCCATGCTCGATTTGAGACCGAGGGCGAGCATCATCTGGGTCATGTTGATGTCGTGACTGACCGCCTGTTTCGGTGCTTGCGTGAAGGTCACTTCGCGGTTGCAGCTCTGGAGGGTCAGCGGGTAATGGGTGGCCTCGGCCAGTGCCTGGGCACTGCCCAGCAACAGCGCGGTGCACAGCAGGGAACGCACATTCATGGTTGGGTGATCCAGGTGATTCGTGGGTAGCCGTGCAAAGGGTGTTGGTCGATCAGGGCTTCGACGCCAAACACCTCGCGCAGCAAGGGGGCAGTCAGGACTTCTTCGGCTGTGCCGCTGGCGACGATACGACCGTGATTGATGACGTACAGCCGATCGCAGAAAGCGGCGGCCAGATTGAGGTCGTGGATGCTGGCGAGCGTGCCGATCTTCAGGCGTTTGACCAGTTGCAGAAGTTCCAGCGGATAGCGTGGGTCGAGGTGATTGGTCGGCTCGTCGAGGATCAGCAATTGCGGTTGCTGGGTCAGGGCGCGAGCGAGGATCACACGCTGTTTTTCACCGCCGGAGAGGGTGGCGAAGGCGTGGTCTTCGAAGCCTTCGAGGCCCACCGATTCCAAGGCTTGAGTGGCGAGGTTTCGATCTTCGAGGGTGTCGCCGTCGAACAGGCCTTTGTGCGGCGTGCGACCCATCGCGACGACCTCTTCGACGGTCAGGCCGAAGGCGTCGGGGAACTCTTGCAGCACCACGGCGATGCGTTGCGCGCACCAGCGGGAGGTCTGCTTCCAGACATTCTGGTGGTCGAGGATGACCTCGCCGCTGTCCGGTTTGCTGAAGCGATAAGCGCAGCGCAGCAGGCTGGTTTTGCCGCTGCCGTTGGGGCCGATCAACCCGACAAACTCACCGGCGGCCACGTGCAGCGAGGCATCACGCAGCTGGAACTGGTGATGACAATGGCCGTGGCCAAGAGGTGTCCAGGCGAGGTGAGTGAGGTTCAGCGAGGTCATGCGTTAGCTCTGAGGTTTTCGGTGGTGCTGATGATGCCTTCGCGAGCAGGCTCGCTCCCACAGGTCTTACGCAATTCCTGTGGGAGCGAGCCTGCTCGCGAAGAGGCCTTCAGCGCCCTACACAATTCATGTGAAGGCGCGAAGTTTACAGAACCCTCTACCTCGCGTATCTCGCCTGTTTCATGATGAAGGTGAAGTCGATTCAGTTTGCCGGTTGAAGCGCGAGAACAGCAGGCGGTCCAGCAACCACACGACGACCAGCGATGCGCCTACCAGCGGAAACGCCACCGCGAGGGCGAGCATGATGACCATCGCGGTTTTCCATTTCGGCAGGTCGTGGCGCAGCGGTGGAACGCCGAATTTTCCTTGTGGCCGACGCTTCCACCAGATCACCACGCCGCTGACGGCGCTGAGCAGAATCATCAGGCAAATCAGCAGCACGATGATCTGGTTGACCACGCCGAACATTTTGCCTTCGTGCAACATCACGCCGGTTTCCGTGGCGCGGGCCACCGTGCCGTAATGCTCCCAGCGCACATCGGCGAGGACATCGCCGGTGTACTGATCGACGTGCAGCGTGGCGTCGTTGCGCGGGTCGTCGGCGAATACCGCAATGGTGAACACGCCGGTTGCCGTAGTCGGCAAGGTGATGCTGTAGCCCGGTTCGACCTTGCGTTGCACGGCGACGTTTTGCACGTCTTGCAGGCTGATGGTCGGCGCGGCGGGGCCAGCTTGCGCGCCGTCGTGGGCCATGTGTTCGGCGTGGTCACCGGACATTGGCATCGGCGTGTTTTCCATGGCCCAGGGCACGGTCTGGCGGGTGGCCGTATTCAGGCTGCGGGCTTCGACGTCGGACTTGGGCATGTCATTCCACATCGCGTCCGGGAACACGTTCCATACGCCGGCGTATTGTTTGCCCCAGAACCCGGTCCAGGTCATGCCGCTGAGCAGCATTACCAGCAGAAAAGCGGCGCCCCAGAACCCGGTGACGGCATGCAGGTCGCGCCACAGTACCCGGCCGCGACTGCTCAAGCGCGGCCACAAAATACCCGCCGCCTGGCCGCGCGGCCACCACAGGAAGACCCCGGACACCACCAGCACAATGGCCCAGCCGGCGGCCAGTTCGACCAGCCGATCACCAATTGTGCCGATCATCAATTCACCGTGAATCGCCCGCGCCACGGCTTGCAGATTCATCTTCGCGTCTTGCTCGCCGAGAAGGTCGCCACGGTAGGGATCGACGAACACGTTGAGCTCGGTGTCGCCATTGAGCACGACAAACTGCGCGCTGCGTTCTGCGTTGACCGGTGGCAGGTACTGCGTGACCGTGGCTTGCGGATAAGCCCCTTTGACCCGTTTGAGCAGGTCGTCGGCCGGGAGGCTGTGATGGCCGGCCGGGACGTTCAACAGGTTGCCGTACATCAGCGGATCGAGTTGCGGCTTGAACAGGTAAATGACCCCGGTCAGGGCCAGCATTACCATGAATGGCGCGACGAACAGACCGGCATAGAAATGCCAACGCCAGGCCAGGTTGTAGAAATTCGGTTTGGGCTGCTTCATCGGTTGTGCTCCGCTTGGCGATTCAGTTGTCTTGAAAAGATCGCAGCCTCGTTTCACTCGACAGCTCCTACAGGTGTACGCATTGTAGGAGCTGGCGCAGCCTGCGATCCTTTGACTTTTTTTGTTAGAAACTCATGTCCACCTTGGTCCAGAGCGTTCGCCCCGGCTCTTTAATGGCTTGCGGGTCATTGGCCGGGTAGCCGAAACCGGCGTTGCCGGCCAGGTTCAAGTGCTCGGCATAAGCCTTGCCGAACAGGTTGTCGACGCCGCTGCTGACCTTCCAGTGCTTGTTGATACGATAGGCGCCGTTGAGCGAGAACACGCCAAAACCCGAGGTTTTGTCGAAGTCCTTGCCGACCACGTTGCCCTTGTTCTGGTCAATGCGGTTTTGCGCGGCGACCACTCTCCACAGTGCGCCGGCGCTCCAATTGTCTTCGCTGTAGGTCAGGCCGAATCGCGCGTCCAGCGGCGGCATTTGCGGCAGCGCATTGCCGTCGCTGCTGTTCTTGCCCCAGGCGTAGGCCAGGGTGGCGTCGGCCTTCCAGTTCGACGTCAGTTTGTAAGCGGCCCCGAGTTCGCCGCCCATGATCCGCGCGTCGATGTTCTCGGCTTGCGAGGTCATGCCCATCATGCCGGGCCGGTAGTTGAACAGGATGTAATCGCGCACTTGCCCGACGTAACCCGAAGCCCAGGCTTCGAGGTCTTCGGTCTTGTATTGCAGGCCGAAGTCGAGCTGGGTGGTTTTCTCGGGTTTGATCGAATCGAAGGCGTTCACCGAGCCGACGGGGCCGGCGTTTGGGGAAAACAGCTCCCAGTAATCCGGGAAACGCTGGGTGTGGCCAAGGCCTGCATAGAGGGTGGTCGGGCTGTCGGCCAGGTCATGCTCATAACGGATGAAGCCGCTGGGCAGGGTGTCGGCGCGGGTATGGTCGGCGGTCGGGTTGGCGCGGGTCATCATTCCGGAACCGGTGGTTTGCCGGAAGTCCTTGGCCGAGGCACGGTCCAGGCGTGCGCCGGTGATCAGCCGGTCACGGTCGGCGGCATACCAGGTCAGTTCGCTGAACACCCCGTAGTTATGGAAATCGGCGTCCTTGGTGTACGGCAGGTTTTTATAGGTGTCGATGCCCATGCTGCTGCGTTGACGGTGCTCGTTGGTCTGCGCATCGATGCCGCTGATCAACTGCACATCGGCCCAGCGCCAAGTGGCTTTGATCCGTGCGCCGAGGGTGCGGCGGTCAACGTTGGAGGCCATCGGGCCGGCCATCATCCCGGTGCCCGACGGCCTGCGCAGGGTGTAGTTGTCCATCACGTGGTCGGCGTAGTTGTAGTAAATCTGCGCTTCGACCTTGTCCAGCACGTCGCCGATGCCGGATTTTTCGAAGCGCAGGCCCAGGCTTTCGCGCAAGAATTGTGAACCGTCCATGCCGCGCCCGGCGTAACGCGCTTCGCCATCGCCCTTGCCAGCGGTCAGTTCCAGCAGCGTGTCGGCGTCCGGGGTCCAGCCAACGGCGACGTCGCCGTTCCACTTGTCATAACGCGAGCCCACGGTGTCGTTGTTGCCGTCCCGGTAATCGTCGGAATGCGCGGTGTTGCCGATCACCCGTACGTAACCCAGAGGCCCGCCTGCCGCGGCGTCCACTACTTTGTCGAAGCGGCCGTTGGAACCGGCCAGGACGCTGGCGTTCACCCGTGTACCGAGTTCGCCGAAGCTTTCCGGCTCACGGTCAAACAGGACGGTGCCGGCCGACGCGCCCGGTCCCCACAGCACGGTTTGCGGACCTTTGATGACCGTGAGTTTGTCGTAGGTTTCCGGCGAGATGTAGGAGGTCGGTGCGTCCATCCGGCCGGGGCAGGCGCCGAGCATCATGCTGCCGTTGGTGAGGATATTCAGGCGCGAGCCGAACATGCCGCGCAACACCGGATCGCCGTTGGTGCCGCCGTTGCGCACGAGGGCGAAGCCGGGGATGGTTTTCAGATAATCACCTCCGTCGCTGGCCGGCACCGGTTGGCGCGGGTCCTTGGGGTTGGTGACGATGGTCAGCGGCGAACTCGGCGCGATGGCGGTAATTACCGTCGGGCTCAGTTCTTCAGTGTGGCCGGCGTGATCATCGGCCAGCACCATCGGTGTCAGCAGCGCGCCGCAAAGAACGGCGGTAGCGTGCCTGAAACGGACGCGTGTTTCGTTCAGGGCAAAAGAAGCCTGGGCAGAACCCAAGCGTGTGTCAGCAGAAAACCTGGACATGACAATTTCCATCGAACAGTCGTAAACGACACGGCCGGCAGCCTGCGCATTCCCTGTGGGAGGGAGCTTGTGTGGCGAGGGAGCTTGCTCCCGCTTGAGTGCGCAGCACTCATAAAAAGGGGCCGCTACGCAGCCCAGCGGGAGCAAGCTCCCTCGCCACACAAGCTCTCTCCCACAGGTTGCTTTGGCTGTCTTCAGAACCGTGTGAGATTGGGTGGTGTTTACGCGACGACAGGCGGGGCGCGGGTGCGGGCGCCGGGGAAGAAGGATTGCCGGGCATGGCCCAGGCGTGTGGCGGGGGTGTTGAAGGTGGTGGCTGCCGGCGTATCGAACGCAATGAAAGACTGGCCGCCGGTCAGCGCCGGGCAATTAAATAGCAGGTTGCAATAGCCGCACTTTTCCCAGATTGCGTGATGGGAGGTTTTGGGTGGGCAGTGCTCGGCGGCGGGTTGGGCGTCGTGACCGGTGTGGTCCATCGCCTCCATGCTCATGTCCATCGACATGTTCATGGAGGCGCTCATCAGAGCGGAGGCGCGCTGATCCATCGGCATCGACTGGGAAATCAGCGGGCCGATGAAAATCATCAACATGGCGAACAGGCTGATCCAGCTGCCGCGGGTCAGGTGCAAAGCCTGACGACGGGGGGCGGATGACCTGACGCTAAGCGGTCGCATGGGCGTATTCAGCGCTGGCGATTACGGTTTGTGCGCATGCGCTTGCAGGCCGTCCGGCGCGGTTTTCTGCACCGTAACGTCAACCGTCACCGCGCCGGACTTCTCGAAATGCATCGTCAACGGGAAGCGCTTGCCGTCGCTCAGCAGGCTGCGATCTTTCAGTTCCAGCAACATGACGTGATACGCCATCGGTGCAAAAGTGACGTTGCCTCCGGCCGGAATTTCGACGGCGGGCACCTGCTGCATTTTCATCAGATCGTGTTGCATCACATGCTCGTGCAACTGCGCAATGCCGGCAATCGGCGAGTCGACGCTGAGCAGGCGGTCAGCCGTTTTTCCGGTGTTTTGAATCACAAAATACGCCGCAACGGTCGGCGCATTCGGTGGCAGCTCTTGCGACCACGGATGGGCGATTTCAAGCGCGCCAGCCTTGTATTCATGGGCATTGGCAAAGCAGGCAGGCAGCAGCAACGCAGCCAGAACGATGAGTTTGTTCAACATGGCAATTCTCCGGAAACGATTCAAAACGCAGTCAATTGCGAGAAGGCATCACACCAGAGGGGAAGCGCGGGGGTTGAGGCTCGGCCATTGCTGGCGTGGAGCAGGGTGATCGATTGAGGCTGCGGGCAGGCTTCGATTGGCCTCGAAACGCGCGAAGTACAACTGCGGCACATGCCCGGGCAATGCCACCAGCGGTGCAGAGCCGGAGCAACACCAGCAATGCTGCATGTTGGAATGTTCGTCATTCTGCGCAGGGTTCTGGTCGATCGTGCCCAGAGACGTTGCCACCATCTTGGTGCCACCGGACGAACAGAAACTGCCCCACATCACCTGCTCGACCGGCGAATTCGCCGTCCGCGCCATCGCTCCGCTCATCGGCATGGCGAGCATGTTGAACAGCACTGCGAAGCAGGCTATCCAGGCAAATGCGAGCCGTTGTCGAGACATGGGACAGATCCGGTCAGGTGGGCGATCAGGCGCGGCTATTTAGCCTGATCAATGCCGATAAGTAAAAAAGCGGCGTGCGGTTTGGTGTCGCAGTGCTCAGATCGCAGTGGCATGTAACCGCAGACCCAGCGCTTTCATAACCTTCATGATAGTCGCGAATTCCGGATTGCCTGTGCTGCTCAATGCTTTATACAAACTCTCGCGGCCCAAGCCTGCATCACGTGCAACCTGTGTCATTCCCTGCGCTCTTGCTATGTCGTTGAGCGCCGCCCGTATCAAAACTCCATCGCCGGCATCCTCTTCAAAGCAAGCGTCCAGATAAGCAGCCATCTCCTCGGGTGTTTTGAGAAACTCGGCGGCATCGAAACGGGTGAATTGTTCGGCCATGATCTACTCCTCATTACCGATGTTTTGCGCCATCTGAATAGCGCGTTTGATATCTCGTTTTTGAGTCGATTTATCGCCACCAACCAGCAGCAGGTAAACAATTTCACCTCGGCGAGTGAAATACATCCGGTAGCCCGGACCGTGATGAACCCGCATTTCATAGACGGATTCACCTACGGGTTCGCAATCGCCAAAATTGCCATGTTCGGCTGCCCGGAGTCGGGCAATGATCCTGGCTTTTCCGATGGTGTCTCTCAGGCAGTCGAGCCAATCGGCAAATGCTTTGGATCGTTCGAAGTCGATCATGTCGGATCGTATTCCTTGGGATACATATTGGCAAGCAACCCTTTCCTCGACTCGCGTTGGGTTGTTCCTGAAGAATCGAGTCTTTGCTTGGAGGATTCGAAGGAACGGGAATATAGGATTGAAGCTATTGGAGGTACAGTCGGCGCTTTCCGGGAGTGTTGCGGGCAAAGCAACCGAACTCAGCATGTCTCAAGAAAGGTCTGACGCAGATAGGGCAATCACCAAGTCACCTACACTGCCAAACTCCCGATCCACCCCCACCAACACCGGCCGCTTCAACACCAGCACCGGCACCCCACGCTCGCGCGCCACTTCCAGTTTCGGTTCGGTGGCGGTGCTGCCGCTGTTTTTGCTGATCAGCACATCAATCTGCTTCCGTTCAAACAGCTCGCGTTCATCGTTGATCAGGAACGGCCCGCGTGCGCCGATCACTTCGCAGCGCTGGTTACCGGGATACACGTCCAGGGCGCGTAATGTCCAGAATTGCTCTGGCGGGATTTCGTGCAGGTGTTGCAAGGGTTCGCGGCCGAGGGTGAACAGGGGGCGGCGGAAGGGTTCAAGTGCTTCGATCAACTCGGCCCAGTCGCTGACTTCGCGCCAGTCATCCCCGGTTTGCGGTTGCCAGGCCGGGCGCCTGAGTGCCCAGCAGGGAATGCCGGTCAGCTGCGCGGCGGTCGCGGCGTTCTGGCTGATTTGCGCGGCATAGGGATGCGTCGCGTCGAGCAGCAGGCCGATGGATTGATCATGGATGAACTGCGCCAGACCGTCTGCGCCGCCGAAACCACCGACCCGGACCTGGCACGTCAAATCGGTCGGTACCCGCCCGACGCCGGCCAGGCTGTAAATGTGTTGTGGCCCCAGCGTGCGGGCGATGGCCAGTGCTTCCGTGACGCCGCCGAGCAGCAAGATGCGCTTCATTGAAAAGTACCCGCATGGCCGACAATCGCGCCCTGGCGATCGATGGCAAACACTTCGATCTCAACCTGCGCCGGCACCACGCTGCGCGCAAAGGCCAAGGCGTGCCGGCACACCGCATCGCCGAGCGCGATGCCGGCGGCGCTGGCCATCGCCAGGGCCTGCTGGCTGGTGTTGGCCTCGCGCATCGCTTGTTGCAAGGCTTGATCGGCGCCGACGGCTGCGGCCCATTCGGCGAGTTGCGGCAGGTCGATACTCGAATGCCGGCTGTGCAAATCCATGTGCCCGGCTGCGAGTTTGCTGATCTTGCCAAAGCCGCCGCACAGGCTGAGTTTAGCCACAGGCACTTTACGCAAGTGTTTGAGCACGGCGCCGACGAAGTCGCCCATTTCGATCAGGGCGATTTCCGGCAGGTTGTAGACGCGGCGCATGGTGTCTTCGCTGGCATTGCCGGTGCACGCGGCAATGTGCAGATAACCGTTGGTTTTCGCCACGTCGATGCCCTGATGGATCGAGGCAATGTATGCCGCGCAGGAAAACGGCCGGACGATGCCGCTGGTGCCGAGTATCGACAAGCCGCCGAGAATGCCCAGCCGCGGGTTCATGGTTTTCAGGGCGAGCGCCTCACCGCCTTCGACGTTCACCGTCACCGCGAAACCGCCGCGATAGCCAAGCTCCTGCGCGAGCGTGGTCAAGTGATCGCTGATCATCTTTCGCGGCACCGGGTTGATCGCCGGTTCGCCGACGCCCAGCACCAGCCCTGGCCGGGTGACCGTGCCGACACCGCGACCGGCGCTGAAACGAACGCCCGGTTCTGCGACCAATCGCACTTGAGAGTAGAGCAGTGCGCCGTGAGTCACGTCCGGATCGTCGCCGGCGTCCTTGATCGTGCCAGCCTCTGCGCCGTCAGCCAGCAACCGACAGAATTCCAGACGCATCTGCACCTGCTTGCCTTTTGGCAGGACGATCTCGACGGCGTCCGCGCTCGGGCCGCCGAGCAGTAATCGGGCGGCGGCGAGGCTGGTAGCGGTGGCGCAGCTGCCTGTGGTCAGGCCGCTGCGCAGGGGGGCGGGGGTTTCGGCGGTTTCGTCACGCATCGAAAGGCTTGACCACATCGAGCAAGGTAATCGGCAGTGCCTGACGCCACGTGTCAAAGTCGCCCAGCGGCTGCGCCTGGGCAATATGAAGGCGCGTCAGCTCGCCGCCGTGCTGTTCGCGCCAGGCCATCAGGGTCATTTCACTTTGCAGCGTGACGGCGTTGGCGATCAGACGGCCGCCGGGTTTCAACTGAGCCCAGCACGTTTCCAGCACGCCCTCGCGCGTGACGCCGCCGCCAATGAAAATCGCATCCGGGCGTTCAAGCCCGGTCAGCGCCTGGGGTGCCTTGCCACGAATCAGTTGCAAGCCTGGCACGCCGAGCGCGTCGCGGTTGTGTTCGATCAACAGCTGTCGGCCCTCATCGGCCTCGATGGCCAGAGCCCGGCAACTCGGGTGGGCGCGCATCCATTCGACACCGATCGAGCCGCTGCCGGCGCCGACATCCCACAACAATTCACCCGGCACCGGCGCGAGGCGTGCCAGGGTGATTGCCCGCACATCGCGTTTGGTCAGTTGACCATCATGTTTGAAAGCTGAGTCCGGCAAGCCGGCCAGGCGCGACAGGCGCGGCGTGTTCGGCCCGGCAATGCATTCGATGGCGATCAGGTTCAGATCGGCGATCAGCGGATCGGCCCACTCCTGGGCGACGCCTTCGATTCGCCGTTCGGCCTCGCCACCCAGATGTTCCAGCACGGTGAGGCGGCTCGGCCCAAAACCGCGTTCGCGTAACAACGCCGCAATCGCCGCCGGGCTTTGGCCATCGTTGCTGAGCACCAGCAGACGAACGCCGCTGAACAACTGCGCGGTGAGCGCCGCAATTGGCCGCGCGACGACTGACAGCGTGACGACATCCTGCAACGGCCATCCCATCCGCGCAGCGGCCAGAGAGCAGGACGAGGGCGCCGGCAGGATCAGCATTTCGTCGCCGGGCAATTGCCGGGCGAGGCTGGCGCCGACGCCGAAGAACATCGGGTCGCCGCTGGCCAATACGCAGACGGGTTCGCCACGCAGGGCCAGTACCGCGTCGAGAGAGAACGGACTCGGCCAGTGTTGGCGTTCGCTGCGGATGCACGTGGGCAGCAGATCGAGCTGGCGTTGAGCGCCGACGATTTTTGACGCGCGTAGCAGGGCGTGTCGGGCATTTTTGCCCAGACCCTTGAAGCCGTCTTCACCGATACCTACTACCGTCAGCCAGGGTGTCATGCCGTTCCTCAAAACCGCGTCGATCTTCGAAGGCGGCATGATAGCGCGGCTTCCTTGAACTGACTTCCTTCTATTCACCACTTCGAGCGCGTGCGAAATCAAATGTCGAGTATGTTTTTTTATTCAACGGAATTTTTTGTTAGGGTGGTTTTTCAATTGAAGCCAGGATGGCAGGTAATAAAAAATGGAACAGGAAATTGATGTCGCATTTATAAAAAGAGACTTCTCGGTCGAGCCCGAAAGTGCTTCCGTACTTGATGACAACTTGATGGCGTTTTTTCCTGGCTTGTCCAGGCAAGATAAACACTACATAAAAAACAGTCTTCGATGGGCTGAGCATCAAGCCGACCTTCGCTACAGCAGGAAACTTGACCCGGCCCAGTGGTTCGAACATCTGTCCGGCAGGCTCTGGTCCGTCGGCTGGAGTCTGGAGCACGCGCCGGTGCAGGTCGTTCAAAGCAACTATTCCGGCAGCCTCGTAGAGAGTTGGGCGAAGGCACTGTCTACGCAAGTCAGCAGGGCGAGGTTGCAGAAAATTAAAGATACGTTCGTCGCTCTGGAACATGATCGCTCTGCACTCGACTTGTTTGCCGAACGCGCTCAGCAGTCTGGAGACTTCCGTTTTTTACCGGCCGAATATAATCGTGCCAAAGAACTTGAAATCGTCGTCACCAATGTGCGGTTGCTCAGTACGAACTGGAGTTCGGCTTTTCTGTTTTGGGAGGTGGAGCATCCCGCCTCGCAACTGGACATTCGGGTGCGACGATTTTCCGCCAGGCCGCGCGAGATGGACAAGTACCGCGACATGCTCGCCGAAGCGGTGCGAGACATGAGGTTTTCCGAGCTTGAATTGAAGGTGTAAGCAGACCGGTCGGAAGGGTTGGCTCATCCCGTCTCTCTGCGTAGAGGTATTCCGACCGGCAGTTTTTCATGCCGCACGGCAAAGCAGGCATAATACCGCGCGCTCGCCTGCGAACTGCCTCGCCACCTGAACCGGTCACATCCTTGAACCAACGTCCGATGTACATTGCCTCACGCCCCTCGGCCTGCCCGGGGTTGTTGCGTATCGTCCCGGCACTGGATGGTGGTATCTGTCGGATCAAATTGAACGGCGGCTCGATCAGCACTTTTCAGGCCGAGGCGGTGGCGGGTGCAGCCGAACGTTTTGCCAAAGGGGTTATCGAGGCAACGAACCGCGCCAACCTGCAGATACGCGGTATCGGCTGCGAGCACGCGGCGTTGATCGACAGCCTGCTCGCTGTGGGCCTGGGACCGCAAACTGCGGCCGGCGATGATGTGCGCAACCTGATGCTCAGCCCCAGTGCCGGGATTGATCGGCAGATGCTCTTCGATACGCGCCTTCTGGCAGAGCGGATTCTTGCTACGGTGCAAACCAACGCCCGTTTCCATGACCTCAGCGCCAAGTTTGCCGTGCTGCTGGATGGTGGCGAGGCGTTGGCGATGCTCGAGCATCCGCACGATCTGTGGTTGAGTGCCGTCGAGCAGGACAATGAAAAATGGCTGGCCTTCGGGCTGGGTGGTTGCCCGACGGACGCCCCGCACAGTGCGGTGCGATTGGCGGATGGGCACGCATTGGTGGTTGCTGTGCTTGATTTGTTTCTCGAGTTGGCTCGTCCGGATCAGACGCGTATGCGTCATTTATTGGCCGACTACCCGGTAGCCGGTTTTCTCGAACGACTGGCTGAACGGGTGTCGTTGAAGTCTATCAAGGGCTGGCGGCGCTCTTTCAATTGCGAAGTTCTGCACATTGGCGCTCATCCACAAGCGGCAGCCGATCACCTGTATATCGGTGCGGTGCCGCCGCTTGGACGGCTCAACCCGACAATGCTCAGGGGCGCGGCGCAATTGGCGGCGGAATTCGGCGACGCCAGTCTGCGATTTACACCTTGGCAAAGCCTGCTGGTGCCCAACATTCGCACTGAGCATGTCGCCGAAGTCATTCGGCGCCTGCAACAGTTGGGGCTGTCCTGCGAAGCCAGCCAGCCCCTGTCGCGGTTGATCGCCTGCACCGGTTCCAATGGCTGCGGCAAAGGCCTGGCCGACACCAAGGCCGACGCTTTGCAGCTCGCGGCTTTGCTTCAACAGCAGGGTCGCGCCCTGAGCGTGCATCTGTCCGGTTGCCCGCGGTCGTGCGCGGCTGCACATACCGCGCCGGTGACGCTACTGGCCGTCACCACCGGTCACTACGACCTCTATTTTCGTGAAGCGGGGCAGCCGGGTTTCGGCGCCCTGCACGCACGCAATCTTACTATTGAAGCGGTCGCGACCTTGCTCGACGCCCATTCACGGAGCCCCCTTGATGCTTGATTACATCCGCGACGGTCAGGAGATCTATCGCAACTCCTTCGCGATCATTCGCGCCGAGGCCAACCTCGAGCGCATTCCGGCCGATCTGGAAAAACTCGCGGTACGGGTGATTCATGCTTGCGGCATGGTCAACGCGATTGACGGTCTGCAGTTTTCCAACGGTGCGGGCAAGGCCGGACGCGATGCGCTGGCGGCCGGTGCGCCGATCCTGTGCGACGCGCGAATGGTCTCCGAAGGCGTGACCCGCACGCGTTTGCCAGCCAACAACCAGGTCATCTGCACGCTGCGCGATGAAAGCGTTCCTGAGCTTGCGCGTGAACTGGGCAACACTCGCTCCGCTGCAGCGCTGGAGCTGTGGCGCCCGCACCTTGAAGGCAGCGTGGTGGTGATCGGCAATGCACCGACCGCGTTGTTTTATCTGCTGGAAATGCTCGACGCCGGAGCACCGAAACCGGCGTTGATTCTCGGCTTCCCGGTGGGCTTCGTCGGCGCTGCCGAATCCAAGGCAGCGCTGGCGGCGGACAGTCGCGGCGTGCCTTTCGTCATCATGCAGGGCCGGCTGGGCGGAAGCGCCATGGCCGCCGCCGCTGTCAATGCGCTCGCCACGGAGATCGAATGATGCAGCAACCCGGACGTTTGATCGGCCTTGGCGTTGGCCCGGGCGATCCGGAGCTGATTACCGTCAAGGCCCTGCGCCTGCTGCGTGAATCGCCGGTAGTGGCGTACTTCGTTGCCAAAGGTAAAAAGGGCAACGCCTTCGGCATCATCGAAGCCCATTTGCAGGACGCGCAAACCTTGCTGCCGCTGGTTTATCCGGTCACCACCGAGGCGTTACCGGCACCGCTGTCCTATGAGCAAGTGATCAGCGATTTTTACGATGCGGCCGGCGCAGAACTCGCCGCGCACCTGGATGCGGGGCGTGACGTGGCGGTCATCTGCGAAGGTGATCCGTTCTTCTACGGCTCCTACATGTACCTGCACGATCGCCTTGCCGAACGCTATGAAGCCGAAGTCGTGCCCGGCGTCTGCTCGATGCTGGGCGGTGCTTCGGTGCTCGGCGCGCCGCTGGTGTATCGCAATCAGAGTCTGTCGGTGCTGTCCGGCGTACTGCCCCACGATGACCTCAAGCGTCGACTCGCCGACGCCGATGCGGCGGTGATCATGAAGCTGGGGCGTAACTTCCCCAAGGTTCGTCAGGTACTTGAAGAGCTCGGCCTGGCCGAGCGCGCGTTGTATGTCGAACGCGCGACCATGGCCAACCAGAAAATTGTGCCGCTGAATGAAGTCGAGCCGATGTCCTCGCCGTATTTCTCGCTGATCATCGTTCCGGGTGAAAGGTGGCAAGGCTGATGACTCGTCCAGCTCCCGCAATTGTCATTCTCGGCAATGGCAGCCTCGCCACCGCGCGCAAGATTCAACAAATTTACCCCGGTGCCCTTGTCCATGGTCTGGCCGGGCGGGTTGAGGGCGCCGATCGTGTCTATCAGGAATTCGGCGCCACCTTGCGCGAGTTCTACGAACAGGACACGCCGATCATTGCCCTGTGCGCGGCCGGCATCGTGATCCGCACCCTGGCGCCGTTGCTGCTGGAAAAAGGCGCCGAGCCACCCGTGCTGGCAGTGGCCGAAGATGGCAGCGCGGTGGTTCCGCTGCTTGGCGGGTTGGGTGGCGTTAACGTGCTTGCGCGGGAGATTGCCGTGGCGCTGGACGTGTCCGCCGCGATCACTACCAGTGGTGAATTACGCTTCGGCACCTGCCTGCTCAATCCTCCCAGTGGTTATGCCTTGGGCGATCTGGAGTTGGGCAAGCGCTTCGTCTCTGATTTGCTTGCCGGTGAAACGGTGCGCATCGAAGGCGCGGCGCCGTGGCTGGCGCAGGCGCAGTTACCTGAACATCCGCGCGCCCGGTTGGCTGTTCATGTCGGACATTGCGAGCGAACGCCGGCACCCAACGAATTATTGATCTATCCGCGTAACGTTTTAGTCGCAGTCAGTGCCGGTGTGGCCGGTGTGCCGAGCGCCGTTCGCGAAGCTTTGCATCGGGCAGGAATTGCCGTGCAATCGATGGCCTGTCTGCTGGCCGCTGATAGCGACATGTCGAGTGCATCGCTGCGTGAAGCAGCGCTGGAACTGGGTGTACCGTTGCGATTTGCCGCCGATGTCGGACCGATGAGTGAGCTGGCGCGCAACGCTGCCGGCCAGCCCGTTTCGATTCTTGGCGATGATCGCATTGCCATCGCGGTGGCGGAACAACCGCTGGACCCATTGTTGATCGGTCGCCCTCGCGGACGTCTCGCGGTGATCGGCCTCGGCCCTGGCGCTTCCGACCTGATGGTGCCAGCGGTGAAGGCTGAGCTGGCTCGCGCCAACGACGTACTCGGTTACGAAACCTATGTGCGCATGGCCGGCCCGTTCCGTGCCGATCAAGTGATGCATTGCACCGATAACCGCGAAGAGATGCAGCGTGCGCGTCACGCCTTCGAGCTCGCGGCGCAAGGCCGTTCAGTCGTGGTGGTTTCATCAGGTGATCCGGGCGTTTTTGCCATGGCCGCCGCGGTGCTGGAAGCACTTCACGAGTCCACTGATGCCGCGTGGCACAACGTTGACCTGGAAATTCTGCCCGGTGTTTCTGCGTCATTGGCGACCGCTGCGCAAGCGGGTGCACCGTTGGGGCATGACTTCTGTGTGTTGTCGTTATCAGACAACCTCAAACCTTGGGAGATCATCGAGAAGCGCCTGGACCTGGCGGCTCAAGCCGACCTGGCACTGGCTTTCTACAACCCGATCTCGCGTTCGCGGCCATGGCAATTGGGTCGGGCGCTGGAGATCGTTGCCCGGCACCGGACTCCTGAAACACCTGTGACGCTGGGGCGGGATATTGGCCGTCCGGGGCAGACGCTACGAAACACTACCCTCGGGCAGTTGACCCCCGACCAGGTTGATATGCGCACCATGGTGTTGATCGGTTCGTCCACAACGTGCGTGTTCCCACGCGCCGAAGGTGGAAGTTGGGTGTACACGCCGCGCTGGTATGGCGTAAAACCAGCTTCATAAGTAATGCCGATCCTTTAAGCCGCTACACCCCCTGTAGCGGCTGGCAAAGCCTGCGTCCGGCTCGGGCCGCGTTCGGACGCAGGCTTCGACAGCTACTACAGTGTTGCTTTAAGCAATAAACCGCTTTGAATGTTTATAAGCTGGTGTTTTTCACGGCTATTTATTGTGTGTGAGTTTGGTTCTGAAATGTGTTGAATTCCTTATAGTTTGATTGGTCATGGATAGCGCGTTAGTTTTGATTCTCGCCCTTACGGCGTTCAACTAATTGAAAGGAATCTATAAATGACTGAAGTTATCAATCACAAAATCCCGCTGGCTGAACGTATTGCGTTAATCGAAGAATGCAATAAGTTAATTGGCCAACCGCGAACTCGTCGTTCGCTTGCATCTGCTCGTGCAGAACTGCCCATCGATAAAGATGAGTTGAATGCAGCCATTATGGGGACTGGTATTGCCGGTTTTGATGCGTCCATGTCCAAGCGAAGCAAACGCATCGTCAAGAATACCTATATGTATGCCGATCTTGTCGCCTTGCTCAAATTTCCAGGCAAAGGTCAGAAGGAGCAGCGTTACAACGAATTCATGAAGCTTATGAAGTTGGCTGGATGGTTTGTTTTCAGCGCACCTTACAATAAGTATCAAACCTCTTCCCAGAAGCTGACGATGGACAATGTGGCGCTGGGGATTTTGCATACTGCAGTGACCGCTGCAGTCAGTCAGGGTCAGGCGGCACTGAAAGTGCTCTCCACTGTCGCTGACGCGACCATGGAAGCGCTGAAGAATGAACCCGAGGCGCTGACATTGTTTGAAAACAACTCCAAAAAAGCCGAGGGCGGGAATTTCTGTATGTCGACTGCTTTGGAAGGTGCCGACGGCGATATCACCATGGCTATTGTAGCCGTTCAATATTTCGCCGCGGCACAACCGACCAAAGTGTTGTTCGTAGAGTGGAGCACTTCCAGCGTCGAGATCTATAACAGCGCGGCGCACATGCATATGGATGAAGAAGACTATTCGATGGTGGAGTCGCTTATTGTGAAGGCGCTGTCGGAAAATCGTCAAAAAGCACTCACCTACGAGTTTGGCAAGGCCAGAACTTGATTGAAGTCGGAGTGTTGAAACTCTGGCTTTACACCAGGAGGCGCAATGATTACAGCATCGAACTATAGCCCTTGTCTTTGTGCGGGTGCAGTTGTTCTGGTAGCAAACAAGTTGTCCGCCGCTGACCGGCAGGACGGTCTTGATTCACTGCTTTATTCGCAAACAGTTGCGTCTCGAAAGTTTCATGATTTTGCCGAGTTTGATCCCTGGATAAACGCCGGCAGGTCGGCAATGAAAACGTTGGGAGGAATGCTCCTCAGTGAGCCGGGCAACAGTTATCCAGTGTCCGATCGGGGCAGTTTTACGTTAGCGGATCTGGCGCAGGAGACATTAGGTAAGCTGGTGTCGTTGGATGCGCAACAGTCATTGAAAACCAGTCTGAACGCTTTGTCCCGGCGGCCTTTCGATCACCCCGAGAGCGCTTTGCTTCACGCGTTTACCGTGCAAGACCAGAAGCGCGTCCGGTTCAAGTTCGGCGTGATATCCCCCGGCGTTTCGATCACCTTTGCGGCGCTGTCCTTCGAGTACGACGATCACTTCGTGGGCAGCGTTCTTAGCCATCGGTTCCGTCACGAAACAGTGCTCGGTAACCTGTCGATCGCCGGATTCAAGGCCGTGGTGGAGCCGGAAGATTACGAGTATTCACGGGAGACCATCAGGTCGTTGCTCGGTGCCTCGCGGGTGGAACAGGTTATTAAATTAACTTGATGGAGCGGGGCGTGTAACGGATGGCGCGGGTCGCTACGGCACCAGATAACCCTTCACACCGGTAAAAATAATCTGCGCTGCCAACGCACACACAAACAACCCCATCAAGCGGCTGACAATCTGCAAGCCCTGGTCGCCGAGAATCCGCTCGATGCGGTTCGACAGGTAAAGCACCACGCCAACGGTGAAACTGGCCAGGGCGATGCTGAGGATGGCGGTGAGTTTGTCATCCCAGTGTGGCTGGCTCACGCCCATCACCAACAACGCACCGATGGTGCCTGGGCCGACCGTCAGGGGGATGGTCAGCGGGACGATGGTGACGTCCTGCTGCACGTTGTCGGTCTGGACGGCCGACTTGCCCTGCGCCATGCCCAGCGCCGAGATGAACAGCACGCTGCCGGCACCGATGCGGAATGCGTCGACGGTGATGCCGAAGACACTGAAAATCACCCGCCCGAACAGATACAGCAAGACGCTGGAGACCAACGTGGCCGTCGCCACTTTCCAGGCCAGGCGACGTTGTTCCTTGCGCGAGTAGCCGCGGGTCAGGCTGATGAAACAGGACAACACGAAGAACGGGCTGTAGAGCACCAGCATCTTCAGGTAAACGCTGAACAACACGTGGAGCATGGTGCGAGCTCACTGGCGAAGGAAGTCGTGGGGGAGTCTATCAGGCGTTGCGGGGTCTGTCGGCTCAGGACGTAGGCGCTGCTGCCCGGTTTTGCTGATCACGCTGGGCCACCCAGTGTTCGATCAGTTCGCGCAACTGCGACAGTTCAACCGGTTTGGCCATGTGCCCGTCCATGCCCGCCTGGCGCGCACGCTCTTTGTGCTCGGCGAGGATGTGCGCGGTCAACGCGACCACCGGGGTGCGGATTCGCTGGTTGCCGACTTCCCAGGCACGCAGTTGCTGGGTGGCCGAGAAACCGTCGAGGATCGGCATTTCACAATCCATCAACACCAGGTCGTAACGCTGGGCTTTCATCGCCTGCAGGGCTTCTTCACCATTGCTGGCGGTGTCCGGTTGCAGGTTGAGTTTTCCGAGCATGCCGCGAATCACTTTGGTGGAGATGCTGTTGTCTTCGGCCACCAGAATGCGGAAGTCGCTGGGGACCTTGATCGGCAGGGCAGGGCCGGCAGGCGCATGCTGCGAAACGGCAAGGCCCTTGTTGCGCTGGTTCAGTTCATCCGCCAGCGTGGTTTTGAGGGTGTAGCCGGCGACCGGTTTGGCGAGGATGCGCTTGATCCCGGAATTTCGCGCGATGATTTTGCTCGGCGCATTGCTGATGCCGGTGAGCATGATCAGCAGGATGTCGTGGTTCAGGCTCGGATCTTCCTTGATCTTCGCTGCCAACTGCATGCCGGTCATGCCGGGCATGTTCTGATCCAGCAGCACCACGTCGAAGTAATCGCGCAGGTGCGCTTTGGTGCGCAATAGCGCCAGGGCTTCTTTGCCGGACGGCACCGCACTGACATTCAGGCCCCAGGCGCTGCACTGTTGCACCAGCACCTTGCGGCAGGTGTCGTTGTCGTCGACCACCAACACCCGCGCACCTTGCAGCGGGCCATCGAGGTCCGAGGTCGGGTGTTCGAGTCGATCAGGGTCCAGCGGCAAGGTCAGCCATAACGTGCTGCCCTGGTGAGTGCCGCTCTTGATGCCGAATTCCCCTTGCATCAAACGGATCAACTGGCGAGCGATCACCAGGCCAAGGTTGCCGCCCAGACGGGTGGCCGAGAGAAAGTTCTTGCTGTGCAATTCGGCGTGCATCAGCGCATCGCGCTCTTCGGCGTCCATCGGTTCGCCGCTATCCTGCACGGCAATCCGCAGACGCGGTTTGGCACTGCGCTCGTCGAGCGCAACGACGATCAGGATTTCGCCCTCGTCGGTTTTTTTCAGCGCGTTTTCCAGCAGGCTCAGCAGCGTCTGGCGCAGGCGTGTCGGGTCACCGCTGATGACGCGCGGCACTTGCGGCTGGATAAAGCTGATCAGTTCGACGTTTTGCTGTTCGGCCTTGGCGCGGAAGATACTCAGGCAGTCCTCGATCAGCGCGTTGAGGTCGAACTGCACGTCATCCAGTTCGATCTGCCCGGACTCCAGTTTGGAGATGTCGAGAATCTCGTTGATCAGGGTCAGCAGTTCGTTGCCGGCGCTGTGGATGGTTTGCACATAGTCGCGCTGTTTAACCGACAGCGGCGTGCCCAACAGTAGCTCGGTCATGCCCAGCACGCCATTCATCGGGGTGCGGATTTCGTGGCTGATCTTCGCCAGGAATTCGGCCTTGGCATTGATTTCGGCGTTACTGGCGGCGAGGTCGCGGCTGACGCTGAATCGGTCTTCAGTGATGCTGCGCTGACGTTCACTCAGGGCAATGCTCATCAACAGCCCGCTGATACAGATGAAGACCAGCAGAGCGGTGATCAGGCCTTGTGGCTCGATCAGCGTCAGCCCGAGCAGGGCCGGGAGGATAATCAGCGTACCCATGTTGAACACCGCCATCGCGGCCACAAACCAGCGCGCGGGGCGATAGCCTTTTTGCCAGTGCCAGGCGCTGACGAACAACATGCTCAGGCCGGCGAGTGCGACCAGCGCATAGGTGATGATGTTCAACGGCAGGGTGTTGACGAACAGCAGCAGCAGGCCACAGATGGTAATGAACAGGGTGTCGCCCAGCAGCAGCTTGTTCAGCGGGTGCGGACCGAGCGGGGCGAAGAAGCGGTAGGCAAATATCAATCCGCACGGCGCGGTCATCAGCAAGGCGAGGTAGGCGCCCGGCGCTTGCACCGCGTGCCAGTCCGGCAACCATGGCCCGGCCAGGTTCAGCAGCAATGCCACGCTCGTCATCAGCAATGCTTCACAACCGGCCAGCCACAGACTGCTGCGTGATCGGGTGTAGGCGTAACGGATCAGGTTGTGCAGGATCAGCATGCCGATACAGCCGAACAACAGACCGTAGATCAGTGTCTGGGTCTGATTGGCAGCGGTCAGGATCGCCGATTGCAGGGTGATGTAAGGCCGCATCTGGTGTTCGGACACCAGGCGCAGGTAAACGTCGAGGGGTTTGTCGCTTTGCGGCAGCGGCAACATGAAGTCGCTGTTGGGCAATGGGCGTTCAACCTGAGGCTGTTCGGTGCCGGTGTGCAACTGGTCGATCAGCTTGTCGCCGTCCAGCACATACAGGTTGAGGTGAGACAGGTCGGGAGCAAACACCCGCAACAATTGCTCGTGCTTGCCGGGTGCCAGTCTGAAACGCAGCCATAGCGCACCGCCGGGCTCGGCCGCGGTTAGGCGTTCGAGTTCGATGGGGCTGAATTGATTGGTGTAGCGAGTGGAGCGGATGTCGCTGAGTTGCAGGTCGCCCTGATCGTCGAGCAATACCGCCCAGCCACTGCCCTGCGCGGCCTGAGCCGCAAGCGCGCAGAGCAATGTCAGCAGCGTGACAGTGAAACCTATGGCAATCCTGAGCCAGCGCACGGCGAAATCCCTTCGTAGGTTGATGCCAGATTACAACTATGCGCGGCGCCGGAATAGTCGGGCAAGGGGCTGAAACCCTTGCCCGACAGAATGAAGCGCTTATTCCTGATTTTCGCCACGCTCGCGGGCAATGGCGCGGTAGCCAATGTCCTTGCGATAGAAACAGCCTTCCCAGTCTATCTTCGCCGCCAGCTTGTAAGCCTGCTGCTGAGCAGCATCGACGCTGGCGCCCATCGCAGTGGCGCAGAGTACCCGACCACCGGCCGTCACTACTTTGCCGTCCTTGAGCGCAGTACCGGCGTGAAAGACTTTGCCTTCCAGTGCCGCGGCTGCATCCAGACCGTTGATCGCCACGCCTTTAGCGTAGTCGCCAGGATAGCCGCCTGCTGCCAGCACAATGCCGACGCTCGGGCGGGGATCCCATTGCGCTTCGACCTTGTCCAGTGCTTGCGCCAGGGCCGCTTCGACCAGCAATACCAGGCTCGACTGCAAGCGCAGCATAACCGGTTGGGTCTCAGGGTCGCCGAAACGGCAGTTGAATTCGATAACTTTTGGGTTACCAGCCTTGTCGATCATCAGGCCGGCGTAGAGGAAACCGGTGTAAACGTTGCCTTCCTCGGCCATGCCGCGCACGGTCGGCCAGATCACCAGGTCCATCACACGCTTGTGCACTTCACTGGTGACCACCGGGGCCGGGGAGTAAGCCCCCATGCCGCCGGTGTTCGGGCCGGTGTCGCCATCGCCGACGCGTTTGTGGTCCTGGCTGGTGGCCATCGGCAGGACGTTCTTGCCGTCGACCATGACGATGAAGCTGGCTTCCTCGCCGTCGAGGAACTCTTCGATGACCACGCGCGAACCGGCGTCGCCGAAGGCATTGCCGGCGAGCATGTCGCGCACGGCGTCTTCGGCTTCGGCCAGGGTCATGGCAACAATCACGCCTTTACCGGCGGCCAGGCCATCGGCCTTGATCACGATCGGTGCACCTTTTTCACGCAGATAAGCCAGGGCCGGCTCGATCTCGGTGAAGTTCTGGTAGTCGGCGGTCGGAATCTTGTGACGCGCGAGGAAGTCCTTGGTGAACGCCTTCGAACCTTCCAGCTGCGCGGCACCGGCGGTCGGGCCGAAGCAGTCCAGACCACGGGCGCGGAACAGATCGACGACGCCGGCCACCAGCGGTACTTCCGGGCCGACGATGGTCAGGGAAACGTTCTTTTCGGCGAAGTCTGCGAGTTGCTCGAGCGCGAGCACATCGATAGCGACGTTTTCGCACTTGGCTTCAATGGCGGTGCCCGCATTGCCGGGTGCCACGAAAACTTTCTGCACGCGCGGATCCTGAGCCACTTTCCACGCCAGGGCGTGTTCACGGCCACCGCTGCCAATGATCAAAACATTCATTTCAAAAACCTCGAAAATCTGTGAAGGAGCTGTAGGAGCTGTAGGAGCTGTAGGAGCTGTAGGAGCTGTCGAGTGAAACGAGGCTGCGATCTTTTGATTTTGCTTTAAAAAAACCAGATCAAAAGATCGCAGCCTCGTTTCACTCGACAGCTCCTACGTGCTCCTACGTGACCTACGTGACCTACGTGCTCCTACCTAAGGAAGGCGCGGTGGATTAATGACGGAAGTGGCGCATGCCGGTGAACACCATGGCGATGCCGGCTTCGTCGGCCGCGGCAATCACTTCGTTGTCACGCATCGAACCGCCTGGCTGGATCACCGCGGTGATGCCGACCTTTGCCGCATTGTCCAGGCCGTCGCGGAACGGGAAGAACGCGTCGGATGCCATGACGGAACCCGCCACCTGCAAACCAGCATGTTCAGCCTTGATCGCGGCAATTCGTGCCGAGTTCACACGGCTCATCTGGCCGGCGCCGACACCGATGGTCTGACGGTTCTTCGCGTAGACAATGGCGTTGGACTTGACGTACTTGGCGACTTTCCAGGCGAAGATCAGGTCGTGGATTTCCTGTTCGGTCGGAGCGCGTTTGGTCACGACTTTCAGGTCATCGGCGCCGATCATGCCGATGTCGCGGCTCTGGACCAGCAAACCGCCGTTGACGCGTTTGTAGTCCCAGGCAGCGGCGCGATCAGCCGACCACTCGCCGCAGGCCAGCAGGCGCACATTGGCTTTTGCCGCGACGATGGCGCGGGCTTCTTCGCTGACGCTTGGGGCAATGATCACTTCGACGAACTGACGCTCGACGATGGCCTTGGCGGTTTCAGCATCCAGCTCGCGGTTGAACGCGATGATGCCGCCGAATGCCGATTCGGTGTCCGTGGCATAGGCCAGTTCATAGGCCTGACGGATGCCGCCTTCAGCGTCCGGGCTCACGGCAACGCCGCACGGGTTGGCGTGCTTGACGATCACGCAAGCTGGCTTGACGAAGCTCTTCACGCACTCCAGCGCGGCGTCGGTGTCGGCCACGTTGTTGTACGACAGCTCTTTGCCTTGCAGTTGGGTCGCGGTGGCGATGCCCACTTCGGCAGGCTTGGCTTCCACGTAGAACGCCGCGCTCTGGTGCGGGTTCTCGCCGTAACGCATTTCCTGAGCCTTGATGAACTGGCTGTTGAAAGTGCGCGGGAATTCGCTGCGACCTTCGGTGCTGAGGGTGTCAGCAGCCTGGTTCACGGTGCCCATGTAGTTGGCGATCATGCCGTCGTAGGCGGCGGTGTGTTCGAACGCCTTGAGCATCAGGTCGAAACGCTGAGCGTACGTCAGGCCGCCGGCCTTGAGGCCTTCGAGGACGCTGGCGTAGTCGCTGGCATTCACCACGATGGCCACGTCTTTGTGGTTCTTGGCGGCGGAGCGGACCATGGTCGGGCCGCCGATGTCGATGTTTTCGATAGCGGTCGGCAGGTCGCAGCCTGGCTTGTTGATGGTGGCTTCGAAGGGGTACAGGTTGACCGCCACCAGATCGATCGGCTTGATGCCGTGCTCGTTCATGATCGCGTCATCGATACCGCGACGACCGAGGATCCCGCCGTGGATTTTCGGGTGCAGGGTTTTCACCCGACCGTCCATCATTTCTGCGAAACCGGTGTAATCCGCGACTTCCACCGCGGCAACACCGTTGTCGCGCAGCAGCTTGAACGTTCCGCCGGTGGAGAGGATCTCGACGCCCAGGGCTTCTAGCTCTTTGGCGAATTCGAGGATCCCGGTCTTGTCGGAAACGCTGATCAAGGCGCGGCGGATCGGCAGGCGGGTAGTCTGGTCGGTCATTTCAATTTCCATCAAAAGCAAAGGAGTCAGCAAAAAAGGCGACCGTTTTTACGCGGGCGCCTTTCTGGTTTGATTGAATGCTTACAGCAAATCGTACTGCTTGAGTTTCTTGCGCAGCGTGCCCCGGTTCAGCCCGAGCAGCTCGCTGGCCTTGGTCTGGTTGCCCTTGACGTAGTTCATCACGCACTCGAGCAAGGGCGCCTCGACTTCGGAGAGCACCAGGTTGTACACATCCGTGACGGCAGCGCCCTCAAGGTGGGCGAAATAATTGTGCAGCGCTTTCTCGACACTCCCGCGAAGGGTCTGACCTTCTTCGCTCGGCGTATTGAGGTGCTGTTTCAAATTCACGTTGTCGCTCACGGGTGTTGTTCCACTCACTAAAGTCTCGGTCATCATCGTCATGCGGCCACCCACTCTCCGTCCCCTGTCAGGCTCTTATAACGTTCGGCGAAGAAGCCCTGAACGTTGGCGCATTGTGCTTCCGTATCTTCCAAACGATTGAAGTGGGCGCGAAACTCCCTGGCGCCCGGCAAGGTTGCGAGATACCAGCCCACATGCTTCCGAGCGATGCGGACACCCATGACGTCTCCATAGAAGACGTGCAGCGCGGCCAGATGCTCTAGCAGAATGCGTTCCACCTCGATCAATGCCAGCGCCGGGAGTTTTTCGCCGGTACGCAGAAAATGATCGATCTCACGAAAAATCCATGGCCGCCCCTGGGCTGCCCGGCCTACCAACAGGCCATCGGCACCGGTCGCGTCGAGCACGTACCGGGCCTTCTCGGGTGAATCGATATCGCCATTGGCGAAGACCGGCATCGACACCGCCTGCTTGATCGCGGCGATGGTGTCGTACTCGGCTTCACCGGTGTACAGATCGGCACGGGTGCGGCCATGCACCGCCAACGCTGTAATGCCTGCCTGCTCGGCGATCTTCGCCACCGTCAGGCCGTTCTTGTTGTCCCGGTCCCAGCCGGTACGGATCTTCAAGGTGACCGGCACATCAACCGCGGCCACGACGGCCTGCAGGATCTCGGTCACCAATGCTTCATCCTTCAACAGTGCGGAACCGGCGGCCTTGTTGCAGACCTTCTTCGCCGGACAGCCCATGTTGATGTCAATAATCTGCGCGCCCAGTTCGACGTTGGCCCGTGCCGCATCCGCCAGCATCTGTGCGTCACCACCGGCGATCTGCACCGAGCGTGGCTCGGGATCGCCTTCGTGGATCATGCGCATGCGCGACTTGCGGGTGTTCCACAAACTCATGTCGCTGGTGACCATTTCCGAGACTACGAGCCCTGCGCCCAGTCGCTTGCACAGCTGACGAAAGGGCTGGTCGGTGACGCCCGCCATGGGGGCGAGAATCAAGCCGTTGTGCAATGTATATGGACCGATGCGTACCGCCGACATAGGACTTCCCTGTTGTGGGGCCGGATCATGAGAGTTCGAAAAAGGGTTGGCATGATACCCGCTCTCGATGACTGGATAAAGGCTGAATTGAACAAAATCTGAACAGTTATTCTGTTATCGCCAGCAGTTTGGTGTGAGCGGTCTCTGTCAGAAATGTGCCGTCAAACCCGTAACACTGAACCGTTTCACTCGGGCGAATGAAAGCTCAGGCTGTAGTTCACGGCTTTGGCGCCTGGATCGAGGATATCCAGGGCGATGTGGATAGGCGTTTGCGGCGGCATTTCTGCCATGCCTTCAAGGTCGCCGCTGAGGTACTCGCCGGGTTTGAAGCGACGGCTGGCGATCAAATGACCGTTAAGGTCGGCAAAACGCAGTTCCAGCAACGGGAACGGCTGGGAGAATGGCGCACGGTTATAGATGATCGCATCCACCACCAGCGCACCGTTGAATTCCGGATGGCTGCGGACCACAAGGTTGCTGCTTTTGATTTTCGCTATGTCGACTTTCGACGGCACGGTGCAGCCGATTTGCGGGCACAGTTGCTGAAACCACGGGCGGTACTGGTCCTGGCGCGCCAATTCATCGAAATGGTAGGCGACGTATTGGCCGACGAGCGCACCTGCACCCAGCAGGATCAACAGCAACCAGAACAGCCGGCGGCCCCAGGGCGAGCGACGCTGTTGCCAGTCGAGTTGCAGCGGGTCGTCGGTCAGGTCTTGCAGGGCCTCGACTCGTTCGGTCGATTCGCTGCGTTCATGGCGCTTGCGCAGGGGCGCGATCGAAGGCAGGTCGTCGTCGAAATCGTCGCTGGCGGCGGACGCCGACAAGCGTTCGTGATGGAGCGGGGCATCGAGCGGATCGTTCAGGCGCAACTGCGGCGGCTGAGGTTCGTCGTCCGGTTCCACGGGTTCAAGCGACAGTGACAGGGACGGTTCGGTGCGCGAAGGTTTGCTCGGCTCGAGGATCGGCTCTGGCGTGACCGCTTGTTCGGCCGCTTCGGCGCGATCGGCAGCCGATTCGCTGAACAGGCTGTCGGACCACGGTTCTTCGTCGTGCTCAGCGGTATCCCGGCGGGCACTCAGGCTGTCTTCGCGGTGGCGGCTGAATTCGGTGGTCGGCTGGATTTCCCGTTGTTCGAGCCGGGCGAGTTCTTCGTCCAGGTCGAGACTGTCGAGGTCCAGCTCGGCGGCGGTCCATTGCTTCTGGCTGATGGCCCGATGTTCCGGTTCCGGCACTTCGGCGATGGCTGGAGCAACCGGTGTGATCGCTTCTTTGCCGGCCTGTTCAAGCAATTGCCTGGCGGCATTGAACACTTGCAGGCACGAGCCACAACGAACCACCCCGCGGGCCACATTCAATTGAGCATGGCTGACGCGGAAACTGGTTTGACAATGCGGGCACTGGGTGACGAAGCTGTCGGTCATGCGGCGATCCGGAGTATGCAGGCGCTCATTCTAGCGCCGACGGCCAGTGATGCGCACCCAGCCATCGCGATTGGCTATCGGGTCCAGATCGAAGTCCCGGGCGTAGGCCTGGGCAACCTCTTCACCTTGTTCGGCGAGGATGCCGGACAGGGCAAGACGACCGCCCGGCTTGACCAGGCTGGACAGTTGCGGTGCCAGAGACACCAGCGGGCCGGCAAGGATGTTGGCCACCAGTACGTCGGCCTGAACCTGCGGCAGATTCTCCGGCAGATACAGCGGGAACAGTGCTTCGGCAATATTGTTGCGCCCGGCGTTGTCACGGGACGCTTCCAGCGCCTGCACGTCGATGTCGGTGCCAACGGCCTCTTTGGCGCCCAGCAGCAGGGCGGCAATGGCCAGAATCCCGGAGCCGCAGCCGAAGTCCAGCACGTTGCAGTCTTTCAGGTCCTGGCCGTCGAGCCATTCCAGGCACAGCGCGGTGGTCGGGTGCGTGCCGGTGCCGAACGCGAGGCCCGGGTCGAGCAACAGGTTAACCGCGTCCGGTTCTGGCGCGGCGTGCCAGCTCGGCACGATCCACAGGCGCTGACCAAAACGCATCGGCTGGAAACCGTCCATCCAGCTGCGTTCCCAATCCTGGTCTTCGATGACTTCGCTGTGATGCTCGGGCAATGGGCTGCCGGTCAGCAGCTCAAGGTGCGCCAGTACGCTGGCGGCTTCGGTGCCGCCTTCAAACAGGGCCAGCAGGTGGGTGTGCGACCACAGCGGGGTGGTGTTGAGTTCCGGCTCGAAGATCGGCTGGTCTTCGGCGTCCATGAACGTCACCGAGACGGCGCCCACTTCAAGGAAAGCGTCTTCGTAGGTTTCGGCTTGTTCTGGGCTGATGGCGAGACGGACTTGCAGCCAAGGCATGGCGGGCACCTTTGAAAAATATTGATTGCAGCCTAGCGGGCTGCGAGAAGCGCGCAAGTTTACGCGAGCGCAACGCAGAAGACGACCATGGGGGCAGGTCGACTTCGGGGTGATGCCGAAAAGATCGCAGCCTTCGGCAGCTCCTACATTAGAGCAGGCGCACACCCTGTAGGAGCTGCCGAAGGCTGCGATCTTTTGATTTACCCAGAAACAACAAAGCCGCTCGAAAGCGGCTTTGTTGGTCTGGATCACAGACTAGTGCTTGTCGCCAGCCAGTTTGTGTTCCAGGTAGTGGATGTTGATTCCACCTTTGCAGAAGCCTTCATCGCGGACCAGGTCGCGGTGCAGCGGGATGTTGGTCTTGATCCCGTCGACCACGATTTCGTCCAGCGCATTGCGCATGCGCGCCAGGGCTTCGTCACGGGTTGCGCCGTAGGTGATCAGCTTGCCGATCAACGAATCATAGTTCGGCGGAACGGCATAACCGCTGTACAGGTGCGAATCGACGCGTACGCCGTTGCCGCCTGGTGCGTGGAAATGCTTGACCGTGCCTGGGCTCGGCATGAAGGTTTTCGGGTCTTCGGCGTTGATCCGGCATTCCAGCGCGTGACCGCGGATGACGACGTCATCCTGGGTGAACGACAGCTTGTTGCCAGCGGCGATGCTGAGCATCTCCTTGACGATGTCGATGCCGGTGACCATTTCCGAAACCGGATGCTCAACCTGAACGCGGGTGTTCATTTCGATGAAATAGAACGCGCCGTTCTCGTACAGGAACTCGAAAGTGCCCGCGCCACGGTAGTTGATGTCGATGCACGCCTTGACGCAGCGAGCGAGGACTTCAGCACGTGCTTTCTCGTCGATGCCCGGTGCCGGCGCTTCTTCGAGAACCTTCTGGTGACGGCGTTGCAGCGAGCAATCGCGGTCGCCCAGATGGATAGCACTGCCCTGACCATCGGAAAGCACCTGGACTTCCACGTGACGTGGGTTGGTCAGGAATTTTTCCAGATAGACCATCGGGTTGCCGAACGCCGCGCCAGCTTCGGTGCGGGTCAGCTTGGCGAAGGAGATCAGGTCTTCTTCTTTATGCACAACGCGCATGCCGCGACCACCACCGCCGCCAGCGGCTTTGATGATCACCGGGTAACCGACTTCGCGACCGATGCGCAGCGCGGTTTCTTCGTCTTCCGGCAGCGGGCCGTCAGAGCCCGGAACGGTGGGAACACCGGCCGCGATCATGGCGTGCTTGGCCGATACCTTGTCGCCCATCAGGCGAATGGTGTCGGCTTTCGGGCCAATGAAAGCGAAGCCGGAGTTCTCGACCTGCTCGGCGAAATCAGCGTTTTCCGCAAGGAACCCGTAGCCTGGGTGAATGGCGGTAGCGCCGGTCACTTCAGCGGCGGCGATGATGGCCGGAATGTGCAGGTAAGAGTGAGCAGCTGACGCCGGACCGATGCAGACCGATTCGTCTGCCAGGCCCAGGTGCATCAGCTCTTTGTCAGCCTTGGAGTAAACGGCGACGGTCTTGATGCCCATCTCTTTGCAGGCACGCAGGATCCGCAGTGCGATCTCACCGCGGTTGGCGATCAGAACTTTTTCCAACTTCGCAGTCATCAAAGTTTCTCCGCGGTTCAAACGATGGTGAACAGCGGTTGGTCGTACTCAACCGGCTGGCCGTCTTCGACGAGGATGGATTCGATCACACCGCTGGTCTCGGCTTCGATGTGGTTCATCATCTTCATCGCTTCGACGATGCACAGGGTGTCGCCTTTCTTCACGGTCTGGCCGACTTCAACGAAGGACGGCGAGCTTGGCGAAGATTTGCGATAGAAGGTGCCGACCATCGGCGAACGGGCAACGGTGCCGTTCAGAACAGGTGCAGCCGGAGCAGCAGGAGCGGCAGCGGCGGCAACCGGAGCAGCAGCGACAGGCGCTGGAGCCGGAGCGTGCATTGGAGCCGGTGCGTAGTACTGCTGAGCCGGTGTCTTGCTGTGGCGGCTGATGCGTACGGACTCTTCGCCTTCCTTGATCTCGAGCTCGTCGATGCCGGACTCTTCCAGCAATTCGATCAGTTTCTTAACTTTACGGATATCCATGAATCATCAACTCCCAAGGGTCGGTCAGGGGCGTTTAACGCTTGTTGTTCAAGCCGTTGCCTGTCTTTCAAGCTGCTCTAGTGCGGCCTCCAGGGCCAGTCGATAACCGCTGGCGCCAAGGCCGCAGATCACTCCCACCGCTACGTCGGAGAAGTAAGAGTGATGGCGGAAAGGTTCGCGTTTGTGCACGTTAGACAAATGCACTTCGATGAATGGGATGCTCACCGCCAGCAGCGCGTCACGTAATGCGACACTTGTGTGTGTAAAAGCTGCTGGGTTGATCAGAATGAAGTCCACACCTTCGCTGCGGGCAGCGTGGATGCGGTCGATCAATTCGTACTCGGCGTTGCTTTGCAGGTGCAGCAAATGATGGCCGGCTTCCCGCGCACGACGCTCCAGGTCCTGGTTGATCTGCGCCAGCGTCGTCGCGCCGTAGGTGCCCGGTTCGCGGGTGCCGAGCATGTTCAGGTTGGGGCCGTGCAAAACCAGTAAGGTCGCCATCTGCTGTTCCTTGTGATCTGTGTGCAAGTGTCAGAACCCGGCGACTATGCCGCAAAGCCTTTGTGACTGTCCAGTTCTATGCAATAGCCAGCACGATGGCCGATGTTTGCGCGAGATATGTGACCGGGTGATTAAATCCGGTCATTTGCTTTCGCGACACGTTCGGCGAAGTCCTGCGCGTTGATCTCGCCGATCACGCGAACATCGGCGCGTTCGACGCCGTCCTTGCCGAAAAACATCAACGCCGGTGGGCCAAACAATTGGTAGCGGTCGAGCAGGGCACGTTGCTCGGTGTTACTGGCGGTGATGTCGAAGCGGATCAGGCGATAGCCTTGCAATTGCTCGAGCACCCGGGCGTCGCTGAGCACTTCGCGTTCGATGACTTTGCAACTGATGCACCAGTCGGCATACCAGTCGAGCAGCAGCGGGGTGGCGGAGGACCGGGCGTCGGCGAGCACGCGATCCAGTTCGGTTGGCGTGGTGATGGTCTGCCAGTCGCCGGTCTTTTGCGGTTGCTCGTTGCCGCTGACGATGCGCGGCTGGCCAATTGGATTGAGTAAATCGGTCTGGCCACTGAACGCGCCGTACCAGCACGCCAGCGCGTAAAACAGCAGGAACATGCCGAGTAACTGGCCCAGACGTTTTCGCGGAGGTTTGTAGACGAACTCCAGCGCGCCGAGGAACAAACCGACGCCCGCCGCCAGCAAACCAATCAGCAGCAAGGTGATCTGCCCCGGCATTACGCGGCTGAGCAGACCGATGGCCAATCCCAGCAACAGCACGCCAATCGCGTTTTTCACATAGATCAGCCACGGCCCGCTTTTCGGCAGCCAGGCCGCGCCGCCGGTGGCCACCAGCAACAGCGGTGCGCCCATGCCGAGGCCGAGCATGAACAGTTTCAGTCCGCCGCCCAGCGCATCGCCGCTGGCGCTGATGTACAGCAGCGCGCCGGCCAGCGGTGCCGAGACGCAAGGTGAAACCAGCAAGCTGGAAACCACGCCCAACACCGCCGCACCCCACAACGAGCCCCCTTCGGTGCGACCGGCGATGCGATCCAGCCGGCTGCTGATGGCGTGCGGCAACTTCAGTTCGAAGACGCCGAACATCGCCAGGGCAAACACTGCAAAAAACATCGCGAACGGCACCAGCACCCAGGCCGATTGCAACCGCGCCTGAAGGTTGAGCTGCGCGCCGAACATTCCCATCAATGCACCGAGCAAGGCGAAACAGGCTGCCATCGGCAGTACGTAGGCCAGCGACAGATTGAAGCCGCGCAAGCCTCCGACCTGGCCGCGCAACACCACGCCGGACAGGATCGGCAGCATCGGCAGCACGCAAGGGGTGAAGGTCAGGCCAAGGCCGGCGAGGAAGAACAGCGCCAGTTCACGCCAGCTCCAGTTTTTTGCAGTGCCAGAGCCCTCAATGCTCAGCCGTTCGGTCTCGGGCGGATAGCACAGACCTTTGTCGGCGCAACCTTGATACGTCACTGCCAGGGTGAAGGCCCGTTGATCGGTGCGCGGCAGCTCTACCTCGATGATCTCGTGGTAAACCTCGACGTCGCCGAAGTACTCGTCATGCTTTTGTTCGCCTTTAGGCAACTGCGCCGCGCCAAGCGCGACATCCGCGGGATCGGCGCGAAACTGGAAGCGATGGCGATAGAGGTAGTAGCCCTCGGTGGCGACGAAGCGCAGTTTGATCGATTGCGGCGTGCTGTCTATCAGGCTCAGTTGAAAGGCTTCGCGCACCGGCAGGAAGTCGGCGCTGTTGTTGATCGAGCCGAGGGTGGCGCTGGGTCGGCTTTCCAGCAACCCGGCGGCGGTGGCCGGAAGAGTGAGCACTAAGAACAGCAGGCAGAGCAAACGGCGCATGACGATCTCGCGTATCGGAGGTGGGGGCATGATAGCTGAGTGCGCGATGCAGGGATCTACTCTGGCCCCTGTAGGAGCTGCCGCAGGCTGCGATCTTTGCTTTTGATGCGGCGCCATTTTCTGGAGACTAGATCAAAAGATCGCAGCCTGCGGCAGCTCCTACGGGGGATTGTTGTCAGACGCGGAAGGCCTGAACGGCCGTATGCAGGCGCCCACCCAACACTAACAGGTGCTCGCCTTGCTCGCGTCCCTCGCCAATGCGCAGCAAGTTATCCCCACCCAATTGGTGAATCCGCTCACTGTGATCGCGAATTTCACTGACGGCGCCGCTCTGCTGAGCCGTGACGTCGGCGATACGTACGGCGGTGTCGGCGATGGTCTGAATCGCCCCGACGATTTTATCCAGCGCGCCGTCCGCAGCCTGCGCCTGATTGGCCGTCGCTTCAGCGTGTTCGACTTGCGCGCGCATGCCTTCCACCGATTGCCGCGCCGCCGTTTGCAGCCCGGCAATCAAGGTCTGGATTTCGGCCGTAGCCCCGGCCGTGCGTTGCGCCAAGGACCGAACCTCTTCCGCCACGACGGCAAAGCCGCGACCCATTTCCCCGGCGCGGGCCGCTTCAATCGCCGCGTTCAGCGCCAGCAGGTTGGTCTGGTCGGCAATCGAGCGGATCACCGTGAGCACGCCGCCGATGGTTGCCGATTCCTCCGCCAGGTGTTCGATCATCTGTGCATTGCCTTGCACTTCACCCACCAACGCATGCAGACCGGTGAGGCTCAAGCCGATGACTTTCTGACCATGTTCCACCGCCAGTCCGGCATGGCGACTGGCGTCGGCGGCCTGACTGGCATCGCCGGCGACTTGCTGAATGGTCGCCTCCAGTTCACCGAGGGAGTCACGGATCAGCGCCGTGTCACCCGCCTGATGCTCGGCACCGCTGTGCAAGTCATGACTCAATTCCGCCAGGGTCCGGCTGCTGCCGGCAACCTGTTCGGCGTTCAGCCGAATGGTCCCCACCAGATCGACAAGGTAGGCGCGCAGACGATTGAGCGAGGCCTGGATGTCATGCAGTTCGCGATTGGTTTTGCCCAGTTCAATGTCGCGGCTGAAATCGCCCTCGGCCCAGGTCGACAGGGCGGGCGCGAGATTCGTCAGCGTGCGGGCCAGGCGTCGTTGCAGGGTGTCGATGAGCAAGGCGATCAACAGGATCAGGCCGATCATCAACCCTTGCATCAACCGTACTTCGCTCTGGATGTGCCCGTGCTGGGCGCGGACCACCGGCTCCAGCCCGGCGATGGCCTGCTGTACTGCAGCGATTTTCAGGTGAGTCGCGGCGCTGAGGTCGGCGCGTTTCTGGATCTGCTCGCGGGTGCGCGCAAGCTCCGAGGGGTAGCGGGTCAGCAGGCTTGTGAGTTCGCGCTTGAGTCCGACACCGGCATCTTCGGCGACGGCTGTTTCGGTGTTCTCCAGGCCCATCATCGCGGCGAAATCGTCGGTGCCCGACTCGGTTTTGCTGGTAACGCCCAACAGCGGCAGAGCGTTCAACACTTCGGCCTGAGCCCGGATGTTGGTGACTTCGCGCTCCACATCGGCGGCCAGCTCGCTGCGACCGCTGCTGACCAGTTTGTCCCGGGCCAGGGATAGTTTGCCTAAGTGCTGGGAGGCGGCCAGTAGAGGCGTCAGATACGTCGCATTACCGCTGGCGTATTGGCTGAGCTGATCAAGGCTGGCGCCGAGCTCGCGTTCAGCTTGCAACAGCAATGCCTGTGGATCGCCCGCGAGTTTGCCGGCGGCCAGCAGGTCGGTTTTGCTGAATTCACTGAGGTTCGTCAGGCTGGGGCGCAAGGTGTCGGCCAATGCGGGCGGCAACTCTCCCAGTTCCTTTTGCAGCGCGTCGATGGCCTGACTGGCACTGCTGAGGCGCAGTGCGTCACCGCTGGCGAGGTAATCCTCGACGTTGCGCGCCACTTCATTCTGGAATTGTTGCGACAACCCCAAGTAGCGCTCCATCAACAGATACGGGCGTTCGAGGGCTTTTTGCGACCACCAGAGTGTGGCGCCGAGGGCCACGCACACGGCGACTAAAAGAAGGGTGTTGAGATTGGTCAGCAGTTTCAGGCGCATCGTGGGACTACCAACGGCAGAATGGTAAGCCCCTGAAGTTATTGCGGTTCTGTTACAGGGTTATGACCGAATGAGTCGAATCCGATGAAAAAGTGGCACTTTGCTTTGACGCTCGCGAGGTCTGTACGCGGTTGCGCCCGGCGTGCTTGGCGCGGTACAGCGCCTCGTCCGCCTGGCTCGCCATCATCAGGCTGTCGGAGTCTTCATGAAATTCCACCACCCCGGCGCTGAACGTACACCAAAGGTCCTGGGGTTGAGCGGGGTAGTGAATTTCCGCAAAACGCTGGCGAATTTCATCGAGAACGCCGTAGGCCGCTTCGATGTCGGTGTCCGGCATGACGATGGCGAACTCTTCGCCGCCGTAACGGCCGATGAAATCGCTCTTGCGCAAACGCTGTTTGAGAAACAGCGCCAGGCTTTTGATCACGCGGTCGCCCATCGGGTGGCCGTGGCTGTCATTGACCCGCTTGAAGTGGTCGATGTCGAGCATCGCAAAACTCAGCGGCTTGCTTTCGCGACGGGCGCGGAAGCTGCAGTCTTCGAGTAATTGCAAAATGTGCGTGTGGTTGTACAACCCGGTGAGGCTGTCGCGGACCATCCTTGCTTTCAGGTTGCGCGCGCGAGCCGCGCGGTTACGCACGGTGGTGATCAGGTGCCGGGGCTTGATCGGTTTGGTCAGGAAGTCATCGCCGCCCTCGCTCATGGCGTCGAGTTGCTTGTCCAGGTCGTCTTCGGCCGACAGGTAAATGATCGGCACGCTGACATAGCGGTCGTTGTGGCGAATCACCTTCGCGAGTTCGGTGCCGGTGCAGGCTGGCATGTACATGTCGAGGATGATCAGGTCGGGCTGGAAGTCTGCGAGCTCAGCCATGGCCTGAATAGGCTCGATCAAGGTCCGCGTGACGATGCCCGCGCTGTTCAGCAGGCGTTCGGTGTGCAAGGCCTGGGCGCGAGAATCGTCGATGATCAACACTTTATAAGGTTCGTACTGCGCGACGCAGGTCAGGACTTCGATTTTTTCCAGCAGGCTCGAGGCTTCCAGAGTGCCGGTCAAGAACTCCTGGCCGCCGGCGCGCACGGCGGCGAGGCGGGTCGGCGTGTCGGTCTCGTGCAAGCTGAAGAACAGCAGTGGCAACGGTTCATCCAGACCCACTTGAGCTTCGGCGGCCAATTTCAGGCCGACGCCCGGACCGCTGAAGTCCACGTCCATCACGATCGCGGCGGGCAAGCGTTCAACCATCGATGTGCGAAACGCAGCCACGCTGTCCAGCGATTGGGCGCTGAGCCCGAAAAACTCAAGCTGCTTGGCCAGACGCTCGGCCCGGTCGTGGTCCTGCAGCATCACGTAGATCGGCTTGCGCAGGGGCGGCAGGAAGGTTTGTTCGAGTTGATCGCCATGACGCAGGCCAGTGCGCGACAGGCGCTGCATCAAGCGGTTGAGGTCGGTGATCAGGCCGCTGCTCAGGCGTCCGCGATTGGCATCGACAGCCTCCAGCGACTGGCCGATGTAGCGCGCCAGCTGCGTGTGTTCGGGTTGTTCGAAGCGCTCGGCGAATCGCAGCAGGCGCAGGTTGGCCTCGCTCAATTCCGCGAGGTCGGTGGAAGACCACTCACTGCGTTGCAAGCGCTGCCAGATCTCAAGAATTTGACGCGCCTGATGAATTACCCGCTGGGCAAAATGGTGCTTGAGACGCTCACGGCTGGGGTCTTCTGACTCGGTCATATCCTGACTACTAGTTAGGGTGCATGCTGAGGTCGACTGGTGGCTCTATGCTAGCACCTCTTTTCAGTGGGATGAGTGTCGTACGTCAATAATCTGCACGAAGGTGCCATTCAGTTTGTGACTGGTCGGTCTGAACTCTGGTTGGTGAGTTGCACATGCCCCGTGGCCGGGGCGTTTCAGCGCTTGGTTGGTCTTTTTGTATGAAAACTCTGTAACCCCGGCGAGTCTTGGCAGTCAGGCAATTCCGATTTTTCGTCTGCCTGATTCGCGGCGGATTTCGGCTGGTAGGGTTCAGGGATTCCCCTAGACGCTGTCTGCCAATCATGACCCAGTGTTTCAAAGAACAACCCTGTGACGGGCAGCTCCTCAACCACAACAGCACGCCAGTTGATGAGTGTGAGTGTAAAGAGATGGAGCTTTATGGCAGCAGGATGCTGGTTACTGATGTGCCGATTCTTACTTGCGCGTGCCTGTGGCGGCATTACCAGCGTGCGGCGGAAGAAATCGTTGCGCCAGACGGCGTTCTGATCGCTGATCCGGTGGAGCGCAATCGGGTGATCAATGCGGCTTACGCCCGACTTTGGCTGCACGACTCAAGATTTCAGTGGGCCGGGCTGGCGGCGTTTGCCTCCAAGCAGGTGGGATGCGGGTTACTGCATGCGGCAGACAGTATCGAGCTTATTCGCGAGGAACAAAAAACGCGGGAGCGTATGCGCGATGGTCGCCGTGAGTTCGGTTTGTTAACGCCGGACAGGATGGCCGGGCAGGCGGATGAGTTACGTGAATATAAGGAAGCGGATGCACGTAATCCGGTGCCCTCTGTGGATTTTCGTTCTGGTGGGGCGGAGCTATCGCTGGCGCAGCAACAGTTCCAGCATGTGCACGACATGATGGCGCTGGGGAATACCACGCTGTTTCTGGATGTTTTTCCGTTGCATGAGTTTTATGCGAAGCGTGGATTGAAGGAGTTGAAGAAGTGTTTAAAAGCGCGTGAAACAATTTATGGACATCCAAAGTTTCCGGTACTTTGGCCAGTGGGTCAGGAACGGCTCGCGTTTGGGCAGTTTTACACCGAAATTATCCTGGCCTTTGAGGCAATCGAGGCCGGCGACATAGCTAGAAGCGTGGAGCTTTTGGCGTGGCATGAGCAGCTCAATATTCTCCAACCAACCATTTATGAAGATCGGCAACTGATTACGTTGCTGCGCACCAACCATGCATCCTACGTGACCGGTTTTCCATCCGGTGTCGCTCAAGCTATCGAGTTGACACTCACCAGCCAATGCCCGCGTGTCGATGATGATCGTACTATCGAGTTTGACAGCAACCCGCTGGCTGATTTGTCAGACATCAAACAGAGAATGACATTCGTGCTCCGGGCAGCAGCACGCTTTGATCACATGCTCAACGATTACAACCGTACCGCATTGGTGCAATCGATCAACGAGATCGCGGCGGGCGGAGTAAATCTGTGAGTCTGTGGCAGCGTCGTTCCTATTTACTTCATGGTGCAGGCCTGCTGGTTCTGGCTGTATTGATGGTAGCCGCCATGCGCCAATTGCAGCAGCCTCTTTGGGATGACCCGGAAATTGCTTTGGAAATAGGCGGGACATATGAAGAAATGCGCAAAAACTCCACCGCCCCTTTCAGTCCACTGATACGCGGACATGTCTGGGGCGGAATTCCCGAGACCGATGCTCGCTTGCGATTTATCGACCCGCAATATGGATTTGATACGCCTTTAGCTCGCTTTTTCGCGGTTACATTCAACGACAACGTCATTGAAGCCGTTCGTATGTCGCCGCAGGTAGAACCATTACTGGTAGACGACGCACTGAAGGTCGTTCTTGACCTGCAAGACCAATTGCGCGCTAAAGGTTGGGTGGCGAAGGGGCTGCGGAACAACCCCACGATCGTCGATACCCCTGAGTGGCGGGCATATCTGAGCAAAGGAATATTGCACGGACGATCCTACTGGCAAACCGGCGATAAGTATCAGGTCTCGCTGGTAGTGGGTCGCTTCAAGGATTACCGAAACCCCACCGAAGAACGCTACCTCATCACTCTCGCACTCGCCAAACCCTGGACGCCCTTTGACGAAATCGAAGACATGTACGACGAACCCTCGCACTTCCCCGCCCCACAACCCAAATAAAAAAGGAGCGCCACCATGCCTACCCCCGCCTTCATGACCCTCCACGGCGAACGACAAGGCCCGATCAGCGAAGGCGCCTTCACCGAGGCGTCGGTGGGCAACACCTACCAAAAGGGGCGTGAGGACCAAATCATGATCCAGGCCTTGAGCCACGGCATTTTCGTGCCAAAAGGCGCGGGCGCAGGCCGTCGGATGCACAAGCCCTTGATCATCACCAAGACCATCGACAAGGCGACACCGCTGATCAACAACGCTTTATGTTCTGGAGAGTTGCTGAAAATATGCCGCGTCGAGTGGTATCGCACTTCGGCCCAGGGCATCCAGGAACACTTCTACTCTATGGAACTGGAAGACGCGCTGATCATCGGCGCGGAAGTGCTCATGCCTCATTGTCAGGATCCCGGCACCGCTCATATCACTCAACTGGAGAAGGTCCACTTCAGTTACCGGCGGATTTATTGGCGGCATGAGATCAGCCGCACCATGGGCTCCGACGAATGGAGCGCGGAAGGATACGCATGAGGCTGGTCAATCAACGCGATCTCTCCGAATTAGAGCGCGAGCATGCCTATTCCAGAGAAGAAGCGCAGGACCATGTGCGTCAGGCGCTGGTTGATCGACAGCCTATTGAGGGCCTTGAGACCTTGCGCGCCGAACTGCTGATCAATATCGACAGTGAAGTGCTGGAGCAATTAGAGCGGGGCGAGTGGTGGTTGATCCGCGCCGAGGCTGACTTCGTCGAATGGCGGCTGCCGATGCGTGCTTTTGATCCGGTGGTGTTGGAAATGATGAGAAACCCGCCCGTGCAGCCCAAGCGATCACCCAGACTCTTCCGTCTTTGCGTTAGCGTAACGGGCGCGCCGCTGGAGCAGTATCAGTACATTGCGACGGTGGACGGCGACAGTGCCCAGCGTCGAACCGACGAGTTGGGTATCGCCCATCTCTTCACGCCCGCCGAGGTGCAGGGGATTTCAATGAAGGTCATAGCCGTCTAGTTTGCGCATGGCCACTTGAGCGCATAAACAACCGGTTGTCACACCCACAGACGCTAATTTTTCCGGATAACCCCGACGGCGGGTGCCGGGCAAAGGCACGTTGTTGTATGGTTGTGGTCGAACCGATGAACTCAAGTGATTGAAAGGATATCGCCATGCTGGACTGGAAGAATCGCGCGGGCAGCGCGCCTGAACGTGCCGCGGAACCGAAATCGGCCACCCGCAGTTACATCGGTGGCCTGTTGTTCAGTCGGGCGCTGGCCACGCTGATTGGTCTTTATCTGCTGGTTGCGATTGCGCTCGGCTGGTATTGGAGCCAGGAGCCGGCGCTGTTCCCGGTGCAACAGAATGCCCAGGTGGCTGCCGAGCAAGAAGGCAAGCAGATGGTCATCGGCTACACCACGGTGGAAACCCTCAAGACCGTCGCCGATACCTTGCTGACCAAGCCGGGTGGCTATATTTCCAACGACCGTTTCCCGCCGGGCCTGTGGATGGACAACACGCCGAGCTGGGAATATGGGGTGCTGGTCCAGGTCCGCGACCTGACGCGTGCGCTGCGTAAAGACTTCGCCCGCTCGCAATCGCAGTCGGCCGAAGACTCCGATCTGGCGAAAGCCGAGCCGCGTTTCAACTTCGACAACAAGAGCTGGGTGCTGCCCTCCAGCGAATCCGAGTATCAGGAAGGCATCAATTCCCTGAGCCGTTATCAGGCGCGCCTGTCCGACCCTTCACAGAAAAACGCACTGTTCTACGCTCGCGCCGACAACCTGAACAACTGGCTGGGCGATGTGGGCACCCGTTTGGGTTCGCTGTCGCAACGGCTCTCGGCCAGCGTGGGTCGGGTCAAGCTCAATACCGCGCTGAAAACCGAAGTCGTCGCGCCGGGTCAGGTGCCACAGGTTGACGAGGAAATCGTCGAAACCCCATGGATGCAGATCGATAACGTGTTCTATGAAGCCCGCGGTCAGGCCTGGGCCTTGTCCCATTTGCTGCGCGCCATCGAAGTCGACTTTGCCGATGTACTGGCGAAGAAGAACGCCACGGTCAGCGTGCGCCAGATCATTCGTGAGCTGGAAGCCTCGCAAGAGCCGGTCTGGAGCCCGATGATCCTCAATGGCAGCGGCTTCGGCGTACTGGCCAACCACTCGCTGGTCATGGCCAACTACATCTCCCGGGCCAACGCCGCAGTGATCGATTTGCGTCAACTGCTCAATCAGGGCTGAGTCATGGTCGACAGTTCCAAAGAGGCCGCCCACCGCGCGGCCTCCGATGCCGAGCACATCGCCTGGGTCGACGAGCAGGACAACCTGCTCGGTGCCCTGGTGCGTTCGGACCTGCGCGAGCGCGGGCTGATCGGGCGCGGCACCTACATCATGCTGTTCAATTCCGCCGGTGAGCTTTGCGTGCATCGGCGCACCTTGAGCAAGGCGATTTATCCCGGGTATTGGGACGTGGCAGCGGGGGGCATGGTGATGGCCACCGAAACATATGCCGAATCGGCAGCCCGTGAGCTGGAGGAAGAGCTGGGTGTGAGCGGTGTGGAACTGACCGCCCATGATCATTTTTTCTTCGAGGACACCGGTAATCGCCTCTGGTGCTCGGCGTTTTCCGCGGTGTGGGATGGCCCGTTGATCCTGCAACCGGAGGAAGTGCTGGAAGCGCGCTTTATTCCCGTCGATCAGGTCATGCTGGAAATCCAGCAAAAGCCTTACTGCCCGGACTCTTTGGCGGCATTGAAGCGCTATCTTCGGGCACGGGGCGAGGACGTCGCAAAAGAGGCATAAATTGGCGCCGATTGGCTCTTAGCAACTGGCGTTTTTGCCGTTACACTGCGCGACCTTTTGAAACTGAACCGTATTGCTTTTGTAGGAGCTGCCGCAGGCTGCGATCTTTTGATTTTGCTGTTTAATCAAGATTAAAGATCGCAGCCTCGTTGCACTCGACAGCTCCTACAGGGTTTTTCCGGTTCAGTAGCGCTGCCCCTGCCTGAGTGGGGCTTCGCGGTCGATGGCCGATGTGCCGCGACCAGTCTTTGTCCTCCCGAGAGGATTGCCGGTGGCCAAAAAAGCCGCATCCTTCGCCGCCCTTGGTGGCTTGGTATTTTCCACCGACGCAGGTCGTCATTGCCCGGATTGCAGTAAGCCGGTGGACGCCTGTATCTGCAAACAGACCATTATCCCGACCGGCGACGGCATCGCTCGCGTGCGTCGCGAAAGCAAGGGCCGTGGTGGCAAGACGGTGACCACCATCACCGGCGTGCCGCTGGCCGAAGACGCCCTCAAGGACCTGGCCACCACGTTGAAAAAACGTTGCGGGACCGGTGGCGCGTTGAAAGACGGCATCATTGAGATCCAGGGCGATCATGTCGAGCTGTTGTTGGGCGAGCTGATCAAACTCGGTTTCAAGGCAAAGAAGTCCGGCGGCTAGCAGCCTCTGTGAAAACCACCCACGGCTTGACCCGGTCCGGATTTATCGCGGGTCTGGAGTCGCTTACATGGTTTTCACAGAGCCTGTTCTGACCGGTTTCTAAACTCACTGCGGTCAGCGAGGTCTATCCCTTCGTTGACGAACCGTCATTTTCATCTTTTAGACTGCGCCAGCCTGAACCCAGGTGACGCTCTATGACTTCTTTATAGGGGACTTCAATGTCCGTACGACGCACACGCAAAGACGATGGCAGCCAATGGACAGTTGCGGACAGCCGCAGTGTTTACGGGATTCGCCATTGGGGGGCCGGATATTTCGCGATCAATGACGCCGGTCGCGTCGAAGTTCGTCCGAACGGTCCGACCAGTTCGCCTATCGACCTCTTCGAGCAAGTTGACCAGCTGCGCAAAAGCGGCCTGTCCTTGCCGTTGCTGGTGCGTTTTCCTGACATTCTGCAAGACCGCGTCCGCCAGTTGACCGGTGCCTTCGATGCCAATATCGAGCGCCTGGAATACCAGAGCAAGTACACCGCGCTGTACCCGATCAAGGTTAACCAGCAAGAAGCGGTGATCGAGAACATCATCGCCACCCAGGATGTGTCCATTGGCCTGGAAGCCGGCTCCAAGCCGGAGCTGTTGGCGGTGCTGGCGCTGGCGCCGAAGGGCGGCACCATCGTCTGCAACGGTTACAAGGATCGCGAGTTCATCCGCCTGGCACTGATGGGCCAGAAACTCGGGCACAACGTGTTTATCGTGATCGAGAAAGAATCCGAAGTTGAGCTGGTGATCGAAGAAGCCGCTTCGCTGAAGGTCAAGCCTCAGGTCGGTCTGCGCGTGCGCCTGTCGTCCCTGGCATCGAGCAAGTGGGCGGACACCGGCGGCGAGAAATCCAAGTTCGGCCTGTCGGCGGCGCAACTGCTGTCGGTGGTCGAGCGTTTCCGCGCGGCGGGCCTGGATCAGGGCATCCGCCTGCTGCACTTTCACATGGGCTCGCAGATCGCCAACCTGGCGGACTACCAGCACGGCTTCAAGGAAGCGATTCGTTACTACGGCGAGCTGCGCAACCTCGGCCTGCCAGTCGATCACATCGACGTTGGCGGCGGTCTGGGCGTGGACTACGACGGCACGCACTCGCGCAACGCCAGTTCGATCAACTATGACATGGACGATTACGCCGGCGTCGTGGTCGGGATGCTCAAGGAATTCTGCGACGCGCAGAACCTGCCGCACCCGAACATCTTCTCCGAAAGCGGCCGCTCGCTGACCGCCCACCACGCGATGCTGGTGGTGCAGGTAACTGACGTCGAGAAACACAACGACGAAATACCGCAAATCGAGAACAAGGAAGCGCTGCCGGAAACCGTCCAGTGGCTGGTTGACCTGCTGGGTCCGACCGATATCGAAATGGTCACCGAAACCTATTGGCGCGCTACGCACTACATGAGTGATGTGGCGACCCAGTATGCCGACGGCAAACTGACCCTGGCCGAGAAAGCCCTGGCCGAGCAGTGCTACTTCGCGGTGTGCCGTCGCCTGCACAATTCGCTGAAGGCACGTCAGCGTTCGCACCGTCAGGTGCTCGACGAACTCAACGACAAGCTGGCCGACAAGTACATCTGCAACTTCTCGGTGTTCCAGAGCCTGCCGGACACCTGGGCCATCGGCCAGGTCCTGCCGATCCTGCCGTTGCACCGTCTCGACGAAGAGCCGCTGCGTCGTGCGGTCCTGCAGGATCTGACCTGCGACTCCGATGGCAAGATCAAGCAATACGTGGACGAGCAGAGCATCGAGACCAGCCTGCCGGTGCACGCGCTGAACGAAGGTGAAGATTACTTGCTGGGCATCTTCCTGGTGGGCGCCTACCAGGAAATCCTTGGCGATATGCACAACCTGTTCGGTGACACCGACTCGGTGAACATCTACCAGAATGCCGACGGCAGCGTGTACCACGCGGGTATCGAAACCCACGACACCATCGAAGACATGCTGCGTTACGTGCATTTGTCGCCGGAAGAGCTGATGACCCACTACCGCGACAAGTGCGCCAGTGCGCGTATCACGGCCGCCGAACGTACCCAGTTCCTCGACGCCTTGCGTCTGGGCCTGACCCGTTCGTCTTACCTGTCGTCTTGAAGTAAGTCACCGTACTCATCGGGTTGTCTGAAAAGTTTCCGCACGCTGCGGAAATTTCAGATGACCTGGTGGGACGGTTCTTTTTTTTTCAGCGAAACACCCGACATACCCGGCTATCCAAGCCATATGGTCTTCTTTTCGCGTAGGCCATTTCCTAAGTTGTACTTCGGCACTCTACTCGGCCATGTCTCTCGGCGAGAATCCCCGGCCGCCCCTCCTGTAGAGAATCGCCGATGTTCGATCCAGCCAACGAACCTTCATTTCGTCTGGATGTAGCCGGTCTGCCCGACCCTTTCGAAGTTCTGGCCTTTACCGGTAGAGAAGCGATCAGCGAGCCCTTTGTGTTCGACGTGGATCTGCTGATCGATGACCCGACCCTTGACCTTGGCAGCTTGCTGTACCGTCCGGCCGTTTTGCATGTCGGGCCCGAGGGCAGCACTTTCCACGGACAACTGCACGAACTTGTCCAGCGTGACCACGGCCCGAGCGTCCGGCTTTGCCACGTACGATTGGGGCCGAAGCTGGCGTGTCTTTCCCAGCGTTTCAGCCAGCGAATTTTCAGTGCGCTGTCGGTACCGGAGATCCTCAGCCAGGTGCTCAAGGAACACGGCATCACCGACAAGGATCGCCGGTTTGAGTTGAGTGGCGTTTACCCGCCCCGGGATTTCTGCACGCAGTACCGGGAATCCGATCTGCAATTTCTCCAGCGGTTGTGCGCCCAGGAATCGCTGCACTATCACTTCGAGCACCATGCGCGCGGGCACTGCGTGGTATTTGGTGATGGTCGCGGGCATTTTCGCCTTGGCGACGACGCGCTGTTTCAGGGCGAACGCGAGCAACCGGCGGTGCGGCAGTTCCAGCTACGCATGGACGAACGGACGGTGCAAGTTGCCGAGGGGTGCACGGACCTCGCGGCGCTTCGCAGCGGGCAGTTGATGCCGCTGACCGGCCACCCGGTTGCCGAGTGGAATCATCTCTGGTTGCTGACCCATGTCGAGCACCAGGGGAGTCAGGACCTGCTGACGCCTTACAGCAACCAGATCCGCGCGATTCACTGGGAAGCGCCCTTGGTGTCACCCCACTGCGGGACCAAACCGCGCATGCACAGCCTGCAACGGGCCTGGGTGGTTGACGTCGATGAAGACCGGCCCGATCCGGCCAGAACGGTGGCGGTGCAGTTCGACTGGCTCTATCAGGGGGAGGGCGCGACCCCCAGCCACTGTTGGCTGCCGGTGGCTGCGGAGCTGCAAAGGTCGAGCGTCCCGCCACTGTGCGAGGGGACCGAGGTGGTGGTGAGTTTCATCGAGGGCGATCCGGACCAACCGTTGATTTGCGGGTTTCTACCGGCGACGCCGCTGGCCGAAGAAGCCAAAGTGCCCAGCCTGCCTGAAAACGAGTCACCCGACGAAGGTTTGCTGACGCTCCTGCGCTCGGGCGAACCGTTGGTGTTGTTGTGTCTGTTACCCGGTGGAGGCAGTTTCAGTCATTGCACTCAGGCACCGTGTACCTGTCGGGCAGTGTCGCTGTTTGGCCAGAGCGGTGCGGCATGATCGGCGCAACCCCGCAATGGCTGTTGCTGGACGTCCCGGGGGCACCTGAAGCGAGCGCGACACGGCAACAGGGCCTGGCACAGGCCCGCTGGTTCCGGTTGTTCGAGGGTACTGAGTTGCACGCATTGCGCGAAGCCGGCCCCGCGCTCGTGGACCTTCGCACGTGTCCGGCGCTGGCGCAGTTGTGCTACGGCCAAACGCATGCCTGGCGCGGTCTGCTGGTGGTCAGCGAGGCATCAGCGTCAACCTTGCTGGCGCATCTGCGGCGCATGCTGACGGTGGCGTTCGGGCTGCATCATCGGGCCTTGTTGAGTTACTACAACCCCAACACGGCCAGCTATTTTTTTGATGCCTGTGATGCGCTCGAGTTGAGTCGCTGGCTGGGCCCGATCGATCAGTTGCACTGGTTCGGCGGCACCTGGGCCGACCGCGCGATCGGCAGTGAGGGCTGGCAACAGTTGCTCAATCCGCGGCTCGCCGTCCGCCCGTTGGCGGTGGAAGAAGACCTCAGCCCCCGGCAACGGGAAAAGCTGCAAACGTGCGTGCTGGAGCAGCACGCCTGGCGCTGGAGCCGTTCCACCGGGACTGATTACAGCAGCCTGTGGTCCCACGTGCAGGAGGGCCTGGCGCTGGGATTCAGCGAGCGGCCGGTGCTCGACGGCTGGTTATGGCTACGCTTGCAGCATCCCCGCGCTTTATGGGTGCCACCGTTGTCGGGATTGACGCAACAGGAGCGTCTCGACAGCCTGCGCCAACGCTGGCAAAACGATCCATCCTGAGCAACAGGTCCAACCCTCTGGCGAGCACAATTGGGCGACGGGTCAACCGGGCAGCGGCGGGTCAGTGAGCTCGTCCGGTGAACCAGCCGTCGTTGTTGCGCAGAAACCACGCAATTGCCCCGAGGATCAGGCTGCGCAGCACCATGAACAACAGGAATGTTATCCACAGCCCGTGGTTGCCCAGGCCTTGCAACGCCCATGCAAACGGCAACAGCATGAGCACCGTCAGCAGCATCCCGTTGCGCATTTCCCGGGCGCGGGTGGCGCCGATAAACAGACCGTCGAGCAAGTAGCTCCAGACCGCGATCAACGGCAGGGCGGCAAGGTAGGGCAGGTAGATGAACGCGGTGTCGCGCACGCTTTGAATGTCGGTTTGCATCTCGATGAACAAGTGCCCGGCGAACAGAAACAGCCCGGCAAATCCCACGCTCGCCAACAACGACCAGCCACAGGCCACCACCAGCGAACGGCGCAGGGCGTCGCGGTCGCGTGCGCCAATGGCATGCCCGCACAGCGCTTCCACGGCGTGGGCCAATCCATCGAGCGCGTGTGCGGTTAACAGCAAACCGTTGAGCAGCAGGGCGTTGGCGGCGACCGTGGCGTCACCCAGCCGCGCGCCTTGCACGGTGATCAGGAAAAACACCGATTGCAGCAACAGGCTGCGGATAAAAATGTCGCGGTTGACCGCCAGCAGCGGTCGCCAACTCTGCCACAGCGCCAACGCCGCCCAGACGATGTGGCCGGGGTAGGCGCGCAGGGCTTTGCGGGTCATCAGCAGGCCGATCAGCGCGCCGGTCCATTCGGCGATCACCGAAGCCCGGGCTGACCCGACCACGCCCCATTCCAGGCCGAGGACGAACCACAGGTTCAGCGCGATGTTGACCAGATTGGTGCTCAGCAGGATCGCCAAAGGCGCCCGGGCGTTCTGGGTGCCGAGGAACCAGCCGACCAGCGCATAGCTGGCCAGCGCGGCGGGCAGACCGAACAGTCGCGTGTGGAAGAATTCACGGGTCAGTTGATCCAGCTCTGCCGACGGCTGCATGAAGTGCAGCGCGACACCGCTCAACGGAACGCCCAGTGCACCCAGGACAATGGCCAGGCCCATGGCCAGCAACAAACCCTGCAACAGAATCTGCCGCAACGCCGCGCCGTCCCCGCGCCCGGCGGCCTGCGCGGCAAACCCGGTGGAGCCCATGCGCAGGAATCCCATGGCCCAGGCGAGAAAGGTATACAGGCTGGCCCCGACCGCAACGGCGCCCAGTTGATGGGCGTGGGGCAAGTGGCCGATGACGGTGCTGTCCACCAGCGCCACCAGCGGCACGGAGATGTTGGAAAGAATCATGGGCGCGGCGAGCGCCCAGACCCGGCGATGGGTCGGGCGGTCGCGCCAGTCGGCGATCAGGTTGGACATGCAGACTCCTTGGAGAGCCGGCATTGTAGCGATTCATTTTGAATCTGCCGTGATCCATTGTAGGAGCGAGCTTGCTCCGGGCGGCGTTCCGACGACGGTGTGTCAGCAGCGTGGGTGGCGGCTGACACACCATCGTCGGAACGCCGCCCGGAGCAGGCTCGCTCCCACAGGTGTTGGTGGCGTTAGTGGATGATCCAGCTCAGCAACCACAACCCCAGCAGCAGCCAGATGATCCCCATGATGATCGACGCATTCATGAACGCCCGGATCGCCGACCACAACAGCATCAGCCCCAGGATCAACGCGATGATGCTGATGATCGAAGTGTCCATGCCCAACGCCCGGGACAACCCTTCGACGAAATTGCTGCCGGCATGGCTCAACAGATTGAACAGGCCGCTGAGGCCGTCAACGATAAAGCGGATGACCGAACCTATGGCCTGGCCGAGCCATTCGAAAAAACTTTCTACCTGCATGTCGTTAACGTCCTGATGTAAGTGGTTGAGCCTTGGGCCATTGATCACGCTGGCGAGTTCCCTCGTCGCATAGAGGTTGCACCCCTGTGGGAGCGAGCCTGCTCGCGAAGCGGTCTGACAGTCAACGCTGATGTTGAATGTGATGACGCTTTCGCGAGCAGGCTCGCTCCCACAAAAAACGGCGCACTTGCCATCCCCGGCCATCCCCCCGAAGCTATACGCCTTCAGGAGAGCCCGATGAACCTTGTTGAACTGACCGAACGCCTGCACGCCATCCGCGACCGCAATGACTGGAAGCAATTCCACAGCCCGAAAAACCTGGCCATGGCCGCGAGCGTGGAGATGTCCGAGCTGGTGGAGATATTCCAATGGCTGAACGAAGACCAGTCGCGACAATTACCCGCAGACACACTGGCCCACGCCGGGCAGGAAGTCGGTGACATCGTGCTTTATCTACTGTTGCTGTGCAGCGAGCTGGGCCTGGACATGAATGAAGTAGTGCGCAGCAAACTGGCCGACAGTGAACGGAGGTTCAGCTGATGAGCGACCGTCATTTCGATCAACTCGCGACGCGTTTCGCCGAAAAGATCTACGGCGGTGCCAAAGGTGCGATCCGCCTGGCCGTGCTTCAGGCCGATCTGGCCGAAACCCTGCCGGACCGACCCTTGCGCGTACTCGACATCGGCGCTGGTCTTGGCCACATGTCGTTGTGGCTGGCCCAGCGCGGGCATGACGTGACGCTGGCCGAACCGGCCGAGCCGATGCTCGAAGGCGCCCGCCAGCGCTTCGCCGACGCCGGGCAGAGCGCGACATTCATTCAGGCGCCGTGGCAGGAGCTGCTCGGTCAGCTCACCGAACCTTACGACCTGGTGTTGTGCCACGCCGTGCTGGAATGGCTGGCCGAACCCCACGCGATCCTGCCGGTGCTGCATCAACTGACCCGGCAGGACGGCTGGTTGTCCCTGGCCTTCTACAACCGCGATGCACTGATCTACCGCAACCTGCTCAAGGGCCATTTCCGCAAAATGCGCAAGAACGACATGGCCGGCGAAAAGCAAAGCCTGACCCCGCAGCAGCCCCTTGATCCGCGTGAACTGGCGGCGCAACTTGAGGGCTTGTGGCAGGTCGAAACCCAGAGCGGGGTGCGTGTTTTCCACGACTACATGCCGGTGGAATTCCAGGCCCGCGCCGAACTGGTGGACTTGCTCGAAATGGAACTGGCCCACCGGCGTCACCCAAGCTTTGCCGGACTTGGGCGCTACTTGCACTGGATCTGTCGGCCGGTCTGATCGGAGCGCGAAATGAAAAGTCGTTCAGGGTTGTTGATGATCTGCCTGGGGCTGGCCGCGTGCCAAGGCAGCAATCCTTACGTGGCGACGTCCAACCCCTTGCCGCCAGCGCCGCCCGGTGCGGCCAACACGTTTGACCGCAGCGCCTACCCGGCACCGCCGCGCGACTACGGACGCTACCGCAGCTGGGCCTGGCTCGACGGGCGCCTGCCGCCGGGCACCGCCTGGGCGGACTCGGCGCAAGTGGCGGAGGCGGTGAGCAATGCGCTCGATCAACGCGGTTTGCGTCCGCTGCATGACAATCGCCCGGCAGACCTGTTCGTCAGCGCCAATCTGCATCTGGAAACCCGCCTGCGTCAGGTTCGGGACGACTACGGTTACTACGGCGGCGGTTATGGCGGTTACAACCGCTATGGCAGCGGTTACGGCAGCGGTTACGGCATGTACAACACAGTGCCGATTGTTCGCACGTATTCGGAGCAGGTCGTGGTGGTGCAGGTGGACCTGTTCGATGCGCAAAGCGGTCAACCCGTGTGGAGTTCGAGCGCCGAAACCAGCAGTAAAGGCAGCCAGAGCGCGCAAGCCGATGCGATCCGGGAGGCTGTGGAAAAGGCCATGTCGGCGTATCCTCCCAATTAGCTTCTACGCTAAAGAAGCCATCAGGTTCATGTCTTCAACCGGAGAAATATCATGTTCCGCCGTCTCGCTATACTGGCTGTGGCTGCGCTTCTCAGTGCCTGCGCCGGCAACCAGGTCAATCATGACTTCGACGCCAGCCGCGATTTTGCCGCCTATCGCAGCTGGAGCTGGAAAGACCCCGCCCTGCAATATCGTCCCGATGATCCGCGGATCAAGAGCGACCTGACCGAACAGCGCATCCGCCAGTCGGTGGCCGATCAGCTGGATCAGCGAGGCCTGCGCCCGGCCGCTGCGGGCAGCGCGGGTAATCTGTTCGTGCAGACTTACCTGATCGTCGAAGACCGTCAGCAACAGGTGACCACCAGCTACGGCGGC